>NZ_KZ626948.1 GCF_002911015.1 Streptomyces populi
GGCGTTGATTTTTGGCACGCTGTTGAGTTCTCAAGGAACGGACGCTTCCTTCGTACTCACCCTCTCGGGCTTTCCTCCGGGCGCTTCCCTTCGGTCTTGCGTTTCCGACTCTATCAGACTCTTTCGGGCCTGACTCCCAGTCAGCGGGTTTTGTCTTCGCGGCTGTTGGGCCGTTCCGACGTCTCAAACTTTAGCGGATCTTCCCGGCAGTTCCTAATCGGGCCGCCGGACCCCAATCGAAATTGAATTCGGGCACGCCGAATTCACCCCGGCTGGGAGATCGTGCTGTGGTTTGTTTGCCGCATCAGCGGCGGAGGTGCCGCCGCAGAACCGTTCCGGTCCCGCGACAACTCGAAGAACTCTACGGATCTGCCAGGGCAGTGTCAACCCTTCCCTGTCAAGATCTTTTAATCGAGGTCGGTGAGCCGGCCGCCCGCGTCCGGCTGGGCGTCCTCCACCCGTCGCAGCAGGCGGGTCAGGACCTCGCCCAGGACTCCGCGGTCCTCGGCGGAGAGGTCCTGGAGCAGGTCCTCCTCGAAGACCGTGGCGAGACGCATGGCCTCCAGCCACTTCTCCCGGCCCTCGTCGGTCAGCTCGACGATGACGCGCACCCGGTTCGACTCGTCGCGCTCCCGGGTGACCAGGCCCTCCATGACCATGCGGTCGATGCGGTGGGTCATGGCGGCCGGGGTGAGGCCGAGGCGCTTGGCCAGCTCGCTCGGGCCGAGGCGGTACGGGGCGCCGGCGAGGACCAGCGCCTTCAGGACCTCCCACTCGGCGTTGCTGATGCCGAGCGCGGCGGTCTGGCGGCCGTAGGCGACGTTCATCCGCCGGTTGAGGCGGGACAGCGCCGAGACGATCTTCTCGACCTGGGGGTCGAGGTCCTGGAACTCGCGCTGGTAGGCGGCGATCTGTTCTTCGAGTGTCGGCTCGCTGACGCCGGGGGTGTCGCCCATGGCCCGAGTATCGCACGACGTCGCTTGGTGTCGAAGTCCTTCAAGGTGTAGAGTTCAACCTTGAAATTTAGCTTTGAAGTCTTCGAGCTTGCACTCATGCAGGGGAACGTGTCACCGGCACGGGACCCGCGGGCAGCCGGTACGGCTTCACGACCAAGGCAGGTGAAAGTGACCAGGGCGATGGGCGCAGCGATGCGCCGGATCCACATGGGCAACGCGCTCAGCGCGTTCGGGCTCGGCTTTACCGTCCCCTTCCTCTACGTCTACGTGGCGCAGGTGCGGGGACTCGGCTCCATGACGGCGGGCGTCGTGCTCGCCGTCTTCGCCGTGGCCGCTCTCGTCGTGCTGCCGTTCGCCGGACGGGCGATCGTCCGGCGTGGTCCCCTGCCGGTCCTGCTCGCCGCTCTGGTCACCGCCGCCCTGGGCGCGCTGAGCCTCGGCCTGGCGAACAGCGCGACGACCGTGGTGCTGTCGGCGGCGGCGCTCGGTGCCGGGCAGGCGGTGATGCAGCCGTCGCTCGCGACGATGATCGTGGACTGCTCCTCGGCGGACACCCGCTCGCGGGCCTTCGCGACACAGTTCTTCCTGCAGAACCTGGGGCTCGGTGTCGGTGGACTCATCGGCGGCCACATCGTCGACCCGGACCGGGCGAGCTCGTTCACGCTGCTGTTCGCGATCGAGGCGGCGATGTTCCTGGTGCTGGTCGTGATCATGGCGACCGTCCGGATGCCGCACGCGCCGCGGATCGACGGGAACGCGCCCCGGTCCAGGAGCGGCAGCTGGAAGCAGCTGCTCGGCAACCGGGCCATGGTGCAGCTCTCCGTGCTGGGCTTCGTGCTGTTCTTCGCCTGCTACGGGCAGTTCGAGTCGGGGCTGTCCGCGTACGGCGTCGAGGCGGCCGGGATCTCCACGTCCGCGCTCGGTACGGCGATGGCGGCGAACACCGCGATGATCGTGGTCGCGCAGTTCGCGGTGCTGAAGTTCGTCGAGCGCCGCAAGCGGACCCGGGTGATCGCCGCGGTCGGGCTCATCTGGGCCGTCGCCTGGCTGGCGGCCGGATACGCGGGCCTCGGGCACGGCAGCCGAACCATGGCCACGGCGGCCTTCGTCTCGACGTACGCGCTCTTCGGGCTCGGTGAGGCGATGCTGTCGCCGACGGTCGCCCCGCTGGTCGCCGATCTGGCGCCGACGGGCATGGCGGGTCAGTACAACTCCGCCTTCGCCCTGGTGAAGCAGCTCGCGCTGGCGATCGGCCCGGCGGTGGGCGGCCCGATGGGGGCCTCGCTGCACGGCCCGTACGTCGTGACGTTCCTGCTCTTCTCGCTCGGGATCACGGCCTTGGCACTGCGGCTCGGGCGGCGGCTGACCCCCGTGCAGGACCAGCCATCGCTCGCCCGCAGCCGGGTGGTCGCGCAGGGCGGGGCCGCGGCCGAGCCGATGCCCGCGAGCGCCTGACCGGCGGACTCGCGAAACGGGTGCGGACCACGGAACGGCCGCCGTCACGGAGAGACGTGACGGCGGCCGTTCCGTGTGCGCGGTCGCGGGTCTCAGCGGATGCCGGTCAGCAGGTTGGCGGTGAAGGGGAGGGTGGCGGTGCCGTCGGGGGCGGTGTGGTTGGCGAGGCGGGTGTGGACGACCCGCCCCGCGCCCTGGAGTCCTTCCTCTCCCGCGGTGTCGACGATCGCCTGTCCCCAGGATGTGGACGAGAGCTGACCGGGGGCGTAGGCGTCGAGGGGCGGGAGGGCGATGCCGAAGGTGATCTGCCGGACGGCGACCTCGTGGAAGCCGGCGCCGCGCAGGGCGGCGGAGAGCCGCTCGGGGGTGCCGGAGAAGGCGCCCTCGTAGTCCGCCGCGAGCTCCTTTCCGCCGTACTCCTCGACCGCCTCGTACTGGGCGACGAAGTACGGGATGAGTTCTCTGGCGGCCCATGCGGTGGCGGCGAAGCGTCCGCCGGGACGGGTCACGCGGGCCGCCTCCGCGAAGGCCGCGTCCAGGCCGGGGAAGAACTGGACGCCCTGCTGGCACACGACCGCGTCGAAGGCCGCGTCCTCGTAGGGAAGTTTCTCGGCGGAGGCGACGGTGAACTCGATGTCCGGGTACATGCGGGGCGCTTGCTCCGCGGCCATGGCGATCATGCCCGCGTTGACGTCCGTCCCCGAGACCCGGCCGGAGGGTCCGACCCGGGCCGCCGCCGCGCGGGCCGCGAAGCCGGTGCCGCAGGCCAGGTCGAGCACCTTGGCACCGGGACACAGGTCGACCGCGTCCAGGACCGCTTCCACGAAGGGCACCATGAACGGTGCCGCGTACCGCTCGTAGCGCTCGGGGGCACTTCCTTTGAGCTGAAAGCCCGATTCGTCTGCCATGGGGAGCTCTTAGCACCGGGCGGCCCTCCCGGCCAGGGGACGCGCGGAACGCGTCCGGGCCGGCCCGCGCCCCGGGATTCGATTCTCGGGGCGCGGATTCGATTCCTGGGGCGCGGCTTCGGCTCCGGAGGCGCGGATTCACTTCCCGGGGTGCGGATTCACTTCCCGGCGCGCGGGAGCGCGAACTCGCACCACACCGCCTTGCCGCCGCCCGGTGTGCGGCGGGAGCCCCATCCGGAGGCGATCGTGGCCACGATCGCGATGCCGCGGCCCGTCTCGTCGCCGGGCTCCGCGCGGCGGCGGCGCGGGAGGTGGTCGTCGCCGTCGGTGACCTCGATGATCAGACGGCGGTCGGTGCGGCGCAGGCGCAGGCGCATCGGCGGGGTGCCGTGCTGGAGCGAGTTGGCGACGAGTTCGCTGGCGGCCAGGACGCCGAGGTCGTGCAGATCGGCGGGGAAACGCCAGCTGGCCAGCACTCCGGAGGCGAAGGCACGCGCGCGGGGGGCCGCTTCCATGCCGCCGAGCAGTTCCAGGGCGGCGTTGCGGAAGAGCTCTCCGTCGGAGCCCGTGCGGGAGGGGTGCTGGAGGACCAGGACGGCGACGTCGTCGTCGTGGTCGGCGGTGACGCCGGCCGCGCGCACCAGGCGGTCGCAGATCACCTGCGGACCGCCCGTGGCTCCGGCCAGGGCGCGTTCCAGGGAGGCGATGCCCTCGTCGAGGTCCTCGTCGCGGCGCTCGACGAGGCCGTCCGTGTACAGGACGGCGGTGGAGCCGGGGCCCAGCGGGACCGAGCCGGAGGCGTGCAGCCAGCCGCCGGTGCCGAGCGGCGGTCCGGTCGGCTCGTCGGCGCGGTGGATGGTGCCGTTCTCGTCGCGGACCAGGATGGGCAGGTGGCCTGCGGAGGCGTAGACGAGCCGGCCCTCGTTCGGGTCGTGGACGGCGTACACGCAGGTGGCGATCTGGTTGGCGTCGATCTCGGTGGCGAGGCCGTCGAGGAGCTGCAGGACCTCGTGCGGCGGCAGGTCGAGCCGGGCGTACGCGCGCACGGCCGTGCGCAGCTGGCCCATGACGGCGGCCGCGCGGACCCCGCGGCCCATGACGTCGCCGATGACGAGCGCGGTGCGGCCGCCGCCGAGGGTGATGACGTCGTACCAGTCCCCGCCGACCGCCGCTTCCGTGCCGCCGGGCAGGTAGGTGGCGGCGATGCGCAGGTCGTCGGGCTCCTCCAGCTCCTGCGGGAGCAGGGAACGCTGGAGGGTGACGGCGGTCTCGCGCTGACGGCGTTCGCTGGCGCGCAGCCGCTCGGCGGCCTCGGCGTGGTCGGTGACGTCGGTGGCGAAGACGAGCACTCCGCGGCCGTCGTCCCCCGATGAGGTGTCGACCGGGGTGCAGGTGAACGTGTAGGAGCGGCCGGTCGACACCTTGCGGGACTTGACGGTACGGGGTCTGGAGCTGCGCAGGACCTGGTCGAGGAGCGGCAGCAGGCCGAGCTCGTCCAGCTCGGGCAGCGCCTCGCGCGCGGGTGCGCCGGCGGGGCGGGCGCCGAAGGCCGCCGTGTAGGCGTCGTTGACGTACGAGACGCGGTGCTCGGGACCGTGCACGAGGGCGACGAGGGCGGGGACGCGGTCGAGGACCGCGTGCACCGGGAGTTCGTCGACGGCGAGCCCGGGCGGGACGTCGTCGGTGAGCTGCTCGACGCGGGCCGCCGGCACGGAGCCTTCCCCTCGCCTGTCCGGGGCGGCCGTGGGTGCGGCCGTGTGCTCGGTCCGCGCTGCGGCGCGGCGCTGCGTTCCGGGGAGCCGGGCGCTCCAGCGCGTGAAGTTCACAGTGGGGAAAGCCTCGTGTTAGAAGGGCGAGCGGTTCACCCGCCCAAAGTCGTGGACCTGTCTGGCAGTCTGACCGACCGGGTCTGCTTCCGTCAGACGCCGTCCCTGCCGGTGGAGTTCCGCTGTCCGGTCAGGACGACCCCTTCGGGTCGGTCGGAGGCTTTCCCCCGGCCGCCAGTTCGAACTCCGCACGGGGGTGTTCGAGTGAACCGAGGGACACGATCTCCCGCTTGAAGAGACCTGCCAGGGTCCATTCGGCGAGTACACGGGCCTTGCGGTTGAAGGTCGGCACCCTGCTGAGGTGGTAGACGCGGTGCATGAACCAGGCAGGATAGCCCCTCAGCTTGCGCCCGTAGACGTGTGCGACTCCCTTGTGCAGTCCCAGGGAGGCGACCGAGCCGACGTATTTGTGGGAGTAGGTCTCCAGGGGCTCGCCGCGCAGGGTGTGCGCGAGGTTGTCGCCGAGGACCTTCGCCTGGCGCACGGCGTGCTGGGCGTTGGGCGCGGTCTCCTTGCCGGGTTCCGCGGTCACGTCGGGGACGGCGGCGGCGTCTCCGGCGGCCCAGGCGTGCGGGACGCCGTCGACGGTGAGCCGGGGGGTGCACTCGATGCGGCCGCGCTCGTTCAGGGGGAGGTCGGTCGCGGCAAGGAGGGGGTGCGGTTTCACACCGGCCGTCCACACGACGGTGCGCGTCGGGAAGCGCGCGCCGTCACTGAGGACGGCGACCCGGTCCGCGCAGCTGTTGAGGCGGGTCTCCAGGCGCACCTCGATGTTGCGCCGGCGCAGCTGGCTGACCGTGTACCGGCCCATCTCCTCGCCGACCTCGGGGAGGATGCGGTCGGAGGCCTCGACGAGGATCCACTTCATGTCCTCGGGCTTGATGTTGAGGTAGTACCGCGCGGTGTAGCGGGCCATGTCCTCCAGCTCGCCGAGCGCCTCGACGCCGGCGTAACCGCCTCCCACGAAGACGAAGGTCAGGGCCGCGTCCCGGATCGCGGGATCGCGGGTGGAGGAGGCGATGTCCATCTGCTCGATGACGTGGTTGCGCAGTCCGATGGCCTCTTCGACCGTCTTGAAGCCGATGGCGAAGTCGGCAAGTCCGGGGATCGGCAGGGTGCGCGAGACCGAGCCGGGGGCGAGCACGAGTTCGTCGTAGGTGATCTGCTCGGCGCCCGCGCCCTCCTCCTCGGTGGCGAGCGTGGTGAGCGTGGCGGTGCGCTTGGCGTGGTCGATCGACCGGACCTCGCCGATGACGATCCGGCACCGGTCGAGGACCCGGCGCAGCGGAACGACCACGTGACGCGGCGAGATCGAGCCCGCGGCGGCTTCGGGAAGGAACGGCTGATACGTCATGTAGGGGTCGGGCGACACGACCGTGATCTCGACTTCGCCCCGCTTCAGTTCGGGCTTCAACTGCCGCTGGAGACGCAGGGCGGTGTACATCCCGACGTAGCCGCCGCCGACGATGAGAATGCGCGCACGTTCCTTCACCGTCCCATGACGCACCCCGCTCCGGAGTTTGTCCACAGCCCCGGCAATTTGTGTGACCGGCCGCCTACAACGTGCGGAGTTGGCCGATTTGCCGGAGTCTAGGGAAAACCCGCTGGTCAAGGTGGGTGAGGGGGGTATTCGGACAGGGCGTAATCGGGACGTACAGGGTCCGTACTCCGATCGGGGGGCGCTCCGTGCGGAACCTGCCCCTTCTGAATTGACCCCCGCTCAACTATGTTCGTGTGTCGACGGGGTGTAGGGGGATGCGCTCGGCGAGTCCGTACGACGGGCTCGCACACCAGCTTGTTCCACGCGCTCCGGTCTGTCGATGGCGGGGAGAGTCTCCGGGGGGAGACGTCATTACCGGGGGAACGCTTATGCATATTCAGGACTCTCATTGGTCTTCCGCGTCAGCCGTCGCACCTGGTGGTGCGATCGGCGCGGCGCCGAGCGGCAACGGACGCGGTCCGGCGGACGGATCGCGCACGACGCCGCTGCGTGTGGACGCACAGCGCAATCTGGAACACGTACTGCGCGCGGCGCGCGAGGTCTTCGGCGAGCTGGGGTACGGCGCGCCGATGGAGGACGTCGCCCGGCGGGCGAGGGTCGGTGTCGGCACGGTGTACCGGCGCTTCCCGAGCAAGGACGTCCTGGTGCGCCGGATAGCCGAGGAGGAGACCTCCCGGCTGACCGACCAGGCACGCGCCGCGCTCGGCCAGGAGGACGAGCCGTGGTCGGCGCTCTCGCGCTTCCTGCGGACGTCGGTGGCCTCGGGCGCCGGACGGCTGCTGCCGCCGCAGGTGCTGCGGGTCGGCGTCGCCGAGGACGGTCCCGAGCCGGACGAGGCACGGGTGCCGCAGCAGCGGTCCCAGCCCGCGCCCGAGCTGCGGCTCGTCGAGCAGCGGCCCGCCCCCGAGGACGAGCCGGTGATCGCCGAGGTGGACGACGCCGGCGCGGCGGCACTGCTCGAAGTGGTCGGGCGGCTCGTCGACCGGGCGCGCGCGGCGGGCGAGTTGCGCGCGGACGTCACCGTGGCGGACGTCCTGCTGGTCATCGCGACGGCGGCGCCCTCGCTGCCGGACGCGGCCCAGCAGGCGGCGGCCTCGGCCCGGCTCCTCGACATCCTGCTGGAGGGCCTGCGCTCGCGTCCGGCGTGAACCGGACCGGAAGCGACCGCGGCACGGGCGGGTTCCGGCCGCGGAACGGCTCCGGGGCCTGAGGAGGTTCCGGGGCACGAGGACACTCCCGGCGCGCGGAAGCCGCGCGTACGCGGGTGCTCCCGGGCACACCGATGCTCCCGGGCGCGAGTGCGGCACGACTCGCGCCCAGGAGCATCGCTCTCGCGTGCCTCCACTGCGCCGTGCGCCCCTGGCACGAGGGCGCGTCCCGCACCCGTGCGTCCCTTTGGGGACGGTAGCGACGGCTTCCTTCCGTCTCCTCCGCCATCTCCCGCGCGCACAACGGCCATTGACCATTCCCCGGACGGATGACAGTTAGTACCACAGAGCGGCAAAACCCCTCGGACGAGTGGTTGGTCCGTACGAGGGGGTGCCGCTCGGGCGGCCTGTGACAGTCTGTCCCGGTATTCGGGTCCGAGTGGGCAGGCGGGGGCTTTCCGCGATGAGCGTTGACGGGCGGGACGAGTCACTCGGTGACGACGGTCCCGACGGCGGCACGGAAACCGGCGGCTCACCGACCGGCGGCTCACCGTCGTGGCAGGTGCCGGGTCAGGGCGGCCCGCACGGTGTGGGCCCGCGCGGCGTGAACCCCGACGGCGAAGGTTCCGACAGCGGTGCCCTGCACCACGGCACGGCGGACCCCGGCGTGCCGTCGCAGCGCGACCGGTGGGGCCGGCGCGAGGGCGGTGTCCTGCCGCCCCCGCGGGACCCGGCGCTCCCGGTGGACCCGCCTCCCCCCGACGCCGGTCTGATCGAGCGGATGCGCGCGGGCGACGACACGGCGTACGAGGAGCTGTACCGCCGGCACGCCGAAGCCGTCCGCCGTTACGCCCGCACCTGCTGCCGCGACCCGCACACCGCCGACGACCTCACGGCCGAGGTGTTCGCCCGCATGCTCCAGGCCGTGCGCGGCGGCAGCGGTCCCGAGCACGCCGTGCGCGCGTACCTCCTCACCACCGTCCGCCGGGTCGCCGCGAGCTGGACGAGGACGGCCAGGCGGGAGCAACTGGTCGACGACTTCGCGGTGTTCGCCGCGCAGGCCGCCCGCGCTCCCGAGCCCCTCGACGACCCCCTCGGCCTCGGCGCGGACGTACGCGCGATGCACGAGGCCGAGCAGTCCATGGCCATGCGGGCCTTCCGCTCGCTGCCGGAGCGCTGGCAGGCCGTGCTGTGGCACACCGAGGTCGAGGACGAGTCCCCGAGCGAGGTCGCCACGCTCTTCGGCCTCGACGCGAACGGCACCCGTGTGCTCGCCAGCCGCGCCCGCGAGGGGCTCAGGCAGGCCTACCTCCAGGCGCACGTCAGCACCACGTCCGCCCTGGACGAGGAGTGCGCGCGCCACGCCGACCGGCTCGGGGCCTACGCCCGCGGCAGCTTGCGCACCCGTGCCGAACGGGGGCTGCGCAAGCACCTGGAGGAGTGCGCCAGGTGCCGCCTGGCCGCGGGCCAGATCAAGGAAGTGGCCGGCGGGATCCCCGCGGTCGTACCGGTCGCGGTCATCGGCTGGTTCGGTGCCGCCGGGTACGCGAAGGCCCTCGCGCTCATCGCCGGTGGCGCCGGAGCGGGTGCGGCCGGAGCCGCGGGCGCGGCGGCCGTGGCGGGCGGCGGCTCGTCGGGAGCGGGCGCCGGAGGCGGCGCGGCGGTCGCCGAGGGACTCGGCGCTCCGGTCAAAGCCGGTATCGCGGCCGGTGTCGTCGCGGTGGCCGCGGCGGCGGTGGCGCTCTCCCTGGTCGGCGACGACAGCCCCGCCCGGCGGCCCGGGGCGGCACCGGCCGCCTCGCCCGCCGTCGAGGCGCCGGTGCCGTCGCCGGTGCCGCCCAGGAGATCCCCCGCGCCCGGGACGCCGGCGGTGGTGCGCGGGCCGGCACCCGCCCCGCCCGCCGCGGCGGAGCCGAGGCCCGCCCCGAAGCCGACGCCGAGAGTGGCCCCGAGCCCGAGTCCGCCCCCCGCGCCGACTCCGGCCCCGCCTCCGGCCTCGCCCCCGCTGCCGGAACCGACCCCGACGGAGTCCGAACCGACCCCGGCCCCTCCCCCGCCCGCCCCCGTCGTCTACCGGTGGAGCGACCTGGGGTACGACGTCCTCGGCGACCACACCGAGCCGGAGATGCGGCTGGTCGGGAGCAGCCGGGTGTGGCAGCGCGACGGGATGAACATCGCGGACACCCGGTACGCGCACGGGGTGACCGTGCACAGCCGGTCCTCCGTCACCATCGATCTCAACCGCGAATGCAACTCGTACGACGCGATGGCCGGTGTCGACGATCTGACGCCGGTCCCGGGCGGGCTGCGGTTCTCCGTCTACGCGGACGGATCCCGGCTGTGGCGGTCACCGCTGGTCGAGGGCGGCGACCCGGCGGTCCCCGTCCACGTGGACCTCACCGGCCACCGGACGGTCCGGCTCGTCGTCGAACCCCGCAGCCCGTTCGACCCGGCCTCACTGGGCGACTGGGCGGAGTCGAAGTTCCTGTGCCGCTGAACGGCTAGCCGACGGGGTGGGTCTCGAGGGTTTCGGTGAGGTCGCGGAGGGCTTCTTCCTGGGTGTAGCCGGAGCCCCGGGCGCGCTCGGACTCGTAGCGCTCCGGGCCGAGCGCCGCGAGGGCGGCGGCCTCGGTGCGCCGGACGTCGGCGCTCTCCCGGGCGGACCGCAGATCCCCGCCGCGCCAGCCGGTGCCGGCGGCCGTCAGCCGCGTGGCCACCGGGTGGGCGCCCAGCTCCGCGAACAGACGCGCGGCGCCCTCGGCGAAGGCCGCGGCCACCACGTCGGAGCACCGCGCGTCCATCGCGTGCCGCAGCCCGGCACCCAGCTTCCGCAGACCCTGCGCAGGGCCGGACTCGGCGGCCGTGACCAGGGCGTCGACCCAGTTCAACCCCGCCGTGAACTGCGGCGGCGGGGTACCTCTGAGGCTCTCCTCGCGCGACTTCCCGCACAGTTCGCGCGCGAGGGCGACCTCCCCGCCGTCCAGGACCACCTGGGCGCGCAGCAGATGGACGAAGGCCCGGGAGTCCGTCACCCCGTACTGGTCGGCGGCGGCGCTCGCCTCGTCCAGCGTCGCCAGGGCCAGAGAACTCTCGCCGGCGCGGTGGGCGATCTCGGCCAGCCGCGCCATGAGGAACGGCACCTCCGCGTACGCGCCCACCTCGTAGGCGAGCCGCAGCGCCTCCTCGTACTCGCCCTTCGCCTCGTCGTACCGGCTGCGTGCCATGGCCGCCTCACCGGCCGCGCTGCACACCTGGGCCCGCATCCAGCGGTCCCCGACCCTCCGGCTGAGCCCGCGCAGTTCCTCCAGGTCCTCGTCCACGCCCGGCATGCCGCCCGGGGCGTCGACGACCATGTGCGTACGGAACATCAGGGCGACGCCGATCTCCCATTCGCCGCCGTACTCGCGGCAGTTGGCGACCGTCGCGTGCATCGCCGGCCCCACGTCGTCCGGATCGCCCAGGAAGTGCGCGGCCATCGGCCAGACGATCCCCGGCATGCGCGCCGCGTCCGGACCGCCCCGCTCGAAGGCGCCCCGCACCCGCTCCACGTACTCCCGCAGCCGGCCCTCCCCCCACTCGTCCAGCGGAACGACGTCCACCTTCATGAACAGGTGGAGCATCCGCAGCCGCATCCGCATGGCGTGCAGCGGGTGCCGCTCGTCGCGCTCGGGGTGGTCGAGGAAGGCGCCCACCGGATCGACGTCCTCGAGGTCGGAGACGAGACGGTCACCGGTGGCACACCCGGAACGGCCGCCCGCCGCACGGTCGGTGGCCGGTGCGTCGAGCAACGCGCCCAGCCTCAGGACGAGGTCCGTCCAGCGGATGCCCTCGTGCCGGAAGTTGCGCAGCCACCAGAACCAGCCCATGTCGAGGACGAGAGCGCCCGCGCCCTCCTCGTCCCGGGCGGCGAGGGAGCGCCGGAGAGCGGCCCTGATGTTGTCGAGCTCGGCCTCCAGACGTCGGATCCAGGGGAGTTGGCCGGCCGAGCGGAGCTGGGGCTCGGCCTCCTCGGCCAGGGCGCGCACCCACGCGCGGTGGCGTCGCTCGGCGGCGGCGCGCAGCTCGGGGACCTCGGCGGCACGTTCGGCGGCGTACTCGTGGATGGTCTCCAGCATGCGGTAGCGCATCCCGCCGCCCGTGCCGTCCGGAGTGGCGACGAGGAGGGACTTGTCGACGAGAGCGCCGACGAGGTCGGCCGCGGGGCCGGTGCACACGGCCTCCGCGGCGGCCAGGTCCCAGCCGCCCGCGAACACGGACGCCTCGCGCAGCACGGTCCGCTCCCGTTCGTCGAGCAGGTCCCAGGACCAGTCGACGACGGCGCGCAGGGTCTGCTGACGGGGCAGCACCGTACGGCTTCCGGAGGTCAGCAGCCGGAAGCGGTCGTCGAGCCGGTCGGCGATCTGCCGCGGGGTGAGCAGCCGCAACCGGGCCGCGGCCAGCTCGATGGCCAGGGGCAGGCCGTCGAGCCGTCGGCAGATCTCGTCCACGGCGGCGGGGTCGTGGAACGCGGCGGCGGGACGCACCACGGAGGCCCGCTCCATGAAGAGGCGGTGCGCGGAATCGGGCCGGAGCGGCTCGACCGGGCGCACCAACTCGCCGGGGACGCCCAGGGGTTCGCGGCTGGTGGCGAGGATCGTGAGGCCGGGGCAGCGGGTCAGCAGCGTCTCGGCGAGTTCGGCCGCCGCGTCGATCACGTGCTCGCAGTTGTCGAGGATCAGGAGCTGGCTGCGCGGGGCGCAGTACTCGACGAGCAGGGCTACCGGGTCGTCCTGCGCGACCGTCATCTCGTTGGAGATCAGTGCGGTCTCGCGCAGACCGAGGGCGCTGACCACCGCGCCCGGGACCGCCTCGGGCCGGTCGAGCGGGGCCAGCTCGGCCAGCCACGCCTGCGAAAGCCCGGCGGCGGCCTCCTCGGCGAGGCGGGTCTTGCCCGAGCCTCCCGGTCCGGTCAGCGTGACCAGCCGCGCCCCCCGCACGTCCGAACGGATGGCCCCGACCTCGTGTTCCCGGCCGACGAAGGAGTTCAGACGGGGACGGATGTTCCCGGTCCGCCGGGCACGGGAGGGGTCCCCGTCCCGGGGACCCTCGGCCGGCGCGGCGACCGTCCCGGATCCGGACTCCCGCGGGTCCAGCAGCGCGGCGTGCAGGTCCCGCAGCTCCGGCCCGGGGTCCGCGCCGAGACCGTCCGCCAGCGCGCGGCGGACGTCCTCGTACGCGGCCAGCGCGTCGGCACCGCGACCGGTCTCGCGCAGGGCGCGGATGAGCAGGACGTGCAGCGCCTCGTCGTACGGGTGGGCCGCCGTAAGCTCCTTCAGCTCCGGTACGACGTCGAAGGCCCGGCCGAGCCGCAGGTCCGCCTCGACACGGCTGCGCGTCGCCTCCAGGCGCAGCGCTTCCGGACGGGTCGCGGCGGTGCGGTCGGGAAGGTCCGCGAGGGCGGGGCCGCGCCACAGGGCGAGGGCTTCGCCCAGCCGGGCGGCGGCGGTACGGGCGTCGCCGCCGTCGAGGGCGGTCCTGCCCTCCGTGACGAGCCGCTCGAAGACGAACAGGTCCACGTCGTCCCGGGTGGCCCGGAGCCGGTAGCCGCCGGGCTCCGAGGTGACGGCGTCCTTCCCGACGGCCCGGCGGAGGCGGCCGACCAGTGCCTGCAGCGCCGCCGGGGCGTCCTGGGGCGGATCGTCCGCCCACACCTCGTCGATGAGGGTGTCCGGGGAGATCGTGCGGGCGGGGTGGCGGGCGAGGGCCGTGAGCAGCGCGCGTACCCGGGGGCCGCCCACCGTGACCAGGGCCCCCCGGTCGTCCTCCGCCTGGGCAACCCCCAGAATCCCGTACCGCACGCCCCCATTCTCACCGCCCGCCCGCTCCGGGTCACCGGGATACTCCGGCGAGCCGCTCCACCCCGTCCCCGGCGACGGCCCCCGAGCACAAGCTTTCTTCGCCCCCTCCGCCCCTACCCTCCCCCAAGGTCTCGGCTTCTCCCCCAGCCTTCGGCCGGGAGGGACCCCCAGACCAGGGGGGACCCCCATCGTCCCTGGGGCGCCGCCCCCGAACCCCCGCTCCTCAAACGCCGGAGGGGCTGGATCTTCACGCCCGCGAGGGACTGCACCCGAGCCACCGCTCACCCGCGGCCGGGATCCGGCGTGAGGGGCCGTGCCGGTACATCGATGCCCGTCGCCACCGACGCCCACATCCCTGTCCGACGGCGACGGGCTGATGCACCGGCACGGCCCCGACCCACCCACCGGACCGGCACCGAACCCGTCGGCGTTCAGGACTGACGGGCAGCCGCGCCCAGCGCCCTCCCCTGCGGAACGATCCCCGCGGGAACGGCCCGCTGACGCGCCGGTGTCCCGGTCCAGCACGTTCCGCGCCGGGCCAGCAACCGCCGCAGCCACAGTTCGAGCGAGACGAGATCGGCCAGCCCGTCGAGGGGCAGCGGCGCCCCCTCCGCCGCCGAGCGCAGCGCCTTGCGGACGACGCGCGCCTCGACGAGCCCCGCCTGCGCGAGCAACGGCGTGTCGAACAGGGAGACCAGGGAATCGGCCGCCACCCGCACCCCGGTCCGGGCCGCCGCCGTGGAGGACGCGTGGGACGGAGCCCCCCACCCGGAGGGCAGATCGGCCACCCCGGCCCCCTCCAGCACCGTCCGCAGGATCGCCGCCCGCGCCCCCGGCTGCACCCGCAGCGCCTCCGGAAGCTCACGGCACGCCCGGACGACCTGGTTGTCCAGGAACGGCGTGTGCAGCCGCTGGAAGCGGATCTCGGCGGCCTGCTCCAGGACCCGGACGTCGGCCGCGTGGCGGGCCAGCGCGGCACGTGCGCGGAAATCCC
The DNA here is from genome assembly GCF_002911015.1 of Streptomyces populi. GTDB lineage: Bacteria > Actinomycetota > Actinomycetes > Streptomycetales > Streptomycetaceae > Streptomyces > Streptomyces populi. The sequence goes on from NZ_KZ626948.1 coordinate 14,626, forward strand.
CCGGCCGCTGTCCGGGCCCGACGATCGGCCGCCCGCCGCCCCCTTGGAGACGAACCGATACTTCAGCCAGCGCCTCCCCCGTCAGCCAGCGCGCGGCCGGCCCGGGTCTCGCCCAGCTGAGCGCGGCGAGCGACGCGCCCACCGCGCCCCCGGCGTCCTCGAACCTCCGGTGCAGCAACTGTTCGGCGAGGACGTCGACCCCGGTGCGGTACGGCGTACGGGCGAGCTTGCGCGCCGCGCCGTACACGCGCGCGGGGACCATCACTGAGCCGTCGGCCTTCGTCAACGCGGCGACGGGACGCACCAGATGGCGCCGCTTGCGGTCCATGAGCAGGTCGGCGAGCCGGGCCGGATGGGCGTCCAGCACCTGGCGCGCGCCGTAGCCCGTGAAGTGGTCCGCGCTGCCGGAGACGAGCCGCGCGCGGTGGCGTGCCGCCGTCACCAGGGACGGCCCCGGCTCGTCGGTCAGCGGCCCCTCCAGGTCGGCGTACGGAAGCGTCTCTTCGCCCCCGGCGACGACCACGTGGTGCAGCCGGGGGTTCGCGGCCAGCGTCCCGGCCCGCTCCAGCTCGGCCTCGTGCCCCCGTACCGCGAGGTCGTTGAAGGTCACCGCGAGGAGGCGTTCCCCGGCACCGGTTCCGTGTCCGAGGACCGTGCCGGGCGCTCCGGGCAGGCCCGCGGCGAGCAGCGCGAGGGTTCCCGAGGCGGGCCCTCCGGAGAGGTCGGCCCCGATGCCCGGCACCGGCGTCCCGCGCGCGGCGCGCCGCTCGGCGGGTCCCATGCCGGGCACGGGCCCGGGGTCGACATCCGTGCCCGGCACATGGCGGGGAGCGGAGAGGCGGGTGCGGACGGCCTCCACGAGGGCGTCCCGTACGGCGTCCACGGCGATCGCGGGATCGGTGGGGGGCGCGGCGACGGCGAGGGAGGCGACGGGTTCGTACCCGGCGATCTCGCGCGCTCCGGCCCGCAGGACGAGCGTGTGTCCGGGCGGGATGCGGCGCACGCCCTCGTACGGAGTGGAGTCGTGCACGGCGGCCGGTACGTCGGGAGCGGCGAGCATCGCGGCCAGGTGGCCGAAGTCGAGGTTGGCCTCGATGAGGTCGGCGAGCGGGAGCGCGGCGGTGGCGTAGGCGGTGCCGCCAGCCCAGGGGGTGTAGAACACGGGCCGGGCGCCGGCGAGGTCGCCGCAGACGGTGACCCGGCGGCCGACCTGGACGACGGCGGTGTAGCTGCCGGACCAGTTGGTGAGGTGGCGGAGCGCTCCACCGCGCGCGGCGAACAGTCCGACCCGTAGTTCTTCGTCGGAGGCGCCGCAGGTGCCGAGGACGGCGATGCGGTTCTCGGCGTCGGCCTTCACCACGCGCACCTCGTCGGGACGCCAGTCGCCGACGGCCCACAGCGGATCCGGGTCACCCCACAGGAGTTGGGAACCCACCGGGTGCACGGTCTCGCCGTCGTGGCCCGTGGCGCCCGCCGAGCCGACCGCGGACGCTCTGGCGACGGTGCTGCTCCACCCCACCAACCATCGCATCGCCGCCTCCACAGGCTGTGGACAACCAGTGCACCGTACGAACTCGGCACCATGCTGCCACGAAGGAGGCGTACGAGAGGGCCCCTGCGGCGGCTTGCACTCCCCGGAGTGCGCCCCTACGCGAACGCCCGCGCCGTCAAGCGAAGACGATCCACCGGCAAATACCTTTCACGCAAAGCCCGTTGGGGAGATCGGAGAACGCCGCACCACACCGGAAGGAAATCCGCCCCGGACCGCCACCGGACCACCCCCGGCCCGCGGGGCACCCCTCCCGCACCACCCGCCCCCGACAGGTCGACGCGAATGCGCCCCCGATACACTCCCCCAGGACGCCCTTCGCGCCCTCAACTCGCATGGTGGGAGCCCTGATTGCCCTCGGGGCGGACCGTCGTTTTTCAGCCAAATCGGTGATGGACGGACAGGCCCGGACACGCTCCGTACATGCCTTGCGCACCGCTTCCGCAACGCACAGTCCGGGAGGCGGAGTTCGCCCCCCGGACCGGTCCGCCGCCCGCGGGGATGTAGGCGGCGGTGTCCCCCAGCCCACTGGATCCAGTACAGCGGGCCGACCCACGCACGTTCCATGGAAGCGCTCCCCCCGGTGGCCGGAGAAGAGCGCACGGGCAGGCGCACGGCCACACAACGGGAGCACGCCGCAACGGTCCGTACAGTCGTACGGACCACAATCCCGCCAACCGGACGTACGCCCCTTAACGCTGGGGATCGGGCGAACTACGCTGGGTTTACGAATGCCGCGTGGTTATGCCAGTGCGGCAGCCGTCTGTGTCGAGGGGTGGCGCATGTCCAGGGAGCAACGCGGGCCGAACGAGAAACTCGGCGCCGTTCTCGCCCTCGCGGGAATCAGCAACGCAGGACTCGCGCGCCGCGTCAACGACCTCGGCGCCCAGCGCGGGCTGACACTTCGCTACGACAAGACGTCGGTGGCGCGCTGGGTGTCGAAGGGCATGGTGCCGCAGGGCGCCGCGCCGCACCTCATCGCGGCCGCCATCGGCCAGAAGCTCGGCCGCCCCGTGCCGCTCCACGAGATCGGCCTGGCGGACGCGGATCCCGCGCCGGAAGTCGGACTCGCCTTCCCCCGTGACGTCGGGCAGGCGGTGCGGTCGGCGACGGACCTGTACCGCCTCGACCTCGCCGGGCGCAGAGCGGGCGGCGGCATCTGGCAGTCCCTGGCCGGCTCCTTCGCCGTGAGCGCCTACGCGACGCCCGCCTCGCGCTGGCTGATAACCCCGGCCGACAGTTCGGTGGCGCGCGAGGTGAGTCCGAACGACGGCTCCGGAGCGCCCCTGAAGGTCGGCCACAGCGACGTGCTGAAACTCCGCGAGGCGGCCGAGGACGCCCGGCGCTGGGACTCCAAGTACGGGGGCGGGGACTGGCGTTCGTCCATGGTGCCCGAGTGTCTGCGGGTCGAGGCGGCACCCCTGCTGCTCGGCTCCTACTCCGACGAGGTCGGCAGGGCCCTGTTCGGCGCGTCGGCGGAACTCACCCGTCTCGCGGGCTGGATGGCCTTCGACACGGGCCAGCAGGAAGCCGCTCAGCGCTACTACATCCAGGCCCTGCGGCTGGCCCGCGCCGCCGCCGACGTGCCCCTCGGGGGCTACGTCCTGGCCTCCATGTCCCTCCAGGCGACCTACCGGGGCTTCGGCGACGAGGGCGTCGACCTCGCCCAGGCCGCCCTGGAGCGCAACCGCGGTCTCGCCACGGCCCGCACCATGAGCTTCTTCCGGCTCGTCGAGGCACGCGCCCACGCGCGCGCGAGTGACGCCCAGGCGGCCGGCGCGGCGCTGAAGGCGGCCGAGGGCTGGCTGGAGCGGGCCCGCGACGGCGACAACGACCCGTCCTGGCTCGGCTTCTACGGATACGACCGCTTCGCGGCGGACGCCGCCGAGTGCTACCGCGACCTGAAGGCGCCGCGCCAGGTGCGCCGCTTCACCGAACAGGCGCTGTCCAAGCCGACGGAGGAGTTCGTGCGGTCGCACGGGCTGCGCCTGGTGGTGTCGGCGGTCGCCGAGCTGGAGTCCGGCAATCTGGACGCGGCGTGCGAGCAGGGCGTGCGGGCGGTGGAGGTCGCGGGACGCATCTCCTCCGCGCGCACCACCGAGTACGTGAAGGACCTGCTGCACCGGCTGGAGCCGTACGGCGACGAGCCGCGCGTGGTGGAGCTGCGGGAGCGGGCCCGTCCGCTGCTGATGGCTCCGGCGTAGACGGAACGGAACGGGGCGCCCGGCGGTCCGGGCGCGGACAGGGCGCCGCGGCCGGACCGCCGGGCGTGAGCAGGGCGCCGCGGCCCCGCGGCGCGAAAAAACGCGGGGCACTGTCCTCGGGTTTGAGGGCACTGTCAGTGGCACAGTGCACTATCGAGGCCGGGAGGTGGTGCGGGTGCGGAGCGCCTACGACTGCGATGTGCTGGTGATCGGCGGGGGGATCGTCGGTCTGTCGACGGCGTACGCCATCACGCGGGCGGCGCCGGGCACGCGGGTGACGGTGCTGGAGAAGGAGCGGGGACCCGCCCGGCACCAGACCGGGCGCAACAGCGGGGTGATCCACAGCGGGATCTACTACCGCCCCGGCTCCCTGAAGGCGCGGTACGCGGTCCAGGGTGCCGCGGAGATGGTCAAGTTCTGCGCCGAGTACGGCATCGCCCACGCCGTCACCGGCAAGCTGATCGTCGCGACGGAGAAGTCGGAACTGCCCCGGCTGCACGGGCTGGTGCAGCGCGGCCGGGAGAACGGCATCCCGGTCACGGAGCTGGGGCCGGCCCAGCTCACCGAGCACGAGCCGGAGGTCCGGGGCCTCGCCGCCATCCACGTCGGCACCACGGGCATCTGCGACTACGTGGCGGTGGCCCGCAAGCTCGCGGAGGCCTCAGGGGCGGAAATACGTTACGGGGCGGACGTGGTGCAGGCCGACCGCCGCCCCCGTCTCGGCGTCGCCGTGCGCACGGCCGACGGGACCGTCGTCCGCGGCCGGGTGCTCGTCAACTGCTCGGGGCTGCACTGCGACGAGACGGCCCGGCTCACGGGAGACGACCCCGGGATGCGGATCGTCCCCTTCCGCGGCGAGTACTACACGCTGGCGCGGCCGGAGCTGGTGCGGGGCCTGGTGTACCCGGTTCCGGACCCCGCGTTCCCGTTCCTCGGCGTCCATCTCACCCGGGGCATCGACGGCGGCGTCCACATCGGCCCCAACGCGGTGCCCGCGCTCGCCCGCGAGGGATACGGATGGGGGGTCGTCCGGCCCCGTGAACTGGGCGGGACGCTGTCCTGGCCGGGTTCCTGGCACATAGCGCGGCGGCACTGGCGCTACGGAGCCGGGGAACTGCGCCGGTCGGTGTCGAAGGCGGCGTTCACCGAGGCGGTGCGGCGGCTGCTGCCCGCGGTGACCCCGGAGGACCTGGTCCCCGCCGCTGCCGGGGTCCGCGCCCAGGCGGTCCTGCGCGACGGGACCCTGGTCGACGACTTCCTGATCAAGGAGGGCCCGAGGACCGTGCACGTGCTGAACGCGCCGTCCCCGGCGGCCACCGCCTCCCTCCCGATCGGCCGGGAGGTCGCCCGCCGGGCACTGGCGTCCCTGGCAGCAACCTGAGCGCACTCCACCCGCCCGTCACCGTCCCCCGCCGCCACGACCCCGCACCCCGGCCGTGGCGGTCCACCCGTCGGTCACGGTGGCCCGCCCCTGGGCCCGGCCGCGGCCCGAGCGGTCCACCCGCCGTCCCCGGCGGTCCGCCCGGCTCCGGGCCAGGCCCGCTCCGGGCTTGCTCCCGCGCCCGTAAAATCGACCCCACTGTGTCTGATTTCCTCGACTCCACCGAAGAGACCCGGCCCGCCTCCGCCGAGGACGGCTCGCCGCGTCACCACCGCGCCAAGGGCGAGCCCCGCTTCCCCGACGGTCCGCAGGCGGATCCCGCCGGCTCGCACTTCGAGCGGCGGATCCGGAGTTTCCAGCCGCGCCGGAGCCGGGTGACGACCGGACAGGCGGACGCGTTGCAGCGGCTGTGGCCCAAGTGGGGTCTGGACATCGACGGACGGCGGACGCTCGACCTGGCCGAGCTGTTCGGGGCGGACCTGCCCGTCGTGCTGGAGATCGGCTTCGGCATGGGGGAGGCCACCGCGCAGATGGCGGCCGACGACCAGGGGACCGGCATCCTCGCCGTCGACGTGCACACACCCGGCCAGGGCAACCTGCTCAACCTCGCCGAGCGGAACAGCCTGACCAACATCCGTGTCGCCAACGGCGACGCGATCATCCTGCTCCGCGAGATGCTCCCGCCCGACTCCCTGAACGGTCTGCGCGTCTTTTTCCCCGATCCCTGGCCCAAGAAGCGGCACCACAAGCGGCGCCTGATCCAGCCGGAGTTCCTCGATCTCGCAGCGACCCGCCTCGCGCCGGGCGCGCTCGTGCACTGCGCGACGGACTGGGAACCGTACGCCGAGCAGATGCTCGAAGTGCTGAGCGCGCACCCCGCCTTCGAGAACACCCTGCCGGACGGCGGTTTCGCGCCCCGTCCGGAGTTCCGGCCGCTGACCCGTTTCGAGGGCCAGGGACTGGACAAGGGTCATGTGGTGAACGACCTCCTCTTCCGGCGCGTACAGCATCGAGACCAGCACACCCCGGGCGACTGACCCGCACACACCCGTCGGCGTCCGCCGGGAATTCCCGGGGACTCCGGTTGCCGTCGCGGGCCACGCCCTCCCTCGTTAGGGTCAATGCCGTGGCCATCCATCCCCCGTATCCGACCCGGCCCGCCGGACCCACCGGATCCGCGCCGAGACATCCGCACTGGTGGCAGCGCGGTTGGGTGCGCTATGGAGCGCTGATCACGCTGCTCGCGATGTCGGGTCTGGTGATCCTCGCCCTCGTCCGCGAACAGACCGGCACCGAGGGCTTCCTGGTCGGCCTCGGACTGGCCGTGTTCCCCGTGCCGCTGCTCATAGCCGCCTTCCGGTGGCTGGACCGGGTCGAGCCGGGCCCCTGGCGCAACCTGCTCTTCTCCTTCGCCTGGGGCGCCTGCGCGGCCGCGCTGATAGCGATCGTCGCCAACAGTTTCGCGACCCGCTGGATAGCCATGACGACCGCGGATCCGTCCGGCGCGGACACGCTCGGCGCGACCGTCATAGCGCCCGTCGTCGAGGAGTCGGCGAAGGCGGCTGCCGTCCTGCTCGTCTTCCTCTTCCGCAGACGGGACTTCACCGGGATCGTCGACGGTGTCGTCATCGCAGGGGTCACCGCCACCGGCTTCGCCTTCACCGAGAACATCCTCTATCTCGGCAACGCCTTCGGCACCGACCGGCTCAGCGGGGAGAGCGGGCTCGCCTCCGTCACCGCGGCGACCTTCTTCGTCCGTGTGGTGATGTCGCCCTTCGCGCATCCGCTGTTCACCGTGCTGACCGGCATCGGCTTCGGCGTCGCGGCGCTGTCCGCCGAACGCCGGCACGCGCGTCGTGTGCTGCTCCCCCTCACCGGACTGCTGCTCGCGATGGGCATGCACGCGCTCTGGAACAGCTCGCCGGGCTTCGGCCGGTTCGGGTTCTTCGGTGTGTACGCCGCGTTCATGGTGCCCGCGTTCGGGCTGCTGACCTGGCTCGTCGTCCGGACCCGGCAGCGCGAGCTGCGCACCGTCCGCGCCGAACTGCCCGTGTACACCGTCGCCGGATGGCTGGGCGCGGCCGAACCGTGGGTCCTCGGCTCGATGCGGGCGCGGCGGATCGCCCGTGAGTACGCCGGCCACCACTTCGGCAGGAGCGCGGCGCGCTCGGTGGCGGAGTACGAGGCGTACGCGACCTCGCTGGCGTTCCTGCGCCACCGGGGGCGCCGGGGCCGCGCGGGCGCCGACTTCGTCGTACGGGAGCGCGAGTTGCTCGAGGAGCTGTGGCGCCGCCGGGAGATCGCCCGTCCGGCTCTCGCCTACGCGGCCGGTGCGACGGCACCGCTGCCCGCGCCGCCGCCCTGGCCGGTCCCCGGGTACGGGTACGTCGCCCCGCCCGCGCAGCCGTACGGCCCGCCGGCGCAGGCGTCCGCGCCGACGCCGTATCCCGCGTACAACCCGTACCGCTTCTAGCGGGCAGCGGCCCCGGCTCGCGGCACCTCGGAGACATCACCGGTGCCGCGCGCCGGGCCCGGCCGTCCGGCCGCTACGCGGACGCCTTCGACAGCCGTGCCAGCTCCTCGTCCGTCAGCACCAGGTCCGCGACCCCCAGCAGGGCCGGGAGCTGTTCCACCGTACGGGCGGAGGCGATCGGCGCGGCGACCGTCGGCCGTGCGGCCAGCCAGGCGAGGGCGACCGTCGGGACGGCGACGCCACGGTCCCCGGCGACCTCGTCGAGGGCGGCGAGGACCCGCTGCCCGCGTTCCGTGCCGAGGTGCCCGGCCGCGCCCGCCGCCCGGGGCGAGTCGACCGTCGTGCCGGGGCGGTACTTGCCGGTGAGGAAACCGGAGGCGAGCGCGTAGTACGGGACGGCTGCCAGACCGGCCCGGGAGGCGACCTCCAGCAGGGCGCCCTCGTAGGTGTCGCGCGAGACGAGGTTGTAGTGCGGCTGGAGCGCGACGTAGCGGGCGAGGCCCTCGCGGTCGGAGAACTCCAGGGACTCCCGCAGCCGCTCCGGGGAGATGTTGGAGGCGCCGATGTGCCGCACCTTGCCGGCCCTCACCAGTTCGTCGAGGGCTCCGACGATCTCCTCGACCGGCACGTCCGGCTTGTCGAAGTGCGTGTAGTAGAGGTCGATGTGATCGGTGCCCAGGCGGCGCAGCGACGCGTCGGCCGCGGCCTTGATGTTGGCGGCGGACAGCCCCGGGTACGCGGGGTGCTGGCTGACCTTGGTGGCGACCACGATGTCCTCGCGGTTGCCGCGGGTCCTCAGCCACTTGCCGATGACGGTCTCGGACTCGCCGCCCTCGTTGCCCTGGACCCATGCCGAGTAGGAGTCGGCCGTGTCGAGGAAGTTGCCGCCGGCGGCGGCGTAGGCGTCGAGCACGGCGAAGGACCGGGTCTCGTCCGCGGTCCAGCCGAAGACGTTGCCGCCGAGGGAGAGCGGGAAGACCTCGAGGTCGGACGAACCGAGCTTGCGAAGAGAAGTCATGTACGACCCCAACGCCCGTGTCGGACGGATGCATTCCGCGCTCGTCCCGGACGGTCCGGTGCGGGCGGGCGTCCCGTGCGCGCCCGACCGGTGGTCCTGACGTCGGAGGGGGGTGACGTCAGGACCACCGGAGACCGGGGAGGACGGACGCGAGGCGCGCCAGGGGTCGTACGCGGCCCCCGCCGGAGCCGTAGGAACCGGGGAGCCCCACGGCCACGGGTCGAAGAGCCGTACGGATCAGGGGTTGATGCCCTTGCTCTGGAGCCACGCCATCGGGTCGATGCCGGTGGCGGCGCCGCCGGGGTGCACCTCGAGGTGCAGGTGCGGCCCGGTGACGTTGCCCGTCGCGCCCACGCGTCCGATGACATCACCCGTGGCGACCTTCTGGCCGACGGTGACGCTGATGGACGACTGGTGGCAGTACCAGAGTTCCGTACCGTCGTCGAGGGTGAGGATCGTGCGGTAGCCGTACGCGCCGGCCCAGCCGGCCTCGGTGACGGTGCCGCTGTGGATCGCCTTGAGGAGCGTGCCGGTGGGCGCCGCGAAGTCGAGTCCGGTGTGGTAGCCGGAGGACCACATGGAGCCGGCCTCGCCGAAGGTCGAGGTCAGGGTGTACGAGGAGGTCGGCAGCGCGTAGCTCTTGGCGAGCTCGGCGAGGCGCTCCTTCTCGGCCTTCTCCTTGGCCGCTTCCTCCGCCTTCTCCTTCGCGGCGGCGGCCTTGGCCTCCGCTTCGTCCTGCTGCTTGGCGGCGAGCTCGACGGCCTTCTTCGCTGCGGCGGTCTGGGCCGCCCGCTGCGTGGCGGTGTCGGCCTGGTTCTGCTGCGACTGGGCCTGCTGCATGATGCGGTCGCGCAGCGCCTCACCGGCGTCGGTGGCGCCGTGGGCCGTGTCGGAGCCGGTCAGGCCGGCGGTGGTGAGCGGGGTCGTGGAACCCTTGGGAGCGCTGGAGCCGCCGTCCGATATCAGGGCCTTGGCCGACTCGGCGACCGACGACAGGTCGGGCAGCGAGATCGAGACGGGCGCCTTGTCCGGGGCGGCGCTGGCGATGCCGCCCCCTCCGACGGCGGCTATGACGCCGACGCCGAGAACCGTGGAGCTGCGGGCGAGTCCTCCGCCGCGCTGCTTGCCCGTGCGGTGCCGCCCGCGGACGGGAGCGACGGAATCCGCGGTGGGGTTCCACTCCTCCCAGGGGCCCTCGTCCTTGCCGTAGCCGAAGGTCTGCGGTTCGTCCGACATGAACGAGGTTGGCTGAGCGGGCCGGTTGGACGCCACGTGGGCGCACTCCTTTCCTTCCTTGCCGCCTACCGGGTTAGCTGACGGGTTCGGAGCAGGAAGGTCTCCTACGGGCGTACTGCCACCGTGCCTCCACGGCGGATTACGCTCGATTCACCCCACGAGATGGGTCCCCGGTTCCCTTGCGGGATTCGGCGCGTGCGCACGGAGCCGCCTCTTGTGACGGTTGTGACGACCGCGCTGCGTTATCGAACGTTAATAGACCCGGGTACCGAATTCCAAGCCGTTCGGACTGATCGTTAACGGCTTTCGGCCAGGACTTTGGGGTCATGACCGATGAAAAACGGGCGAGTTGACCCTTTGCATGGGCGGGATTTTGCCTGACGGCGAGTCAGCCGCCGCGCGGAGGGGCGCAACCCGGTCACCATTCGTGACCGGACCGGAAACGCCAGGTCACGAAGCTCCCCCACGGGTCGCGGACCGGGAGGGGACACCGCCCGCCCGCCGGAGGAAATCGCGAGCGGGCCGAAGAGCCCCAACCGGAACAAGCCGGAGGGAACGACCGGGTCGAAACACCGAGGGGTGAAACGCCAAGAGGTGAAACACCAAGGGCCGGAACTCGTGAATCCGAGTTCCGGCCCTTGGTCTTCAGTAGCGGGGACAGGATTTGAACCTGCGACCTCTGGGTTATGAGCCCAGCGAGCTACCGAGCTGCTCCACCCCGCGTCGGTGAAACCAGTGTACGCCATCCGCGGGACCCGAAGCACACCCGTTCAGACGCACCCCTCGGGCGGGCGCGCGGGCACCCGGTCCTACCGGGCCGGAAGATGCAGGTTGGGGGCCTCGGCGCGGTCCGCGTACTCGGGGAGGACGACGACCTCGGCGCCCGCGGCGGCGAGGAGCCCGTTCCCGTCGGCGTCCGTGACGAAGGTGTCGGGCTCGCGCCAGGCGGTGACGACCCGTCGCACACCGGCGTCGAGGATGAGCCGGGCGCACGGCGCGGGCCGGGAGGCGCGGTGGGCGCACGGTTCCAGGCTGCTGTAGACGGTGGCGGCGGCCAGCCGCGGATCGGCCGGGTCGATCTTGGCGAGGGCGGCCTCCTCGGCGTGCACGACCGGGTCGCCGCCCTCGCGGGAGTGGCCCCGGGCCAGCTCGGTGCCGTCGGCCGCGACCACCACCGCGCCCACGCTGAACGCGGTCTTCGAGGGCGGGCACAGCTCCGCCAGCTCGCAGGCGAGCTCCAGCCACCGCCGGTCCGACGCGGAGGCGAGCGGGCCGGTGCCGGGCGCGGTGGGGACGTAGCGGACGAGCACGACGTCCCCGACGGGCCGGGTCTCCACCAGCCGCATCCGCCCCGGCGGGTACGCCCCGGGCCCGAACAGCCGCGGTGCGTCCTGCTGCCCGACGAAGAGGGGGGCGACGGCGAGCTGCAGTTCGTCGGCGAGCTGCTCGCGCACGAGCTGGGTGTGGACCTTGCCGCCCCCTTCGACCATGAGGCGGCGCACGCCCCGTACGTCGTGGAGGTGTTCCAGCAGCACGCGCCAGTCGAGTCCGGGGCCCGTCGGCACGACGTCGACGCCGACGATGCCGCCCAGCAGGGTGGACGCCCGTCGCGCGCCCTCGTCCGTCGTGTAGACGACCTTCTCGCCGCCCGTGTGCCAGAACTGCGCCCGCGGGTCGAGTTCGCCGGAGCCGCTGACGGTGACCTTCAGGGGGTACTCGGGGCGGCCGCCGGCGACCCGGGCCGCACGCCGCTCGGCGGAGTTGACCAGGAGCCGCGGGTTGTCCGTGCGCAGCGTGCCGGCGCCCACCAGGATCGCGTCGCTGGACGCCCGCACCTCGTCGACCCGGTCGAAGTCGGCCGGACCCGAGAGCAGCAGCCGCTCGGGCCCGGTGTCGTCCAGGAAGCCGTCGAGGGAGACGGCGGCGGACAGCAGGACGTAGGGACGGGGCATCGGGACGCATCCTCCGGTCGCACGCGCGCAGGAATCCGGGCGCAGTGGTTCAAGTTTTAAACAATACCTAGACTGGTCTCATGACGACCCGCTGGCTCTCCGCCGAAGAACAGCGCGCCTGGCGCTCGTACATCTCCGCGACCTCCCTCCTGGCGGACGCCATCGACCGCCGGCTACAGGCGGAGGCGGGGATGCCCCACCTTTACTACTCCATCCTGTCCCGGCTGTCCGAGGCTCCGGACCGGCGGCTGCGGATGACCGACCTCGCCGAGGCCCTGAAGATCACCCGGAGTCGGCTGACGTACGCGGTGGCGCGGCTGGAGAAGGACGGCACGGTGGGCCGCGAGGGCTGCCCCACCGACAGGCGCGGACACATGGCCGTCCTCACCGACGAGGGCATGGCCCTCCTGGAGCGGGTGGCGCCCGCGCACGTCGAGACGGTGCGGACGGCGGTCTTCGACCATCTGACCCCGGAGCAGGTGGGGCAGCTCGAGGAGATCTGCGGAACCATCACCCGGGCCATCCAGAGCGGGGATCCCGGGACTCCCGGGGAGGATCTGCCCTGGCGGCGGCGCTCCTGCTCCTCGTGAGGCGCCGGAAGGGGGCGTGAACCCCGTTGCTTGAAGTTTTAAGCAGATGTAGGGTCTCGTTCCGAGGCTGTGCTTCAAATCTGAAGCACAGCCCGTACGAACCCGCCGGACGGAGAGACACCATGCGCGACCACCCCACCGCCACCGTGCGCACCCGCGTCCGCGTACCCCTGCGCTTCGGCGACGGCTACTCCGTCGACGCCGAGCTCGTGACCTTCC
>NZ_KZ626949.1 GCF_002911015.1 Streptomyces populi
GGTGGTGATGAAGATGTCGGCCTTGTCGACGACCTCGTCCAGCGTCGTGACCTGGTAGCCGTCCATCGCCGCCTGCAGCGCGCAGATCGGGTCGATCTCGGTGATGATCACCCGGGCGCCCTGGCCGCGCAGCGACTCGGCGCAGCCCTTGCCCACGTCGCCGTAACCGCACACGACGGCGGTCTTGCCGCCGATCAGGGTGTCGGTGGCCCGGTTGATGCCGTCGATCAGCGAGTGGCGGCAGCCGTACTTGTTGTCGAACTTCGACTTGGTGACGGCGTCGTTCACGTTGATCGCCGGGAACAGCAGGGTGCCGTCACGGTGCATCTCGTACAGGCGGTGGACACCGGTGGTGGTCTCCTCCGTCACGCCGCGGATCTCCGAGGCGAGCTGGGTCCACTTCTGCGAGCCGTCCGTGATGGTGCGGTGCAGGAGTTCGAGGATGACGCGGTGCTCGTCGGACTCGGCGGTGTCGACCGAGGGGACCTTGCCGTCCTTCTCGTACTCGACGCCCTTGTGGACGAGGAGGGTGGCGTCACCACCGTCGTCGAGGATCATGTTCGGGCCGCCGGTGGGGCTGTTCGGCCAGGTCAGCGCCTGCTCCGTGCACCACCAGTACTCCTCCAGCGTCTCGCCCTTCCAGGCGAAGACCGGGATGCCCTGCGGGTTCTCGGGCGTGCCGTTCGGGCCGACCGCGACGGCGGCGGCCGCGTGGTCCTGGGTGGAGAAGATGTTGCAGGACACCCAGCGGACCTCGGCGCCCAGGGCGACCAGGGTCTCGATGAGGACGGCGGTCTGCACGGTCATGTGCAGCGAGCCCATGATCCGGGCGCCGGCCAGGGGCTGCGCCTCGGCGAACTCCTTGCGGATCGACATCAGGCCGGGCATCTCGTGCTCGGCGAGGGTGATCTCCTTGCGGCCGAAGTCGGCCAGGGAGAGGTCGGCGACCTTGAAGTCCTGTCGGCTGTCGACAGTCGTCATTGAGTGCTGCTCCTCGGTATCGGGGCGAGGTGGGTAGGGCTGTTCTGCGCGGCGGCGGCACGCACGCGTGCCCGACCGGGGCACGGACGTACACCGGCGGGACACAGGTGTGCCCGGTGCGCGCAGCGCAGTCCGTCGGAGGCCCTCTCTCCCTCGGCCGGTCCGCGGTGGGACCGCCCGACCGCCATCAGCAGCGACGTCTGGCTCAGTCACCAAGCTACACCGGTGGACCTGTCCCTCCCCAGTCCACCTCCGGACAAAGCGGCCTCCACCGGCCTGAACGGAAGGGGTCGGCGCAGGTGACGGCCGGATGAGCAGGGCTCCGGAACGCCGGAACGCCGCCGGGGCCCGCCCGAGGACTCGGGCGGGCCCCGGCGGCGCGGGAGCGGATGGGATCAGTGATCGGCCGGCGCCGGTCCGCCGGGGGTCGCGGCGGGGTCCGGGCCCTTGGCCGCCTCGGCCTCGCTGTAGATGTCCGGCTCCAGGTAGATCACCCGGGCGATCGGGACGGCGGCGCGGATGCGGGCCTCGGCGGCGTCGATCGCCTTGGCGACCTCGGCGGCCGTGTCGTCGTGCCGGACGGCGATCTTCGCGGCGACCAGCAGTTCCTCGGGGCCGAGGTGGAGCGTGCGCATGTGGATGATGCCGGTGACGGTGTCGCCGTCGACCATCGCCGCCTCGATCTTCGCGGTCTCCTCCGTACCCGCCGCCTCACCCAGCAGGAGCGACTTGGTCTCCGCGGCGAGCACCAGCGCGATCAGGATGAGCAGGACACCGATGCAGACCGTGCCGATGCCGTCCCAGACGCCGTCGCCCGTGAGCAGGGCGAGGCCGACGCCGCCGAGTGCGAGGACCAGACCGATGAGCGCGCCGAAGTCCTCCAGGAGGACGACCGGCAGTTCGGGGGCCTTGGCGCGGCGGATGAACTGGGACCAGGAGTGCGAGCCGCGCAGCTCGTTGGACTCCTTGATGGCGGTGCGGAAGGAGAAGCCCTCGGCGATGATCGCGAACACCAGGACGCCGACCGGCCAGTACCAGTGCTCGATCTCGTGCGGGTGCACGATCTTCTCGTAGCCCTCGTAGACGGCGAACATGCCACCGACGGAGAACAGGACGATCGAGACGAGGAAGGCGTAGATGTAGCGCTCGCGGCCGTAGCCGAAGGGGTGCTGCGGGGTCGCCTGGCGCTGGGCCTTCTTGCCGCCGATCAGCAGCAGCGCCTGGTTCCCGGAGTCGGCGAGCGAGTGGACGCCCTCGGCGAGCATCGAGGAGGAGCCGCTGAACGCGAACGCCACGAACTTCGATGCCGCGATCGCGAGGTTGGCGCCGAGTGCCGCCACGATCGCTTTGGTGCCGCCTGAAGCGCTCATCTGCTCCTGCTGTCCCTTCGTACGCCGTCCGGACCCGTTCGTACTCTCGTACCCCGCCCGGTCCGGACTTTGCCCGCCCTTTGCGGTGGGCCATTCTTGCAGCCCGGTCCGTGGGCGACACGCCTCAGGTGGGTGCAGTCGTCCCGTCAGGCGACCACCGTCGCACGGAAGATCGTGCCGGACCCTGACACTTCGGCCTTTTCGCCCGCCGGTACGAAGACCGAGGTGCCGGGGGTCAGCTCGATGCCGTCGGCGCGCACGGAACCCGAGGTGCAGAGCAGGATCTGCGGGGTCTCGCGGGTGAGGTCGCGCGGATCGGCGCCCTCGGCGACGACGTACCGGGAGAGGCGGAACTCGTCGATGGGGGTCGCGTAGACCTCCTCGCCGTCGGGGGACGCCTCCGGACGCAGGACGCCGGGGTCGGCCGCCTCGAAGCGGACCACGCGCAGGAGTTCGGGGACGTCGACGTGCTTGGGGGTCAGACCGCAGCGCAGGACGTTGTCGCTGTTGGCCATGATCTCGACGCCGAGGCCGTCCAGGTAGGCGTGCGGGATGCCGGCGCCGAGGTAGAGCGCCTCGCCGGGCTGGAGCCGGACGTGGTTGAGGAGCATCGCGGCGACGACTCCGGGGTCGCCCGGGTAGTGGTGGGCGAGGCCGGCGTACGGGGCGTGGTCGCCGCCGAGGCGTTCGCAGGCGGCCGTGGTCTCGGCGACCGTACGGGCCATGTCCTCGGGGTCGGCGCTCAGCACCGCCGTGAGGACCTCGCGCAGCGCCGCCTCCTCCGGGTGGGCGCGCAGCAGGTCGGCGTACGGCTTGAGGGAGTCGACCCCGAGGGCTTCGAGGAGCGCGGCCGCCTCCTCGGGGGCGCGGAAGCCGCACAGTCCGTCGAACTCGGTGAGGGCGCAGATCAGTTCGGGCTTGTGGTTGGCGTCCTTGTAGTTGCGGTGCGGGGCGTCGATCGGGACGCCCCGGCGTTCCTCGTCCTCGTAGCCCTCCCGCGCCTGTTCGAGGTCGGGGTGCACCTGGAGGGAGAGGGGGGCTCCGGCGGCGAGGAGCTTGAGGAGGAACGGCAGGCGGGGGCCGAACCTGGCGACGACGGCGCGGCCGAGTTCCCTCTCCGGGTCCTCGGCGAGGACCTCGTTGAGCGGACCGCGCCCGGTGCGCGAGGGTGCGCCCGGGTGGGCGCCCATCCACATCTCCGCCTGCGGTTCGCCCGTCGGCTCCACGCCGAGCAGCCGGGGGATGGCGGTGGTCGAACCCCAGGCGTAGGGGCGGACGGTGTTGTCGAGGCGGTCCATCGGTGTCTTCTTCTCCATACGTGCGCTGCGCGGCCCGCCGGGTGCGGGCGCCGGTCGGGAAGCGTGGTGTCAGGGGCGTGGGTCGCGGGGTCCGGCGACGGGCGCCGGGCGCGGGGTCCCGCCCAAGATCAGGCCCCCGAGGCGAGCGCCAGGTAAACGGCGGCGAAATCCGTGATGGCGATCAGCTCGGCGAGGGTCTCCAGTTCGTCGCCCTCCTCCGGTTCGAGTTCGCTGATCGCGGTGTCGTGGCTCAGGGCGAGTTCCCGGGCGGCCGGTGCGGCGCTGATCCCTCCGATGGGACGGTCGCGGAGCAGCACCACGCGCGCGTGCAGCGCCTGCGCCTCCTCGACGCGGTCCCGGAAGAAGTCGTCGGGGTCCGCGCCCGCGGCGAGCGCGCCCGCGAGCAGCACGCTGTGCGAGGCGAGCGCCTCGGGGAGTTCGGCGGTGAGCGCGGGGCGGCCGGCGAGTTCGGCGAGCGCGGCGGTGAAGCGGCGGCCGGCCGGTCCCGCCGAGGTGCCCTCCGTCCAGATCACCGGGAGCGCCTCGGCCAGATCGGCGGCGAGCGTCTTGGCGGGGTTGCTGTAGGCGGCGATGGCGGGGCCGCAGCGCTCGGCGACGCGGTCGAGGCGGTCGGCGACCTTCTGCAGCACCTGGGGCGGGGCCGAGACCAGGCCGGTGCGGTCGAGGAGGGCGAGCAGCGGGGTGAGCAGCGCCCAGAGCACGCCGGGGGCCGAGGCTCCCAGGGGCTCTTCCTGGTCGTAGGGGGCGGTCGCCATGGGGACGAAGAGGCCGTGGCTGCCCTGCACCCACTCGGCGAGGGGGGCTCCGGCGGGGGCGACGGCGGCGACGGTGCTGCCGCGCCGGTAGGCCTGCTCGATGAGCAGTTCCAGGCCGGGTTCGCTGCCGTCGGGGGTGGCGATCAGCAGGAGGTCGACGGGGCCCGCCCAGCCGGGCAGGTCCCAGCGCAGGGCGCCTCCGGCGGGGGCGACACCCGTGGGGGTGAGCCGGGTGAGGGGGCAGCTCGATCCGGCGAGGGTGCCGAGGAGTTCGGCGACGCCGGTGGCGGCCATGCCGGGGCCCGCGATCAGGACGGCACGCGGGCGGCCGTCCGGCTTCAGCTCGGAGATGCCGGCCTCGGCGGCGTGCCGGACCGCGGTGCGCACCCGGGCGCCGGCCTCGGCGGCGCCGCGGAGCAGGGCCCGCCGGTCGGCCCGGGTGAGCGCGTCGGGATCGTCGAGGAGCGATTCGTCGAGCATGGGGTCGGTAGCCTCCGATCGCCGGGGCGCTTGCGAGTGAGCCGCCGGGGTCGCTTGCACGGGGTCGCTCGCGCGAGGTGCCGAGCGGCGCTGGGTCGGACCGGGGCCGGCCGGGTGTGCGCCGGTCACCGGTCGGGACGGCCGCGTCGCCGTGGTCCGTGCGGGTGGCGGTGCCGCAGCTCGTCGTCGGGTGTCGTGGCTCGTCGTCGTGCCTGCCGCGCCGCCGGTACGCCCGTGGGCGTCGGAGGCGCCGCCGGTGCCTCGCGGAGCGGCGGTCGCGGGCCGCTGCGCGCGAGGCGGGCGCGTCGGTTACGCGGGGCGCCGGGCCTCGTCGACCAGGAGTACGGGGATGCCGTCGCGGACCGGGTAGGCGAGGCCGCAGTCCGCTCCCGTGCAGATCAGCTCGCTCTCCTGCTCCTTGAGCGGGGCGTGGCAGGCCGGGCAGGCGAGGATCTCCAGGAGGCCGGCTTCGAGCGGCATGGGGTGTCCTTCCGAAACGGTGGATGCGGCCTGGTCAGGGTACCGCTGCGGGAAGCGGGGCGCCGGGGCGCGCCCACGGTTCGTGAGGCGCGCGGAGCGGGTGCACGGGCCTCCGCGAGCGGCGTCCCCGGCCGTGTCCGCGTCCGTCCCGGCCGCCCGGCCACCGCCCGCCGGCCTCCCGTCGGCGGGCCCGGCACCCGCGGGACGCGGTGCGCGTCGGCGTTCGGCGGCCAGGTCTCCGGGGCCGTCCACGCCGCCCGGCCGCGGGCCCGGTGCGACGACTCGCCGCCCACGGCACCCCCTGGTGACGCCCCGCCCGGTGCGAGGACCTCGTCGTCGTGCGGTCGCGTCACGGGTACGGCGGTACACGGGTGGAGGCGTCCCCGGTGCACCGCGACCCGGCGCGGTGGCGCGGGGCGGGCGGGAGGCCGGGGCGGGCCGGTCCTCGGGGGCGGGGCGGGCCGGTCCGCCGGGTCGGGCTCAGCCTCTGATGATCTCCAGGACCTCGTCCCGGACCCGGGCCATCGTCGCCTCGTCGCGGGCCTCGGCGTTGAGACGGAGGAGGGGTTCGGTGTTGGAGGGGCGGACGTTGAACCAGGCGTCCCCGACGGTGACCGTCAGGCCGTCGAGCTCGTCGATGACGACGCCCTCACGGCCCTCGTAGGCGGCCCTGACGGCGGCGAGGCGGGCCGCCTGGTCGTCGACCGTGGAGTTGATCTCGCCGGAGCCCACGTAGCGGTCGTACTCCGCGACGAGCCCGGAGAGCGGGCCGTCCTGGCCGCCGAGGGCGGCGAGGACGTGGAGGGCGGCCAGCATGCCGGTGTCGGCGTTCCAGAAGTCGCGGAAGTAGTAGTGCGCGGAGTGCTCGCCGCCGAAGATCGCGCCGGAGGTGGCCATCTCGGCCTTGATGAAGGAGTGGCCGACGCGGGTGCGGACCGGGGTGCCGCCGTGCTCGCGGACGACCTCCGCGACCGACCAGGACGTGATGAGGTTGTGGATGACCGTGCCGCCGCCGTGCTTGGCCAGTTCGCGGGCGGCGACCAGCGCGGTGATCGCGGACGGGGAGACCGGCTCGCCCCGCTCGTCGACGACGAAGCAGCGGTCGGCGTCGCCGTCGAAGGCGAGGCCGAGGTCGGCGCCCTCCTCGCGGACGCGCTTCTGGAGGTCGACGATGTTCGCCGGGTCGAGCGGGTTGGCCTCGTGGTTCGGGAAGGTGCCGTCCAGTTCGAAGTACATCGGGACGAGTTCCAGCGGCAGACCGGAGAACACGGTCGGCACGGTGTGGCCGCCCATGCCGTTGCCCGCGTCGACGACGACCTTCAGGGGGCGGATCGAGGTCAGGTCGACGAGCGAGCGGAGGTAGGCCGCGTAGTCGTCGAGGGTCTCGCGCCGCGTGATCGTTCCGGGCGTGGCGTCCGAGGCCGGGGCGCCGGAGTCGAGCCAGGCTTCGGCGAGCCGGCGGATCTCGGCGAGGCCGGTGTCCTGACCGACGGGGGCCGCGCCCGCCCGGCACATCTTGATGCCGTTGTACCGGGCCGGGTTGTGCGAGGCGGTGAACATGGCGCCCGGCAGTCCGAGCGCACCCGAGGCGTAGTACAGCTGGTCCGTGGAGCACAGGCCGATCTCGGTCACGTCGGCGCCGCGGGCCGCGGCGCCGCGTGCGAAGGCGCGGGACAGGCCGGGCGACGAGGGCCGCATGTCGTGCCCGATCACGATGGCGTCCGCTCCGGTCACCTGGACGAAGGCGGCGCCGAACAGCTCCGCGAGCGGCTCGTCCCACTGGTCCGGGACCACCCCGCGTACGTCGTACGCCTTCACGAGCTGCGACAGATCAGCAGTCACGGCCAACCCTCCAGAAGTCCACTTCGGTCGTCCCAAACTACCTGTCCGGTCCGACGGCGGGCGGTACCGAGGCCGGGCGGAGAACACGCGTGACGTGCGGAACGTTCCCCCGTCGTACGGAGCGGCGGCCACGGCCGGCCCCGCGGCGCGGGTCCCGCCAAGGCGGCGCCGGTGTCGGCGAGTTGCGCGGAGGCGTGGTTCGAGACGGTGGAGTCCCGCGGCACGCGGGCGACTTGGGCGGGGCGCGCGGCCGAGGTGCCCGTCGTGCCGATGGACACCGGAGTCGCGGAGAAGGGCGCCGGGCACGGCGGGAGGAGCGGAGCGCGGCGGGAGGAGCGGGGCGCGGGCGAGGAGAACCGCGTGCGGCCGCCCGGAGCCGTGCTCAGTTGTCGGGCGAGCGCAGGATCCGCAGATGGCCGCGGCGCGCGACCTCCATCGGGTCCGCCGAGCGGGCGCTGCCGCCGGCCTCCGCCGCGCGCTTCTGCGGACGGGCCGCCTCGCGCACCGCGTTCGCCAGCGCCTCCAGATCGTCGCCGCTGGGGCGCGCGGGACCGGAGGAGTCGGCGAGGCGGACGACCTCCCAGCCGCGCGGCGCGGTGAGGCGCTCGGAGTGCTCGGCGCACAGGTCGTAGCAGTGGGGTTCGGCGTAGGTGGCGAGCGGGCCGAGGACCGCGGTCGAGTCGGCGTAGACGTACGTCAGCGTCGCGACGGCGGGACGGCCGCAAGCGGTGCGCGAACAGCGACGTACAAGGCTCACGACGTTGGACGGTACCGCACTCTTGAGCGGGCCGCGACGACTCTCCCCCAGGTCACCCCACCGTGTCGTGCTGTGAGACGCCCCACACCGCTTTCGGGGCACCGGAGCCTGACCTGGGGCGACATCGGATGCCGAGATACCGAACAGCCTTGGGTCCGGTCACCACTTGGTGCGAATCAGGTCAATTGCCATGCCGGAGACGGTCTTGGAGAGATACGGAATCGAGCTCAATCTCACCTGGAATGGTCATCAGGTGTCATCCGGAAGGCGTGCCGGGCCGGGTACCGGCGGTTCGTCCGCCCGTCGGCGACCGGGGTGTGGAGCCGGGCGGCGGGGCCGGGCGGGGACTACTCTTCACCAGTGATGGAGAACCCCGTACCGCCCCGTGCCGCAGCAGCCGGTCCCCGCCGTCGTGACCGCCACGGCAGGGGCATGCGCGGCCCCGTGGCGCCGCCCCAGGTACCGCTCGCGGCGAGCCGTGCCGAGGTCTTCGCGGACCTGGTGCAGGACTCCGTCGAGCGGCTGGAGCGACGCTGGCCGCAACTCACGGACATCGACTTCATGGTCCTCGAGGTCCCCCGCCTGGAGGGCGAGGGCTGGAACGACGAGGCGGTGCCGCTGGGCGGCACGGTCCCGGCGCGCGAGGGGCAGCCCGCGCGCGTGGTCGTCTACCGCCGTCCCATCGAGATCCGCACCAAGGGACGCGACGAGCGCGCCGCCCTGGTGCACGAGGTCGTCGTGGAACAGGTCGCGGAACTGCTGGGCCTGACGCCGGAGACGGTCGACCCGCGGTACGACGAGGACTGAGGACGGCCCGTACGCGACCGCTCCCGACCGCGCGGGCGGACCGGCCGGACCCGGGCCGAGTCGGTCGGCCCGGGCGGGTCACCGGTCCTGGATCACTGCTCCAGCACCACCGAGAGGTCCTGTTCGGCGTCCGGCACCGAGACCGTCCCGCGGTCGTCCGGGAGGTTCTGGATCGTGAAGGCGGGAACCCCCTCGTGGGTCGCCGAGAGCATCCGGGACGCGTAGACCGGACCTCCGGAGACCGGCTCGACGGTGAGGGCGTACGTGCCCTTGAGGCCGCTCGGGACGGGCGCCTCGACGTCCTGGGTGGTCCCGCCCTTGACGGTGAACGTCTTCGAGACGGCCGTACCGCCCCCGCTGCCCGCGGACGCGGTGACCTTGACCCTGGCTCCCGCCCCGGGGGCGGTCAGGGCGAGCGTGGACCCCTTGGCGCTGTTGTCCGCGACCGTCGCGCGCGCGCCGACCGGAGCGGTGGCCGGGATGAACGCGGTCTCCTGGTCGGCGCCCTTGCCGCGCACCACCCGCAGGGCGGCGACGACCGGCACGGACGAGCCGGTGGGCGCGAGCACCAGGGAGCCCGCCTCGCCGCGGGTGACGTCCCCGAGGTCGACGGCGGCGGTCATCCCGGCCTTCACGTGCAGCGTCTCGTTGCCCGCCGGGGTGATCGTCCCCGAGGGCGAGGCGAGGCGTACCTTCAGATCGGCGTCCGTGTCGCCGGGTGCGAAGACGACCAGGCGCACGGAGGTGGCGTCCTTGGGGATGCCCGGCATGACGAGACTGCCCGCGGGATCGGCGGAGGCGGTGAGCCAGTCGCCGCCCGTCTTGGCGTCCAGCGCCTGCACGGCGGCTCCGATCCGGCCGCTGCGGACCTTCACGTGCACGGTGAGATCGGCCTGCGGATCGCCGGTCAGCGTGTTCAGCAGGATCGGTTCGCTGGCGTGCGCCTGGACCGTGATCCCGTCGGCCACCGTGGACTTGAGCGTGCCGTCCTTGCCGTACAGATCGATGTCGACGACCGCCGCCGCGTCGTCCGGGTTCGTCAGGTGCACGTAATCGGTGCGCTGCGCGGCGGTGCTGACCCCGGGGAACCAGAACTCGGTGTCGGGCGCGGTGCAGTTGATGCCGAGCAGGCCGCGTCCGGCGCCCGCGGCGACCTCCGTGGTCTCCTGGACCGTCCAGCCGGGGGCGAACTTGCCGGACGCGAGGCCGACGAGCGCGGGCGCGTCGGCGCCCGAGGTGTCCCCGGCCGCCGGCTTGCCGGGCTCCTTGGGCAGCACGACGGGCTTGGCGGTCTTGGCGCCGCCCTTCTTGCCGCCGGCCCCGTCGGCCGACTCCTCGGCTGCGGCCTGGAGTTGGGCCTTGCCGCTGTCGCTCGCGCCCTCCACGACGGGCGTGAAGGACGTGTACGCGGTGTCCGCGATGTCGGAGGTGCTCGGCTGCGGGCAGAGCAGGCTGGTGCGCTCCACGGGCAGCCGGGTGGCCGTGGCGGCGGCGCCGCCGGAGGTGCCGGACGGCTCGAGGGTCGCGAACCCCGTGACGGCGGCGAGCACGGTCGTCGCGGCGATCAGGGAGAGGGTGGTGCGGTTCACTGATGGCTCCCGTCGGGGCGCTCACTGTCGGTGCCGTGCGGCTGGGTGGGGTCGTACGCCGGGTCGTAGCCCTGCTCGCCCGTCTCGTAGCCCTGGCCCCGGGAATCGAAGGGCCCGCCGTTCGCGTCGTAGCCCTGGCCGTAGTTCTGGTCGTACGCCGCCGTGCCCCCGTAGGCGTACGGGTCGTACTGGCCGCCCTGGTAGGCGTCCGCCTGGTACGGCTGCTCGTAGGTGCCCGCCGGGTACCCGCCCTGCCCCTCGTACTGCTCGCCGCCGTAGCTGTCGTACTCGGCGCTCGCGTAGCTCGGGGTGTCCCATTCGCCGTACGACTGCTGGTGCGGGACGGCGGCCGGGATCTCCCGGTCCTCGTCCTCGTCCTCGTCCTCGTCCGCATCGGCGCCGGCGCCGATGTCCGCGGGGAACTCGTCGTCGAAGTCCCGGTCCTCGTCGGACCGCGCGGCCTCCGCCTCCGCCTCGGCCTCGGCCTGGGCGCGCAGGCGGCGGGCACGGCGGCCGTCGCCCGTCATGTCCTCGGCGGTCACGGCCTGCTGCTCCTCGGGGAGGTCGTCGTCGACGTCCCGGCGCCGCCCGGGGAGGGCGAGCACCACGAGGACCAGGGCGAGGGCGCCCTGGGCCCACAGCCAGGCCGTGTGGCCCAGCGGGGCGTCGAACGTGACGTCCAGCCTGCCGCCGGCGGCGGGCAGCCGGAAGCCCTGGGCCCAGCCGTCGACCGTGGTGCGGGTGAGCGGCTTGCCGTCCAGGGTCGCCGTCCAGCCGGCGTCGGCGCTGTCGGCCAGGCGCAGGACGCGGCCGTCGCCTCCGGTGGGGATCGTGGTGTGCACCTCGACCGGACCGGCCGCGATGGACTCCGGGTCGCCGGACGCGGGCACGATCGCGGCGCGCGAGACCTGCCGGTCGACGCGCCACAGGGCGCTGCCGTCCTGCTGGCTCAGCCGGGACAGGCCCGTGGTGGCGTCCAGGACCCGGCTCACCTCGCGCGGCGCGCCCTTGCGGACCAGGACGTAACGCACCGCGAAGCCGCCGAGTTCGTCGGCCTGGTCGGCGCCGGAGCCCGCCACGAGGTTGGCGACGACCTTGTCGAGCTTCTTGTTCTCGCCGCCGGCCGAGGCGAGTTCGGCGTCCCCGAGACGGGCGCCGGAGCCGCGGACGAGGACGTAGCCGACCTCGGCGGCCGAACGGCTGTCGAGGACGAGCGTGCGGGCCTGGTCGCGGGTGCCGCTCTCCTCGGCGACGAACGCGGGCACCTGCACCGGGTCGCGGCGCTCCACGGGTCCGTCGGCGCCGCGGATGACCCACCCGGCGGCGACGAGCAGCGGGCCCGCGGCGCAGGCGAAGGCGATGAGCGCGGCCACCGGCTGGCGCCAGCCGAAGCTCTGCTCGGCCACGCGCGTGCGCGCCCCGTCGGAGCCGACGACCGCGGCGGCGAGCAGCGCGAGGCCGTACACGAGGGTCGCGGGTCCCGCCCAGGCGGAACGGTTGGACAGGACCGCGAAGACGAGTGCCACGACGGCGACGGCCCAGGCGGTCCGGATCCCCGCCTGGCGCTCGGAGCGCAGCAGGGCGGCCAGCGCGGCGAGCACGATGCCGAAGAGCATCAGCCCGCTGACGGTGCCCGGCCCGCCGGGGCTGGCGCCGAGCAGGTCGAACGCGGAGGCCGCGCCGGTGCCGTAGTCCAGACCGGCCTGCCGGAAGAAGCCGGACGGCAGCAGGGTCAGCGACCAGGGGGCGAGGACCAGCAGCGGGGTGCCGAGCTGGGCCAGGAGACGGAGCCCGTAGGCGGGGATCTCCCTGCGGCGCACCACGAGGAGCGCGACACCGAGCACCAGCGCGATGGGCCACACGATCGGGGTGAACGCCGTGGTGAACGTCAGCAGCAGGGCGTACGCCCAGGTGGCGCGCCAGCTGCCGCGTGCCCGGGAGCCGTTCGCCAGGCCGCTCGCCGCGATGCCCGCGCGCGCGATGAGCGGCAGCAGGATCGCGAGGACGGCGGTGCCGATGTGACCGCCCGCGAGCGCGCCGGTGGCGGCGGGCAGGAAGGCGTAGACGACGGACGCCCAGGCGCGCAGCAGGCGGGACTCGACGAGGGGGCGGGAGGCGAAGTACGCGGCGAAGCCGGCCAGCGGCACGGATCCGACGAGGAGCACGGTGACCGCGAGCCCGGTGGAGCCGAGGAGCGTGGAGGCCAGCAGCGCGACGAGCGCGAGGTAGGGCGGGGCGGACTGGGCTCCGCCCGCGCCGACCGGATGCCAGCCGTCGAGATAACGCGCCCACAGCTCGGAGGCGTCGGCGGGGGCGGGCAGCAGCGCGCCGCCCGCGAGGGCCCCGCCGCCGAGCAGTTGGCGGCACGCGAGGAGCGAGACGAACAGGAGCACCAGGAAGAGCATCGGGCCGGGGTTGCGCGCGATGCGCTTGATCCGGGCGAACTGCTCGATCTCCAGGAAGTCCCCGTCGTCGCCGCCCGGTCCGGACTCGACGGCGCCTCCGTGCCGTCCGGCACCCGTGGTGACGTCGGCGTCGGAGCCGCTCGTCAGACTGCCGGCGACCTGCTCGAAGGTGGCTCGCACGGTGGCGCCCGGGGGCGGGAACAGGGGCCGCAGTTCGCCCTTGTCGACCTGTGGCCGGCCGCGCCTGCGCCGCCCGGCGACGATCCGCTCGGGCCGCAGCAGGACGCTCAGGAGACCGCGGATCTCGTCGACGGCCTGTCCGGGGACCTTGCCCACGAGGTAGGCGACCGTGCGCACCAGGG
Source organism: Streptomyces populi (assembly GCF_002911015.1). Taxonomy (GTDB): domain Bacteria; phylum Actinomycetota; class Actinomycetes; order Streptomycetales; family Streptomycetaceae; genus Streptomyces; species Streptomyces populi. Next base: position 13,148 of record NZ_KZ626949.1, read on the forward strand.
TGCCGAGGACGAGACGGATCAGGATCCACGGGAGCTGCGCGGTACGGGCGTTGACCAGGAGGGTGTAGACGGCGCCCGCCTTGTCGACCCGGTGCGGGGAAGCGGCGGTGCGGCCCACGCAGTCGACGGCGCGGCGCTCGCGGGAGGCCGCCTCGGCGTGCCGTACGACGGCTTCCGGGGCGACGAGCACCCGGTGGCCCGCTGCCTGGGCGCGCCAGCACAGGTCGACGTCGTCGCGCATGAGGGGCAGTCGGCGGTCGAAGCCGCCGAGCTCCTCGAAGACATCGCGCCGGATCAGCATTCCCGCGGTGGACACGGACAGCGCGGGGTGGACGTGGTCGTGCTGTCCCTGGTCCTGCTCGCGGCGGTCCAGACCGGTCCAGCGGCGGCCGGAGTTGGCGATGGTGACGCCGACCTCGAGGAGCGCCTTGCGGTCGTACCAGCCGCGGAGCTTGGGTCCGACGACGGCCACGTCCTGGCCGAGCTCCCGCTCGTTCTCCACGACGCGCAGCAGCTGGGCCAGGGCGTCGGGCTCCGGGGCGCTGTCGTCGTGCAGCAGCCAGAGCCACTGCTCGGGCTCGCCGTGCGGGAGGTCCGGCATGTCGTAGGCGTCGTCGCGCCAGCTGCGGGTGACGGGGTCCCAGCCGCTCGGACGCTTGAGGTAGGGCAGGTCGTCCGGGGTCAGCTCGGGGGCGGTGCGGGACGCCTCCTCGACGGCCTGGCCGAAGCCCGTGCGCCGCGCCAGGTGCAGCACGCGGTCGTCGCCGAGCGCCTCGGTGAGCAGCTGGGCGGATTCGTCCGCGCTGCCGGTGTCGGCCGCCACCGCGTTCTGCACGGGGCGGTCCTGGCCGAGCAGCCCGGCGAGCGCCTGCGGCAGCCAGCGGGCGCCGTCGTGGGAGACGAGCACCGCGGTCACTACATGGCGCGGAAACTCAGGGGCGGCAGCGGCGTCGTTACTGGCTGCCGAAAGGCTGTGCACGGACATCGAGGTACGGGCCCCGGTTCGATGGACTGCGGTGGACGTCTGTGTCCGGCGGGGACAGCGGGACGTCTCGGACGAGGGCCCACACTAACGGCTGGGAAAGACGACGGTCCGCCGCCTGTGGACAACCCACGGGCGACGGACCGTTCCTTACGCGATGCTGTGTGCCGTTTGGTCGGCGGCACCCACGGGCGCGGACCGGTGTCCCGGGTCCGCTTCCCCGTGCGGCCGCTCTCAGACGGCGGCCTTCTTCAGCCGACGCCGCTCCCGCTCGGACAGACCGCCCCAGATGCCGAACCGCTCGTCGTTGGCGAGCGCGTATTCGAGGCACTCGGAGCGGACTTCACAGGCGAGGCACACCTTCTTGGCCTCGCGGGTGGAGCCGCCCTTCTCGGGAAAGAAGGACTCGGGGTCGGTCTGGGCGCACAGCGCGCGCTCCTGCCAGCCGAGTTCCTCGTCCGCGTCGTCGACCAGCAGTTGCTGCACCAGCTCGGTCATGTGCGCCCCTCGTCTGTCTTTCGCGTCCCCGTGATGCTGTCGTTACCGAGTTCGGCTGAACGACACGAGTGAAATTACAAGTGTGCCGATCCGAGCCAGTCAAGCCGAGATCTGCTATTGGGCCCCTTATTCACTCTGCGGAACCAAGGGTTTGCGGAAAGTGTTCAAATCGGCATAAACCCTGACAGCCCAAGAGGTCCAGGTCAGACGCCCACCCCCTCACGAAGGAGGACGTCCGGGTGTTCGATCTCGTTCCGACGCAGACCTCGAAGCGAATCGGATCACATTTAGATCACGGGTCCGCGGCGAGGTTTGTTCACCCGGTTGTGCGCCATGTGTCCGGGGAGCCTCCTGAACAAACCTTTCGCCTGCCAGATGAACCGGATGAGGTGAAACATCTCCCACATTCCGGACATGCAGTTGACAGTCGAGGTGTGAACCGCTCTCCTAGTGGGCATGTTCGCGAACTTGGCATCCACCTCGACCCGCACCGCCGGGTCCCTCGGTGCTGCCCACGCGCGCTGTAGCTGTTGTTGCTGTTCCAGCTGTTGAGCCTCACCGCGCTCCGGCTGCCTCGCCGCCACTGAGGCGAATCCCCGCCCCTCCACCGGGGCCACCGCCCCACCAGGGCCCCTTCCCCGCCCCCGACCCGGGCGGAATCCCCGCTCGCGACCCGGGCGGAAACGGCCAGCGACACCCCAGCACTCTCCCGCCGAGGAACCACCGCACCCATGAACAGCGACAGCGACCTCCAGATCGCCGGCGACATCCTCGAAGTCCCGCACCTGCTCCAGCCGCCGCGCGAACACCCCTCCACCGTGGCCGAGTTCGCCGGCCTGGCGCACTCCATCGCCGCCGACCGCTCCCAGTGGGAACACCTCGTCCGCTACGACGCCGCCTCACGCTGGTACCACCGGCTGCGCACGGGACCCGGCTACGAGGTGTGGCTCCTGTCCTGGGTGCCCGGACAGGGCAGCGGACTGCACGACCACGGGGGCTCCTCCGGCGTACTGACGGTCCTGGACGGCGCACTGACCGAGCGCACCGAGCGGGGCACGCGCGCCCTGGGCTCCGGCGCGCAGCGCGTGTTCGCGCCCGGCTACGTCCACGAGGTCGTCAACGACTCGCTCGAACCGGCCGTCAGCCTGCACGTCTACTACCCGGGCCTCACCGACATGCCGATGCACGCGGCGCGTTGCGCGGTCGCCGAAACCGTGTGACACGTCCGGGCCGCGGAGCGGCCCGCCGCCACCGGAGTCCCGTGACCGGCTGACACGTCGTCGTCTCCGCCTGCGAGACTGGGCCCCATGCGCATTGTGGTTCTGGCAGGCGGTATCGGTGGTGCACGGTTCCTGCGTGGTCTCCGGCAGGCCGTGCCGGACGCGGACATCACGGTCATCGGCAACACCGGGGACGACATCCACCTCTTCGGGCTGAAGGTCTGCCCGGACCTCGACACGGTGATGTACACGCTCGGCGGCGGCATCAACGAGGAACAGGGCTGGGGGCGGGCCGACGAGACCTTCCACCTGAAGGAGGAGCTCGCGGCGTACGGACTCGGGCCCGAGTGGTTCGGGCTCGGCGACCGCGACTTCGCGACGCACATCGTGCGGACGCAGATGATGGGCGCGGGCTATCCGCTCAGCGCCGTCACGGAAGCCCTGTGCGACCGGTGGAAGCCGGGCGTGCGCCTCATCCCCATGTCCGACGACCGCGTCGAGACCCATGTCGCCGTCACGCTGCCGGAGGGCGACCCGGCCGGGGCCGCGGGCGAGCGCAAGGTGATCCATTTCCAGGAGTACTGGGTCCGGCTGCGGGCCTCCGTGCCGGCCGAGGCGATCGTGCCGGTCGGCGCCGAGCAGGCGAAGCCCGCTCCCGGGGTGCTGGAGGCCATCGCCGAGGCGGACGTCGTCCTCTTCCCCCCGTCCAACCCCGTGGTCTCCGTCGGCACCATCCTCGCCGTGCCCGGCATCCGCGAGGCCATCGCCGAGGCGGGCGTGCCGGTCGTCGGCCTCTCCCCCATCGTCGGCGACGCGCCCGTGCGCGGCATGGCCGACAAGGTGCTGGCCGCGGTGGGCGTCGAGTCCACCGCCGCCGCGGTCGCCGAGCACTACGGCTCGGGCCTCCTCGACGGCTGGCTCGTCGACACGGTCGACGCCTCCGCCGTGGAGCGCGTCGAGGCGGCCGGCATCCGCTGCCGGGCCGTACCGCTGATGATGTCCGACCTCGACGCGACGGCCCGGATGGCGCGTGAGGCGCTGGCGCTGGCGGAGGAGGTGCGGACGTCGTGAGCACCGTGGACAGGGCGGTGCCCGGCGGCGCGGGCTACCGGGTCTGGGCGCTGGACGGACTTCCCGAGGTGCGTCGGGGGGACGACCTGGCGAAGCTCATCGCCGCCGCCGGGCCCGGGCTCGCCGACGGGGACGTGCTCCTCGTCACCTCCAAGATCGTGTCGAAGGCCGAGGGCCGGATCGTCGAGGCCGCCGACCGGGAGGCCGCCATCGACGCCGAGACGGTCCGGGTCGTGGCCCGGCGCGGCACGCTGCGGATCGTCGAGAACCGGCAGGGGCTCGTGATGGCCGCCGCCGGGGTCGACGCCTCCAACACCCCTTCCGGGACGGTGCTGTTGCTTCCCGAGGATCCCGACGCCTCCGCGCGGGCGATCCGCGAGGGCCTGCGGGACACCCTCGGCGTCGACGTCGGCGTCGTGATCACGGACACCTTCGGGCGGCCCTGGCGCACCGGGCTCACCGACGTCGCCATCGGCGCCGCGGGCGTCGAGGTGCTGGACGACCTGCGCGGCGGCACCGACGCGCACGGCAATCCGCTCAGCGCGACCGTCGTCGCCACGGCCGACGAACTCGCCGCCGCCGGTGACCTGGTCAAGGGCAAGGCCTCCGGGCTGCCCGTCGCCGTCGTGCGCGGGCTGGCGCACCTGGTGGCCGAGGGGGACGGCCCGGGGGCGCGGGCGCTGGTCCGCGACGCGCGTGACGACATGTTCCGGCTCGGCACCTCGGAGGCCGTGCGGGAGGCCGTGACCCAGCGGCGTACCGTACGGGCCTTCACCGACGAGCCCGTCGACCCCGGTGCCGTGCGCCGTGCGGTCGCCGCGGCGGTGACCGCTCCCGCGCCGCACCACACCACGCCCTGGCGCTTCGTGCTCCTGGAGTCGCAGGTGTCACGGACGCGACTGCTCGACGCCATGCGGGACGCCTGGATCGCGGATCTGCGGGGCGACGGGAAGAGCGAGGAGTCCGTCGCCAAGCGGGTCCGCCGGGGTGACGTGCTGCGCAACGCGCCGTACCTCGTGGTGCCGTGCCTGGTCATGGACGGTTCGCACACCTACGGCGACACCCGGCGGGACGGCGCCGAGCGCGAGATGTTCGTGGTCGCCACCGGGGCGGGCGTGCAGAACTTCCTGGTCGCGCTGGCCGGGGAGCGGCTGGGCTCCGCGTGGGTGTCGTCGACGATGTTCTGCCGTGACGTCGTACGCGAGGTGCTGGAACTGCCGGAGAACTGGGACCCGATGGGGGCCGTGGCCGTCGGGCACGCGGCGGAGGAGCCGAGGTCCCGGCCGGAACGGGACGCGGCCGCTTTCGTCGAGGTGCGGTGATCGGGCGGGGACGCCTTCACCGGGCGGGGGCGCCTTCACCGGGCGGGGGCGCCTTCACCGGGCGGGGGCGCCTTCACCGGGCGGGGGCGCCTTGACCGGGGGTGCCTTCACCGGGCGGGGGCGCCTTCACCCAGGGGGTGCCTTCACCCAGGGGGTGCCTTCACCCGGGGGGTGCCTTCACCCGGGGGGTGCCTTCACCCGGGGGCCTTGGCCGGGGGCTGCCCCGGGTGGTCGCAGGTGCCCCCCGATCGGTCCCGGGGGCTGTCGCGTCGGTCGGTTCGGGGGGCTCGTGGTGTTCGGGCACCGTGTCGGGCGGGAGCGCCTACTCTCGTAGGACAGCCCGCGTATCCCTAGGACCTCACCCGTGTCAGGACGTTTCGCTCCCCGACCGACGCGTACGACCGTGCGCGGCGGACACGCGGTGGTACCCGGCGGCGCCCCGGGCGCGGTGCCCCGTCAGAACTCCGAGCCCGGACTCGTCCGCACCTGGACGCCCGTCGGCCCGCTCGATCTCGGGCTCGTGCTCGGCCCGCTGCGGCGCGGGCCGGGCGATCCGACGTTCCGCACGACCCCCGACGGCTCCGTGTGGCGGTCCAGCCGTACGCCCGCCGGGCCCGGGACGCTGCGGGTCGCCCTGCGCGGCGGGGTGGCCCGGGGCGAGGCCTGGGGACCGGGAGCCGGATGGCTGCTCGACCGGCTCCCCGACCTGCTCGGCGCCGCCGACGACCCCGACGCCTTCGAACCACGGCACCGGCTGGTCGCGCTCGCCCGGCACCGGCGGCCCGGTCTGAGGCTGGTGCGGACGGGGCTCGTGATGGAGTCGCTGATCCCGTCCGTCCTGGAGCAGAAGGTCACCACCGACGAGGCGTACCGCGCGTGGCGCTCGCTCGTCCGGAAGTTCGGAGAGCCCGCGCCGGGGCCCGCTCCCGAGCGGATGTACGTCATGCCCGCGCCACGGACGTGGGCCCTGATCCCGTCCTGGGAGTGGCACCGGGCCGGGGTCGACGACAAACGGGCCGCCACGATCCTGCGGGCCGTACGGGTCGCGGCGCGGCTGGAGGAGGCCGTCGGGCTCGATCCCGTACAGGCTCAGCGGCGGCTGGAGCTGGTGCCCGGCATCGGGCCGTGGACGTCCGCGGAGGTCGTGCAGCGCAGTCACGGTTCCGCGGATTCCGTGACCGTGGGGGATCTGCACCTGCCGGGGATCGTGGGGTACGCGCTGGCCGGGGACCGGGACGCCGACGACTCCGTCATGCTGGAGCTGCTGGAGCCCTACGCGGGGCAGCGGCACCGGGCCGCCCGGCTGATCCTGCTCTCCGGGCGTACTCCGCCCCGGCGGGCGCCGAAGATGCCTCGCGTGGACATCGGGCTGCTCTAGGCGGACCCGGCACTCGCGTGCCCCGCGCCGCCTCCGCCCCGCCTCGCGGCACCCGTCCGTCGCCGTTCTTCCTCTGTACGGGCGGGATCTCGCCCCCTCCGCCCCTACCCTCCCCCAAGGTCTCGGCTTCTCCCCCAGCCTTCGGCCGGGAGGGACCCCCAGACCAGGGGGGACCCCCATCGTCCCCAGGGGCTCCGCCCCCGGACCCCCGCTCCTCGAACGCCGGAGGGGCTGGATTTTCCCGGCCGGGGCTGAGACTTCCCCGGCCGGGGCTGAGATCAGCGTCGGGCTACTGGTCCGAGGAGAAGCGGAGCGTGGCTCCCGGGATCCGGGCGTCGCACCAGACGCGGACTCCCTCGCGGAGTTCGTTGTCGGGGCCGACGACCGCGCCGTCGCCGATGACCGCGCCGGCCAGGACGGTGCGTTCGCCGATGTGGGCCCCGGCCCCGACGAAGGAGTCGGTGACGACGGCGCCGGGCTCGACGACGGCGCCGGCCAGGACGGTGCTGCCGGTGATCCGGGCCCCCTCGCCGATGCGGGCGCCCTCGCCGACCACCGTGCCGCCGGTGAGCTTGGCGTCGGGGGCCACGACGGCCGTGGGCAGGACCAAGCGGTCGCCGCAGCGGCCGGGGACGGCCGGGGACGGGGCGCGGCCGAGCACCAGGTCGGCGGAGCCGCGGACGAAGGCCTGGGGGGTGCCCAGGTCCAGCCAGTAGGTGGAGTCCACCATGCCCTGGAGGTGGGCGCCGGTGGCCAGGAGCTCCGGGAAGGTCTCGCGCTCGACCGAGACCGGGCGGCCCGCGGGGATCGAGTCGACGACCGAGCGGCGGAAGACGTAGGCCCCCGCGTTGATCTGGTCGGTGACGATCTCCTCGGGGCTCTGCGGCTTCTCGAGGAAGGCCGTGACGCGCCCGGTGGCGTCGGTGGGGACCAGGCCGAACGCGCGCGGGTCCTCCACCCGGGTCAGGTGCAGGGAGACGTCCGCCCCCGTCGTCTCGTGGGTCGCCACCAGCGCCCGAATGTCCAGGCCCGTGAGGATGTCGCCGTTGAAGATCAGGACCGGGTCGTCGGGACCCGAGTGCAGCCGGGACGCCACGTTGCGGATGGCTCCGCCGGTGCCCAGCGGTTCCTCCTCGGTGACGTACTCGATGTGGAGGCCCAGTGAGGAACCGTCACCGAAGTACGGCTCGAAGACCTCGGCCAGGTAGGAGGTCGCCAGCACGATGTGCTCGACACCCGCCGCGCGCGCCCGCGCCAGCTGGTGCGTGAGGAAGGGGACCCCGGCCGCCGGGACCATCGGCTTGGGCGTGCGCACCGTGAGCGGGCGCAGCCGGGTGCCTCTGCCGCCGACCAGGAGGATCGCTTCTGTCACCTGTCGTCTCTGCTTCCTGCCGGGACCGGCCGAACTGTCTTTCGGCCGGCCAGTGTATGCAGACCGTTCGATGGCGCCCTCGATGGCCGTGCGGTGTCCTTCGACGGGCCTCTGCCGCGACTTCGGGTGATCCCTGCCGGCGGCGGCCCGGCCGGTCCGCCGCCGGCAGGGCCGCTCCGGGGCCCGTCCGGCGGTCTAACGGCCCTGGTAGCGGGCCGCCGTCGTCCTGGCCGAGCCGAGCTTGCCGTAGAGGAGCCGTCCGGGGCACTCCGTGGCGAACCCGTCCCGATGGCCGGAGATCACGTTCAGTCGTACGTTCTTTCCTTTTCGGTAGAGATTGCCACCGGCCGACTTCAGGTATGTCCTGCCACGCGGATCGGCCCCGTACAGACCGAGTTTCCACGCGGTGAGCCGGGAGATGGCCTTGAGCGCCGCGTCGGTCGGTTTCGTGGCGCCGAAGCTGCCGATCACGGCGATGCCCATGCTGTTCGTGTTGAACCCGCGGGTGTGGGCGCCCATGACCGCCTTCGCGACGCCTCCGGCCCGGCCCTCGTAGATGTTCCCGCACTTGTCGACGAGGAAGTTGTAGCCGATGTCACGCCAGCCGCTGCTCACCACGTGGTAGCGGTAGATACTGCGGATGATCGAAGGGACCTGCGAACAGCTGTATTTGTTGCCCGACGCCGTGTGGTGCACGAAGGCCGCCTTGACCTTCTTCGTGTAGCGGAAGCCGCGCTCGCGCAGGTTCTCGTTCGCGCCCCAGCCGCGCCGCGTGACGATGCCGGGACGCGGGCCGATGTACGGCGCCGCGCGCCGGTCGGTCATGCCCTCGGGGAAGTACGTGCGCTCCGTCTCCTCCCGGGAGAGCGCGGGGAGCTCGGTGACTCCCGCGCCGCCCTTGCCGTCCGGCACGGCCGCGTGCAGGCTCCGGGCGCGCAGCCCCGAGGGCGCGCCCCCGGCCCGTCCGGCCGTCCGGGCGTCCGGGCCCGGGGGATCCCCTCCGGGGTCGACCAGTTCGAGGCGCAGACCGTCGGGCAGCGGTGCCTCGCTTCCGTCCCCGGAACCGTCCCCGGCGCCCTCCTCCAGGTCCCCGGTGGCGTCCCGCGCCGTCCGCTCCGCCTCGACGCGGACTTCGACGCCGTCCGAGTTCCCCACCCACAGGGGGGCGGTGGAGCCGTGCGCCCGGCGCGACGAGCCCTCGTCGGTGTCCGGGTCGGGGGCGTGCTCGTCGTTGTGGGCCTCCACCTCCTGCCAGTCCGACCAGACGCCGGTGCCGGCCTCCCGGGTGCGGACCTGGACCCGGCCGTTCAGCTCGCTGGCCGGGTCGTCCCAGACCACGCCGACCAGGGAGAACGGCCGTACGTTCCGGCGGGCGAGGCCCTGTGTCCGCGCCGTCGGGCGGAGGGAGCGTTCACGGGTGAGGGGGACGAGGGGCAGGGACTGGGTGCTGCCGGGGGCGGCGGCCTCCGATGCCGCCGTCGACGGCCCGGCCTGTGCCGGGGAGGCGGGCAGGGCGAGCGGAAGGGCGAGAGCGGCCGCGCAGGTGACGCCGACCGAGGAAGCAAGGAATCCACGCATGCTCCCGATCCTGGACATAGTCATACATATCTGTCCATCGCGGAATTGACGGACCGTCGGACGCGCTCCGCCGAACCGGTGGCGCGCCCGGCCCGTGCCGCGCGGCGCCCCCGCGTACGCTTGCGCGCGTGAAAGCCACCGACCGCACCCCTGCCGACCTGCTGCGATCCGCGCTCTCCGAGGACCCCGCACGCCCCTTGGTGACCTTCTACGACGACGAGACGGGCGAACGGGTCGAATTGTCCGTGGCCACCTTCGCCAATTGGGTGGCCAAGACCGCCAACCTGCTCCAGGGCGAGATGTCCGCCGAGCCCGGCGAGCGGGTCGCGCTCCTGCTGCCCGCGCACTGGCAGACGGCGGTGTGGCTGCTCGCCTGCTCCTCGGTGGGTGTCGTCGCGGACGTCGGCGGCGACCCTGCGGCCGCCGACCACGTCGTCGCGGGCCCCGGCCGGTTCGAGGACGGGCTCGCCTGTTCCGGTGAGCGCATCGCCCTCTCGCTCGCGCCGCTCGGCCGCCGCTTCCCGACGCCGCCCGCGGGGTACGCCGACTACGCCGTCGAGGTGCCGAGCCAGGGCGACCGTTTCGCGCCGTACGCGCCGGTCGATCCGGAGGAGTGCGCGCTGATCGTCGCGGGGGCCGCGTACACGGGGGCCGAGGTCGTGGAGCAGGCCCGCGCCGACGCCCCCGGCCTGGATCTGACCGGCCCCGGCTCGCGCATCCTGTCGGCACTGCCGTACGACACCTGGGACGGTCTGGCCGCGGGCCTGTACGCGCCGCTCGCCGCCGGCGGGTCCGTGGTGCTGTGCCGCAACGCCGGCCTGCTGGACGACGACGCGCTCGCCCGGCGGATCGAGAGCGAACGGGTGACCGCGACGGCCCGCTGAAGCCCCGTCCCGGCGGCGTTCCGGGGGCGCCCCGCGCACCGGGCGCGTCCCCCGTTCGGCCCATCACCGGCCCCCCTCGCCCGCCACGCCGGGACATGGTCGTAGGAGCAGCCAGACACGCTCGTACGCGCCATGAGGGGTGGTGGTCCCGACGTGACCGACACCGCGGGCACTCCCGCCCCGGGCCCCGAGGAGCCGGGGCGGGGAGCGTCGCCCACCGGGACCGGGGCCGTGCGCCGGCGGCGGCGCTGGCTGCGCTACACCTCGACCGCGGTGGCCGTGGTGGTCCTGGGCGCCGTGGCGGCCGGCTGGGCCGTGTACGAGAAGCTGAACGGGAACATCACGGCCGACAACGACGCCGCGGCCGAGCTCGCCCGGTACGAGAGGGAACGGCCCACCGCGCTGGTGCGCGACGCGCAGAACATCCTGCTGATCGGCTCCGACTCGCGCTCGGGCGCCGCGAACAAGAAGTACGGGCGCGACTCGGGGACGGAACGGTCCGACACCACGATCCTGCTGCACCTCTCGGCGAACCGGCACAGCGCGACCGCCATGTCGCTGCCCCGCGACCTGATGGTGGAGGTGCCGAGCTGCCGGCGCCCCGACGGGACGCGCACCGACCCGATGTTCGCGATGTTCAACTACGCCTTCGAGGTGGGCGGTTCGGCCTGCACGATCCGGACCGTCGAGAAGCTCACGGACATCCGGGTCGACCATCACATGGTGGTGGACTTCCACGGCTTCAAGGACATGGTCGACGCGGTGGACGGCGTCGAGGTGTGCCTGAGGGAGCCGATCGACGACAAGGCGGCGAAGCTGCGCCTGCCCGCGGGCAAGGTCGTGCTGAACGGCGAGCAGGCGCTCGGCTACGTGCGCGCCCGCAAGAGCATCGGCAACGGCAGCGACACCGACCGCATGGACCGCCAGCAGAAGTTCCTCGGCGCGCTGATCAACAAGGTCCGCAGCGACGACGTCCTGCTCAACCCGGCGAAGCTGTACCCGGTGCTGGACGCGGCCACCTCGTCGCTGACGACCGACCCGGGGCTCGCGAGCCTGCGCGGTCTGTACGACCTGGTCCGCGGCGTGCGTGACATCCCCACGGAGAACATCCGGTTCCTGACCGTGCCCCGGACCTCCTACGTCCTCAACGCCAACCGTGACCAGCTCGTGGAGCCCGAGGCGGCCCGGCTCTTCGCACGGCTGCGCGCGGACAGGCCCGTCGCGGTCGCGGAGGAACCGCGACGGGGGCCGGACCGGGAGCGGTCACCGCATTCCGCGACTCGGTACGGGAACGCGCCCCGCGACCACGAAGAGCAATCGGCCGGCGACGGAATGTCGACGGCAATAGGGGTCCTCCCCCTCTCCGTCACCCCCGATCCGGCTCCGACTTTCCGGGGCAGCACGGCGGCCCAGGACGCCTGCGGGTAAAGCGTGCGCCAAGGTGGGGAACAGCAGAGCTAAGAAGTCTCTGAAAATAGGGCGGATTGCCCGGTTGTAGGAACGTTGAATTTGTCACGGCCGTCGCTCCGCGCTGAACTGGGCGGATAGTGTGAGCGATCCGGTGCACCCGGCCTACGAGGTCCGTCCTGGGGGTCGCGCACTGCTTGACCGAGACCCGAGCGCCTTTGAGGGGGAAAGGCGCCGCGTGGCCCCGACGGAGGATTCAGACAACCGTGGACGCGCAAGGCCGTAGGCGGGCGGACAACATCGACCCCGCAGACCAGTGGGTGCTCAACCCGAACACCGGCGAATACGAACTGCGACTGGCCCCTTCCGGAGCGCAATCGGGCGTGCCGCGACCGCGGAGGGGTTCCCCTTCCGCCGCGACGCGCACCCGCAGCGCGCCAGGACGGGACCGCGGCGCACCGGGACGGGACCGTGAGCGCGAGGCGCCGGGACGGGACCGCGAGGCGACCGGGCCCGACGTGCCGGGACCGCGCCGTCGGCGCGCCGAGCCGCCGGAGCCCCTCCCGGGGCGGCGGCGCGGGCGCACCAAGCCGCCCAAGAAGTCGAAGGCGAAGAAGATACTGCTCTGGACCGGCGGCACCATGGCGCTGGTCCTGGTGGCCGTCTCGGGCGCCGCCTACGCCTACCTCAAGCACCTCGAGGGCAACGTCCACACCGAGGACGTCGGAGGTTCGGCCAAGGCCGGATTCAGCAAGGACGAGGCCTTCAACATCCTCATCATCGGCACCGACAAGCGCACCGGTGCGGGCAACGAGGGGTACGGCGACAAGAACAGCGTCGGGCACGCCGACACGAACATCCTGCTGCACGTCTCCAAGGACCGGACGAACGCGACCGCGATGAGCATCCCGCGCGACCTGATCGTCGACATCCCCGAGTGCAGGACGAAGCAGGAGGACGGCACCGAGAAGATCATCCGGCCCTCGGAGAACGTCCGCTTCAACACCAGCCTCGGCCAGGAGGAACGCAACCCCGGCTGCACGATGGACACGGTCAAGGCCGTCACCGGCATCACGGTCGACCACTTCATGATGGCCGACTTCAACGCCGTCAAGACGCTGACCACCGCGGTCGGCGGGGTCGACGTCTGTCTCGCCAAGGACGTCAACGACGCCGACTCGCACCTCAAGCTCTCCGCCGGCGAGCACACCATCGAGGGCGAGCAGGCCCTCGCGTTCGTGCGCACCCGGCACAGCTTCGGCAACCAGGGCGACCTCGACCGCATCAAGGTGCAGCAGCAGTTCATCGGCTCCCTGATGCGCAAGATGAGCTCCAGCGACACCCTCACCAGCCCCACCAAGCTGTACAAGCTGGCCGAGGCCGCCACCAGCGCGCTCACCGTGGACACCGGCATCGGCAAGGTCGACACGCTCAAGGACATGGCCCTGGAGCTGAAGAAGGTGCCGACGAAGAACATCACCTTCACCACGGTCCCGGTGATAGACAACCCGGCCGAGAAGGTCCACGCCACGGTCGTGGTCAACCCGAACACGGCCCCGGCGGTCTTCGACGCGATCAAGAACGACGTCTCCTTCACCGCCGTGAAGCAGAAGGAGAAGAAGGAGAAGGCCGCGGTGGCCGCCCGCCTCAAGGGCTCCCGTTCCGCCGCTTCCGACATCCGCGTCGACATCTACAACGGCGGCGCCCAGGCGGGCTCCGCACAGGAAACTCTTAACTGGCTGCAGAATGATGAGGGCGTGCTCAAGTCCAGCCAGCTGGGCAACGCCGACGCACCGCTGAGCAAGACGACCCTGGAGTACTCTCCCGACCAGGCCGACCAGGCACGCAAGCTGGCGGATCTCCTGGGTCTGTCCGGCTCGGCGATGAAGCCCGGCGAGAGCGAGAAGAACTCACAGGGGCTGCCCGCGATCGTGCTGACCCTGGGCAAGGACTTCAAGGGCGCCGGAGTGCCCTTGACCGCT
>NZ_KZ626950.1 GCF_002911015.1 Streptomyces populi
TCGGCCCCGAGAACACGCTGGGGGCCACGGCCTGGGCGCCCGTGCCCTGAACCGGGAACCATGCCCGGACACCCGCCCTGCCGTACGGACCATGCCCGGACGCCCGTCCTGCCGCACGGGCCCGGGCGAATGCCATAGTCGGGACCGAGGACGATCGCTCCGTACCGTGAGGCGGCAGGCATGTTCACGACCCGACCCACCCTCCAGGGCACCTTCGGCATGGTGTCCTCCACGCACTGGCTCGCCTCGCAGTCCGCGATGGCCGTCCTGGAGGACGGCGGCAACGCCTACGACGCCGCCGTCGCGGCCGGTTTCGTCCTGCACGTCGTGGAACCCCACCTCAACGGACCCGCGGGCGAGGTCCCGATCCTCCTGGCCCCCGCGGACGGACCCGTGCGGGTGCTGTGCGGACAGGGCGTCGCGCCCGCCGGGGCGACGATCGCCCACTACCGGAGCCTCGGGCTGGACCTCGTGCCCGGCACGGGCCCGCTCGCCGCCGCCGTGCCGGGCGCGTTCGACGCGTGGATGCTGCTGCTGCGCGACCACGGCACCAAGCCGCTCGCCGACGTCCTGAAGTACGCCGTCGGATACGCCGAGGACGGGCACGCGCCCGTGGAACGCGTCGGCGAGACGGTGGAATCGGTCCGGGCGCTCTTCGAGACGGAGTGGACCTCCTCGGCCGAGGTGTACCTGCCCGGTGGCCGGTCACCGCGCCCCGGCGAACTGCTGCGCAACCCGGCCCTCGCCGCGACCTGGCGGCGGTTGCTCGACGAGGTCTCCGGCGCGGGGGACCGGGTGGCCGAGATCGACGCGGCCCGGGAGGTGTGGCGCTCCGGATTCATCGCCGAGGCCCTGGTCCGGCAGTCCGGACGGCCCACCGTGGACACCAGCGGCGAGCGCCACACCGGCACCCTGACGGCCGCCGACCTGGCCGGCTGGTCCGCGACGTACGAGGCCCCGGCGACGTACGACTGGCGGGGCTGGACCCTGTGCAAGGCGGGCCCCTGGAGCCAGGGCCCGGTCCTGCTCCAGCAACTGGCCCTGCTCCCGCCCGAACTGCCCCCCTACGGTTCCGCCGAGTACGTCCACCTGCTCGTCGAGGGCTGCAAGCTCGCCATGGCCGACCGGGAGGCCTGGTACGGCGACGCGGCCGAGGTGCCGCTCGACGACCTGCTGTCGGAGCCCTACAACGCCGCCCGGCGGGCGCTCGTCGGGGACAAGGCGTCGTACGAACTGCGCCCCGGCGGTCCGGGCGGCCGCGATCCGCGGCTGAGCGGGCACGCGCGCGTGGTGGCCGCCGGGGAGCCCGGCTTCGACGCGCTCGCGGTGCCGGGCGCGGGGGAGCCGACCGTGGCCCGCGCGGCCGCGGAGCCCGAGGTGTCGCCCGACGGGGGCACCCGGGGCGACACCTGCCACCTGGACGTCGTCGACCGCTGGGGCAACATGGTCGCCGCCACCCCCAGCGGCGGCTGGCTCCAGTCCAACCCGGTCGTCCCCGAACTCGGGTTCCCGCTCGGCACCCGGCTCCAGATGGCCTGGCTGGAGGAGGGACTGCCCAACTCCCTGACCCCGGGCCGCCGGCCGCGCACCACGCTGACACCCTCCGTGGCGCTGCGCGACGGTGTGCCGGTCATGGCGTTCGGCACCCCCGGCGGCGACCAGCAGGACCAGTGGCAGACGCACTTCTTCCTGGCCGTGGCGCTGCGCCCGCGGGTACGCGGCGGACTCGACCTCCAGGGCGCGATCGACGCCCCGAACTGGCACAACGACGGCTTCCCGGGCTCCTTCTACCCGCGCGGCATGCGTCCGGGCAGCCTCACCGTCGAGTCCCGCACGGACCCCGACGTCGTGGAGGAACTGCGTCGCCGGGGTCACGACGTCACGGTCGCCGAGGCCTGGTCCGAGGGGCGGTTGTGCGCGGTGGCCCGCGATCCCGGGACGGGTGTCCTGTCGGCGGGGGCCAATCCGCGGGGGATGCAGGGGTACGCGGTCGGACGTTGAGGCGCGTACCGGGGCGTATCGGGGAGCGCAACCGGGCACTTCGGAGTGCATGGTGGCGCATCGGGACATATCCATGATCGTCGGCCCCGGGAATTCATGGCGATTCCACCCCGAGTACCCCGGAGGGGTGGGGATTGTCAGTGGCGCGTGCTGTCATGGAGCCATGATCGAAGACATCGAAACCATCGACGAGTTTCTCGCACACCGCGCGTCCGACGTGGAGGACGCCGTCCGCAGGGCCGCCGCCGCCGAGATCATGCCCCGGTTCCGGCAGCTCTCCGCGGACGAGATCGACCAGAAGTCCGGCCCGCACGACCTCGTGACGGACGCCGACCGGCTGGCCGAGAAGCACCTCACCGCGGCCCTCACCGCACTGCTGCCCGGCTCGGTCGTGGTCGGCGAGGAGGCGGTGCACGCCGATCCGGCGGTCTACGAGGCGATCCAGGGCACGGCGCCCGTCTGGATCGTCGACCCGGTCGACGGCACCCGGCAGTTCGTGCACGGCGACCCCGGGTTCTGCACCCTGGTCGCGCTCGTGCTGGACGGCGTGGTGCGGGCCTCGTGGACGTACGCGCCCGCCCGTGACCAGTTCGCCACCGCGATCCGGGGGCGGGGGGCCGTGCTCGACGGCGTGCCGCTGCGCTCCGGATCGCCCGAGCCCGGCCGTGACCTCGTCATCGCGACCTCCCACCCGGACTACACCACGGACGAGCAGAAGCGCGCGCTCCTCGGACTGTGGACCGAGGGCGTCGCCCCGCGCCCGTGCGGTTCGGCCGGCCTGGAGTATCTGGCCATAGCCCGCGGCGAGTTGGACGCGACCGCTTTCTCATGGGAAGCCGCCTGGGACCACGCCGCCGGGCTGCTGCTGGTCGAGGAGGCGGGCGGCGCCCATCGGACGCTCGACGGCGAGCCGTTCCGCGTCACCGGGGGCAACGCGCTCCCGTTCACGGCGGCCCGGGACGAGGCCACGGCCCGCCGGGTGACCAACCTGCTCACGGCCCAGCCCGAGTGGATGGCGGCCCGCGCCTGAGCGGGATCTCCGCGCCCCGCGCGGCTCCGGACCCCCTTCCCGCGGCCGGCGCACGGCACGGGGCGCTTCCTTCCAACGCCCTGTGCCGTCAAGGCTGTCGGTCCTCCGGCATATCCTGATCCCCAGTGGCCGTCGGCTGACGAAGGAGTCCGAAGGTGCCGTCGATGCTCGATGCGGTCGTGGTGGGTGCGGGGCCGAACGGACTGACGGCTGCCGTGGAGCTGGCCCGCCGGGGCTTCTCGGTGGCCGTGTTCGAGGCCCGCGACACGGTGGGCGGGGGATCGCGCACCGAAGAGCTGACCCTGCCCGGTTTCCGGCACGACCCGTGCGCGGCGGCGCATCCGCTCGGCGTCAACTCGCCCGCCTTCCGGGCGATGCCCCTGGAGCGGTACGGACTGGAGTGGCTGCACGCCGAGCTCCCCATGGCGCACCCCTTCCCGGACGGCTCGGCGGCGGTGCTCGCGCGGTCCGTGGCCGAGACGGCGGCCTCCTTCGGGCCCCGTGACGCGGGCGCCTACCGCAGGCTCGTCGCGCCGTTCCTGAGCAAGTGGGACACCCTGGCGCACGACTTCATGTCGCTGCCGCTGACCGCGCTGCCCCGGGACCCGGTCACCCTCGCCCGGTTCGGTCTGGCCGGACTGCCGCCCTCGACCTGGCTGATGCGCCGCTTCCGCGACGAGCGGGCCAGGGCCCTGTTCGCCGGTCTCGTGGCGCACGTCATCGCGCCGCTGGAGGGTGTCGCCACGGGCGCCGTCGGCCTGGTCTTCGCGCTGGCCGCGCACGCCCGGGGCTGGCCCGTGGCGCGCGGCGGCTCCCAGTCCATCGCGGACGCGCTCACCGCGTACCTCGAGGACCTCGGCGGCGCCGTCCACACCGACTACGAGGTCAAGCGGCTGGACGACCTGCCCCCCGCGCGGGCGTACGTCTTCGACACCTCGCCCGCGGCGCTGGCCCGCATCGCGGGTTTCGGGCGCCACTACGAGGGCTACCGCTACGGCGCGGGCGTCTTCAAGATCGACTACGCGCTGGACGGGCCCGTGCCCTGGACCGCCGAGGAGGCCCGCGTCGCCGGGACGGTCCAGGTCGGGGCGAGCCGGGCGGAGATCGGCGCGGCGCTGCGGGCGGCCTCGCGCGAGGGCCGGGCGCCGGACGCGCCGTTCCTGATCACGGTGCAGCCGAGCGTCGTCGACCCGTCCCGTGCCCCCGAGGGCAAGCAGGTCTTCTGGGCCTACGGCCACGTCCCGAACGGCTGGACCGGAGACCTCACCGACGCGATCGAGCGCCAGCTGGAGCGGTTCGCGCCGGGCTTCCGCGACCGGGTGCTGGCCCGCGCGACCGCCGGACCGCCCCTCCTCGCGGCCCGCAACGCCAACTACGTGGGCGGCGACATCGCCTGCGGAGCCGCCTCCGGACTCCAGCTCATGCTCCGCCCCAAGCTGTCCCTGTCCCCGTACGGCACCCCGCACCCCGCCGTCTTCCTGTGCTCCTCGGCCACCCCGCCCGGCCCCGGGGTACACGGGATGTCGGGGCACAACGCGGCGAAGGCCGTGTGGAGGAGGCTGAGAGAGTCATGACCACGATCACGCTGGTGCAGGGCGACATCACCCGGCAGAGCGCCGACGCCGTCGTCAACGCGGCGAACTCCTCACTGCTCGGCGGCGGAGGCGTCGACGGGGCCATCCACCGCCGTGGCGGCCCCGCGATCCTCGCCGAGTGCCGGAAGCTGCGCGCCGGCCACTACGGCAAGGGCCTGCCGACCGGCCGGGCGGTCGCCACGACCGCGGGCGACCTCGACGCCCGCTGGGTGATCCACACCGTGGGTCCCCGCTACGCCCGGGAGGAGGACCGGTCGGAGCTGCTGGCGTCCTGCTACCGGGAGTCGCTGCGGGTCGCCGACGAGCTCGGAGCCCGTACCGTCGCCTTCCCCGCCGTCTCCGCGGGCATCTACGGCTGGCCGATGGACGACGCGGCGCGCATCGCGGTGGAGACCGTCCGGGCCACCGAGACCGATGTCGAGGAGATCCGCTTCGTGCTCTTCGACGAGCGGGCGTACGACGCGTTCGCCGGGCAGCTGGGATGAGCCGCCGGACCCGGACCCGGACGCCGGGGACCGGGGGCTGAGCGGACCGCGGTGGTGCCGGGTTCCGCCCGGTGGGGTACCGGGCCCGGTCACAGGGGCAGTTCGACCACCAGCGGCCGGTGGTCCGAGACGGGGGTGCCCGGGGCGTGCGCTCCGGTGGCCGCGCCCGCCGGGATCCCGCTGGCCAGCACGTGGTCGAGCTGGACGACGGGCCGGTGGGCCGGATAGGTGGGCGTACGCGCCAGATCCCGCCAGCCGCGCGGCGGCGGGGCGCCACCGGGCCGGTCCCGGGTGCCGACGGACGGTCCCGCCGGGCCGAGGACCGTCCGCGGAAGCGCGCCGGGCAGATTGAAGTCGCCGAGGAGCACCCGCGGCCCGGGCAGGTCGGCGATCCAGGCGCGGACGGCGAGCAACTGGCGCACGTTCCAGCCGGGCACGAACGACAGGTGCAGCGCCACCACGGTGAACGGCCCGCGGCTTCCCTCCAGTACGGCGGCCAGTGCCGCCCGCGGCTGGTCCCTGGACAGGGTGAGCCCGCGGCGGCCGGGCGTCCGCAGCGGCATGGGGACCGGCGCCGGGGCCAGCCGCCGTGCCCTCCAGTGCCGTACGGGCAGCCGGGACAGCAGGGCGACGCCGTGCGAGGGCACGTCCTCGCCCGCTGCGCCCTCGCCCGCCCCGGCCTCGCGCGCCCCGGCCTCGTCCGCCCCGTACACGCGCAGGCCGGGTTCGGACGGTGCCGGGACCCAGCCGCCGTCCGCCTTCGCCGTGCCGTGGAACGCGGACGCGTACCGCCAGTACCGCGCACCGGACCCCGCGGCGGCCGCCGACGCCTGGTCCACCCCGCCCGAACGTTCCTGTAGCCGGTCCACTTCCTGTAGCGCCACCACGTCGGCGTCGAGCGAGGCGACGGCCCGGACGAGCGGTGCCTCGGGGCCGTCCGCGTCCCGGACGGGGACGGGTCTGCCCTCCACCAGCGTCCGGCCGTGCAGCACGTTGAACGTCGCGAACCGCACGCGCCCGGAGCGCGCGGGGCCGGGGCGGGCCGACTCGGAAGATGTCATGACCGCGACCGTACCCGGCGGGAGCCGCGAGCGGGGGCCCTGATTCCCGTGCACCGGGCGATGCCCAGGACCGGGCGGCGCCGCGGGCGGTGTGGCGGGGCCGGGGTGATCCGGAGGGTGTCACGGGGGCGTGTTCCGGGCGGACGATGTCCTGGGCGGGGCGGGCGGTGTGGCGGGGGTGGGGCGATCCGAAGGGTGCTGCGGGGGAGTGTTCCGGGTGGGGCAGGGTGGTGTCGCGGGCCGGGGCGGGGGCCGGGGCCGGTCGCGTCGGGGGCCGGGCGCGTCCCGGGCCCGCCCGTGGGGCAGGCCGCCCGTGGGGCAGGCCGGTCGTGGCATGGGCAGGGGAGCGTCGGCCCGGCCCTGTCACAAGCCCGGCAGCGTCCCGGCCAGGAGGTGCAGCAGGTCGCTCGTCGCGTCGGCCGCGCCCAGGGCGGGCAGCGCGCCGAGCGCGAGCACGGCCGCGCCGACGGACCTCATGACGGGCGGCGGAGCGGTCTGTAGGGCCGCGATCCGTCGGGTGACGGCGTGTTCGGAGAAGTGCAGGGCGCATCCGGGGCGGGCGCGCCGGGAGGCGAGGGCGGCGCGCGCCAGGGCACGTGCCGTCGTGCGCCGGTCGCCGACGGCGGACGCCGCCTCCTCGTCGGCCCACCGCTCCAGCAGGAAGGCGACGGTCTCGCGGACCGGTACGAGCAGCGGGTTCGCCGCGGCGGCCAGGGACACGGCGGTCGACAGCGCCGCGTGCCGGTGCGTCAGATGGGCGCGTTCGTGGGCGAGCAGGACCCGCCGTTCGGCGGGCTCCAGCGCCCCGAGCATCGCGGCCGTGACGAGGATCCGGCCCGGCCTGCCCGGGATCGCGAAGGCGTGCGGGGCCGGCGAGGCGGCGACGACGAGTTCACTGTCCGGAGGGTGCCCCTCGCACAGTCTGAGCAGGAGCCGACGGGTCGCGATGCGTGCTCGTAGAACGTGAAGGAGCCGGTGGGCGATCACGGCGAGGGCGGCCACCGCCAGTACGGCGACGGTCTCCGGGACGGGCTCGGGCAGCACCCGGCCCTCCTCGCCGGCCTCGGCGATCACCGCCGGGGCCTGGTCGATCAGAGTGGCCCCGAGCAGCAGCAGCGCCCAGGTGGACGCGGCCGCGGTCAGCGTGGCGGCCGTGACGAGGACGCGGGCCGCCAGGCCGGGCGACACCCGCCTGCCGACCCCCGGGGCGATCGAGGTGAGGAGCAGCGCCAGCACGAGCGGGACGTAGACGTCGATCCTCATGGCCCGCTCCCTCCGAGGAGGTCGCGGAGGGCCGCCTCCTCCTGGCGGCTGAGCCCGGTCACGAACTGCTGGAGGGCCGCGATCGGGTCGGGCCCGCGGTCCAGCGCCTCGTGCATGGCCTCGGCGGTCAGCTGGGCGGCGTCCTTGGCGGGCCGGTACGCGCCGCGCCGGCCGTCGACGTCCCGGAGCACGAGCCCCTTGTCGTACAGACGTTTGAGGATGGTGTGCACCGTGTTGTAGGCGAGTCCGCCGCCGATCTCGGCCTGGATCTCGGCGGGTGTCAGCGCGTCCGCGGTGGCCCACAGGGTGGCGAGGACTTCGCTCTCCAGTTCGCCCGCGCTGCGCCGTTCCGCCCGCCCGTGGGGACCTGTGCCAGCCATGCCCGTCACCTTACCGTGCGTAGCCAAGTCCGGAACGGCGCCGATCCGGGGCGTACGCCCCGGGGGCGCGGGGGCGCGCACCGCCCCGGATGCTTCCCCGGGCGCGCGTCCTGTCCGGCTCCTTCTTCCGGTGGGCGGTAGTTTGTCCATGATTTCCCGGCCCCCGACCCGACCCTACGCCTTGTAGGGTTGGGAAACCCTACAAGGCGTAGGGCTGAAGGGTGGACGATGGCCAAGACCCTGAACGTCCCGCTCATCGGCACCCGGCGGCCCCGGTCGTCGGACGGGACGCCCCACGCGTCCCGGCGCCCCGGCGGCTCGGTCCCGCTCGCCCTGGTCGCGGCCGGCTTCGCCCTGGCCCAGTTGCTCCTCGTGCACCCCGGGACGGGGCTCGGCTGGGACGAGACCGTGTACGTCAGCCAGGTCTCCCCACACGCCCCCGCGGCGTTCTTCAGCGCGCCACGGGCCCGCGGGGTCTCCCTGCTCGTGGCGCCGGTGGCCTCCTGGTCGTCCTCCACCGCTCTGCTGCGGGTCTATCTCGCGCTGCTCTCCGGGCTCGGTCTGTTCGTGGCCCTGCGCGTCTGGCGCGGACTGTTCCCGGTGCGGGTCCTCGCCCTGGCGGGTGCCCTGTTCGCGACGCTGTGGGTGACCCTCTTCTACGGTCCGCAGGCCATGCCCAACCACTGGGTCGCGGTCGGCGCCCTGGTCTGCGTCGGATGCTTCCTGCGGGCGCACGCGGGAGACCGCGCCCGCGCGGCACTGTGGGGGACCGGACTCGGCGCCGCGCTGATGGCGTGGATGCGGCCCCCCGACGCGGTCTGGGTGACGCTGCCCCTGCTCGTCCTCGCCGTGGCGGCTCCCCGGTGGCGCCGGGCCCGGCCGCTGTTCGCGCTCCTCGGGGGACTGCTGGCCGGGGCGGCCGAGTGGATCATCGAGGCGTACACCGCGTACGGCGGCCTGGGGCGGCGTCTCTCGGACGGTTCGCGCATCCAGGGCGGCCTCGGCTGGAACATCGCGGTCGGCGACCAACTGCGCAGCCTCGGCGGGCGCGTGCTGTGCCGGCCCTGCACCGGCGGGATGCCGAGCCCCGTGGTGACGGCGTGGTGGTTCGTCCTGCCGCTGATCGCCGCCCTCGGTCTGGTGATCGCCGTCAGGGCCCGCCGTCCGGTACCCACCCTGCTGCTCCTGGCCTGCGCCACGACCGCCGGGGTCCCGTACCTCTTCATGATCGGATACGCGGCCCCGCGCTTCCTGCTGCCGCTCTACGCCCTCGCCGCGATCCCCGTCGCCGACGCCCTCGTCCATCTGGTCACCGCCCCCGGCGGGCGGGGGCGGCCGGTGCTCGTGACGCTGGTGGCCGCCGGTCTCGCCGGACACCTGGCCGTGCAGTTCGCGGTGCTGGAGGCCACGGTCCGGCGCACCGCCGGCAGTCACCACGGCTGGGCGGTGACGGCGGCGGAACTGCACCGGCTCGGTGTGCGGCCGCCCTGCGCGCTGGCCGGCCGCCAGTCCGTCCCCATCGCCTTCTACGCGGGCTGTTCCTCCGTGGCGACCAGTGGACACAACGCCAACGCCACCGCGGCGGGCATCACGCGTTCCGCCCGGCGCATGCCGGTCGCCGTCGTCACGGCTCCGGGAGGCGAGCCGCCCGGGTACGCCCGCGCCTGGGCGTCCCATCGCGCCGGTGACGTCGACATCTACGTGTCCTCGGGTGTGGGGAGCCGTACGCCGTGATCCTTCCGCCGAAGACGCCTTCCCCCACGGGCGGGGCGCGGGTGGCCCGCGTCGGCCGGGCGGCCGGTCCCGGCCTGCCTTCCGGCGGCGAGCCGGTGGGCGGTCCGGCACGGGCCCCGGGCGGGAGCGGGCGGCCGGGCGGAGCACCGGTGCCCGTCGCGGGCTCCGGGCCGACGGCCGGCGGCCCGGGGACGTCACCGCCCGAGCCGGTGTCCGGCCCGGGCGGGCCGTCGTCCCCCGTGGTGGCCCACGACGGGGGGACGGGCGCCGGGCGGCGGCCGTCCGCGCGGGACGGGCGGACGGGCCGGCACGCCTGGCTCTCGCTGCTCGTGCTGGTGTGCGCCGGGTTCCTCGCGCACCGGCACTGGCCGGTGATCGAGGCGGGAGCCGGCCGGCTCGCCCACGCCGACCGGGGCTGGCTGCTGGTGGCGGCCGTCGCCACCCTGGCGACCTGGGCGTGCTCCGCCCTCGCCCAGCAGGGCGCGGTGCCGGAGCCGCTGCCGGCCGGACGACTGGTGGTGGTGCAGTTCGCGGCCGCCTCCGCCAACCACGTGCTGCCCTCGGGGCTCGGTGCGGGCGCCGTCAATCTCCGCTTCCTGACCCGGTGCGGACTGACCCTCACCCGTTCCGCGACCGCGCTCGCGGTCAAGGCCTGCGCCGGAACCGTCGTGCGGGCCTGTCTGATCGGCGGGCTCGCCCTGGCCTGCCCCGGCGCGCTCCGTCCGCCCCGGCTGACGGCGAGCGCCTGGACCGTGGCCGGCTGGACGGCCGTGGCCGTGGTGGCCGCCGTCGTCGCGGCCCTCCTCGCCGGACCGCTGCGGCGGCTGCTGCGCCGGGTGCTCCTGGACGTGCGCGCCGTGCACGAACTCCCCGCGCGGGCCGCCGCGCTGTGGGGCGGCTCGTTCGCCTTCGCCGCGCTGCACGCCACCGTGGTGGTCACCGTCGCGCAGGCCGTCGGCCTGCCGCTGTCCCCGGCCCGGGTGGCTCTCGCCTACCTCGTCGCGAGCAGTGCCGCCGTCCTGCTGCCCACTCCGGGCGGCCTCGGCTCCCTGGACGCCGCCCTCGCACTGGCCCTCACGCTCGCGGGGGCGCCCGGCGCCGCGGCGGCGTCGACCGTGCTCGGCTACCGGCTGCTCACCGTGTGGTTTCCGCTGCTTCCCGGGCTGGTGGCGCTGGGCGTGCTGATCCGCCGCCGGGTGCTGTGAAGGAGGGCGAAGCCCCCGCCCCGAGGCCCGCGCCGGGGCCCGCGCCGGGGCCCGCGCCGAGCGCGTGGTGGTCCGCGGCGGCCAGGTGCCGCCAGTGCGTACGGACCGCTCAGCCGCTCTTCGCGAGCCGGGGCGCGAGGAGCAGGGCTCCGAGCCGCGACGCGGCCAGCGGGTGTCCCGACACGTCGGGGAGTCTTCGCAGGGCCGCCGCCGTCGTCATCGCGACCAGCGCGCCGACGAGCACGCCGACCGCGACGTCGTGCGGGTAGTGCGCCCCCACCCAGACCCGGGAGGCGGCCATCGCCCCGGCGGCCACGACGGCCACGGCGCCGAGGCGGCGCGAGACGGAGAAGAGCGCGACGGCCGCCGCGGCCGCGACCGCCGCGTGATTGCTGGGGAACGACCAGTCGCCCGGCGCCGGGCACGCCTCCAGCGTCGCCACCCGCAGGCTCCGGCAGGGCCGGTCCTCGCGCACCAGCAGCTTCACGCCGAGATCCACCCCGTACGCCACGACCACGACGAGAGGCGCGGCGAGCGCGACCAGTGCCGCGCCGGGGCTCTCGCGCCGTGCCCGCCACCAGCCCAGCACCATCAGGACGGCGAACAGTCCGAGCCCGTACGTCGACCAGAAGGACACCAGGCCGTCGAGCCACGCGGGGGAGTGTTCGGCGAGACCGGTGACGTACCGGTAGGCGGAGCCGTCGACCGAGGATCCGTCGAAGGCCAGGATCATCCCCGGGCCTCCTTGCCGGCGGCACCCCGCCGGCGCGAGCGGTACAGCTCGGCGGCGAGCGGGGCGAGGGACACCAGCACGATGACCGCGACGATCGGGAGCAGATAGCGGTCCACGTCCGGGATCGAGGAGCCCAGCGCGTACCCGGCGAGGGTGAGGCCGAGGCTCCAGACGAGGCCGCCGGCCACCTGCCACACGGTGAAGGTCCGCGCCGGAACGCCGAGGGCGCCCGCCATCGGGTTCAGCACCGTGCGCACGACGGGCACGAAGCGGGCCAGCACGATCGCCTTGGCGTGGCCGTACCGCTCCAGGAGTTCCTCGGCGCGGTGCGCGCCCGACCGCAGGCGGGGGGAAGAGGTGCGGGCGAGCAGGGCGCCGCCCGCCTTCCGGCCGATCAGATAGCCGGTCTGGGCGCCTGCCAGGGCACCCACGGCCGCGGCGGCCAGCAGCGCGGGCAGCGACAACTTCACGCCGTCCTGCCCCGATCCGGTGCAGAGCAGGCCCGCCGTGAACAGCAGTGAGTCGCCCGGCAGGAAGAAGCCGATCAGCAGGCCGGTCTCCGCGAACATCACCACGCCCACCCCCAGCACGCCGAAGGCGGCGAGCAGGGACTGGGCGCTGAGGACGTTCACGGCGAGGTCGGACGCCGTGAACAGTGGTGCGGTCATCGTCGCGGTCCCTCTCATACTGGAAGGGGCGGACACGGTCGAGACCCGCGCCCGACTGACTACAATTCTGTAGACGGTCTACTGAACTGTAGACGATGGTGGGGTGAGGATCGTTCCCATGAGCAGTGACAAGGACGAACGCCGGCCTGCGGGTGAGCTGGAGGCCAGCGTGCTGGCGGCTCTCTGGGCCGCGGGCGTGCCGCTCACGCCGGGACGCGTGCAGAGCGAGCTGGACTCCGGTCTGGCCCGCACGACGGTGACGACGATCCTTTCCCGGCTGCACGAGAAGGGCATCGTCGGCCGCGAACGGCTGGGCCGGGGGTACGCGTACTTCCCCGTCCAGGACCCGCACGGCCTCACCGCGCGCCGCATGCACACCGAACTCGACCGCGACGACGACCGCGAGACCGCGCTGGCCC
Organism: Streptomyces populi; assembly: GCF_002911015.1. Lineage (GTDB taxonomy): Bacteria > Actinomycetota > Actinomycetes > Streptomycetales > Streptomycetaceae > Streptomyces > Streptomyces populi. The sequence continues at coordinate 12,575 of NZ_KZ626950.1, forward strand.
GCTTCGTCGCCCAGCTCAGCCCCGACGACGAGCGGCTCCTGCGGGACCTGCTGGAACCGGATCTCGGCGCGCGTCCGGAACCGGGTGGGGAATGATCCTCCTCCTGACGGTCCCCCTGCTGGTCCCCTTCGTGCTGGGGCCGCTGGCCCGCCGCTGCCTGGACCGGCTCACCCCGGTGGCCGCCCTGTGGTCGGTGACCCTCGCGCTCGTCGTGCTGGCCGGCGCCTCCGTGGCCGCGCTGGGCGCGCTCGTCCTGACGGGGCTGCTCAAGGTGCCCCTGTTCGCCGGCCTCGGTGACCTCGTCCACCCCTTGCGCACGGCCTCGGACCTCGTCGTGCTGCCCGCGGCCGCCGCCGCGACGGGTGCGCTCACCCTCGGCGCCTGGACCGTCGTCCGCTCGGCCGCGCGCCAGCTGCGCGCCTTCCGCTCCGCGCGCAGCCAGGCCGACCGCCGTCCCACCGCGGGCGACCTGTGCGTCATCGAATCGCCGCACCCCGACGCCTACGCGCTCCCGGGACGGCCGCACCGCATCGTCGTCACCACCGCGATGCTGCGCAGCCTCGGCGCCGACGAGCGCGAGGCCCTCTTCGCCCACGAGCGGGCCCACAACGCGGGCGGCCACCACCGCTTCCTCGTCGTGGCCGAACTCGCGGCCCACTGCCACCCGGGCCTGCGCCCGGTCCGCGCGACCGTCGCGCTCGCGGCGGAGCGTGCCGCGGACGAGGCGGCGGCCGTCGCCGTGGGGGACCGGCGGCTGACCGCACGGGCCATCGCCCGCGCCGCCCTGGCCGCCGGCGAGGCCCGCCCGGAGCGCCCCGGCTTCACCCCCGCGGCCACCACGGGTCCCGTCCCCCGGCGGGTCGCCGCCCTTCTGGCCGCCGCTCCCCGGCACCGCCCCCGCGCCGCCGCCTGGGCCGCCCTCCTCCTCACCGCCTGTGCCGCCGTCTCGGCCGGGACGTCGGGGGCGGGCGTCGTCTCCTTCCACCACGAGGTGGAGGTCGCGCAGGGCGAGGAGGCGCGCTGACGTGTCTCGCGCGCGGGCCGCAGGCCGGGCGAGGTCGATGTCGCATTCCTGCCAGCCCCGCCCCCCGGCGTACCCGATGCTTGACGCATGCGGAACGGGATGCACACGGACACGGAGCGCTGCGTGCGTGCCGTCCAGTCGAAGGACGCGCGCTTCGACGGATGGTTCTTCACCGCGGTGACGACGACGAGGATCTACTGCCGGCCCAGCTGCCCGGCCGTACCCCCCAAGCCCCGGAACATGACCTTCTACCCGAGCGCCGCCGCCTGCCAGCAGGCCGGGTTCCGGGCCTGCAAACGGTGCCGCCCGGACACCAGCCCCGGCTCCCCCGAATGGAACCACCGGGCCGATCTGGTGGCCCGCGCGATGCGGCTGATCGGCGACGGGGTCGTCGACCGCGACGGCGTCCCGGGCCTGGCCGCCCGGCTCGGCTACAGCACCCGCCAGATCGAGCGGCAGCTCCTGGCCGAGCTGGGCGCGGGACCCCTGGCGCTCGCCCGTGCCCAGCGGGCCCAGACGGCCCGGCTGCTCATCGAGACGACAGCGCTCCCGATGGCCGAGATCGCCTTCGCCGCCGGCTTCTCCTCCATCCGCGCCTTCAACGACACGGTCCGCGAGGTCTTCGCGCTGTCCCCGAGCGAGCTGCGCGCCCGCCTGCCCAGGAACCCGGCCGGCGCCGCGGCCGCGGCCCCGGGCATGCCGGGCGCGCTGAACCTCCGGCTCCCCTTCCGTGCCCCGCTCAACCCCGACAACCTCTTCGGACACCTCGCGGCGACCGCCGTACCCGGGGTGGAGGAGTGGCGCGGCGGTGCGTACCGGCGGACCCTGCGACTGCCGTACGGGCACGGTGTCGCCGCCCTGACACCGATGCCGGACCACATCGCGTGCCGCCTGACCCTCAGCGACCTGCGTGACCTGTCCGTCGCGATCAGCCGCTGCCGCCGGCTGCTGGACCTGGACGCCGACCCCGTGGCGGTCGACGACCAGCTGCGCACCGATCCGCTGCTGGCGCCGCTGGTCGACAAGGCCCCCGGCCGCCGGGTGCCGCGCACGGTCGACGAGGCCGAGTTCGCCGTACGGGCGGTGCTGGGGCAGCAGGTCTCCACGGCCGCCGCGCGTACCCACGCCGCCCGTCTGGTCACCGCGTACGGAGACCCGGTCGACGACCCCGAAGGCGGCCTCACCCACCTCTTCCCCTCGCCCCGGGCGCTCGCCGTGGTCGACCCCGAGTCGCTCGCGATGCCCCGCACCCGGCGCACCACCTTCACCACGCTGGTGAGCCGGCTCGCCGGAGGGGAACTGCACCTGGGAGTGGAGAGCGACTGGGAGCAGGCACGGGCCGGACTCCTGGCGCTCCCCGGCTTCGGCCCCTGGACCGTCGACGTGATCGCGATGCGCGCCCTCGGGGACCCGGACGCCTTCCTCCCCACCGACCTCGGAATCCGTTACGCGGCAAAGGAGTTGGGACTCCCGTCCACGCCTGCCGCGCTGACGGCCCGTGCCGCGGCCTGGCGCCCCTGGAGGGCCTACGCGGTCCAGTACCTGTGGGCGACCGGCAGCCACCCGATCAACTTCCTGCCGGCGAGCGACGGCGCCCCGCACCCGACGGAGGCCACGAAGCCCGCTCCCCGTACGACGACACCACGCACACGTGCCCCACGCACCCCGGCCGCTCGCGCCCAGGACCCCACCCGCACTTCACGCACTTCACGCACCAAGGACGCCCAGTGAAACGGCACACGGTCATCGACAGTCCCTACGACCCCCTCACCCTCGTCGCCGACGACGACGGCGTCCTGTGCGGCCTCTACGTGGTCGGTCAGCGCCACCGCCCGCCCCAGGAGAACTTCGGCGAGCGTGACGACACCCTCTTCGACGAGGTGACGGAGCAGCTGAACGCCTACTTCGAGGGCGAGTTGAAGGAGTTCACCGTCGAACTGCGCCTGATCGGGACGCCCTTCCAGCGCAGTGTGTGGGACCAGCTGCGGCAGATCCCCTACGGCGAGACCCGGTCGTACGGCGAACTCGCCGAAGCCCTGGGCAACACGGGTGCCTCCCGCGCGGTCGGCCTCGCCAACGGCAAGAACCCGATCGGGATCATCGTGCCCTGCCATCGCGTGATCGGCGCGAGCGGGAGCCTCACCGGCTACGGCGGCGGACTGGACCGCAAGAGGCGGCTCCTCGATCTCGAGACCGGATCGGCGCTCTTCTGACCGCTCCCGCCCGCCGGGCCGCCGGACACCCCGGCCGCCCGGCCGTCGGAGCGGTTCGGGCGGCGGTACGCGACGGCCGGCGCGCGATACGGGTTGGTAACGGGCGGCAACCCTCACGAAGCCGGGGTCGTCTGAACCGCTATGAAGATCTCCTTTCTGATCCACAGTGCCTACGGGATCGGGGGCACGATCACCACCACCTTCAATCTGGCCCGCGCGCTCGCCGCGCGGCACGAGGTGGAGATCGTCTCCGTGCTGCGCAACCGCGAGCGCCCGTTGCTGGCCCTGGACCCCCGGGTCTCGCTGCGGGCACTGGTGGATCTGAGACGGGAGAAGGAGGACCCGTCGCACCTGAGACCGGCGCGGGTCTTCCCCCGTGCCGAGTACCGGTACCGGGAGTACAGCGAGTTGACCGACCGGCGGATCGGCGAGTGGCTCGCGGAGACCGACGCCGACGTGGTGATCGGGACCAGACCGGGGCTCAACGTGCATCTCGCGCTCCAGGCCCCGCGGCACCTCGCGCGCATCGGCCAGGAGCACCTCACCCTGGACAGGCACCCGCCCCGGCTGCGCTCCGCCCTGCGCCGGGCCTACCGCCGGCTCGACACGCTCACCACGGTCACCGAGGCGGACGCCGCCGCCTACCGGCGCAGGATGCACCTGCCCGGAGTCCGGGTGGAGGCACTTCCGAACAGCGTGCCGGATCCCGTGCTGCCACCCGCCGACGGCACCGCGAAGGTCATCGTCGCGGCCGGCCGACTGGTCCCCGTCAAACGGTACGACCTGCTCATCAAGGCCTTCGGCCTGATCGCCGCCGACTGCCCGGGCTGGCAACTGCGCATATACGGCAAGGGAGAGGAACACGACCGGCTGCGGCGGCTCGTCACCGACCTCGGCCTGTACGACAGGGTCCTCCTGATGGGCGCGGTGCCCCTCATGGAGGCGGAGTGGGTCAAGGGCTCGGTCGCGGTGGCGGCCTCCGACTCCGAGGCGTTCGGCATGACCATCGCCGAGGCGATGAGCTGCGGCCTGCCGGTGGTGAGCACCGACTGCCCGCACGGACCGGGCGAGATCATCGAGGACGGGGTCGACGGCCGGCTGGTGCCGGTCGGAGACCGTGACGCGCTGGGCGCGGCACTGCTGGAAGCGGTCCGCGACGACGAGTGGCGCCTGCGCGCGGGCCGCGCGGCCCGCAAGAACGCGCGGCGCTTCGCTCCCGGCCCCGTCGTCACCCAGGCGGAACGCCTGCTCGTCGAGGCCGTGTCGGCGAGAAGGGCGGGCCGGCCGGTCCTGCGGGAACGCCCGGGGGTGCGCCGTGCCCTGACCGGCCGGGGCTTCGCGATACGCGACACCGCGCAGCACGCGACCGGCCGCGTGCTGCGCGTCCTACGGAGGTGGAGATGAGCACGGACAGGATGAGCACCGACAGGGGGAAGCAGCCACACGCCGGCTGCACGATCGGTACGGACGGCCGGATCACCTTCGACCTGCCGCCCGGGGCACCCGAGGGGCAGCAGTTGCTGCTGCGGCTGCGCCCGAAGAAGGGACAGCCCGAGAAGACGGTCCACGTCCTCGGCCTCGAGCCGGCCGGTGAACGCCGAAGCGCCGTCCTGGACGCGCACCCCGTTCTCGCGGAGGGCCGCTGGGACGTGTACCTGCTCCGGGAACCGGGGGCCGAGCGGCAGCGCCTGCGCGCCGGTCTGCGCGATCTGCGGGCCCTCGTCGGCGGACACCTCCGCCGGTGGCCGGCACCCCTGGCCGTCCGGATCCCCTACGTCACCAAGGACGGCCACCTCGCGGTGCGTGCCTGGCTGCGCACCGCCCACGCGGAGGCCGAGGGCGTCGACGTCACCGGCCGTTCGACGACGGTCAGGGCACGCCTGCACGGCGCCTCGCTCCAGGAGGGAGCCGCCGTGATCCTGCGCCTGCGGGGCTCCGGCGGCACCGTCCGCACCGTGGAACCCCGCACCGTGGAACCCCGTGCCGGGGACGACGGCCGGAGCCTCTCCTTCACCGTCGACCACGCGGAGCTGGTCGCCGGGACACCGTCGGGATCCGGTGTCTGGGACGTCTCCGTCCGGCCCGCGGACGGGGCACCCCTCGTCCGCGTCGGCCGCCTTCTCGACGACCTGGCGGACCGCAAGGGCGTGGTCGTCTACCCGACGGCCGACCTCGGCGGTGTCGCCCTGCGCCCCTACTACACCGTCGACAACGACCTCTCCGTGGAGGTGAGAGGGCGGCCGTGACCTGTATGGCGCACCGCGCTCTCCCTCCCGGGTGACCCCGGTGGCGTGAGCCCCGCGATCACTGGTGTCTGGACGGAGGGAGAGCAGGCGGAAGGCGGGAGACCATGGAGCGGAAGCACGAGAACCTCGCGACACCCCGGGCCGCCGGGATGGCCGGGGTGGTGTTCGCGATCCTGATGGCCGCGGCGATCGTGCTGGTGCGCATCGCTCTGCCCGACGGCGAGGACGACGCGACCCTCGACGCCGGACAGCGCAGCGGCGTCCGCACCGCCCTGGAGCTGGTGCCGTTCGCCGGGATCGCGTTCCTGTGGTTCATGGGCGCCCTCCGCGAGCAGGCGGCCCGGGCCGAGGACCGGTTCGTCGCCACCGTGTTCCTGGGCAGCGGCCTGGTCTTCGTCGCCACGCTGTTCGGCGCCGCCGCGGCGGCCGGTACCGTGCTCGGCGAGAGTCGGCAGCAGAGCCCCTCCTTCGGCAGCCACTTCGCCTACGCCCTGTTGACCACGTACGCCATGCGGATGGCGGCGGTGTTCATCATCACGACCTCGACCATCGGCCGTCGGCGCGGCGTCTTCCCGCGCCCGCTCGTCGTGGCCGGCTATCTGGCGGGTCTGACGCTCCTCGTGGCGGGAACGGGCCTGCCCTGGTCCGAGCTGGTCTTCCCGGCCTGGGCGCTGCTCCTCAGCCTGAACATCCTGTGGGGCCGGCGTCCCGCCGGGGCACCGCCCGCCGCCCCGGCCTGAACGGGCCGTCCGCTCGAAGCCGCTCCCTCGAAGCCGCTCACTCGAACGGTCCGTTCCTCGTCGCCGCTTCCCGTCCGGCCGCCGAGAGTGGTCGCAGGAGGGTTGACCGGGCCCTTGGAGAGGACCGATCCCGTGGCAAGGATTGCCGTCGATCTGAACCGCTGTCAGGGGTACGCGCAGTGCGCGTTCCTCGCTCCCGAGATCTTCGCCATGCACGGCGACGAGGCACTGCTGTACGACCCGGAGGCCGACGGGGCGCCGCGCGAGAAGCTGGACCGGGCCGCCGCGGCCTGTCCGGTGCAGGCCGTCCTCGTCGACGCGGTGGAACCGGACGACGCGGGGACCGGCGCCCCGGACGCGTCGGCCGAGGGGGTGTCCCGTGCCCGGTGACGGATCCCTGGAACAGCTCAAACGCGACGGCCGCATCGTCGTCGTCGGTGCCTCGCTGGCGGGCCTGCGGGCCGCCGAGACCCTGCGGGAGAAGGGCTTCGCGGGGTCGCTGACCATGATCGGCGACGAGCCCTGCGAACCGTACGACCGGCCTCCGCTGTCCAAGCAGGTGCTGCTGGGCCGGGCGAGCGCCGACCGTACGAGACTGCCCAGGCTCCGGTCCGTCGACGCGACCTGGCGGCTCGGCACCCCGGCCACCGGCCTGGACATGGCCGCCCGGCGGGTGCGGCTCGCCGACGGCGACGAGGTGCCGTACGACCGCCTGCTGATCGCCACCGGTGTACGGGCGCGGCCGTGGCCGAACGAGGCCGAGGCGGAACTCGACGGCGTCTTCGCGCTGCGCACCCGCGACGACAGCGCCGCCCTCGCGCGCCGCCTCGACGCGGGCCCCGAGCGGGTCCTGGTCATCGGGGGCGGATTCACCGGCTCGGAGATCGCCTCCGCCTGCCGTGAACGCGGCATCCCCGTCACCGTCACCGAACGCGGCGCCGCGCCCCTGGTCGGCGCGCTCGGCGGAGTGGTCGGCGCGGTCGCCGCCGAGATGCAGCGCGAACACGGTGTGGACCTGCGCACCGGGGTCATGGTGACCGCCCTGGAGGGCGACGCCGCGGGAAGGGTGCGCGCCGCCCAGCTGTCCGACGGCTCCTCCGTGGAGGCCGACGTGGTGGTCGTCTCGCTCGGCGCCCTGCGCAACACCGAATGGCTCGCCGGGTCCGGCCTCGGCGCGGGTCCCCGGGGCATCGCCTGCGACGCCGGCTGCCGTGCCTTCGACATCCGCGGGATCGTCACCGACGACATCTACGCGGCCGGGGACGTGGCCCGCAGCCCGCACGCCCTGTTCGGCTACCAGTTCCTCTCCCTGGAGCACTGGGGCAACGCCGTCTCCCAGGCCCGGATCGCGGCGCACAACATGCTCAGCGAGAGCAGCGACCGGCTGCCCCACATGGAGGTCCCGGCCTTCTGGTCCTCGCAGTTCGGGGTCAACATCAAGTCCGTCGGGATCCCCTCGATGGGGACGGAGATCCTCATCTCCCAGGGCTCACTGGCGGACCACCGCTTCCTCGGCGTCTACGGGTACCAGGGGCGCGTCATCGGCGCCGTCGCCTTCGACCACGGCCGGTGGCTGCCGTTCTACCAGGAACTGATCGAGACCACCGCGCCGTTCCCGCCGCCGTTCACCACGGTCGACCGGCGCCCGGACGGACACCGCCCGCTCGACGCGGACTTCCCCGACCCCTCGGTCCCCACCCACGGCCCCACCGTGACCCTCAGCGGATACTCGCCGGCCGACCGCCGGATGACGTTCACCCCGGCGCACTGACCGCACGGCCACGAGGACCCTAGGACTCGCCATGACGCAAACCCTGCTGCACCAGATCCTGGACTACGCCAACCGGGCCGATCCGTACCCGATCTACAAGGAACTGCGGAAGACCCCGGTCCACCACGAGGGCGACGGGCCGTACGTGGTCAGCACGTACTACGAGATCCGGAGCCTGCTGCACGATCCCCGGATCAGCTCCGACGCCCGCAACCTGGCCTCGAACGCGGCCGATCCGCTGGCCTCGGAGGCGCCCGCGGAGGAGAGCACCCTCCCGCCGGGCTTCCTGAAGCTCGACCCGCCGGAGCACGACCGGCTGCGGCGCATGACGAACCGCCCCTTCGGCCCCCCGCACTCCCCCCACCGGGTCGACGGGATGCGCGGAGAGCTCCGCGACATCGTCACCGGCCTCATCGACAGCATCGGCGACCCGGAACGCATCGACCTGGTGGAGCAGTTCTCGTACCCCTTCCCGGTGACGGTGATCTGCCGGCTGCTCGGCATCCCCCGTGAGGACGAGGCACGTTTCCACGTCTGGGCGGACACCCTGGCCGCGAGCCTGGACCCCGACCCGGACGCCGACACCGTCGGGAAGGGCAAGGACGCGCAGGACGCCCGAATGCAGTTGGGCATGTACCTGGCCGGCCTGATCGAGGAGCGCCGCAAGAACCCCGGGGACGACATGCTCTCCCAGCTGGCGACGGCCAAGGGCGACGACGGCCCGATGACCACGATGGAACTGCTCAGCACCGCGGCGCTGCTGCTCATCGCGGGACACGAGACCACGGTCAACCTGATCACCAACGGCATGCTGACCCTGTTGCGCAACCCCGACGTCCTCCAGCGGCTGCGTGCCGATCCGCGGCTGGCCGTGCCCATCGTCGAGGAACTGCTGCGGTTCGAGCCGCCGGTGCAACTGGTGCCGCAGCGCACCACCCTCGCCGACGTCGAGGTCCGCGGGGTCACCATCCCCAAGGGCGCCGCCCTGTGGCTGGTCCTGGCGTCGGGCAACCGCGACCCCCGGCGCTTCGACGACCCGGACCGCTTCGACCCGGACCGCCCGGACATCCAGCACCTCGGGCTGGGCAGCGGCATCCACAGCTGCTTCGGTGCGCCGCTCGCCCGGCTGGAGACCCAGTTCGCCCTGGCGGAGCTGGCCCGGAGGCTGGAGAACCCGCGTCTCCTGGAGGACCCGCCCCCGTACCGTCAGAACGCCGTCCTGCGCGGCCCCCGGCACCTGCACCTCGCCTGCGACGGGATCCGCCCCTAGGGAGCACCCTCCGCGCATGACACCCCGTGCACACCACCGTCCTCGCGGTGCCGCGCAGTTCGAGGACCTTGTGGGGGGGCATGCCGGCGTCAGGCCCCCACGTGGCCCGCGATGTGATCGCTGACAGTGCACAGCGGTCGTACCGGGGGAGGTCTGACCTGATGCCTACTGACCGCGGCCGCCCCGGCCCAGGGTGTCCTCCAGCCAGTCGAAGACGACCTCGCAGTGCTGTTGCGGCGCCATCGGCGAGCAGTGCAGCTGGGCACCGGTGGCCGTCCGCATCAGCCGGAACTCCTTGCGGGTACGCAGCAGTTCGAAGAACTCGCGTGGCCGGCCCGGGTAGAAGATCTCGTCGTCGTGGTCGAGGACCAGTGTGGGGCACTCGATGCGGCCGACGATCCGGGTCATGTCGAGTGCCATGATCCGCTGGGCCGGTGTCCAGAAGTCGGTGAAGAGCCGGCCCTGCCGGGCGGCGAGCATCGCCGGGATCGAGAAGGGTTCGATCCGCTTCTTCAGGACGAACGCCTCGGACGGCGTCAGTCCGGGGGCGACCTCCTCGTTCCAGATACGGTTGGTCTCCGCCTTGTCCGGGGTCACGATGTCCCGAAGCTCCGCCGGGAAGCCCAGCCACGGGGCGAGACGGCCCGGCAGCGCGGCCAGAGCGGCGATCCGGTGCTCGAAGGCCGCGGCGCGCGGCGCGAGGTCACCGCCCATGGAGAGGCCGGTCAGCGCGATCCGACGGGCGTCGACGTCCCTGCGGCGCTCCAGCCAGTCCACGAGCGGCGAGACCACCTGCTCCCAGCGTGGGCTGAAGACGAGCTGGTCGACGAAGAGCAACTGGCCCTGGCCCGGGCCGTCGTAGACGAGCGCGTTCCAGCCGCGGGCGAGCGCGGCGGAGACCCCGTAGGTCCACATGTCGACGTTCGGGCCGTCGCTCCCGTTCGTGAGGATGACGGTCGGCCGGGGCCTTCCCGAGTCGTCGGGCCGGAAGAACCAGACAGGAATCGAGATCCTGCCCTGGTACGGGACCTGGTCGGTGACCGCCGCCGGAGTGCACAGCCGCGCGAAGGTGTCCCACGACCGGCGGCCCGCCAGGTAGAGCTTCTTCTCGTCACCCGGGGTCTCCGAGCCGAGCACGAAGAACAGCGCCTGCCCGTAGTACTGGGCGACGCGCAGCGAGTGAGCGCGGTGCGTCTGCTCGTGCGGCGAGGCGGTGGTCGTCAGCCGGTCGCCCCAGCGGCGGAACTCCGCGGTACAGGTCTGCTCGCTCGGCCCGGCGGCGTTGATGGCGTTGACGGCGGTCAGCACCTCCCCGACCTCGGCGGCGCCGAACCCGGCGCCGCCGAGCGCGAGCAGTGCGTTGAAGTTGAGCCCCGGATCCGTCGGTCGTGTTGTGGAAACGCCCGTGGCTCGGCAGCGAGGCGCTGCCCGACTCCGTCGTCCGCAACGACGTGGTCGATCTGGCGTCGACGGTGGCGGTCTTCGTCATCGCGGTGCCGCTTGCCTTCGCGTCCCCGACGGTCGCGAAGTTGTGGTGGTTGGTGCTGATCCCCCTCAAGACCGCGATGGGGAAGCGGGGCAAGCGCCTGCGCGCGGCCGGCCGACGATGAGCCGGGCCGGCCGGCCTCGCCGCTTTGCGGCCGGACACGGCATTCGTGGCTATGGGCTCACCGCGTGCAGCCGGCGCAGCAGTTCGGGCAGGGCGGTGCCGATGGGTTCGCGGACGACCTCCTCGGCTCGTTCGTCGTACGGTGTCGGCTCGGCGTTGACGACGACGAGCCGCGCGCCGTGGTCGGCGGCGACGTCCGCGAGTCCGGCCGCCGGGTGGACCTGGAGGGTGCTGCCGACGGCGATGAAGATCTGGCAGGCCTTGGCGATGGCGGCGGCCTGGCCGAGGACGACGGGGTCGAGGTGTTCGCCGAACATGATGGTGGCGGGCTTGAGGATGCCGCCGCACTTCAGGCAGGCGGGGTCGTCCTCACCGGCGTCGACGCGGGCGAGGGCGTCCTCCATGGATCCGCGGGCGTGGCACCTGGTGCACACGACTTCGCGTGCGGTGCCGTGGAGTTCGAGGACCTTGCGGGCGGGCATGCCGGCGAGCTGGTGGAGTCCGTCGACGTTCTGGGTGAGGACCCGCACGGGCACCCCGGACCGCTCCAGTTCGGCGACGGCCCGGTGCGCGGCGTTGGGCTCGGCCCCGAGCTCCCGGGTCTCCCGCCGCATCAGCCAGGCCCGGCGCCTGATCTCGGGATCAGCCATGTAGTACTCGTACGTCACGAGCTTCTCGGCCTCGGGATCCTTACGCCACAACCCGTTGGGCCCGCGGTAGTCGGGGATCCCGGAATCGGTGGAGATGCCGGCCCCGCTGAGGATGGCGACGAGTGGCCTGTTCATGAACATGAAGGTACGGTGCCCGCCTGTTCGGAGCGACCGGATATCCGGGTGCGGGACAGGGCGACGTGGATCAAGTGCCTGTTCCTCCCGAAACGCCGTACGCGTGAGATCGCGGTGAGTGTCGCGTCGCCTGACCGTGACTTCGCCGGTGCCCCGCTGACGTGCTGGGGCGGGATGGGGGTCCTGATCTGACGAGTCGATGCGCCGGCGCCGCCCGATCCGACCGTGATCGCCACGGCCGGATCGTTCCACCAGCCGGGCACGACGCTTCATCCGCTGTCACGCGCCGACTCGTCAGGCGTACGGCTCCCGCCGCAACAGGCGCTACCTGTGACGTATGTAGTGTGCGGAAATGACAAGAAGCGAGCAACTCGCGGAGCAGTTGGACTGGTACTGGCGCAAGAACCTGCGGCCGCGACTGGAGGGTCTTACCGACGAGGAGTACTTCTGGGAGCCGGTGCGCGGCTGCTGGAGCATCCGCCCACGTGGCACGTCGGCCGCACCGATGCCGGCAGGTTCGGGCGAGTGGACGATGGACTGGGCGTCCCCTGACCCGGTGCCGGCGCCGGTGACCACGATCGCCTGGCGGCTGGCGCACATCATCGTCTCGTGCCTGGGCTATCGGGTCGGATGGTACTTCGACGGCCAGGACGTCGACTCCGAGACGTTCGCCTACGCGGGGACCGCTGACGAGGCGCTGAAACAGCTCGATGAGATGTACGGGAGATGGAACGCGGGAGTCCGCGAGCTCTCGGACGCCGACTTGGAGAATCCGCCCACGGCGGGTCCCGAGCGGCTTCCCATGGAGAACAGGGTCCTGCACGTCAACAGGGAGCTGATCCATCACGGCGCGGAGATCTCCCTGCTGCGCGATCTCTACCGTCGGCAGGGCGGAGCCGTACCGCGCTGAACACGACTTTCCGGTGACCGGCGACAGAGCTTCGGAAACCTACGGGGACTCCGTACCGTTCCGTGGCTGCGAGCTCCAGCGTGCGCTCGGCAGTTACCTGCCTCGCCTCCGAGGTTCCCGTTCTCATGGCTGACTGACGGCCCTCCACGGAAGACCGGCAGTCATGCCTCGTCCCTGCCCTCCGGAGTTCCGGGCGATGGCCGCACCCGATGGTCCAAGTCCGGCTCCTGGGCGCCGTATCGCCTCTACTCTGGATCCCCTGTGGGCAAGTGGTGCACGTCGGAAATGGTGGGGCATGCGCATCCAGGTTTTGGCCGAGAGCGACGAGCGGACACTGGCGGATCTCCAGTCCTGGCTGGGGCGGGATCCCGGCACGGCCGGGCTGCCCGTAGAGCCGGTGACCGGTGACGGTCCGACGACCATGGGGGTGCTGGAGGCACTCGACGTGGTCCTCGGCAACGCCACCAGCATCGCGAACTTCGCCGTCGCGTACGCGACGTGGCGCACGACCCGGCCGACCGGGACCGCCCCGGGGGCGCGGACGCTGGCACACGGCGCCAGCACGGTCGACATCGGCCACCTCTCGGCGGAGGAACTCGCCGAGCTGCTGCGGCGCCTGCAGGAGGACGAGGACGGCACGCCTTCCGGTTCCTCCTGATGGCATTCGACCAGACCGGGTCCCGCGCCGTCCTGTTCGGGGTCCACTCCTATCAGCACCTGCCGACCCTGGACGGCGTCCGCCACAACGTGCCCGCGCTGCGGGACCGGCTGACCGCGCGGGAAGCGGGAGGCTTCGCCGGCGAGCACTGTGTGGCGGTACCCGCCAACAGCGCACCCCAGACGTTCCTGGACGCCGTGCAGGAAGCCGCGGACCACGCGAGCGGTCTGCTGCTGGTGTACTACGCCGGGCACGGGCACTTCGGCCGTGACGGCCGCGCCCTGCTGCTGGGGACCCAGGCCTCCCGCCCGGACCGCCCGCACCACTCGG
>NZ_KZ626951.1 GCF_002911015.1 Streptomyces populi
GGGGAACATCCTCCAGGTCGCCGGACAGGTCGGCTTCCTGCCCGCCGAGGAGGGCAGGCCCCCGACGCCCGCGGGCCCGACCCTGCGCGAGCAGACCCTCCAGACGCTCGCCAACGTCAAGGCCGTCCTCGAGGAGGGCGGCTCGGGCTGGGACGACGCGATGATGATCCGCGTCTACCTCACGGACACCGGCCACTTCGCCGAGATGAACGAGATCTACGACCAGTACTTCGAGGAGCAGGGCCTCACCGCGCCCCCCGCCGCCCGCACGACGGTCTACGTCGGCCTGCCGGCCGGACTCCTCGTCGAGATCGACGTACTCGCCGTCCTCGGCTGACGTCCCCTCCGGGCCCGTGCCCGGACGACTCCCGCGCGATCCGCGCAACTCCCGCACACCGTACGACGTCACGGTGCGGCACCCGCTCACCCCGGGGTGCCGCACCGCGATCCGCCCTGCCCGAAAGCCCCCACGGACCGACGAGAAAGAGGCTCCCCGACATGTCGTCGTACCCGCTCGCAGCGACAGCCCCGGCCCCGGAGGCACCACCCCACACCGGTGGTCTCCTGCTCCTCCTCGACGGCACGGCCGGACTGCTCACGGTCGCCGCCCTCGGCATCGCGCTCCTCCTCTTCCTGATCATCAAGGTCAGGCTCCAGCCGTTCGTCGCCCTGCTCGCCGTCTCCATAGCCGTCGGCCTCGCCGCCGGACTCCCGGTCACGGAACTGTTCGGCACGGTCCAGCGGTCCACCGCGGTGTCGGTCGTCGAGACCGGCATGGGCGGCATCCTCGGCCATGTCGCGATCATCATCGGCCTCGGCACGATGCTCGGGGCCATCCTCGAGGTCAGCGGTGGCGCCGAGGTGCTGGCCTCCCGTCTGCTCGGCCTCTTCGGGGAGAAGCGGGCCCCGCTCGCCATGGGCCTGACCGGCCTGATCTTCGGCATCCCGGTCTTCTTCGACGTCGGCATCTTCGTCCTCGCGCCGATCGTCTACGCCGCCGCCAAAATCCCCCAAGAACCTCCGACAAGCTCCGGTTCAGGGGGGACCCCCATGCGCAAGTCGATCCTCCTCTACTGTCTGCCGCTGCTCGCCGGTCTGTCGATGACCCACGCCTTCCTGCCGCCGCACCCCGGTCCGGTCGCCGCCGCGGGACTGCTGCACGTCCAGCTCGGCTGGGTGATCCTCATGGGCGTCGTCTGCGGCCTCCCCGCCGTGCTGGCGGCCTGGGTCTGGTCGGCCTGGATCGGCAGGCGCATCTTCGTCCCCGTACCGCAGGACATGGTCGAGGCGGCGGCCGAGGCCAGACGGGCCGTCATCGAGGAACAGCGCCGTGCGGGAGCTCCCACACCGGACGCCCACTCGGCGGACGCCTCCTCACCGGGCGCCTCCTCGTCGGACTCCTCTTCGCCGGGTGGGGCCGACGGCCCGGCGGACGGGGCCGGCACCCAGGAGAAGCCGGTGTCGCTCGCCACGGTCCTCGGCATCATCGGCACGCCGCTGGTGCTCATCCTCGCGGCCACCTTCTCCTCGGTCGCCCTCGACCCCTCCACCCTCCGCTCGGTGGTCGAGTTCTTCGGCAGTCCGTTCGTCGCGCTCACCATCGCCCTGCTCCTCGCCTACTACCTGCTCGGCATCCGGCGCGGCTGGTCCCGCAAGTCCCTGGAGACCGTGTCGACTTCGTCCCTCAAGCCGGTCGGCAACATCCTGCTCGTGGTCGGCGCGGGCGGGATCTTCGGCGCCGTGCTGAAGGCCAGCGGGGTCGCCCAGGCGCTGTCGGACACCTTCGCCGACGTCGGCCTCCCGGTGATCGTCCTGGCCTATCTGATCTCCCTGGTCCTGCGGGTCGCCCAGGGGTCGGCGACGGTCGCGATCGTCACCACCGCCGGCATCGTCGCGCCGCTGCTCACCGAGGGCCATCACTCCCAGGCCTTCGTCGCCCTGGTCATCATGGCGATCTCGGCGGGTTCGATCTTCGCCTCGCACGTCAACGACGGCGGTTTCTGGATGGTGGCCAAGTACTTCGGCATCAGCGAGCGCGACACCCTCAGGACCTGGACCGTCCTGGAGTCGGTGCTGTCCGTCGCCGGGTTCGCCGTGGCCGCCGTGATGAGTCTCTTCGTGTAACAGTGGCATCGCCAATTCGAGGCCGACTGTGCCCCGCACAGGATCTTCGACCATACTTCCCGCTGTGGAGCAGCGCATAGGTTCGAAGAGCCAGCCCCTGGACGCCGCCGCGGTGAACCCGGCGTACATCCCCGGGCTTACGTCACCCGTGCCGGCGGAGCCGAAGGACGCGGTCGCGGAGACCGAGGAGACGGTCTCCGCGGAGACCGTCTCCGACGATGCCCCGTCCGACGACGCGGCGTCCGACGAGGCGTCCGCCGCCGAGGTCCCGGACGAGGCCGACTCCGAGGAGGAAGCGGCCCCCGCCCCCGACGGTCCCGTCTTCGAGGCGTCCGACCGGCGCGCCTCGATCAGGGCCGACCACAGCGGCGTCGTGCTGCGCCTGGACGACCAGGAGGCGGAGTTCCGCTGGGACGAGATCGGCGCCGTCGAGACGGAGACGCCGCGTTTCGGCAAGCGGTTCACCGTCACGGTGCACACGCCGGAGCGCCGTTGGTACCCGATAGAGATCGAGGCGAACGCCCGAGCCCGCTTCAAGGAGTGGGAGGAGCAGCTCGACGCCGTCCTGGACGCCTACTTCGAGGACGACGAGGACGGCGCCGGGGCGGAGGCCGAGGCCGAGACGGCAGCCGGGGTCGAGTCCGAGGCGAAGGCCGAGCCCGAGGGCAAGGGCTTGAGCAAGGACGACGAGGACGGCAAGAGCGACGAGGACGGCGAGGCCGAGGCCGAGAAGCCGTAAGCGGCAAGGGGATCCGCGCGCCCGGTCAGGAAGGGCGCGCGGATCCCCGGTCACCGGCCGGCGCGGCCGGGGCGTCGCGGCCTAGGAGCAGTACTGGGCCGCCTTGCCGATGGACCGGTACATGCAGTCGGCGTTCTCCAGGAGCTGGAGCACCGCGTCCCGGTTGCGGGAGGTCTCCCGCTCGATGACCTCGTCGGGCGGGTAGAAGCCGCCGCCGGAGCTGGACGTCGGGTACATCTCGAAGGTGTAGTCGAAGATCTTCTGGGTGCCCCAGAGGTAGTCGTCGATCGAGCCGTCCGTGATGTACAGGTCGCTGGCCTGCTCTGCCGTGTACCCGTTGCTGGCGGCCATCTTCTGCCCGATCGCCTTGAAGGCGGCGGCGTCGTCCGCGGTCATTCCGGTGGCGGTGTCGGCGGTGGTGTACCCGAACGGCCACAGCACGAGTTCGCTGTAGGTGTGGAAGTCGATCCCGGCGGTGATCTGCTGCTTGCCGCCGACGACCCGGCCGCGCACGAAGTCCGCGACCACCTTCACCTCGGGCGCCGACTCGGCCGACGCGCCGCGGTAGGTCTCGGAGGACTTGGAGGACGAGGAGCCGCCGCAGCAGCCCCACTTGTAGTTCCAGTTCCGGTTGAGGTCCGTGCCGACGTACGAGGAGCCGGAGTTGGGCTGGCGGTTCTTGCGCCAGGAGCGGTAGGAGCCGCTCGCGATGTCGTACTCGCCGCCGTCCGGGTTGAGGTCCGGGACGATCCAGATCTCACGGTTGTTCACCATGTTCGTGACCCGGGAGTCGCTGCCGTAGCCGGCCCCGAGCTCGCGCAGCAGGTACAGCGCCATCTCCACGGTGAGGTGCTCGCGGGCGTGCTGGTGGAAGGTCAGCAGGACCTCGGGCTCGCTCTCGTCGGTGGCCACGTTGTCGCTGACCTTGATGGCGACGATGTCCCGGCCCTGGTAGGACTTTCCGATCACCCGCTTGCTCATGATGCTCGGGTAGGCGGCGAGCCGCTGGTCGATCTCGGCGTTCATCTCGGCGTAGTTGTGGTACTTCGCGTCCGCCGTCGGGAAGTCGAAGAGGCGTACGTCGTCGGCCGCGGAGGAGCGGTCGGGCGCCGAGCCCAGCGGCGTGACGTCGTAGCCCTGCCGGCGCAGCGTGGCGATCTGGTCCGCGCGGCCGGAGACGACGACGGTCTCCTCGTCGGCCTCGTCCACCGTGACGCCCGACCGCTGGATCTCCGTGCGGGAGGCGGAGTTCGAGCTCTGGTGGATCTCGTACTGCCTGATGTCGTCGGACGACGGCTTGAGGGCCGTGGCCCCGCTCGCCGTGGCGTCGGTGGCGGTGGCGGTCAGGGGAGCCGCGAGGGCGAGCGCCGCGAGGACCGCGAGGGCGGCGGTGCGCCGACCGCCTCTGCCCTTGCCATCGGCGCTGCCACGTGGGCGAATTCGCATGGAGTCTCCTTGGTTCTCCGGAAATTCCGGGATCTCCGGAATTGTGGGGGAGCGGAGCCGGGGGGTGGCTCAAGGTGACGTGCCTGGTGCGGGTGTGGCGCTCATGGTGGGGGTTATGACATGAGCAGGTCAAGGGACGACAAAGGGCCGTCGGCGGGAATCGGCCGCCCGGGACGGCACCGGCCCCGTTCGCCGCGACTGCGGCGAACGGGGCCGGAAGGGGGACCGCCGGGGAAGGGAGCGGTGGGAGGGCTACAGGGCGTGCACGTGCGGGCCCACCGCGTTCGACCAGGCGTTGCCCGCCGAGGCGTCCCAGTTCGTCGACCAGGTCATCGCGCCGCGCAGGCCCGGGTAGGCCTTGGAGGGCTTGAACGAACCGCAGTTGGTGAGCTTGGTCAGGCAGTCGAGGGCGTTGTTCACGACCGTCGGGGAGACGTAGCCGCTGCCCGCGCCGCTGGTGGAGGCGGGGAGGCCGAGGCCGACCTGGGACGCGTCGAGGCCGCCCTGGAGCTGGATGCAGGCGAGCGCCGTCAGGAAGTCGACCGAGCCCTGCGAGTAGACCTTGCCGTCGCAGCCGAGCATCGAGCCGCTGTTGTAGTACTGCATGTTGACGACGGTGAGGATGTCCTTGATGTTCAGCGCCGTCTGGAAGTAGGAGTTCGACGTGGACTGCATGTCGATGGTCTGCGGGGCCATGGTGATGACCAGGGACGAGCCCGCCTTCGCGGACAGGGACCGCAGCGCCTGGGACATGTAGGTCGCGTTGAGACCGTTCTCCAGGTCGATGTCGACGCCGTCGAAGCCGTACGTCTGCATCAGGGAGTAGACGGAGTTGGCGAAGTTCGTGGCCGAGGCGGAGTCGCTCACCGAGACGGTGCCGTTCTGGCCGCCGATGGAGATGATGACCTTCTTGCCCGCGGCCTGCTTGGCCTTGATGTCGGCCTTGAACTGGTCGACGGTGTAGCCGCCGAGCCCGGCCGAGTCGAGCGTGAAGCTCACCGCGCCCGGCGTGCTCGTGGCGTCGGCGAAGGCGACGGCGATGATGTCGTACTGCGACTGCACGGCGGAGAGCTTCTGTACGGTCGCGCCGTTGTTGAAGTTCTGCCAGTAGCCCGTCACGGCGTGCGCGGGCACGGTGCCGCCCCCGCCACCGCCGGTCGCGGCCGTCGTCCCGGTCACGGCCGAGGACTTCGCCGACTCACCGGCCGAGTTGGTCGCGCTGACCTGGAACGAGTACGCCGTGGAGGCGCTGAGCCCCGAGACGGTCGCGGAGGTCCCGCTCACCGACTGGACCTTGGAGCCGCCCTGGTACACGTTGTAGCCGGTCGCGCCCGACACGGTGTTCCAGGCCAGGGAGACGGACGAGGAGGTCGTGCCGGAGACCGCGAGGCCACCGGGGGTCGCGGGGACCGTCGGGGCCGGGTCGCCGCCACCGCCGCCGTCGGGGCCGAACACCGAGAAGTCGTCGGCGAGGTAGGCGGGCTGTCCGTACCAGCCGTGCGACCAGACCGACACCGACGTCGTCGAGGCGCCGGTGGTGAAGGTGGTCGTCAGCTGCGTCCAGGTGGTGTTGGGCGTCCAGGTCGAGACGTCCGTCGTCCCCGTGCCGCTCACCCCGAGGTAGGTGTAGGACCCCTGCACCCAGGCGCTCAGCGTGTACGTCGAGTTGGGCTTCACGGCGACGGACTGCGAGCACTGGGCGAAGTCCTGCCCCGCGGGCGTGGCCTTCAGCGCGGCCGCGCCGCCGTGCACCGGCGAGGAGACCGTCGTGCCGCTGCCCGCCGAACAGGTCCAGTTGCTCAGCCCGGACTCGAAACCGGCGTTCTTCACGTTGTTGACGTCGGCGGCCTGGGCCTGGCCGGCCAGACCGGTGAGGGAGAGGACGGACGCGGTGACGGCGGCGGCGAGGGCTCCCGCCCATCTCCGTCCGGGCATACGGGTGACGCGGTCCACTGGGTCCTCCAGGGAGAGGTGGGGGAGGGGAGGGGGAACGGAACGGTGGCCACCGCCGGTGGATACAAGTTGGTCCAGACCAATCTGGTTGTCAAGCCCCGCGTCACACCAAGTCCCTTATGGGAGCGCCCAGTTGTTTTGAGGCGGCTCACTCTCCGTTGATCACGCCCGCACCTTCGGTGAGATGATCTCGGAGATTCTGTGTTGAGCGGGCCATGCCGTGGATATGGTGCTGATGCAAGAGGGCGTCACAGTGGCGATCCACGGCCGTACGGGAAACGTCCGTGACGCTCCATGACGACAAAGGGGCGATCTGAGGCGGCGGTTGACCACCCCGCCGCAGCGAACGGGGTGTGTGCAGCGTGCCGACCGCGATAGCCGTCACCAGTCCCGATCTGGTGCTCCCGCCGCACGACCGGGGGACCCCGCCGGCGGTCGTCCAGCCACTCGGCACCCTGGAGGAATCCCTCACCGGGATGCACGCGCTCATCGAACAGCACGGGTACGTCGTCTCCCTCTACTCCTCCAGTGCCGAGAGCGCCGTCACCCGGCGGCTGCACACCGTCCGCTCCGTCCTGGAAAGCGACCGCATCGCACTGCTCGGCATCGACCTGCCGCCGCTCGGGATCGCCCTGCTGGCCCAGCAGTTACGTCAGCTGTCGGTCTGCGACTTCAGCCCCGGCGTGCTCGCCTCCTCCGCCCGGCTGCTCGCCCACTACATCTACGCCGGCGCCCTGCTCGGCTCGGTGGCCAAGCTCGACCGGGTCCCGGTCTCCCTGAAGTCGCACGCCAAGTCGTGGGTGCCGGGAGCCCAGTTCGCCGTACTCGCCAATCCGCGGGCCGAGCTGATCCGCGTCGGCCAGGAGGAGCTGCCGGGACCGGAGTTCGGGACCCGGCTGCTCTCGGCCGCCGGACAGCCGCCCTCCGACTGGGTCACCTCGACCCTCGCGCCCGCCTGGCAGGTCCAGGGCGCCGCGACCGTCCCGCTGCCCGGGGAATCGGTCCGCTGGTGGGGTACGAACCGGCTCGTCGAGTTCGCCGCCGGACTGTACGACGTCTCGGTCCTCTACCAGCTCGTCTCGTCCGTCCGGCGGGACACGTGCCGCTGGTGCGGCCTCGAACTCATCGGTGACCGGTGCGGGTTCTGCGCCGCCCCGCTGGCGCAGCCTTCCGCCGAGGAGCTTTCGGCCACCACCGTCCGGGCAGCCTCTCCGGTGCGCGCCGCTCTGCCCCGAGGCGCCACATAGACCCCTCGGGAACACCGGAACAGCGCGCAGGCACCACCGAACAGCGCGTCAGGCACGACCGAACAGCGCACCAGGCACCACCGAACAGCACATCAGGCACCACCGCCCGACCCAGCCGTCCCCGTAGATCGAGGTTGTCCTGAACATGCTGCATCATCCCGGAGGTCACCCCCCGGATCCCCGGCAGGAACGACAGCCCGGTCCACCCCCCGGTACCGCCCCACGAGGTGAGATTCAGTGAACTCGCGCCAGCGCCGCGGCGTCATCCTGCTGGTCCTCTCGGTCCTGTGCGCCCTCGGCGCCTTCGCCGGAGTCCTCTCGGTGATCCGCGACGTGAACTCCAAGGTCGGCCCGGAGGTCACGGCGTACCGCCTGAAGAGCGACATCGCGCCCTACAAGGAGCTGTCGGCCGACCAGTTCGAGAAGATCTCCATGCCCGAGCGGTGGCTGTCGTCCACCGCCGTCACCGACCTCTCCCGGATCCGCGGCAAGATCGCCGTCACCCGGCTGGAGAAGGGCTCCCTGCTCCAGGCCGACATGATCGTCGACAAGCCGGAGCTGGCCGCCGGGCAGCAGGAGATCGCCATCATGATCGACGCGTCGACCGGTGTCGCGGGCAAGATCGACCCCGGCTCGCGGGTCAACATCTACGCCACCTTCAAGGCCGAGAACGACAAGGGCCACGACCAGTCCAAGGTGATCGTCGAGAACGCCCGCGTCATCGACGTCGGCAAGCTCACCGCCCTGGAGCCCGACCAGTCCAGCGCCGACCGGCGCAACAGCGCCGCCCAGGCCGTCCCGATCACCTTCGCGCTCGGCACCGCCGACGCCCAACGCGTCGCGTACGCCGAGTCGTTCGCCGAACACGTCCGGCTCGCCCTGGTCGCCGGCGGCTCCGACACGGCCGTGGCGCCCGGCGACCGTACGTACACCCTCGACGAGGACAAGTAGGAGGCCGCGCATGAGGTCCATGCCCACGGGGCGGTGTCCGGGGCCGCGTACGAGGCCGGCCCGCACGACGTGGACGCGGCCGTCGCGGGACCCCCGGTCCGGAACACGGCGACGGGTTCCCGAGGCGCTGGGCACAGGGGCCGGCGCGCGGCACGCGAGCGAGGAGCTTCGCCGATGACCATCCGTATCCTTCCCGCCGTCGGCGACATCGACTCGGCCCGCGCGCTCACCACCCTGCTGAGCCAGCTCGCCGACACCGAACCCGCCCCACCCGTACCCGACTCGACCGCGCTCCTCGACACCCTCGCGCGCCTCGCCGCCGAGTCCCTCGACGAGCTCCCCGAAGTGGTCCTCGTCCACGAACGCATCGGCCCGGTCCCGGCGTTGGACCTGATCCGCGACCTGGTGATGCGCTTCCCCGCGGTCGGTGTCGTCCTCATCACCGCCGACGCCAGCACCGGCGTCCTCACCGCCGCCATGGACTCCGGCGCCCGCGGCATCGTCGGCCTTCCGCTCGGCTACGACGCCCTCGCCGAACGCGTCCAGGCCGCCGCCGCCTGGTCCGCCGGAATGCGCCGCCACCTGCACAGCGGCGCGCCCGAGCTGTACACGGGCCCCGGCGGCACCGTCGTCACCGTGACCGGCGCGAAGGGCGGCGTCGGCGCGACCGTCACGGCGGTCCAGCTCGCCCTCGCCGCGAAGGCCTCCGGCCACAGCGTGGCCCTGCTCGACCTGGACCTTCAGTCCGGGGACGTGGCCTCGTACCTCGACGTTCAGTTCCGCCGGTCGGTGGCGGACCTGGCGGCCATCACCGACATCAACCCGCGCGTCCTCCAGGACGCCGTCTACACCCACGACAGCGGCATCGCCCTGCTGCTGGCCCCCTCCGAGGGCGAACGCGGCGAGGAGGTCACCGACCGCGTGGCCCGCCAGATCCTCGGCGCGCTGCGCTCCCGCCACGACGTGGTGGTCGTCGACTGCGGCTCCCAGATGAACTCGGCCACCGCCGCGGCCGTCGAGATGGCCGACCGGGCCCTGCTGCTCGTCACCCCCGACGTCGTCGCCGTACGCGCCGCCAAACGCATGGTCCGCATGTGGGACCGCCTCCAGATCCGCAAGGCGGAGGAAACCACCACGGTCGTGAACCGCTTCTCCCGCGGCACGGAGATCCAGCCGTCCCTCGTCGAACGGGTCACCGGCACCAAGGTCGCCCGCACCGCGATCCCCGCCGCCTTCAAGGAACTCCAGTCGGTCGTCGACGCGGGCCGGCTACAGGACCTGGACGCCCGCTCGACCGTCAAGCAGGCGCTGTGGACGCTCGCCGGCGATCTGGGGCTCGTGGTCCCCCAGGAGGGCGGGGCCGGAGGCAGGCGCCGCAAGGCGTCCGCGTCGGACCGGGGCGCGCTCTCGCTGCGCGGCCGGAACGCCGACCGGGGAGCGGTCACCCTCGAGTTCGCCGGCATGTTCCCGCTGCTGCTGGTCGTCATGACGATCCTGTGGCAGTGCGTGCTGTACGGCTACTCGTACTCGCTGGCCGGGAACGCGGCCGACGAGGCCGCGCGGGCCGCCACCGCGGCCTACGCGGTCCACGGCGACGTGTCGGGCGCCTGCTCCGCCGCCGGAAGTGAGCACCTCCCGGGCTCCTGGAAGGACGCGGACATCGGCTGCGGCCCGGACGGCCCGGTCATGACGGCCACCGTCGAGGTCGACGTCCCCCTGTTCTTCCCCGGCTTCGACGCGGGCTTCCACGTGAAGGGCAAGGCGGGCGCGGCGCTGGAGGGGAACACCCGATGAGGACGCACCCGCGGACAGCATCCGGCGGAAGGGG
Organism: Streptomyces populi; assembly: GCF_002911015.1. Taxonomy (GTDB): domain Bacteria; phylum Actinomycetota; class Actinomycetes; order Streptomycetales; family Streptomycetaceae; genus Streptomyces; species Streptomyces populi. The sequence goes on from NZ_KZ626951.1 coordinate 10,289, forward strand.
GCGTGCCGGTACGCCGCATGTCCGCGCGAAGGGCAGCACGGGCGCGACGCTGGAGGGGAACACCCGATGAGGACGCACCCGCGGACGGCATCCGGCGGAAGGGGGCGTGCCGGTACATCACATGTCCGTCGCTTACGCCCGGATCGGCCGACGCTTCACACCACATCGACGTCTGATCCAGCGGCGACGGACGGATGTACCGGCACGCCCCCGACCCACGACGCACCCGCGCCCGCATCCACGCCCGCCCCCGCACGCCGGCTCCGGGACGACCGGGGCGTCTCCATCCTGGAGTTCGTCGGGTTCCTGCCGATCCTGCTGATGGTCGGGATGGCGGCCATCCAGCTCGGGCTCATCGGCTACGGCGTCAACCAGGCCGGTTCCGGGGCGCGCGCCGCCGCGCGGGCGGCCTCGCAGGGCGGCGACGGCGGAGCGGCGGGAGTGACCGCCGTGAGCGGATGGCTCGACCCGAATGTGTCGTTGGAAGGAGGGCCCGGGTCCGACCTCACCACGGCCACGGTCACGGTCACGGTCCCCAACGTCATCCCCCTCTTCAAGAGTTACCCCGTCACCCGCCACGCCACCATGCCCACCGACGACTGACCGGGAGGAGCCGACACCATGAGCCTGCGTTCCCGCATCGCCACCCCCGACGAGGGGGGACCCGCCCGTGAGGACGGACACCTCGTCGCCGTCTACCGCGCCAAACTCCTCGAGGAGATCGACCTCGCCGAGATGTCGAGCCTGGCCGCGGCCGAACGCCGGGTCCGCCTCGAACGCGTCCTCGGCCACATCATCAGCCGCGAGGGCCCGGTCCTGTCGACCGCCGAGCGCTCCCAGCTGATCCGCCGGGTCGTCGACGAGGCACTCGGACTCGGCGTCCTCGAACCGCTCCTCGCCGACGCCTCCATCACCGAGATCATGGTCAACGGCCCGGACTCGATCTTCGTGGAGCGGTCCGGCCGCGTCGAACAGCTGCCGCTGCGCTTCGCCTCCAACGAGCAGCTCATGCAGACCATCGAACGCATCGTCTCCACGGTCAACCGCCGCGTCGACGAGTCCAACCCGATGGTCGACGCCCGCCTGCCCACCGGCGAGCGCGTCAACGTCATCATCCCGCCGCTCGCGCTGACCGGCCCCACCCTCACCATCCGCCGCTTCCCCCGCGCGTACACGCTCCCCGAACTGATCGGCCTCGGCTCCCTCGACGAGCAGACGCTCATGCTGCTCGCCGCCTTCGTCCGGGCCCGCTTCAACGTCATCGTCAGCGGCGGCACCGGCAGCGGCAAGACCACCCTGCTCAACGCGCTCTCCGGCCTGATCCCCACGCACGAGCGCATCATCACCATCGAGGACTCCGCCGAGCTCCAGCTCCAGCAGGAGCACGTCATCCGCCTCGAATCGCGCCCCCCGAACGTGGAGGGCAAGGGCCAGATCACCATCCGCGACCTGGTCCGCAACTCCCTGCGCATGCGCCCCGACCGCATCATCGTCGGCGAGGTCCGCGGCGGCGAGACCCTCGACATGCTCCAGGCCATGTCGACCGGCCACGACGGCTCGCTCGCCACCGTCCACGCCAACTCCGCCGAGGACGCCCTCATGCGCCTGCAGACCCTCGGCTCGATGTCCGAGGTCCAGATCCCCTTCGAGGCGCTCAAGGACCAGATCAACTCCGCCGTCGACGTCGTCGTCCAGCTCTCCCGGCACGCCGACGGCTCCCGCAAGGTCACGGAGGTCGCGCTGCTCGTCTCGCACGGCCGCGAACAGTTCCGCGTCACCCCCGTCACCCGCTTCGTGCCCCGCCCGGTCGGCCCCGACCGCGTCGTGCGGGGCCACTTCGAGCACCTCCCGCTCCCGCGCCCGGTCGCGGAGAAGCTGTACGTCGCCAACGAGCCGCTGCCGCCCGCCTTCGGCGTCGCCGAGGCCATCGACCCGCTGAACACGAGGCAGGCCATCGGATGACGCCCGCGCCCACGGAGCCCCTGCCCATGGAGCCTGCGCCCATGGAGCCTGCGCCCATGGAGCCTGCGCCCATGGAGCCTGCGCCCATGGAGCCTGCGCCCATGGAGCCTGCGCCCATGGAGCCTGCGCCCATGGAGCCCGCGCCCACGGAGCCTCTGCCCACGGAGCCTCTGCCCACGGAGCCCCCGCCCATGGAACTCCCGGCCGCACAGTCACAGTCCCCGGCCACGGAATCCTCCGGCTCCCCGGCCCCCGCACGGCCCTCCTCCGCGCCCCTCACCTCCGAAGGGAGGCAGCCATGAACGACCCCGCGCTCCTCGCCCTCGGCGGGACGGTCCTCGGCGGCACGCTCGCCGTCGCGGGCGTGCACACCTACGCCTCGGGCCGCGCCCAGCGACGGGAGCTCCTCGACCGTCTCTCCGGCGGCGGCCCGGCGCACACGGCGGACGGCAGGACGCGTCGCTTCACGGGCGTCGACCGCAGGCTGCGCCGCACCCGCCTCGGCCGCACGATCCACCTGCGCCTGACGGCCACGGGACTCGACCTCACGGCGGGCGAGTTCTTCACCTACGTGACCGCCGTGGTCGTCGCCCTGTGGCTGATCGCCGCCGCCACCCTGGCCCCCTTCTTCGGCCCGATCGCCGCCCTCCTCGGTGCCTGGAGCGCGGCCGTCTTCCTCAACTGGCAGCGCCAGAAACGCATCGAGGCGTTCATCAACCAACTCCCCGACGTGGCACGCCTGCTGGCGAACGCGACGGCGGCCGGCCTCGCCCTGCGCACGGCGCTCGCCATGGCCGCGGAGGAGCTGGAGGCCCCGGCCGGCGAGGAACTGGCCCATGTGGCGGACCAGTTGATGCTGGGCCGCACGATCGACGACGCCCTCGGAGAACTCTCCGAACGCCTTCCCTCCCGCGAGCTGATCGTCCTCGTCACCACCCTCGTCCTGGCCAACAAGGCGGGCGGCTCCGTCGTCAGCTCCCTGCGCAACCTCACCCAGACCCTCGAGGACCGCAAGGAGACCCGCCGCGAGGTCCGCACCATGCTCTCCGAGGTCAACGCGACCGCCTTCACGGTCCCCTTCCTCGGCATCGGCTCGCTGGTGCTGATCAACTCCTCGAACGAGGGAGCCCTCGCCCGCGTCACCGGCTCCGCGCTCGGCCAGGGGCTCGTCCTGCTCTCCCTCGGCCTCTACACCGTGGGCTTCTTCGTCATCCGCCGGCTCGGCAAGATCGAAGTGTGAGGGAGGGATCACCATGCTTCCGCTGCTGCTCGCCGTCCTGATGGGCGCGGCCGTCGCGGGCGCCCTCCTGGGCGTCCGGATGATCCGCTCCGAGGTCGAACTGCCCAGCGACCTCCAGCTCGCCCTGGAGGTCGGCGGCACCCGGGTCTCGGCGGCGGACTCCGCCGTCGACCGTCTCGGCATGCGCTTCGCGCCGACCGTCCTGCGTCTGATGGGCCCCCGGCGCGTGGACGCCAAACGCCGGCGCATCGACATGGCGGGCAACCCCGGCGGTCTGACCCTGAACCGCTACGCGGCCCGCCGCGCGGTCTACGGCGTCTTCGGCGTCGTCCTCGGCCTGGTCTTCCTCTCCAACGGACAGCTCCTCTTCGCCGTGCTCACCCTGGCCTTCGGACTGGTCGCCGCCGACGCCCTCATCTGGCAGGCCGTCCGGGAGCGCAAGGAGGTCATCGACCGCACCCTGCCCGACTTCCTCGACGTCCTCGCGGTCGTCGTCTCCGCGGGCCTCGGCTTCCGCCAGGCCCTGGACCGCGTCGCGGAGAAGTACGAGGGGCCCTGGGCGGACGAACTGCGCATCACCCTGCGCCAGATGGACATGGGCGTCAGCCGCCGCCAGGCCTTCGACGAACTCCGCAGGCGCAACTCCTCCGAGCAGGTGGCCCAGTTCGTCTCGGCGCTCCAGCAGGGCGAGGAACTCGGCTCCCCGATCGCCGAGACCCTCATCCAGCTCGCCACCGACATGCGCCGCACGGACGCCCAGAACGCCCGCCGCCGCGCCGCCAAGACCATCCCCAAGGCCACGATGGTCACCCTGGTGTTCATGCTCCCGGCGACGATGATCCTCATCGCCACCGGCATGTTCCTGGGCTCGGGCACCGACTTCGGCTCGATCCTGGGGCGCTGATGAAGAGCTTCACGAGGGCCCGGGGTCAAGCGGTCCGCGAACAGTCGCGCCGGACCCTCCGGCTCGTGCGAAGCCGCGCGCACCGGTTCCCGTCGCTCGCGCGCGGCCGTGAACGGGGCACCGGCTACCTCGCGGACGACGTCCCCGCGCCCGGCGGCATCCGCCTCCAGCTCAACGCCCTACAGGCGCTGTGCCGCCAGGCCTTCGCCGTCCGCCTCGCGGCCATCGTGGTCGGCGCGCCCTTCGCGATGACGAACGCCACGGGCGGCCTCCCGCGCTACGCGGTCCTCGCCGCGGCCGTCCTCGGCGTCATGGGCTCCTACGCCATGCTCCGGGACTGGGACCGCTTCGGCCCCCGCCTCCTCGCCCACCCGACCCTGATGGGCCTGGACCTCACCTTCGGCGCGGTCCTGCTCCTGACCGCGTCCCCGGCCTCCCCGCTCGCCTACGCCACGGTCTGCACCCCGCTCCTTTCGGGCCTGCTGTACGGCTGGCGCGGCGCGGGCGTCTTCACCGGGTTCCAGCTCACCGTGCTGCTCATGGTGTTCAGGGCCTGGGAGCACCGGCCGGGGGCGGGCTCCAACACCCTGCTCATCGCGGGCTTCTGCGTCGGCGCGGGCATCATCGGAGTCACCCTGCGCAATCTGCTGTTCCGCTTCGGCACGGCAGGCCAGGCCCTGGCCGAGGCGACCAGCAGACTCGCCGTCGCGGAGGCCGTGGAGTCCGAACGGGCCCGGCTGGCACGCGAGATGCACGACTCCGTCGCCAAGACGCTGTACGGCCTCGCGCTGGCCGCGGACGCCCTGGCCGCCTCCGCGGACGGAGCGGACCCGGGAGAGCTCGAACGCCAGGCGACCGTCGTGGCGGACGCCGCGCGCCTCGCCGCCGCCGAGTCCCGCGCCCTGCTGTCGGACCTGCGGCGGCACACCGACCTGACCGAGCCGGACATCGACCTCCTTCCCGAACTCGGCTCCATGACGGCCGACTTCGAGGCCCGCACCGACATCGCTCCGGTCGTACGGCACCGGGGCGCGCGTCCGGTCCTGCCCAGCACCGCCGCCCACCACGTCCTCGCGATCGTCTCCGAGGCCCTGGAGAACGCCCGCCGCCACGCGGGCGCGAGCGCGGTGACGGTCGAACTCGACCTCTCCGCAAACCAGTTCTCCCTTCTCGTCCGCGACGACGGAGTGGGTCTGCCGACCCCGACAACCCCCGCCGCTCTCGCCACCTGGACGAGATCCGGCCATTTCGGCCTGCTCGGCATGACGGAGCGAGCCGCGTGCGTCGGCGGCCTCGTCACGCTGGCCCGGCCCCGCGAAGGGGGCACCGAGGTCCGGCTGACCCTCCCGCTCCCGTCGGTCGCCCTTCCCGCTCCCCCCACTTCCCAAGAGGAGGCCGCACATGCCTGACCAGGCACTTCCCGGCCCATCCCTGCGTGTCCTCGTGGCCGACGACAACCCGGTCGTACGGGCCGGCCTGACCGCGCTGCTGGACGCGCACCCCGACATCGTGGTCGTCGCGACGGCGCGGGACGGCGCGGAGGCACTGGATCGCGCCGCCCTCCTCACCCCGGACGTGGTCCTCCTCGACGTCCGGATGCCCGGCACGGACGGCCTCACCGCACTGCCCGGACTGTGCGCGATCGCCCCCGTGATGATGCTGACGTACAGCAGCGAACCCGAGGTCGTGGCGGAAGCCCTGCGTAGAGGCGCCTCCGGCTACCTCGTCCATGGAGAGTTCACGGCGGCCGAACTGATCGCCGCCGTACGGGAGGTGCGCCACGGACGCCCGACTGTCCCGGATTCACTCGGAGGTTCGTACCAACCGCTCTCCTTCTCTTCGCATCTGCAATCTGCTGTGGCACAGTCTTCGGGGGCTCGGCCCTCACCGGCGGGGGGACTTCACCGCCATGCCGCCCATCAGTCCGAGTTCGGCTTGAGCGCAAGGGAGGTGGAGGTGATGGACCTCATCGCGGCGGGCATGAACAACCGCCAGATCGCCGCCACCTGCTTCATCACGGAGAAGACCGTCAAGAACCACATCAATCGCATCTTCGCGAAGCTGCACAGTTCCTCGCGCAGCGAGGCGATCGCCCACTGGCTGGGCACGGCGCACGAGGGGTGGAGCCGATGACTCCGCCCCGCACTCCCCACCGGCGAAGTTGGGCCCCTGGGCCCACTCGCCGTAGGCGGCTTCTCACGTACGGTGCTCGGGTCGTTGGTTGCGTCGGCAGGGAGGGCAGTCCTGATGAACAGGTTCACGGCATGGACCCGAAAGGTGATCTCCCGGACGCGGGGCGCCCACCGGGACGCGGGGGCGGGGTTCGTGGAGTACGCGGGCCTGATGATCATCATTGCGGGGATCTTCACGTTGATCGACAGCCTGGGGCTGGACGGGTTGATCTCGAAAGCAATCCTGAACGCGGTGAACGACGTGATCGGTGGCTGACCACCGTTGAATCGGGGAGCGACCGAGGGCAAACCCTCCCCATCTATATCTGGCTGACGGGGATTCTGCTCTTCGCCGCGTCCGCCTTTTTCGTCTTCGCCCAAGCAGCGTCCGCCCGCAATGGAGCTCAATCCGCGGCGGACGCTGCTGCGTTGGCGGCCGCACAGGACTCCCGCGACGAACTCATAACAGGGCTGACGGGAGCCATCGGCACGGACGACCACTGGCTGGACTGGCTCGACGGCAACAAGTTCGGCGACAAGTTCCATGGCACGGGGGCGTCCGCCGCCGCAGACCGGCTGGCCGCCGAGAACGACTCGACGGTGACGGGCGGGGCCCAGCTCGCCGTCGTGAACGGATTTCCTGGCTATCGCGTGGCGATCCAGACCCGTTACACGGTCGGAGCTTCCATCATCCCGGGCACGGAGAGCCGCCATGCCAAGGCACAGGCGACGGCGGTCATCGAGCCGCGCTGCACCTTTGCCGCCGACGCGGATCCCAAGAAGCTCGTGGAGTTGGACTGTGCCGGGCGCAGTGTGCACATCGATCCCGAACATTTCAATTCGGACGACCTTCCTGACGCGTCCGTGCTGTTCTCTGTGCATCTGGCCGAGTGAGAGGAAGCCGTACCGATGGATCTCCGGCACACCATGAAGGGCCGCAGGGCCATGGCCGCGGTGGCGATCAGTACCGGATTGCTCCTCACGGTGTCCGGGTGCGGCGGGGGAGACGGCGGCGACAAGCCGAAGGCGACCTCGTCCTCTTCCCAGTCGGACAAGGGAAGCGACGACAGTGCCAAGCAGGCGTCACCGACAGCGACTCAGGACCAGGTGCTGGCCGAGGTCAAGGGCGAGAACGGAATCACGCTGACGGTCACGTCGGCCAAGCGCGACCAGGGAGGCTTCCTGACCGTCGAAGGAACGGTCACGAACAACACGGACAGCGTCTGGATCGCGGAGAACTGGCGAGGTGACGAGCGAGAGCTGTCGAAGAACGGGGCGTCCATCGCCGGCGCCGGCCTGATCGACCAAAAGGGCAAGAAGAAGTACCTCATCCTCCGGGACACCTCGGGCCGTTGCCTGTGCACGCAGTTCACCGGAGGCGTCCGGCAAGGGGAGACCGCCCAATGGTTCGCCCAGTTCCCCGCACCCCCCGCCGGAACCAGTGCCGTCGACTTCCAGGTCGGCTCCATGCCACCCGCCTCCATCGAGATCTCCGAGGGCTGACCCATGGCCCTCCCGCCCCGCGCCGCCGCGACCACGTTCACGGCCCTCGCCGTGCTGATCACCCTCGGTCTCCCGGGGCCCGCGCACGCCGACGGTGACGACCCGAGTGCCCCGCCCGGCAGCGTCACCACCTCCCCGCCCCCCGACGTCGACGCCAACAGTCCGGGGCTCAAGCTCGCCGACGGCGCGACCCTGGCGCCCGCCAAGGTGCTGGACATCAAGTCGGTCGTGGAGGACCTCGGCGGTGAGGAGCGCCGGGAGGACACCAACTCGGACGTGACGTTCGCGCTCCAGGCGGAGGTCCTCTTCCCCAAGGACAGCTCGAAGCTCAACTCGGACTCCCAGTCCCGTATCCAGGCGATCGCCGACGAGATCAAGGCCCAGCACGCGACGACCGTCCGCGTCTTCGGGTTCACCGACAACCTCGGCTCGTACGCGCACGGCCTGACCCTCTCCAAGAAGCGGGCGGAGCAGGTGCACGCCCGACTGGCCGCCGCGCTCGGCTCCGCGGAGGCGGACATCACCTTCGAGGTGCGGGGCTACAGCGAGGACTATCCGATCGCCGACAACACCTCGGAACAGGGCCGCCGCAAGAACCGCCGGGTGGAGGTGACCTTCCCGAGAGGTGCCGCCGACGGGAACGACGCCTGACGAGCGCGTCACCTTCTCCCGGGCCCGGCCTCCTGGCAGCATTCCCCCGACGAACGGGTCGCGCACGAGGTCGATGGAGTCCGCCATGAGGAAGATCGTGTTGATGATGTCGGTGTCCCTCGACGGATTCATCGAGGGCCCGAACCGCGAGATCGACTGGCACCGGGTCGACGCCGAGCTCCACCAGCACTTCAACGACTCGATCAGGCAGTTCGGCGCCCTGATGTCCGGACGCGTGACCTACGAGCTGATGGCCTCCTACTGGCCGACGGCCGACAAGAACCCGGACGCCGGTCCGGAGGAGATCGAGTTCGCCGGGATCTGGCGGAACATGCCCAAGGTGGTGTTCTCGCGGACGATGGAGCGCGGCACGGGGCACACCACGGTCGTACGGGAGGTCGTGCCCGAGGAGATCATGGCGCTGAAGGCGCAGGAGGGCGGCGACCTCGCGCTCGGCGGCGCCGATCTCGCCGCGGAGTTCCTGCGGCTGGGCCTCGTCGACGAGATCAGGCTGTACGTGCACCCCGTCCTCATCGGGGCCGGCAAACCGCTGTTCCCCGAGGCCGAGGCCCCGACCGACCTGCGTCTCGTCGAGTCACGGACCTTCGGCAACGGCGTCGCCCTCCTGCGCTACGAGCGTGACACCTCCGGTGCCGCGGGCGCGTAAAGCGGTTGTCCCCGGCGTACGGCCTGGGTAGGAAGGCTGCATGACCTCACTCGGTGTTGTCTTCAGGCCCCAACTGCCCCCGGAGCGACTGCGTGCCCTGGCGCGCGAGGCGGAGGAGGCGGGTCTCGAGGAGCTGTGGTTGTGGGAGGACTGCTTCCTCGAAGGGGGCATCTCCTCGGCCGCGGCGGCGCTCGCCTGGACCGAACGCCTGCGGGTGGGCGTGGGACTGCTGCCCGTCCCGCTGCGGAACGTCGCCGTCACGGCGATGGAGGCCGCCACCCTGCACCGGCTGTTCCCGGGCCGGGCCGCCGTCGCGGTGGGCCACGGGGTGCAGGACTGGATGGGCCAGGTCGGGGCGCGGGCCGAGTCGCCCATGACGTTGCTGCGTGAGCACCTCGACGCCCTGCGCGCGCTGCTGCGCGGCGAACGCGTGACCACCGAGGGGCGGTACGTGAAACTCGACGGCGTCGCCCTCGACTGGCCGCCCGCCGAGGCTCCCGAGGTCCTCACCGGTGCCACCGGGCCCCGTACGCTCCGCCTCGCCGGTGCGGCAGCCGACGGCACGGTCCTCACCGCCTCGACCACCGTCGACGGGGTGCGGAGGGCATGCCGGCTCATCGACGAGGGGCGGCGGGCGGCGGGCCGGACGGAAGGACACCACCGGGTGGTCGTCTATCTGCACGCCGCCACCGGGGCCGACGCCGCGGCCCGGCTGCGCGCCGAGATCGAGGCCGACGGTGAGGACGCCGTCCCGGAGCGCGGGGTCGCGGGCGACGCGGAGGCCGTGGCCAAGGCCGTCCGGCGGCTCGGGGAGGCGGGCGCCGACACGGTGGTCCTCCAGCCCACCGCCGACGAGCCGGACCCCGAGGGATTCGTCCGCTTCGCGGCCGAGCAGGTGCGCCCGCTGGTGCCCTAGGCCGCCCGGTTCCCCGCAGGCTCCCGGTGGCCCCGGATCTCCGGCCCCGGATCTCCGGCCCCGGATCTCCGGCTCCGGTCCTCAGAGCCATGATCCACGCCCTCCTGAACAGATTGACCGAAAATCTCCCGATGGGGGGTGCTCGGTGTGAGATGTCTGTCTGGATGGCGGACGCGGGGGCGGCGGCCGGGGCGTGCCGTGTGCGGAGGGTCCGCGTGGGGTGTCCACATCGTTATCCGGTGACTGTCGCCAGGAATGTTCGGCTCACGTAAGTTCAGACCAAGGTAATTCGCGTCAGCAAAGCTGCGCGTGTGGCACCGCGCAGAGGAGGGGGCTGCGCGGTGCCGCCTTGCTCCGTGACGTGATGTCAGGCGTGCTGGACCGTGATCCGCGCGCCGCGCCGTACGCCCCACCGCTCCATCGCCCCGGCCTCCGCCTCCAGGACCTGCCGGGCCCGCGGTCGCGGCAGCCCCAGCCGGCCCGGGCGCATCGTCCGCACCGCCAGGACCCGCGACGACCGGTCCAGATAGGCGACGTCGATCGCGAACCGCATCCCCAGCGTGTGCACCGAGTTCGCCGGTGCCAGCAGCAGCGCGCCCTCGATCCCCGGGCGCCCGAGCAGTCCCCGCCGCCGGGCGCGCGCCGTGGTGGCGAGCTCCAGGGGTACCGGCTCGGACGTCTCCTCCGTCGTGAACGTGGTCATGCGTGCGAAGTTAGCGGTGGAGTCAAGCGGGAGGACGCCACGCGGATCACCCGCCCGGAGTACGTGCGGGCGAGCCGGTGCCACATCCCGAGACGGGGTGCGGACCCGTTGGATCTCTGCTGATCCCTTGCGATTCCCTTTGAATCAGCCGTGATTCGGCCATGATCACACCCGGAATCGATGGTTCCACGCGCGTCACGGTGTCGCCGGACGACTCCGGAGAGTAGTTGTGGCACGCGGATGCACGCAGCATCACTTACGAAGGGTTATGGTGGAAACCCCCCCTCGGGCCGGTCCGTCTCCCCCCCACGGACCGGCCCGTTTTTTGTGCCCGGGGCGGCCCGCCCGGCGGGCGCCCCCGTGCGCCCCTCGGGCGGGACCGCCCCGTACGGCGGGGATCTCGGTGACTCAGCGCCGCTGGGCCCAGATGTTCGTGCCCGGCGTCGACACCGCGAACGTGTCGATCTCCTTCAGCTCCTCGTCCGTGAGCTCCGGGCCCGACAGCGCCTCCAGGTTCTCCTCCAGCTGCCGCACGCTGGACGCGCCGATGAGGGCGGAGGTCATCCGCTGGTCGCGCAGCACCCAGCTGAGCGCGAGCTGGGCGAGCGACTGGCCGCGCCGGGCCGCGATGTCGTTCAGCCCGTTCAGACGGCGCACGACCTCGTCGCTCAGCAGGCCGGGGTCCAGCGACTTGCCCTGGGTGGCGCGCGAGCCCTCCGGGACGCCCTGGAGGTACTTTCCCGTCAGCATCCCCTGCGCGAGCGGCGCGAAGGAGATGCAGCCCATGCCGGCCGCCTCCAGCGTGTCGAGCAGGCCGTCGTCCTCGGTCCAGCGGTTGAGCATCGAGTACGAGGGCTGGTGGATGAGCGGACGGACGCCCATGCCGGTGAGGATCCGGGCCGCCTCCGCCGTCTGCTCGCTGCTGTAGGAGGAGACGCCGACGTACAGCGCCTTGCCCTGCTGGACGGCGGACGCGAGCGCGCCCATCGTCTCCTCCAGCGGGGTGTCCGGGTCGAAGCGGTGCGAGTAGAAGATGTCGACGTGTTCGACGCCCATCCGCCGCAGCGAGGCGTCCAGGGAGGACAGCAGGTACTTGCGGCTGCCCCACTCGCCGTACGGGCCGGGCCACATGTCGTAGCCCGCCTTGGTCGAGATGACCAGCTCGTCCCGGTAGGGGGCGAAATCCTCCTTCAGCAGCCTGCCGAAGTTGAGTTCCGCCGAGCCGGGCGGCGGCCCGTAGTTGTTGGCGAGGTCGAAGTGGGTGACACCGAGGTCGAAGGCGCGGCGCAGGATCGCGCGCTGGGAGTCCAGCGAGCGGTCGTCGCCGAAGTTGTGCCACAGGCCGAGCGAGATCGCGGGCAGCTTGAGGCCGCTGTGACCGGTACGCCGGTATTCCATCGAGTCGTACCGTTCCGTCGCGGCCCGGTACAGAGTGGGGTCGTTCATGGGGACGAACCTATGCCAGGGTGCACGGGCCCCTCGGGAGCCCTCGCGTTTCGCGGGGGTAGGCTTCGCCCCGGGGGACCGTCATACGGACAGGGGCTGCGCTCGGGCGCGGCTGTCCGGTCCGCGATCCGCACGGAGGGGCTGACAACACGTGACCTTGCGCGAAAACCTGCGCCGTCTGCTGGTCAGGTTCTATGCACGCAGGGTGGAAGGCCACCTCGACCACGACCAGGTGCCCAAGCACATCGGGGTCATCATGGACGGCAACCGCCGCTGGGCGAAGGCCGCCGGGTCCACCACCGCCCAGGGCCATCGGGCCGGAGCAGACAAGATCGAGGAGTTCCTCGGCTGGTGCTCCGAGACCGATGTCGAGGTCGTCACCCTGTGGCTGCTTTCCACCGACAACTTCGACCGCCCGCAGGAGGAGCTCGGTCCGCTCCTCGGCATCATCGAGGGCGTCGTCCGCACCCTGGCCGCCGACGGCCGATGGCGGGTGCACCACGTCGGGACGCGGGACATCCTGCCCTCTCCGATGCAGTCGGCCCTCAAGGAGGCCGAGGAGGCCACCGCGCACGTCGAGGGGATAGTCGTCAACGTCGCCATCGGCTACGGAGGACGCCAGGAGATCGCCGACGCCGTGCGCTCGATGATCCTCGACGCGGCCGACAAGGGGACCTCGATGGAGGACCTCGCGGACCGCGTCGACGTCGACCTCATCGGCAAGCACCTCTACACCGGTGACCAGCCCGATCCCGACTTGGTGATCCGTACCAGCGGTGAACAGCGGCTGTCCGGGTTCATGCTCTGGCAGACCGCCCACTCCGAGTACTACTTCTGCGAAGTCTTCTGGCCGGCCTTCCGCAAGGTCGACTTCCTGCGCGCCCTGCGCGACTACGCGGCGCGACACCGCCGTTACGGAGGCTGAATAAAGGGGTACCCCGCGTGGTCCGGGGTACCCGGCGGGGACGCCTGTCACCGGGAGTTAACGAACGCGCCGTCATATGCCCTGGCATGGCTTGGCTCGTTGAAGGGCATAAGCCTTGCAGGTCGACGCCCGAACCACGGGTGTCGTATCTCAGCGGGCGGCACGGGGCCGCCCGCCCGGGAGGCCCTTTGCACCAGCCCGACCGTGCGGTCAGCACGGACGAAGCGGAGGGCCGGTTTTCGGCCCGTGCATCGGAGCCGGGAACCGGTCCAGCTCTCCTTCGTCGCTCCCCGACCTCATCCGAGGGGGTACGTCCTTCCGTGGTGACCAGCACAAAGCGCCGCACGCCAGACCGGCGCACCTATGTTCTCGACACCAGCGTCCTGCTGGCCGACCCGAATGCCCTGAGCCGCTTCGACGAGCACGAAGTCGTGCTTCCGATCGTCGTGGTCACGGAGCTGGAGGCCAAGCGGCACCATCCCGAGCTCGGCTACTTCGCCCGGCAGGCGCTGCGCCTGCTCGACGAGTTCCGGGTCCGGTACGGCCGCCTCGACTCCCCGATCCCCGTCGGGGACCTCGGCGGGACGGTACGCGTCGAGCTCAACCACTCGGACCCCAGCGTCCTGCCCAGCGGGTACCGCCTGGGGGACAACGACTCCCGCATCCTCGCGGTCGCCCGCAACCTGCAGGCCGAGGGATACGACGTCACCGTCGTCTCGAAGGACCTGCCGCTCAGGATCAAGGCGTCCTCCGTGGGTCTCCTCGCCGAGGAGTACCGCGCGGAGCTCGCCATCACGGGCTCGTCCGGTTGGACCGGGATGTCTGAACTGGCCCTGTCCGGCGAGCAGGTGGACATCCTCTTCGAGGAGGGGCACGTCCATGTCCCCGAAGCGGCCGACCTGCCCGTGCACACGGGGCTGACGATCCAGTCGGAGCGCGGCAAGGCGCTCGGCCGGGTCACCGCCGACGGCAGCGTCCGGCTCGTGCGCGGCGACCGTGAGGTGTTCGGCCTCAAGGGCCGCAGCGCGGAGCAGCGCATCGCGCTCGACCTGCTGCTCGATCCGGACATCGGGATCATGTCGATGGGCGGCCGGGCCGGCACCGGCAAGTCCGCGCTCGCGCTCTGCGCGGGCCTGGAGGCCGTCCTCGAACGCCGCCAGCACCAGAAGGTGATGGTCTTCCGGCCGCTGTACGCGGTGGGCGGGCAGGAGCTCGGCTATCTGCCCGGCTCCGAGTCCGAGAAGATGAGCCCCTGGGCCCAGGCGGTCTTCGACACGCTCTCCGCGGTCACCAGCCGCGAGGTCATCGAGGAGGTCACCGCGCGCGGCATGCTGGAGGTCCTGCCGCTCACGCACATCCGCGGCCGCTCGCTCCACGACGCGTTCGTGATCGTGGACGAGGCCCAGTCCCTGGAACGGAACGTCCTGTTGACCGTTCTGTCCCGTATTGGCGCCAATTCGAGGGTCGTTCTGACCCATGACGTGGCACAAAGGGACAATCTGCGCGTCGGGCGGTACGACGGAGTGGTCGCCGTCGTCGAGAAGTTGAAGGGCCATCCGCTCTTCGCGCACGTCACGCTGAATCGTTCCGAGAGGTCCCAGATCGCGGCACTCGTGACCGAAATGCTGGAGGACGGGCAGATCTGATCCGGGCTGTCCCCACCTGGTCAAAGGGTGGTGGATACACACTGGTTGACGCCGTCCGGCAAGGCGAAAGAGCCTAGCCGGGCGGCGTCCTGCTGCGCTGGCATTTCCTCGAAACGGTTGGGGCAAACGGGGTGTGAGCTTTCACACGCGACGCGGAATTGCCGTGCGGAGCCGGGTTCCCGCTAGAGTCTCACTCCTGTCAGGCCCCGCATACGACACAGCTGTATCCCCAGCGGTACGGCAACACCGGAACCTCAGAACTCCATAGAGCCGTCGTATGCCGCCCGCGCACCACGCGGCGCTCCCCCAGCGGGAGTTGCCCACCGGGCCCGTGTCTCCCCGTGACCCCGCAGTTGGGAGGCCAGCGCCGAGGGGCACGATTGCGTCCGCGAGGGTCACCTAAACGGGCGATGCTGGAAGGAAACCGTGTGAGCCGGATTTCGGTCCGGGGATTCGCAGTGGCTTCGGCCACCGCGGTCACCGCTGTCGGAAGCGTGGTCGGAGTTGCCTCGGGCAGCGTCGCCCAGCCCTCGAACGATGCCGAGGCGACGGCGAGCGACTCGACTCTCCTCGCTGACATACCTGCGGGCCAGCAGGCCCAGGTGCAGACCGCGTCCCTGACGCAGCAGGCCGACGCCCAGGCCATCGCCGCCGACGCGAGCGCGAAGAAGGACGCGGAGGCAGCCGCCCGCAAGCAGGCCGCCGACGACGCCGTCGCGAAGCAGAAGGCCGCGGAGAAGGCGGAGAAGGAAGCCAAGGAGCGCGAGGAGGCCAAGAAGGTCGCCAGCCGTTCCGCGACGCGTGACGCCTCCAGCTTCTCCGTCCAGTCCTCGTACACCGTCGCCCAGATCCAGGCGATGGCGGCCCAGATGGTGCCGAGCGGTCAGTTCCAGTGCTTCAGCAACATCGTGAACCACGAGTCCAGCTGGAACTACCACGCCGTCAACGCCTCCTCGGGCGCGTACGGTCTCTTCCAGGCTCTGCCCGCGGGCA
>NZ_KZ626952.1 GCF_002911015.1 Streptomyces populi
TCCCTGGCCTCGGCAGGCCCGCCGGACCCCGGCCTCGTCCCCCACGTGGACCGGATCGGTATCGGCAACGAGGGGAACTACTGGTGCCTGATCTGGTGAAGGGGCAGGTTCAGGAAGGGGGACCGTAAGACATTCGGCTCTTCCAGGATTTTCGGAGGCATTGACCAGTTCTGTGGTTTCGGCTCGGTCGCGAGGCAGTAGGAGTCGGCGCCGGTCTCGATGATGTTGCCGTCGAAGGTGAGGCGGTCAACGATGGCAGCGCAGAGGCGGGGTCGGTGAAGGTATTGGTCCAACCGGAGAAGGATTCGCTGGAAGCGACGGCCACGCTGTTCTTCTGCTCGCGTCCGGTCAGGACCTGGAAGAGGAGTTCGGCGCCGCCCCGCGCCCTTGCCGCCGCGCCGGGGTGCGCCGCCGGTCACGCCACTGCGTGATGAAAACGCAGCGGGCAGGGTGTGTCAGCCCGAAGCAAGATCCGCTCGCGCAGGTACGGTCCCCCGCATGGCGACGCCCGACCAGCCCCGTCCCGGCCACCGCTCCCCCGCCGCCTCGGCGAAGGGAGACCCGCGACGCCGGGCATGCCGGAGGGCGGTCATGCTCCTGCTGTACACCGTGCTGTTCACCGCCGCCCCGGCGATGACGGCGCCTGCTGCGCCGGCAGCCACCGCCCGTGCCGCCCCGGCAGCGGCACCGGCAGCACCCGCGACCCCGGCGGCGGCGCCGACCTGCCAGGTCGGCGCCTACGTCACCGACCTCTACGGCCTGGACGTCTCACCGCGGACCATCAACGCCGACTTCTGGCTGTGGAGCGTGTGCCCCAGCACCGGCCTGGACGCCACCCGGCGCCTGGAGTTCATCAACGCCACTCAGGTCAACCAGAGCGACCGGTCCGTGGAGAAGGTCGGCGATCAGTACTGGTCCCAGGTGAAGGTCTCCGGCACCTTCCGCCAGCGGTTCGACCTCAGCGAGTACCCCTTCGACAAGCAGGACGTCCAGATCCAGGTCGAGGACTCCCAGCTCAACTCCTCCCAGTTCGCCTACGTCGCCGACCGGGCGAACTCCGGCTACGACCACGCCATCAGCCTCGACGGCTTCGAGATCCGCGACTTCAGCGTGCGGGTGGTCACCCACACCTACCAGACGTCCTTCGGCGACCCCCGCATCAAGCACGGGCACACGAGCCGCTACAGCCAGTTCGTCATCGAACTCCACCTCCACCGTGTCGACCTGGCCGGCTTCATCCGCCAGGCCTGGCCCGCCTACGTCGCCTTCCTCATCTCCCTGCTGTCCTACTTCATCTGGGCGCCGGAATTCCTCACCGTGCTCGCCGCCCGCCTCGGCATCCTCGGCGCCTCCCTGTTCAGCGTGGTCGTCAGCATGCGCTCCACCAGCCTGACCGGAACCCAGTTCGGCGTGACCCTCGTCGACCAGATCCACCTCGCCACCCTGCTCTACACCCTCGTCGGCGTCGGCTGCACCACCTACATCCTCCTGAGCTGGGCCAACCCCGACAAACGTGCCGCCGTACGACGCACCAACCGCATCGTGGCCTGGTCGACGACCGCCACCTACGTCATCGCCAACGCCATCTCCATCGGTTTCGCCGTCACCTGACACCCCACCACCAGCCCCTCGGCCGCCCCCTGTCCGTGCCGGCGGGAAGCCGGTGCGGGGCGGGGCAGGTGCGGGTGCGGGTGGCATCAGCGCGCACCGGCAGTTCTCCCGGGGTACGCTGCCCGGCCGCCGACACCGGTCATCCGGCCTGCGGGGCTACGGGGCTACGGGGCTACGGGGCTACGAGGAGGGCGACGCGCTCGGCCTCGACGCCGAAGCCGAGCGCCGGACGGCCATGGTGCCGGTGGCGCCGCCCGGTGCGGATGACCGGTGTCGGCGGCCCTCCACGACGTACTCGGCGTGACCTGCGCCCGAGCCCGCCGGTCCGATCCGCGGATCGCCGCGCGGGTCCACGCCGCGCTCGGCGACGCCCGCGAGGTGATCAACGTCGTTGCCGGCAGCGGCTCCTACGAGGGCGCGCACACCGTCCTCGCCGTCGAACCCAGCCCGGTCATGATCGCCCAGCGGCCGCCAGGCGGTGCGCCCGCCGTGCGGCCGTGGCCGAGCGCCTCCCGCTCGCGGACGGCTGCGCGGATGCGGTGGCGGCCCGGCTCACCGTCCACCACTGGAGCGATGTGGCGGTCGGCACCGCGCACCGCAGCGTCTTCTCGCGGACGTCGGCGGCTTCGGACGACCCGGCGGTCAGCGCGTGACGAGCACCGTCGCCGAGGCGGTCGACGCGCCGTGCAGGTCGTCGCCGGGCCAACTGACCGTATAGGTCACCTTGCGCCGGGTGCGCGGGATGTCGTTGATCGTGAAGGTGCCGTCGGCGGCCACGGTCACCGACGACAGCGTGCCGGTGCCGAGCCGGTCGGACCGCTCGACAGCGAGGACCGCACGCTCCGGCAGGGCCTTGCCCTGCGCGGTGAACGTGCCGGCGATCTTCACGCCCGAGTCGATCGGTACCTCCTCGGGCGCGGTGAGAGCGATCGAGGTGGGGGCCTTGCCGACGGACACCGTGGTGGTGACGTCCTCGGCGGGACGGTGGGTCAGGTCGCCGAGGAAGGAGATCCGGTAGGTGGCGTCGCCCACCAGGTCGGGCTCGTCGAGGACCGAGAACGTACCGTCACCCTTGACCGTGAAGGTGCCCAGGTCGTGGGTGCCGTCCGCGTCGGTACGGGTCGCCCTGACCTTCAGAGGCTCGGCGGGCGCCGGTCCGTCCTGCTCCAGCTTGCCGCGCACGGCGAGCGCCTCGCCGACGACGGCCTGGGCGGGACTGTGGGCGAGGCCGCCGGTGAAGCGGGCGTCGTACTGGACGGCCGGGGGCTGGATGATGTGCAGCCAGTACTGGTTGCCGGCCGCGTTCGTGGTCACCGCGAACAGGCGGGAACCGTCCGCCGCCCACTCCAGGCCGCGCGGCGCGACCCGGTCGCCGTCGAGGCTGCCCTCGAAGGCGAACTCCAGCGGGGCGGTGGAGTCGGCCGGATCGGCGGGCTGCACCAGCAGGTCCGGCGTGGAGCCGTCGGCCGAGGCGCCGCGCGCGAGGTACTTGCCGTCGCCGCCGAAGGCGACCGCGCTCGCCGAGGCCCCGGCGGGCAGCGCCTGGTAGCCGTCCGCCGCGTCGGACAGGTCGGTGGTGTTCAGCAGCCGGGTCCCGGCGCTCGCGTCGGCCACGGCGATCTTGCTGCCGTCCGCGGAGAACGCCATGTCCTTCAGGTTCAGGGCGCCCTTGCCGTCGGCGTCGGCGAAGCGGCGGGCCGCATGGCGTACGAGGTTCCCGCCGCCCGCGTCGTACACCGTCAGGAACGGGTCGGCGGCGGACGAGTTGAGCGGCTGGCCCATCAGCATCCGGTCGCCGGGACCGGCCTCGAGCTGGAGGTTGCCGTGGTCCTGCCAGTTGGTGCGCGTCGTGGTGTTGGTGACCGGCGCGTAGGAGTCCAGGTAGGTCAGCGCGGTGTCGCACTGCGAGGTGGGGTACGCGTACGGCGTGGTGTAGTACAGCGCGCCGCCGGAGAAGGCGAGGCTACGGCCGCAGGTGTCGGTGGAGACGTAGGTGCCGTTCGGGGTGTAGGTGCTGGTGTCGTAGCGCCAGATCACCTCGCGTCCGCCGACGTAGAGCGTGGAGCCGTCGGCGTTCAGCGCCAGGCCGGAGATGTGCTGGGTGGTGCTGATCGTGGTGATCTGCTTGCCCTGGAAGTCGTAGACGGCGATCAGACCGGGGTTGTACTGGCTGCCCAGGTAGCTGTCGGCGACGTAGACCCGCTGGTGCACGGAGTCCACCGCCAGCGCCGAGTACGAGGCGATCGGCAGCTTGGCCACGGCCTCGGAGGCCGCCGCGTGGGCCGCGGGCGCGGCGGCGACGGTCAGGCCGGCCCCGGCGAGCGCGGCGGCGAGCAGCGTGGCCGCGAGACGTCCGGGACGGTGTGCGGTATTCAACTGTGCCCCCCACAGGTCGAATTGAGCGCACCGCTGGGACCGGTGACGCTCCTGTGGAAGTCATGGAACGCCAGTGGAGATGCCGTGATCAAGGCGGCGCGACCGCACAGGAGAACGAATACGCGGACGTCGGCGGACCGCACCCGGCATGGAGCAGTCGGCGAACAGCGGTGCCGGACAGCACCCGAGCCTCCCGAACCGGCACTACTCATCGAGCGACAGATCGCACGACCGACGGTCCGCTCCCTGCTCCGGCCGCCACAGGACGGCCGCCCTGCCCACTTGCTTCCGGGCATGCCCGCCCACCGTCCGATCACGGCGCGGAGGATCGTAAACAAGCTCCGCAAGCACGGCCTGGAACGCGAACGACGACGCGAAGCCGCCGGAGAGATCTTGAAGGACCAGTGGCGGGACCATCCGCGAGAAATGCTGCGACACCTCGATGCGGCAGCCCCGACAATCGTTCGATGACTGCCGAGAAGCGTTGCCTCACCCTCCGTGTTGTCGTTCCTGATCTTCCGCAGAGGGGCGCAGGCGTGGAGGTCCGACCGTTGGTCGACGGTGAGGACATCTTGGCCGAGGTGTTCACAGAAGGGCCGGGCGAAGATCCCGAGTGCCTCTTGCTGCCGGACGGCCCTCTCACGGCTGGTCCTGAGCCGCACGAGGTGCGGCTGGCCGAGGCGACGTGCACCGAAGGGTGCTGCGGCGCTCTCTATGTGACCATCCGGCGCGACGGCGACCACGTGATCTGGAGCGAGTGGCGCAACCCCGACGAGGACGACGTTGACCTGCCTGAGTTCTGGTTCGATGCTCGGGAGTACCAGACGGAGGTGGAGCGAGCCGTTGCGGACCACAGCTGGGAGTGGCCGGCACGCACCGTTGCCCGGCTGTTGGAGCTGGACCTCAGAGAGCGCGCCGGCTGGCCTGCACAATGGGAATGTGAACTCGGCGGTGTGTCCGCCTGGCTTTGGGAGCCCGACCAGATCAACCTCTTCCTCTTCCATCCGGGCCGCTCGGCCATCGGGGAAGACCACCCATGGCTGCAGTTCCAAATGGTGCTTGACGTCTCCAATGACGACCCTGAAAGTCAGGCCGAGAGACTTGCCGAGCAACTCGTGGCGGGTGACCCACGTCAGACAGCCGAGGTCTGCGGCGGATCTCCGGAGTACGCCAGACGGCTTGGTTACCCGTGGCCGCAGCGGCGGAGGGCCTGAACGCGAGGAACACCGCACGCGGCAAGAACACTGCCGGGGCAACCGGGGTGACCATGGGGGCGGGCGCATACTTCGGTTCCCTGCAGCTGTACGCGGCCACCACCCTGCCCACCTTCTGCCGCCCGGCCGCCCACCGACCAATCCGCCCCTGTCCGGAGGCACCCCTTGACCCAGCCGAGCAAGCCCTCCCTCCTCGGAGTCTTCGCGCACCCGGACGACGAATCCCTCCTCGCCGGCGGAGTCCTCGCTCAGCACGCCGCCGTCGGCGCCCGCACCTCCGTCGTCACCGCCACCTGGGCCTCGGACACCCACCGTGCCGCCGAGCTCCACGACGCGCTCAAGGCACTGGGTGCGGGAAAACCCCGGATGCTCGGCTACGCCGATGCTCGCATCTCTGACTCCGCGCCCGGCCGACCGCGCCTGTGCGACGCCCCGATCGACGAAGTGGTCGAGCTGATCGTTGGGCACATCCGCGCCGTACAGCCGCAGGCCGTGGTGACGCACGACGGCTACGGCCAGTTGACCGGACACCCCGACCACGTCCGCACGCACCAGGCGACCGTGCTGGCCTTCCACGCCGCAGGCCTTGAGCATCTTCATCCCCGGGCCGGAGCGCCGTGGCAGCCGAAGGCCCTGTACGCGGCCACCCATCCGCACGCCGGCGTCGGCGAACTCGGGCCGCTCCTCGCGCGGGTGGGCAAAACAGTGCTGAGCGTGCCGGACGAGTACGTCACGGCAACCGTCGACGTGACCGGCTGGCTTGAGCAGAAGTGGGCGGCGATCTTGGCTCACCGCAGCGAAGCTGCTCGAGGGCGGTCCTTCCCAGGGATCCTCGCCCGCCTGCCCGTCCGGCAGAGGCAGTCGATCATCGCGACGGAGTACTTCATCCGGCTGAGCGCCGGGAACGGGCCACACGGGCTGCGGGAACTGAGCCTTTTCCAGCCTCAGGTTGAGGAATGCTGAAAGGCGACGACGGCCTTCACGATGTCGGTGATCCGGTTGGTACTGCATGGAGTTTCCGCAGGAGGCGCCGGCCCTTCAGGGCGGCCATGGCCTGCTCGCCGAGGCAGCGGATCTTGGCATGGGCGCTGTTGTGCCGTCGCTTCCACCGCTTGGGCCGACAGCCGCGGAACGGCACCCGGACCGGATCGCGTACGTCTTCGCCCGCACGGTCTTCGTCGCCTCGGCCAGGGTCGGGGCCAGGACAGCCAGGACATCGACGGCCTCGCGTATGCAAGGGATCCGCACCCTTTCCGGTTTGGGCATGCTGATGGTGGTGGACCGGGGGGTGGCGGCTATGGGGCGTAGGCAGGGTGCGTGGGTCGGGTCGGCCGTGGCGGGGACGGGTGCAGTCGTGGCGGCGGGGCTGGGGCCGGTGACCAATTACGCCAGTGCCACTGTGCCGGGGTGGGCTGCTCACGCGTGGGTGATCTGGCCGGTGTTCGCCGTGCTGGTGACGGTCGGCATCGGGCTGGTGTTGTGGGGCCGGCGGCTGGACGCAGCGGCAAGTCCACCGACTCGGCTGGGACCGGTGGGCAGATCGACCTGGGGTCGGCAGGATTCCTTACGCCCCCCGCATGTGGAGCGCGTGCGCGGACGTGAGGCCGAGTTGGCCGAGCTGACCGGCATGCTGCGACGGCCGCAAGGGCGGTTCGCGGTGTTGTGTGCGGCTGGCGGGACGGGGAAGACGACGGTAGCCGCGCAGTTCGCCTCGCAGGCCAACGGGGCGGGGTGGCAGGTGTTTTGGGTGCGCTGGCGTGATTCCGCCGAGCTGGCGCAGCAGATGGTGCAGGTGGCGCTGGCCTGCGGGCTGCCTGAGGCGGAGTTGGAGTCCGCACGGGCCGGGCGGGCGAGTCTGCCCGACGTGGTGTGGCGGCAGTTGGGTCGGGTGCGGCGGTGGCTGTTGGTGTTGGACAATGCCGACGAGCCGCAAGAGATCGGTCCGGCAGGGGAGCCGTTGGCTGACTACCGCGGTTGGATCCGCCCGCACGGTCGAGGCCTGCTGGTGGTGACCAGCCGGGACAGCGGTCCGCAGACCTGGGGGCCGCGTGCTCGGCTACTGCCCTTGAAGCCGTTGCCCGCACAGCCTGCAGGACAAATCCTGGTCGACGCTGCTCCCGAGGCCGGAACAGCCGAGCAGGCCCGGGATCTGGCCATGCGGCTGGGCGGGCTCCCGCTGGCGTTGCACGCGGTCGGCACCTACCTGGCCGGGCCCACCAGCCGCTACCGCACCTTCACCGCCTACCGCCGGGCCCTGGAGCATGAGCTGTCTCTCCTGCTGGGGGCCGAACACCCGGATGCCTCTCATCCGCAAGTCGCTCGCAGCGTGGTGCGGCACACCTGGGAGGTGTCCCTGGACCAGCTCGCCCGGGAAGGCAACGCTTTGGCCCGCCCCGTGTTGCGACTCCTGGCCGTACTGGCCGAAGCCCCCGTCCCGCTCTCCCTCATCACCCCGGACCTGCTGTCTGCCGTCACCGGAGACGACGTCACCGTCGTAGCGTTGGAGGCTGCGTTTGCAGGTCTGCACCGGTACGGCCTGCTCGACCTTCCACACTCCCCCGGCGATGCCGAGCAGGCATCGGGCGTCGGCGGTCCGGCGCAGGTAGTACTGCACCCTCTGATCCGAGAGATCAACGCCGTCGCTCTGGCGGCCGAGGCACCCCGTCTCGCCACGTGGCACCGAGCACTTGCCGAGCGGCTGACCTCGGCCGTGCACGAGGTGGACGAGCAAGGGCGCGCCGGTTGGCCTGCTGCCGTGCTCCTCGCCCCTCACCTGCCGGTGCTGCTCGATTTCCCGGACCAACGCTCCGCCGCACACCACCGCGCCGCCCTCAGCACGCTCGCGCTGGCCCTGGAGCACGCCGGTGCCTTCGGTGCAGCCCGCCTGCTCCACGAACGTGTCCTCGACTTCGAGAGCCGCACTCTGGGCACCCGGCACCCCGACGCTTTGACCAGCCGCAACCATCTGGCCAACGCCTTGTTCGGAATGGGTGAGCCGACTGAGGCGATACGGCTGCTCCGACAGACCCTGGAGGACCGTAGCCGCGTCCTGGGCCCCGCACATCCTGACACTCTGATCAGCCGTCACGACCTCGCCTGCGCCCTGGACGGGACGGGACAGCATGCAGAAGCGGTGTCTTTGCTGCGGCAGACCCTCGCCGACCGTTCCCGTGTGCTGGGCGTCATGCATCCGCACACGCTGGCCAGCCGCGACAGCCTCGGTCTCGCCCTGGACGGGATGGGCGAACACGCACAGGCGGTCCGCCTGCACCGACAGACCCTTGACGACCGCATCCGCGTGCTGGGCCCCGAACACCACCTCACCCTGCTCAGCCGCCACAACCTCGCCGTCGCACTGGCCAGGCAGGGTGAGCATGCGGAAGCGGAACGGCTGCTGCAGCAGGCTCTTGACGACCACGCCCGTGTGCTGGGTGCCGCGCATCCGCACACCCTGGCCAGCCGCGACAGCCTCGGTCTCGCCCTGGACGGGATGGGCGAACACGCACAAGCGGTCCGCCTGCACCGACAGACCCTTGACGACCGCATCCGTGTGCTGGGCACCAAGCACCCCGATACCCTGACCAGCCGCCACAACCTCGCCGTCGCACTGGCCGGGACGGGTGAGCAGGAAGAGGCGGTACGCCTGCTGCGACAGACCCTCGCCGACCGCGCCCGTGTGCTGGGTCCTGAGCACCCGCACACCGTGCGCACCCGCGACGACCTGGAGACAGTCTCGGCTGCCTGGCGTGCTGCGCAACGGCGACAGACCTGGTTGCGCCCCTCGCGACGCTAGGGGGCGAAGCGGGCTCCGCAGCGGTCCGTCGGGCGACCTGTACATCGTCCACCACCAACGTGCACCCCGCCTTCACCGGCCGGGTCAAGCGCCTGGTCGCCCTGGGCCGTACGAGTCCCGCACGCGCGGACGACCCCGACGGGCACGGCACCCACGTGGCGGGCTCCGTCCTCGGCGACGGGACGTCGGCGTCGATGGGTGGAGCCATCACCGGCACGGCCCCGAGGCGAGACTGGTCCTGCAGTCCGTGCTGGCCGACGACGGCTCGCTGTCCGGCATCCCGCAGGACCTGCGTGACCTGTTCGAGCCGCCCCTCCTGGAGGACGGGGCGCGGATCCACACCAACTCGTGGGGGCCGGACGTCCCAGGCCTTCCGTACAACAAGAGCGCGCGCGAGATCGATCATTTCGTCTGGAACAACAAGGACTTCGTGATCTGCTTCGCCGCGGGCAACGACGGTACGGACCGCGACGGTGACGGTCGTATCAACCTCAGGGCCGTCAGCGGGGAGACCGGGGCCAAGAACGTCATCACCGTCGGCGCCAGCGAGGGCGACCGCCCCCAGATCCCCCACACCTATGGCGATCCTTTCGACCCGCTCGCGGATCGCGCCCGACCACGGTCGCTTCGGCGCCTCCACGGATCCCGCATTCATGTTCGACAGCGGCACCAGCATGGCCACCCCGCTGGTCGCCGGCTGTGTGGCGGTACTGCGCGAAACGCTGGTGAAGAACGGAACACCCAAGCCCAGTGCCGCGCTCATCAAGGCCATGCTGATCAACGGTGCGGACGAACTCAAGGGCCAATACGTCCCCTCCGAGGCAGGCCCCTCCCCCAACAACAATTCGGGCTTCGGCATCGTCAACCTCCAACACGCCGTCGTCCTGCCGACCGATGCCGGCCGAGCCGGCTTCACCGACGCCAAGGAGCTCAACCAGGCAGAGGAGCGCGCATTCGGCATCACGATCCCCCCGGCCGGGCCCCGCACCCTGAAAGTCACCCTCGTCTGGACAGACCCGCCCGGCCCAGCCCTGCAGAACGACCTCGACCTGATCGTCCGCGCGGGCGGTCAGGAACGCCACGGCAACATGGGCACGGATCCCGGGTTCGACCGCATCAACAACGTCGAACAAGTGCACTGGCAAGAAGTCCCTGCCGGGGAGGCCGAAGTCGTCGTCAGGGCCTTCCGGATCACCCAGTTCGCCCAGCCGTACGCCGTCGCCTGGCGCATCCTCTGACTCGTACACAACCGCTGTCCCGGTCCGGCGGGCCGGGACAGCGGTCACAGCGCGGGCGTCGTCCGCCTCCGGGCCAGAGTGACCGCGTCCGCCAAAGACACAGGCTTCCGCTCCGGGTTCAGCTCCTACAGCAGCCGGCCCAGCCGAGCCGGGTCCCTCCAGTTCCACGGCCGGCACATACCTGAAATCGATGCGGCAGCGAACAGCTTCGGCCGCATGGGCGTCCGACAGACCGAGCAGGAACTGCAGCGTGCAGGCGGAGGCCGATCGGCCCTTTCCGAGCCGGTGGCGTCGACCGCGAGTCGGACAGTCCTGCGCAACCACGAAGCTCCTGGCAGACGGGTTCTCGACCAAGATCACCCACGTCCGCCAGGAGCTTCGCGTGCTTGTCCACCCGCCCTCGATCGATCTGTCCAGCCGCGCCCTTCGGGCCCTGACCGGACAACCGACAACCGGGCGGCAGGAGATCGGGACGCGACAGCGGCGCCTTCCACCCGCGCGTCAGGCTGACAGCCGCTCCGGACCTCACCCGCCCTGCCCGGTTCGACTCACGACCTGACCGTCGCGCGACAGCACGGGATCACCGACGTGGTGAAGGCTTTCCCCGTCCTTCACCACGTGTCAGCGTGAGGCTGGAGAACGCTCATCGGATCTGCGCTCTCCCGTCTGCCGAGGCCATCACGCCTGGCTTCAGGGCCGCTGCAAAAGCCGGTCCAGCTCGATCTGCACGGCTGTCAGTCGCGTGTTCCCACGGCGATGTCCTCGAACCCCTCCAACCGGGTCCACTGCCTCGCGGCGAGCATGTGCGAAGGCAGACGGTCTGCGCCCGGGAGCGGCCCCAGGTCCAAGCCGGTGATCTCTGCGACATCAGCCACCGGGACCTGGAAGGTACGGAAGGCTCCCAGAGGGGGAGGATCCCCGGCCTGCGCTGCATCGGCCATGGCTCGTGCAGCGACTTCGTGGCTCAGGTCGGGGCTCTGGTCGAGGACGTATGCGGTGGCCGCCAGTTCACCGTCCTGCATGAACGCGGCAACCTTCCAGAAGCGCAGCGGGACCTTCACTCCCCGGTACGGCGGGTCGGTGTCCTCGAGCACCGGACCTGTGAACACCGACAGTTTGCGGTGGAAGTTTTTTGCATGGTTGAGCAGGAAGTCTTCCAGACCCTGCCAGAGCTGCTTTCCCTGGTTGAAGACATCCATCTGTGGGGCGGCGTTCGTATAGTGGAAGGTGTCGCTGTTGGCAGCCGTTGTCTCGCTTCCCGTGCCCCAAACCGGGTCGAGCCTGCGGACGAGGTGTCCCTTGTCCAGCGGGTTGTTCTTGTAGACGGGGTCGCCTGCCTGCTGAGCGTCGGGAACCCGTGGGTCGAACCTCCAGTCGTTGGTGCGGTCCACCTCGATCAGCTTCTGGCCGTCGATCATGACAGCCGTTGACGCGGCCAACCGTCGGTCGGGGCGGAACACCACGCTGAAGTGGGTGTACGGCAGGACCACGGTCTCGATGCCTGGATCCGTAGGCCGGGGCAGCGGAACGGCCGGCCCGAGGAATTGCTCGTTGTAGCCCGTGCGGTTCGAGAGGGACTCGAGGGTCAGGACTTCCGCATCAGGCGTGAGATCCGGTGAAGGTGTCATGCACCTGTAGCTACCGCGCCGCTCGATCATTAATGCCAATATCGCACGAATGATACAAATAGTCCGCTATATGCCACCCAGGAGCCTGCGCCAGAGGTTCGTCGGCAGTAGGCTGCAACTTCGCCGAGGATCTCGTCGGCGATCTTGGTCCATCCGCCCAGGGTCACCAGCAGGGCTTTGACGGCTCAACCGTAAAGTTTCCCGTTCAACTTGAGATTGCCTACCGCCGACCCCTATCCGGGATTTGCTACCGCAGGTCAGCGCGTCATGCGCCTACAGGTTGTCCCCCTGCAAGCTCTGACGCGCTCGTCCGTACCGCAAGAGAGTCGGCGTCTCCCGATCTCCCGCTCGACGAGGCCATCAGCGAGGACGGTCAGACGTTGGGGACCTGCAGCTTGTCCCAACTGGTTCTGCCGGGGATTCCGTTGGCGTCGTCGCCTTCGAAGCCGAGTTTCCGCTGCCAGGCCGCGTAGGACTTCACATCTCCCGGCCCCCATACGTCGGCGCCGGCGCTCGACTGGTAGTGGTTGCAGCCCTCGGCGACGAGACGATGGTGCATCGCGGCGACGATCGGCGACTTCCGTCCGGCGTGGAAGAACGACGCGCCGGGGAACGGCTCGGTACCCGGCTTGGGGACGGGGCGTGAATCCTTGAATCGGTCGTACGCCTCCTGAGCCGCCGCGAGGACCTTGTCGTAGATCTTTTCCATGTACGGTCCGGCGCAGATGGTCGAGGACCAGTGATGGTGGTAGAAAAGGTTGCTCTTGCTGGGGCGTACGCCGATCACCTTGGCGAAGTGCCAGCCGGCAAGACGTGCGGCGCTCTTCCAGGTGGCCTCGGCGACCGTCCAGTTGGGCGCGAGCGTCGCGTTCGCCATTTCGATGCTGATCGAACTCTGGTTGCCGGCCACGTTGCCGACGGCCCAGGCGTACTCGTTCACTTTGACGTACTGAGCGACGGCACCGGCGGCGTCCACGTCGAAGTGGGCCGAGGTCGGACGCTTCTTCCAGAGGTCGAGCGCGCCCTGGTGCGAAAGCCGGCCGGCGTTGTGATGCAGTGTGACCGACGTCTTCCTGTAGGACTTGTGGGTGACGTGGCCCGTCGCACTCAGTTTGTCGATGAGGTTGGAGACGGGACGGTCGTATGCGATGGTGGCGGTCATTCGGGGGCCTCCGCGTCGTTCTCGACGCCGTCCTGGGCGAAGGCGACGAAGTCGCTCTCCGGAAGGTCGTCGAGGTTGTCGGTGCCGGGTCCGTCGCCGGTGTCTGTCATCTCGAGGGCCGCTTTCACGTCCTCGTCGTCGAAGTTCTTCTCGGGCATGACGCCGTCCTTTCAGTTCCACGGCTTCGTGTCGTCAGTGGTACTCAGGATCGGGAAGTCTCGCGTCACCGGTCGAGATGTCGTCGACCGTCATCGGGCTCGCATGGTGGATGTGGACACGGTCATGTGTCTCGCAGCCGTCCACGTCAAGATCACATCCGTTGCGGCGAATGATGGTCCGGTTTCGGATCTGACGCCATCGAATGGAGGCGCGGAACCGCTGGTCGATGTGGCGGTCGAACCAGAAGGCCGACCTCCCGGCCTTCCCGCAGGCTTCCGCGGCGCCATGGTCTCGGCCTTTAGACGTCGGGGACGTGCAGCTTGTCCCAACTGGTTCTGCCGGGCGTACCGTTGGCGTCGTCGCCTTCGAAGCCGAGTTTCCGCTGCCAGGCCGCGTAGGACTTCACATCACCCGCCCCCCATACGTCGGCGCCGGCGCTCGACTGGTAGTGGTTGCAGCCCTCGGCGACGAGACGATGGTGCATCGCGGCGACGATCGGCGACCTCCGTCCGGCGTGGAAGAACGACGCACCGGGGAACGGCTCGAAGGTGGTGGGGCCGACGGGACCGCCGTCCATGTACTGCTTGTAAGCCCCGTTCACGAACGTGGACCATTGGTTCCAGTCGTGTGCTTGCTTGATGGCCTTTGCCGTCTTGGCGTTGTAGAGCGGGTCCTTGAGCTTTCCCTCGATCCTGAGCGTGTCCGGTGGGGAGAACTGTCCCGGGTGTTTGAGGGAGCGTATCTGGAAGAGACCTATGGACGGCCCCCACTTGTGGTCGACCAGATTCTGGTCTCCGACGATGCCTGGGTCGCCTTTGGACTCCGCCATGGCAACGGCCGCTGCGATTTTGATGTCTTTGCCGGTGAACCCCGCCTGTGTGGCGAGGGCGCGCAGCTCGGTCAGGCTCATTCTCATTTTTCGACGCCCCTCCGGCTTGTCGATCAGAAGCCATTCCCGCACGGCGCATCGAGGTGTCGGATCGAGGACCGGGGGTTGACCGGAATTCTCGACCCGGGAGGAGACGTTGCCGAAATGTGGCAGCTGTGCCTGCGGGTAAGGGGGAGATCCCGCTACGGGCTTTCCCTGGTTGACACGTATGCGTGTAGGGGATCACGGATCCTCTTGGTCGCGCTTCTGTGATGCCAGGCGACTTCGCGAGGAGCAAAAGATCACTTACTGCCACTATATGGCCATGCCGGGGATCGGGCAAACAGAGTACCGAGGTTTTGCAGAAGGGCAACCTGTGGGCGCGCGACATGCCGGCCCGCGGTGTCAAATCCCGGAATCGGCAAGTCAATTCTCGGCAGACCTGACGAGCTCATGCTCAATAGGCGGTAGGGCATCGGTGGCTTCGACGGAGGCCCGGTGTTCGCATTTCCGCACGCGCGGCGGAGCATTGCGGCGTGGGCCGGTCTTTGTTGGGCCTCCGTATCGCGAGTCCGGAACGGGAGTTCGACGTCCGGATGTTCGCCCGTTCCAGCTGTCGGATCGAACTCACCGGCGCCTGGGCCGTGTTGCTCGGCGACGCGCGATTGTCCGGTCACCGACGATCGTGCGGCGGCCGACGCCGCGATGTCCACCAGGGCAGTACGCGGCGGCCGTCTCGCGGTGGGCACGGTCGTGGCCACGGCCGCGGTCGACGCACCGAATCGGCTCTGGCGCCGACGCGCGCAGCGCCCGAACCCACGCGCGCTGCTGCGCACCGGCGGCAGCGACGGGCCGACGGCGGTCCGCCGCGACGAGCCGGGCATCACCTTCCTCGGTATGCCGGAGGGACGGCCGGGGCGAAGGCTCTCGTCCTCGACCACGACGTGTACGTGCCGGCGGTGCCGTCCGGGCACCGGCTGGCGGGCGCCTCGCAGGTCGCTCTCCGAAGGTCGCCGGTGAGGCGTTCGCCGACCTCGTGGCGGCACCCGGGCCCGTTCGGACCAAGCGTTCGCCGCCGCGGCCCCGGTCAGGGACGTGTGGCGTACGAGGCCAGGGGCGCCGAGCTTGATCACTCGGCTGAGCGCGCGGCCTGCACGTGGCACTGCCGCGGTCGGCACTCGTCCGCCCGCGGGTCGCGGACCGTCCCGGTACGGCCCTGATCCGAGCCGTCGACGGTCCGCACCGGGGCGAGTACACGGCCTGGAGCCGTTTGGTCACCGGTCCGGCCACCCGCGCCCCGACCGAAATTGACATGGTCCATGCACGGGGCGAGTCTGGAGTCAGGTGCGCTGAACGGCCTCTCAGAAGTCCGCATTTCAATCAGACTTGCGTTCGTCGACTTCGGCCGCGCCCGCACGTCCTTGACGAGGATCCCGGACGCACCCGAGAGGAGACTCTCATGCACGGGCATGTGCGAACCGTCACCGGGGACGAGCCGATCTCCATGATCAAGGTCAGCGTCTACCGCCCCGACCTCACGCTCGTCGACCGTGCCTACACCAACGACGACGGCTCGTACAGCGTCGACGTGCCCGCCGGTGAGACAGTCACCGTCCGGTTCGACACCCACCACTCGCTCGACAACGCGGACGGCTGGCAGCCGTCGCTGGTCACCGACGCGGTCACCGACGACGCCGTCCCGCTCGACCGCCTTCTGGTCCCCGTGGGCCAGTTCGCGGACACGGCGCGCGGCATCGATGTACTCGCCGCCTTCCTCCTGGCCTCGGCCGTGGAAGGACCGGAGTACGCAGCCCACGCCACGACCCGGCTGTCCCAGATCAAGCAGAACACCCTGCTCCTCCAGCACATCCAGGCAGCCCTCCTCCAGCACTTCACGGAGCGGGCCGACGCCTGATGGGCCGTACCCGACCCGGCCGGTGGTCATCGTGCCGAACCTCCTCCTCGTCCGATCCTCGGGCCATCTGCTCCCCGGGGTTTCGTGGTCCGGCCCGACCGTGGCGGAAACCCGCGCCGACGGGATGCCGGCCCTCGAGGCCACCGGCGGCGACGCCCTGCCCCTGATCCCCCTCCCTCCCCAGCACGCGGCTGAGGAGACCCCTCCCGCCCGGAAAGCAGACCCCGGAGACCCTGTCGGCGGACTCGGGCACCCTCGTGCCGATCTGGAACGGCTTGCTGTCCGGGCCGAGCCGGATCTCCTTCGCCCTGCCGCACGGCACGACCCTCGTCCCCACTGTGGACGGCATGCTGCAGGCCATGGGCCGGGGCCGGCCGAGCGCCGCGGGTACCGCCGTCGAACCGCCCTGATGGACGGTCTTCGCCCCGCAGGACCGCCAGGGCATCGCCTGCGACCACCCCGCGCTCCCCCTGATGGTCGCCCGGGTGTCGGGCCTGTGGCGCGCCCGCCTCCGCTCCTCGCAGCGGGCGCCGGGAACCCCCGTCCAGAACGGGCCTCCTTGGACGGAGAGTTGCTCGACAACGTCGGCGAAACAACGTCTACAACGCCGAGTTCTGTGAGGGCCGGTACGGATCGTGGCGGAGGCCGGGAGCCGATTCCGGAAGTGGCTGAGGTCCTGGGCATCCGCCCCCGGACCCCGGCACAGCCGGGTGTCGCGGGCACGGCGCGACGGGTCGCCGTCGTCGGACCGGCCGGCGGAAAGCCCTCGTCCGGCGGTTGTTCGCGAGAGAGCAAGCGCGCTGAGTCGGAGCGGCTGCGGGCCGAAGCCGGGCAGAAGAACAAGCGCATCCGCGAGCAGCATGCCCGCCCCCGGCCCCAGTTGGTGATGGGTCAGGCCCGGTGGCAGCCTGGAGACAACACCGTTCGTGTTCGCAGGAGGTGGAGTATCCGTGCAAAGCCATATGTCGCGCACCGGAAAACTGCTGAGCACCGCCGCGGTTGCCGCCCTGTCGGCCACGCTCTTTCCTGTCATGGCGGCCCCGCCCGCGGCGGCCGTGACCTGCGACTCGGCCGCCGCCAACCGGGCCCCGACTGCCGGGACGGCCGCCCAGGCGAGGGATGCCGTGATCTGCCTGATCAACGCGCAGCGCACACAGCGCGGGCTGCCTGCCCTCACCACCAACCAGGCCCTGACGAACGCGGCTCAGCAGCATGCTGTCGCGGCCGTCCAACTGAAGTGGTGGGGACCGGGCAACGACCCGCACCGCAACCCGCAGACCGGCTCGACACCGCAAAGTCGCATCCAGGCGGCCGGATACTGTCCCAACCCCCGCTCGTGGGAGTTCAACGAGATCGCGTACACCGGGTGGGGCGGATCGGGAACTCCGCAGGCCGCCGTCAACTGGTGGATGAACAGCCCCGGTCACCGCGCCATCATCCTCAAGCCGTCGCTGCGCGAGATGGGCCCGTGGGCCCAGCCCGGCTCGGCGGACCGGGCCGGGGCCTCGTCGCCCGGCGCCGGCACCTACGTCGTGACGTTCGGACGCTGCCAGCAGTGACTTCCTCCCCCTCCTGGAGGAGAGGGATTCCTACGGCTGCCGAAGCCGACAAGCTCTTCCGGAAGCCCTGTTGCCGCAGTCTTTCGCGCCGGCGTCCGGGAGTCCGGCTCGCCGTCACGGACGTGTGACCGTCTGGACAAGCTGTTCACACCTGGCGCACGCGCCTGATCAGGCTCGCTGTCCGCCGTTGCCTCAGCGACGCGCTCCTGGGCCTCACCGGCCGCCGCCAGACGCCAGGCCGTCCGGCGGGCGGGAGCCACCAGAGCCCGCCGGCCCTCGTCGTCCACGGATTCGCGTTCCCATGGAACAGCCACTGCTTTCACCGTGACGCTCCGGACGTCCGCACAGCGTGTGGTGAGCCGTGAAGAAGGCTCTGACCTGGTCTTTCCTGCGACTTCCTCAGACCGGCGCCTTTCCGATGACGCACCATGTCGAGTGCGTGGCCGTTCTCGAGCCCGTGACGAAGGGCAGCCGACCTGACGCTTTTCTGCCCCGGTGGATCCGTGTTGCGGGCCTTTGTGCCCGGTGCGACGGTGTGCGAGGGGACGATGCCGACGGCCCGGTGAGGGACAGCCCTGCCCGGCGACGGCACCGCGCGTCGATGCACGACTGAGCCGTGCCCCACCATCCTTGGCGCCTGACAGTCCGTGAACCGACGCGTGCCCACGAAGCCGGCAAAGCGCACAGAAAGCGGGAATTTCAATGGCGAACGGACCCATGGACAGACGCTCCTTCGGTGAGCCGCCCGATCGGCCCAACGGCTCCGGCACGAGCCGACGCACGGAGTACACCGGTCGGTACGTGGTCCTGCTCGACCCGGGCAACCAGGAGAGCGGACTGAACGCACTGCGTTCGTCCGCCGACATCGCGCCCGTCGAACGTGTCCGGGGAACCGAGACCGTGAACGTCGCCGAACTCCTCGATCGCCCCGACGTCTCGGTGCACTTCGAGGAACTCGGCGTCGCCGTCGTCGAGGTGCGGCCCGAACAGCGCCACGCGCTGGTCACCACGGCGGAGGCGGAATCCTCGATCATCGCGGCGGAACCGGAGCGCATGGTGTACGCCATGCCGATCACCGCCCCGCAGCAGGCGCCGACCGAGTTCTTCCCGGCCTACCGCAGCGACGAGGACGTGGTCGCCCACCACACCGACGCCGCGATCGCCGCCGTCCAGGGCCCGGCCTTGGACGAGCAGACCTGGACTTGGGGCCTACAGGCGATCCGGGCCAACCTGTCCAGCCTGACCGGACGCGGGGTGAAGGTCGCGGTACTCGACACCGGTGTGGACACCGACCACCCGGACCTGGTCGGGTGTATCGAGGAGACGATGTCCTTCGTGCTCGGCGAGGCCGTCGAGGACGGCCATGGTCACGGCACACACTGCATCGGTACCGTTGCCGGGCCGGCCCACCCCCAGCAGGGGCCCCGCTACGGCGTGGCCTGCGACGCCCGGATCCTTGCCGGGAAGGTCCTCAGCAACGCGGGCAGCGGCCCCGACGGCCAGATTCTGGCCGGCATGAACTGGGCCGTCGCCCGCGGTGCGCGGGTGATCTCCATGTCGCTCGGCGCTCGGGTACGGAAGGGTGAGCTCTTCCCGCAGGTGTACGAGATCCTGGCCAAGCGCGCGCTCGAGCGCGGGACGGTGATCGTCGCCGCCGCGGGCAACGAAAGCGACCGGCCCCAGGACATCGAGCCCGTAGGCCGGCCCGCCAACTGTCCCTCCATCCTCGCGGTGGCGGCGCTGGACAAGGCCTTCACACCGGCGTTCTTCTCCAACGCCGGCATCAACGGCCAGGGCGGCGAGATCAACATCGCCGCGCCCGGCATGGACGTGCGCTCCGCCGCCCCCAATGGCGGGTACGCGAACAAGAGCGGCACCAGCATGGCCACGCCGCACGTCGCGGGAGTCCTCGCGCTGCTCGCGCAGGCGAACCCCAACGCCTCCGCGGCCGATCTCATGGCTGCTCTGAAGTCCGGTGCGTTCCCGCTGGCGCAGCCCCTCAGGGACGTCGGCGCGGGTCTGCTCCAGGCACCGTGAGCGAGCCGTCCCGGTCCGCGCCGGTCGGGGTCGTCCTCGCGGTCGACCCCGACCGGTTCGCGGAGGTGGTCGAGGCCCTGCGGCGGGCCGGGCTGACGGTGACGGGCGAGCAGCCGGTCCTCGGCACGCTCGTCGGCACCGTCGTGGAAGAGCGGATACCGTCCCTGGAGGCGGTCGACGGCGTCGAGTCCGTCGACCGGGAGCGCACCACCCGACTCCCCCCGCCCGACTCCCCGATCCAGTGATCCCGAGGGCCGCCCCGGGCCCGGGTCCGGGGCGGCCCTCTCCCGGATGACCTTTGTCCAGCGGCACCTCCCCCGCTCCGCGCCAGGTACAAGATCGCGTCAGCGATCCGCCGACGCGGATGCTTCTCACACCGCCCCCACCCTTTTGTCCCGCCCTCGGCGCGGGCGGCAACGGCTCGATCCACACCCACTGCTCCTCCGTCAGGTCGGACGGGTGACCACGACATCGGGCGGCATGGCCGCCTCTCCGAGTGCCATCGACCGTGCCGACCGGCGCGTGGCGTTCGGCGGTTCCTCCTCGAGTGTTTTGACGATGACCCGCTCGGCATCCGCATCGGTGGCCTTCCTGGGGACACCTGGCCTGGGCCCGTCGGACAAGTCGTCCGGACCGCGGTCGAGGAGGAAGCGTCTTCGCCAGGTGCGGACCGTGTCCGGAGCGCTCTTCGGCTGCGGGGACGCCTCCATGATCGAGTGCCCCTCGGCGCGCTCCAGCACGATCCGGGACCGCGGGGCCAGAGTCCGAGCCGTCGACGCATCCATCCTTCAAGCGCAGCACGCTGGGCATCCGTCACCGACAACGGCGGGTTCTTCGGTCCACGACGATTCGCGGCAGACCGACGACGAACCTCCGACTCGGGTCACCAGCGGCCGGGCTCACTGCGTGAGCGCCTGCCGGTCGGCCGTACCCAGGTGCTTCCGCTCAGCGGCGTGGCGGCGATGTACCCGCCGCCCAGCAGGCGGGTGACGGCGTCGCCGGTCTCCGTAGTGAGAGGTCCGGAGTGTTCGGTGCCCGGACTGCGGGCGAGGTCCCCGGCATGGAGGCGAGCGGCGGCCTCGACCCGCAGGGCGTAGCCGTCGGCTGCCGAGCGGATGCGTATGCGCCCGATGGCCGCCAGGGAGGCGGCGATCGGCGCGACCGGCCACCACCAGTACGTGAGAGGCGGGTAGAACGCGCTCCAGGCGGCGAACGTGGTCGCGCGTGACAGGGTCTGCCGGGCCTCCGTGATTTCGGCGCGTACAGGATCGGGCAGGACGAACCACAAGGCCGGCCACACTGCGCCGAGATCGAGATGGTGGTCCCGCTCCAGGCGTACGGCCGCGGTGTGGATGCGGTCGCCGTTCCAGCCAGGGCGCGCGGGCTGTTCCGAGGCGGTCCGGGTCATGGCTCGGTGCAGCCTGTGTCGTTCCGCCGGGTCCGTACGGCGCCCGAGGGCCAGGGCGCGGGCCGCGTGCTCCCGGGCGTCATGGTGGGCTGCCGCGGCGTACGCCCAGCGGCGTCGACGGCGGGCGACGCACCGGTCGGCCAGGCGGCGTGATGGACCCGGCCACGCCTGCCAGTCCTCAGCGAGGCAGCCCTGTTCTACGAGCGTGCCGGCGGCCTGCGCGGCGAGCTGGGACGGGTCGAGTGCGTGCCGGTGCCCGAGTGCGCGGGCGGTGCCGGTCGCCGCGCGGGTCCGGCGCTCTGGCGCGGGCAGTACGGCCGGCACCAGGTCGGCGGCGTACGCCAGGGCGCGGTCGACGTCGCCGAACTCCCGGTGGATCCCGACCCCCGATGCCCGGAGTATGTCTCTTTTCGGCCATTCCCCTATAACGCCCCTGTACGGAAAGGTACTTCCGTACAGGAACACACACCTGACATCTTGCATCCACCACTCGTTTCGTACGGCCCGGCCGGTGTTCTCAGCACGGCCGGGCCGTCCTTGGAGGACGCATTGATACCCCCCATATCGAGCCGCCCCAGACGCACTCTGGTACTGGCGGCCACGCTCGGCGCCGCCCTCGCGTTCGGCGCCCCGGGCGCCCTCGCGGGCACGCTCCCCGTCGTCCCCTCCACCGGGCCGGCCGCCAAGGCCCACGCTCCGGCCGCCGCGCCGGCTTCCCGCAGTACGGCCTGGGTGGCGGGCACGCGTGCCTACCTCGTGATCACCGCCCCCGGTGACAGTTCGGCGGTGCGCTCCGCGATCGCGGCCAACGGCGGCACCGTCTTCTCGAACTTCGACGCCATCGGCGTGATCGTCGCCCACTCGGCGTCCAGCGGATTCGCCGCCACCATGCGCGGTGTCGCCGGCGTGCAGCAGGTCGGCGCCACGCGCACCTCCGACGTTCCGGCCGACGCCTACAACCCGGCGCTCCCGGCCAATCCGGCCCAGGCCTCGACCCCCGCCGGAGAACCGGTCCGGGCCGACATGAGCCAGATCAAGGCCGACCAGGCCTGGGCCGTGAACCCGGGCTCCGCCTCCGTCACGGTCGGCATCCTGGACACCGGTGTGGACGACCAGCACCAGGACCTCGCGCCCAACTTCGACGCGGCCGACTCGGTCTCCTGCGCCTACGGCAAGCCCGACACCCGTGCCGGCGCCTGGCGGGACGTCGACACGCACGGCACCCACGTGGCGGGCACCATCGCCGCGGCCAAGAACGGCAAGGGCGTCGTCGGCGTGGCCCCCGGGGTGAAGATCGCCGCGGTCCGGGTCGCGGAGCCGGGCAACTCCTTCTTCTTCGCCGAGAACACCATCTGCGGCTTCGTCTGGGCCGGTGACCACGGCTTCAAGGTCACCAACAACAGCTATTACACGGACCCGTGGCAGTTCAACTGCCCGGACAACATCGACCAGGCCGCCATCATCGAGGGCGTCAAGCGCGCCCAGGAGTACGCCGAGGGCAAGGGCTCCCTCCAGATCGCGGCCGCGGGCAACGAGAACTACGACCTCGCCCACAAGACGACCGACTCCGCGAGCCCGAACGACTCGACTCCGGTCACCCGCACCATCACCAACGCCTGCCTCGACATCCCGACCGAGCTGCCGGGCGTGGTCACGGTCGCGGCCAACGGCACGGGCGTCACCAAGGCCTCGTTCTCCAACTACGGGCAGGACGTCATCGACGTCGCGGCGCCGGGCAGCAACGTGTACTCCACCGTTCCCGGCGGCGGCTACGGCAGCAAGAGCGGCACCTCGATGGCCACCCCGCACGTCGTCGGCGTGGCGGCACTCATCGCCAGCGCCGACCCGGGCATCACCCCGGCGCAGATCCGCGCCAAGCTGGCCGCCCAGGCCAACGACATCGCCTGCCCCTCGGACAGCCGCTGCACGGGCACGACGGCGAACAACTCGTTCTTCGGCGAAGGACAGGTCGACGCCCTCAAGGCCGTCGGGACCACCCCGCCACCCGGCAAGTACTTCGAGAACCTCGCGGACTTCGCCATCAACGACAACGCGACCGTGGAGAGCCCCATCGCCGTAACCGGCGTGACCGGCAACGCCCCGGCCACCCTCAAGGTGGGTGTGGACATCAAGCACACCTACATCGGTGACCTGAAGGTCGACCTGGTGGCGCCGGACGGCACCGTCTACACGCTGCACAACCACTCCGGCGGCAGCGCCGACAACATCGCCCAGACCTACACCGTGAACGCCTCCTCGGAGGTCGCGAACGGCACCTGGAAGCTGCGCGTCAACGACAACGCCGCCTCCGACACAGGCAAGATCGACGCCTGGAACCTGACCTTCTAGCGCAGAGCCCGGCAACACCCGCGCACAACACGCACTGCGCCGGTGGCGGCTCCCCGCCCGCGGCCACGGACAGGCGGGCTGCGGTCTGTTCGGTCAGGGCTGCGAACTGCACGGTGACAGAGGGCATATGGGCCTCGGCGGCGGTGAACGCCGCGGCCGGGGCCCATATGCCGGAGGCGTCCAGGAAGGCCGCGAACGGCCTGGGGCCGGTGTCCGTCTCACCGTGCGCCTCCCTGAGGAGCTGCGGGGACGTGTCCGCGCTGACCGTACGGGCAGCGGGGCCGCGGCTGCTCGCGCCGCGGCCCCGAGGAGTGCCGGCCGGCTCGACCTGTCGACACCCGCGCGACGGCGCAGAGGGCGCGGCCGAGGGCCTGACCGACGTCTCGCACCACTGGCCACTCGACCGAAAACGCCAGATCCCTCCTCGAACTGCTCTCGCGGCCACTCGGGACAGGGACCGCACTCACCGATCGGCAGGTACGGCTCGATGAACTTCCACTGATCGTCGGCGGTGGCCCGGTCGGCGGCAGACACCGGCAGAGGGCGGACTGCCCGGGGTCGCGAGGCGCCCGCCGGGCCCGAGCACCTGCGCGGCGGCGCCGAAGACGCGGGTCGGTTCGTCACGCCGTCCATAGGGGTCGGCGTCGTGGACGTGGTCCTCGACAGTGTCGGGATCGTTCTCGCCCTCGCGCCGCAGTTCGTCCGCCACGGTCGAGAAGGCCCGGCAGAAGGAGCGCGGCGAACAACGCGGCCCGGCCGAACCGTTCAGCCGGAGTGGAGGGCGCGCTCGATCTTCCGCCTGCCGAGCAGCGGGATCACGCCCTGCCAACCGCGCACCGTCACCTTCGCCCGCAAGGTCACCTGCAGGCTCCCGGGCACAGCCGCGTCCGAGAACCGAGCCAGGACGCGCAGCAGACGGTCGACCCGCAGCGGGGCCACGCCGACGCGCTGGAACGTCCACTTGGCCAACTGCATGTCCTTCCCGCTCGCCAGCAGGGTCGGAAAGTAGACGTCCTGCTCGCTGCTGCGCTCCAGAGCGGCTTCGGGAGCCAGCAGGGTCACGCTCGTGTCGAAGGAGAGTCCGGCGGTGCTCCTCCTGACCACCTTGACGGGCTGGTCCGAGACCTCGGAACCCGGGATGAGGTCGAGCACCCGGCCAGGCCGGACGGACAGGCTCACGCTCAGCCACTCAAGCTCGCACTCGGGGTGCGGGTGCCCGACGCACAGCAACGGAATGTCGAGCACCGTCTCGCCCTCGGGAGCGGCGGCGCCCGGCTCGACGGGTCCGAGGCTCAGGGTGAACCGGTTGGCCTTGGCCAGCAGGCGCACCTCCTCGTCGAGTACGGCGGGTCCAGCGGCACGCTCGCTCAGGGCCGCCTCGTCCACCTCCAGGTCGAACTCGACGGGCGTCGCGCCTTCCCACCACTCCGACTCCGTCGCTCCGCCGGATGCGTCCACCATTTCGCCTCTCACTCAGTCGAGTTGATCATTCGTCACGACACCGCGACCGCATCCTGGTGCTACCCGGCGCGGGATCACGTCCAATCCCCCACGGCTGTAAACGGTCCCCAGTGGTAGAAGTGCTGTTGCGGGTTCGTCCCACCGGCCGAATCGAGGGCGGCCCGGTGCAGGGCCAAGGGTGCGCCCGCCCCGGCTCGCAACTCCCGGTGGAAGGCCATGAGCAGTTCGGCCGCGGCGTCGTCGGCGACCTGCCACTGGCTGACCACGACACACGAACTGCCGCCGAGGA
The DNA here is from genome assembly GCF_002911015.1 of Streptomyces populi. GTDB lineage: Bacteria > Actinomycetota > Actinomycetes > Streptomycetales > Streptomycetaceae > Streptomyces > Streptomyces populi. Next base: position 25,068 of record NZ_KZ626952.1, read on the forward strand.
GCAGGGCCCGGGTGAGGCCCACCGGTTCGTCCCCGGGGCGCTGCTCGTTGACGCCGGTCTCGCAACCACTGAGCACCACCGTTCCGCAGGCGGAGGTCTGTTCGCCGAGCAGGGCGGATGCGTGCAGTCGGCCGTCCGCGAGTTCCATGCCACGCTCGAAGCCGTTGCCGACGGACAGGACACCGTGGGCGGCGAGGTGCACCAGGCCGTCCCCGCGCAAAGCAGCACGCACCCGGGCCAGCGTGACCTCCTCCTCCAATTCGACGCGCAGGCCGAGGAGTTCGGCAACGGCCCGGGCCTCGTGCGCCGCGTGGGGCAGGTTGCCGCGCGGGTCGCCGAACACGACCGCCCGTCCCTGTCTGGCGTCGGCCGCCCGCCGGGTCCTGTGCCACAGTCCGTGCAGAACGGCCGCCGAGGGTGCGTAGCACACGGGGTTGCGCAGCAGCAGCGGGATCCCGTCCACGGGCAGGGTGTGCAGCGGCAGTCCGTGGAGGACGCCGTGAGGAAGCAGATGGACGAGGTCCCCGGGATCCGCCCACTCGGCCAGCGGAGACACCAGTGGCGCCAGGCGGTGCCAGTCGCCGACATCGCCGTCGTAGTCCTCCATCATCATCCGGACCCCGCCCGGCACCTGAAACCACATCCGGGCCTGCTCGGTGATCTCGGAGTACCGCAGCGGCACCGCGGCGAGACGGGGTTCGTCCCAGTCCGAGCGCAGTCCGTACACCAGCGTGCCGGCGGGGACGCAGCGGTACTGCGCGATCAACACCCTCCGCCCGTCCGTGCGTTGCTCCTCCCTGGCGAGCGCCGCCCGCAGCTGCGCCACGGTCACGGGGCCGGGCAGTGGGGCGATCCGGTCGGCCTGCCCGGCGGCGGACCCGCCGAGCGCCTCGACTCCGTCGAGCAGTGCCCGGGC
>NZ_KZ626953.1:0-1786 GCF_002911015.1 Streptomyces populi
TCCGACCGCGGGAAGAACTCGTACCACGACCCGAACAGCGCCCGCTCCCGCTCCACCAGCAACGGCAACGCCTGCGACGACGTCACCAGCTCACGCAGCGGATACTCCGCCAGCACGGCCGCCACCTGCGGGGTCAGCGCGGCGGCGAGACGGTCGGCCGGGGGCAGGGAGTCGTCGCGCAGGGCGGCCGAGGCCGCCAGGACCGTGTCTCGGCCGTCGGCCTCGGGAACGCCCGCGGCGGCCCGCTCGTGGAGCGCGGAGCCCTCCTCCAGCACCAGCCCGACGTCGATCCCGGCCGGGACCTTGATCTCGGCGGAGCGCCGCCATCCGGTCACCGGGTCGCTCCACGCCTCCACCGCGTACGTCCAGCGGCCCGTTCCCGACGGGGTGACGTGGGCGCCCCAGCGGTCGGTGCCGGGGGCCAGCTCCCGCATCGGCGTCCACGGGCCGGGGCGGCCGTCCGGATCACGCAGGACGACATTCGCGCCGACCACGAGGTGGCCTTCGCCGAAAAGGGTGGCGGTGACCTGGAAGGTCTCGCCCACCACCGCCTTGGCGGGCCGCCGGCCGCATGCGACGACCGGCCGCACATCCATGACGGGTATGCGGCCGGTCTCCGTGTGCGCGTCCATGCGTCTCGCCTCCGCGGTTCTGGGCCCGGATCGTCGTTGCCGCGAAAGGCCCTTTCGGTGTGGTCCGCGAGGACCGTCGTTCAGATCCGTGCCGGAACGTCCTGCAGGTAGACCTCGGCCGCGTTCGCCGCCTCCCGCGCGCAGCGCTTCCCCATCAGGACGCACAGGGTGTAGCCGGTGTTCTCGAAGTTCCCCCGCACCACACGGTCGGCGGGAGTCGCGAGAAGCAGGCGTTCCCATGCCCGGTAGCGCTCCAGATGTCTGGCGACCTCGGCTTTGGCAGGCAGCAGCATCACGCTGGTCACCTTCCCGATCTCTCGACCGCGGACGGCTCGCCTGGCCGGCGGATGAGGGCCGTACGCGAAGGGGAGCCGGTCCGGCACGGAACGACACCCTCACTCATGGTGCCCGTACGGCGACCGAGCGTCTTGTTAGCTCTTCAACCACCTGGGGTCGCGCTCGTGTTGCACGAATGGAGTAGCCCTCTCATGCTGAGGGTGACTCAGGAGCGGCGGGGGCTCACGCTCAGTGATCGGGGCCCGGTCCCGCAGGGGGCGAGAACGAGCGAGAGCTTCGCCGGTGAGGAGCCAACGATGAAAGCCGCAGTCCCCTGCTACTACCACCTGGACGTGGAGCTCAGCCGGGAAAGGGTCGGACAGGTCAGGCGGATCCTGGCCGCACACCTCCGGTACTGGAACCTGGAGAATCTCGTCGAGTCCGTCTGCCACTGTGCGGAAGCGCTGCTCCGCACCATCGAGCAGCACTCGGCGGACAAGAACACGACGATCGAGATGTGGTGGAACGGCCGACGCCTGTTCGCCGCCGTCTCGGACAGCAGCCAGGACATCAGCCCGCACCGGGCGCCGCAGGGATGTCTGGCCCAGATCGCCGCGCTGAGCGACGGCTGGGGCTGCTGTGCCACGGACGTCGGCGGGAAGATCATCTGGTCCTCGTGGCGGGCCCGCGCCGCCGATCACGCCCCGCTGGACCCGCCCGTGCCCGCGCCCTGTCTGCGTGAGGCGCGGCCGACGCCCCTGTACGCGGTGCTGCCGGAGCCCGCGCTCGCCGCCGGACGCGACGAGACCGAGCCGGCCGTCTCCCGCGGGTGAACCGCCGGCGGGCCCGTCCGTGCCGCCCGATCATGTCGCCGAGCG
>NZ_KZ626953.1:1796-25754 GCF_002911015.1 Streptomyces populi
GATCGACGCGCTCGGCGACGTTCGCCGGGGCTGCCGACGGCCGGTGTGCCGAGGGCGGCCGGGTCGCCGAGCCAGCCGGATGGCGCGGGGTTAGGCTGGTCTTTGATCGGGCTGAAACGTGCACATCGGACCCATCGGCGGGAGCCGGTCCACGGCCCGGGCACCGGGACCTGGGGCGGTCTCCAGATACGGGGATGCACATGTCCACCACACCGGTACAAGCGGCACGCCAGGAACTGTCCGCGTTCAAGGGGCAGTTGATCGGCCCGGAGGATTCCGGGTACGACGAGGCGCGTGCCGTCTACAACGCGATGATCGACCGTCGGCCCGCCCTGGTGGCGCGCTGCACCTCCGCGGAGGACGTCGCCCTGGTCATCGGCTTCGCCCGCGACCACACGCTCCCGCTCGCGGTGCGCGGCGGCGGTCATCACGGCGCGGGCCTGAGCACCTGCGACGACGGAGTGGTCCTCGACCTCTCCCCGCTGAAGGACATCCAGGTCGATCCGGCGGCCCGCACGGTACGCGTCGGCGGCGGCTGCCTCCTGGGCGAGGTCGACCGGGCCACCCACGAGCACGGCCTGGCCACGCCGAGCGGCATCATCTCCACCACGGGGGTCGGCGGCATCACCCTCGGCGGCGGTCTCGGCCATCTCACCCGCAAGTTCGGGCTGGCCATCGACAACCTGCTGGAGGCCGAGCTGGTCCTGGCGAACGGCGAACAGGTCCGGGCGAACGCCGACGAGAACACCGACCTCTACTGGGCGATCCGTGGGGGCGGCGGCAACTTCGGTGTCGTCACCTCGTTCCTCTTCCGGCTGCACGAGGTGAGCACGGTCGTCGCGGGTCCCACGTTCTGGCCCGTCGAGAGTGGCGCCGAAGTCCTCGCCGCCTACCGCAGCTTCATCCACCAGGCACCGCGTGAACTCGGTGGCTTCTTCCTCTTCGGCTCGGTCCCGCCGGGGCCGCCGTTCCCGGAGGAGATGCACCTGAAGAAGGTCTGCGGTGTGCTGTGGTGCCGCGTCGGGGACGACACCGAGGCGGCGGCCCGGGAGATGGCCCCGCTGCTCGACGTCCTGCCCGACCCCCTGCTGCACGGCCCCGCGCCGATGCCGCACCCGGCCATCCAGTCCGCGTTCGACGGCGTCTACCCGCCCGGTGACCAGTGGTACTGGCGGGCGGACTTCGTGGACGAGCTCCCCGGTGAGGCCGTCGAGCTGCACGCCAAGTTCGGTGCCGAGATGCCGACCTGGAAGTCGACCATGCACCTCTACCCCATCGACGGAGCCGTCCACGACGTCGGCCCGACGGACACCGCCTGGGGCTACCGCAGTTCCGGCTGGGGCGCCGTCTACGCCGGTGTGGATCCCGATCCGGCCAACGCGGAGGCCGTCAAGCGGTGGAGCGTCGAGTACTCGGACGCCCTCCACCCGTACTCCGCGGGCGGTGCGTACGTGAACATGGTGATGGCCGAGGACCAGGCGGCCGTCCGGGCGAGCTACGGCGGCAACTACGAGCGTCTGGCCGGGGTGAAGGCCAAGTACGACCCCGGCAACCTGTTCCGCCTCAACCAGAACATCGAGCCGGCGACCACCGACTGACCGGCCGGGCGGGTCCGTTCACGGCTTGCGGGCCACGCCCCCGTGGACGTCCGTGGGCTCGGGCGACGTACCGGGCTCCGGACGCCACAGGGGGCAGGACACGATGCCGGGTTCGACCACGTCGAGGCCCTCGTAGTACGCGCCGATCTGTTCGGGGCTGCGCAGCACGTACGGGATCGCGCCCGTGTCGTCGTAGCCCTGCTGGGCCTCCTTGAGCGCCGCGTCGGTGTCCGTGCTGTCGTAGTGCACGAAACAGCTGCCGGAGGGCAGCGCGGCCCGCAGGCGCCGGACGATCGACCGGGCCTCCTCGTAGTCCTGGACGTGGCCGAGGATGCCCATCAGCATCAGGGCGACGGGCCGGGAGAAGTCGAGGATCCGGGACGCCGCCTCGATGATCTTCTCGGGCTCGCGCAGGTCCGCGTCGATGTAGTCGGTGACGCCCTCGGGCGTGCTCGTCAGCAGGGCCTGGGCGTGGCGCAGCACCAGCGGGTCGTTGTCCACGTAGACGATGCGGGAGTCGGGCGCCACGCGCTGGGCGACCTGGTGGGTGTTGTCGTACGTGGGCAGGCCGGTGCCGATGTCGAGGAACTGGCGGATGCCGAGCTCGCCGGCCACGAAGGTGACGGTACGGATCAGGTAGTCGCGCGAGGCGCGGGCCATGGTCTCGATGTTCGGCGCGACCTCGCGGTACGCGTCCCCGGCCGCCCGGTCCACCTCGTAGTTGTCCTTCCCGCCCATCCAGTAGTTCCAGATGCGGGCCGAGTGCGGCACCGTGGTGTCGATCCTGGACAGCGCGTCCTGGTCGGGGGCGGGTCGGTCGGCCATCGGAGTTCTCCTGCCGTGCGTCACGCGGTCGGCTTTCTAAGTTAGCGTCAACGGGCTTGCGCGAAAGCCGAGTTGCCGGATCGGCCGGACGGGATCGTGGGCGGTGCGGGCGAGTTCTCCGGTGTCGACGGTGACCACGGGGACATGCTGGGCCAGGGTGCGCAGCGCCCGCTCGTAGGCGCGTACCGCCTCGGTGTCGTCCGTCCCGCCCGTCAGGTGGAGGAGCGCGCCGTCGCGTTCGGCCACTGCCTCCGCGAAGTCCAGTGCCTGGATCCACGTCACCCGGGAACGGCCGTGGCGCAGCGGTCCGTAGACCAGCTCGTGGACGAGACCGCCGTCGACGGCCAGTCGGCCCGGCGCGGACAGGAGTTCACGGTAGGGCCGGGTGGGGTCCACATGGTGGAGGTGCCCGTGCAGGGGGCGGACCGTGAAGCGGTGCCGGTCCAGCTCGGCGAGGAGGACGCGCCGGTCGAGACCGTCGGGACCCTCGACGACGAGGGTCCGGCACCGTGCGAGGGCCTGGTGGAGGATCATGCCCGTGTCCACTCCCTCCGGGACGGCCGGATTCGCCAGTGTGGGGGGGGACAACCCGCACGGCGGGAGGGTGCGTGCGGGTTGTCCGGTTGTGGGGGCGTGGTCGCGGTCGCCCGGGCCCGGGAGGTGCGGCGCGGATCCCGTTCAGGCGATCAGGAAGTCGGCCTGACCCGACTTGGCGCCCTCGATGAACGCGGCCATCTCCTCGCGGGAGCAGATCAGCGCGGGTCCCTCGGGGTCCCGCGACTGGCGCAGGGCGACGCTCCCGTCGTCGAGCCGTTTGGCCTCGACGCAGCTTCCGCCGTTGGTGCCGCTCCAGGGCTTGTGCCAGCCCTCGGTTCCCAGACCGGCCGCGGACATGCCGTTGTGCACGGGTCCCATGGATCACAGCTCCTTACGCAGTTCACCCAGGATGGCCCTGGTCCGGGTGACCGGCTCCGCCTGCACGGACATCCGGTCCAGTACTTCGAGATAGCTGACGACGTCGTCGGGCCGGTCGACGTAGACCGCGCCGGCCAGGCTCTCCGTGTAGACGATGTCGGGGAGTTCCGAGAAGCCGAAGCGGAAGTGGTGGAACGGGCCGAACGCGCCGGGGTGGGCGCCCACGCCGAAGCGCATGACCTGGATCCGGACCTTCGGCATGTCCAGGGCCTCGGCCAGCCGGTCGAACTGGGCCCGCATCACCTCGGGGCCGCCCACCGGCCGGCGCAGCACCGTCTCGTCCAGGATCGCCCAGAGGACCGGGGCCTCGGGTTCGGCGAGCAGGTCCTGCCGTCTCATCCGCAGGGCGACGCGACGGGCGATGTCCTCCCGCGGCTCGTTGGGGAAACCGACGCGCATCAGTGCCGTGGCGTAGTCATGGGTCTGCAACAGGCCCGGGACGTAGTGGGGTTCGTAGAGACGGATGACGCGGGCCTCGCTCTCCAGGCTCACGTAGGCGCTGAACCAGTCCGGCAGCACGTCGCGGTACTTGTACCACCAGCCCGGCCGGTTGGCCTCCCTGGCCAGGGCGAGGAAGTCGTCGGCCTCCCCCGCCGGGACCCCGTAGGCGCGGAGCAGCTCCCTCACGTACGGGATGCGGAGCCCCACCTCGGCCTTCTCGATCCTGCGGACCGTCAGCGCCGTGACCTCGATGGCGCGCGCCGCCTCCTCGAAGGAGACGCCCGCCCGTTCCCGCAGGTGCCGCAGCCGCTTCCCGAGAACCATGCGCAGGACGGTCGGCGCGCTGCCGCCGGAGCGGTTCTCGCCCACGCCCCACCTCCCGGGAACGGCCGTCTCAGGGGGCAGTGTGCCACGCGGCCGACGACAGGGACAGAGCGGTGCGGATCGTTCTGAAATTATCGGAACGCCGGTTGCACAGGCGGTCGGCGGGCCACCATAGTGATCGGGTGACCTGTCGCACCATCGGCGATGTTCACGCTCAACTGCGCTTGTCCATACCGTAATTGAAGTCTCGTCAGGTGTGTTCCGGAGCGCAGCCGCACGCGGATGTGAGGCGATACGGGATGGCCGCCGTGACCGAGGGACAGGCGAGGAACGCGGGCGGGACCGCCGGGGGCAACGGGGTGCTGGGGGCCGTGCTCAAGGAGGCCGGCTGCTCCTACGCCTCCCTCGCCCTGCGGGTCAACGAACTGGGGCGCCGTCAGGGAACGGACACCCGCTACGACAAGGCGTCGGTCACCCGCTGGCTCCAGGGCCAGCAACCAAGGGGCAACACACCGGAGTTGATCGCCGCCGTCCTGTCCGAGCGACTCGGCCGCGCCATGTCCCCCGCGGACCTCGGCTTCCACCCGGATCCCCAGCGCCCGGTCACGAGCAGGGCCCTCGTCTACGGCGAGGACGTGGCGGAGACCCTGCACGCGCTCGCGGAGCTGGGCTCCACCGACATCTCCCGCCGCAGCCTCCTCGGGACGGTCCCCTTCGTCGCGGCGGCCCTGGCGAACCCCCAACGCGACTGGCTCCTCTGGCTGTTGGAGCACCAGGAAACGGCCTCCCCCTCCCCGTCCGTGAGCGGCGGCCCCGTCGAGCAGGTGCACGCGATGATCGCGGTGTTCGACCAGATGGACAACCACTACGGCGGTGGCGGGGTCCGCACCAGCATCGTGCACTACCTGTCCACCGAGGTCGTCCCCATGCTCCAGCGGCGCGGCACACCGCCCGGGCAGCGCCTGGGGCTGTTCGCGGCCGCCGCGCGCCTGGCCGCCATGGCCGGCTGGAGTTCGTACGACGCGGGGGAGTACGGCCTCGCCCAGCGTTACATGACCCAGGGGCTGCGCCTGTGCGCCGAGGGGCGCGACCGGGTGCTGGGCGGGCAGATCCTCGCCGGGCTCTCCCACCTGGCCACCGGCCTCGGCCGCCCCGACGAGGGGGTGGCACTCGCCCGAGCCGGAATCGTCACGGCCCGGGATGCGGGCAGCCCCCTCGGACTGATGCGGCTGTACGCCATGGCGGCGCGCGGACATGCCGCGCAGGGCCGCGCGGACGACGTCTCCACGGCGCTGCGCCTGGCCGACCGGCAACTGGAGGCGAGCAAGGGGGCCGAGCAGGAGTCGCCGTGGGTGCGCTATCTCGACCACCACTACCTCCAGGCCGAGTCGGCCCTGTGCTTCCGCGACCTGGGGCTCGCACGCCAGGCCGAGCGCACGGCGAGCGAGTCGCTCGGCTCGGGCGCGGACCGGCGCAGGCGCCAGGCCATCAGCCGTTCCGTCCTCGCGACCGCGCACCTGCAGCAGGACCGCCTGGACGAGGCGGTCGGCACCGCGACCCTGGCCCTGGAGACCCTCGGCGCCGTCCACAGCGAACGGTCCGTCCAGGCCCTGCGCGACTTCCGCAGGCGCCTGGAACCCCGCCGCGCCGAGCCCGTCGTCCAGGAGTTCGAGCGCCGTTCCCGTGCCGTCCTCGGGGCGGCGGCATGAGGGACGGGCGGACCACCGACGGGCGGGCGCGGTGCCGTGACCGGGAGCGCCGCCGTGCCGCCGCGGGGCTCAGTACCCGTCGGGGGAGGGGGCGTTCTGAGCGCGGTCGACCGGCAGGTGCGCGCCGGAGATCCCGCTCGACCAGTCCGACAGCAGGAACGCCACGACCCGGGCGACCTCCTGCGGTGCGACCGGCGCGCCGCCGGGCAGTTCCGCCGCCACGAAGCGGGCGAACGCCTCGGGCTCCTCCCGGCGCATCCGGTCCCAGCGCCGGCCGGGGATCAGCATCGAACCGGGGGAGACCGCGTTCACCCGGATCCCGTCCGGACCGAGCTCGCGGGCCAGTGAGGCGGCCAGCTGGATCTGCGCGGACTTCGCGACCGAGTACTGCGCGGGCGGGCCGGGCTTCCAGCCGGAGATCGAGGAGATCACCACGACGGAGCCGCCGCCCGCGGCCCGCAGATGCGGAACCGCGGCCCGCACCAGCCGGGTCGCGTGACCGACGTTCACCGCCCAGGTCGCGGCCCAGTCCTCCGCGTCCGCCTCCTCGAAGCCGCCGCCGCGCGAACCGCCCGTGCAGGCCACCACCCCGTCCAGGCCCCCGAACAGTTCCGCCGCGTCCTCGACGAACCCCTCCAGCTCCCCGGGAGCGGTGACGTCGAGCCGCCGGGTGAACAGGGCGGGGCCCACCGAAGCGGCCAGCGTCTCCAGGCCCCGCGCGGTGCGCGCGCAGGTGCCCACCCGCACGCCCTCGGCGGACAGCAGCCGCACGATCTGCTCGCCGAGTCCTCGCGTACCGCCGGTGACCAGGACCCGTTTGTCCCGCAGTCCGGTCCGGTCGGTGTCACCGTCAAGGGACACCGTCGCCCGGCCCCCGCTCCCGTTCCTCACAAGATCGAACATACATCCCACGCCACTACGTGCTTGCAACCGGACAACCCGAATACCCCCTGGTCGCCGCGGCAGTCCGGAGTGTTGGCTGCACGGGCAGCCGCCGAGACAGCCACCCCCCCCGGGCTGCACCCGAAGGAGGACCGATGCCGGTATCCAGGGCACCGCGCCACGAGCCGTCGCCCTCGCCGGCCCACGACGACCGGCCCCCGGGGCACGGGACACGGGCACCGGGACAAGGGGCGCGCCCGGCGGACCGCACCCTCCACGCCCACCTCGCGGAACCGGCCGAGCCCCCGGCACCGGCCGGGCACGCGCCCTCGGCGGCCCCGGCGCCCCGTGCCGGTTCCGGGCCGTCGGCGGTCCCGGTCCCTCTCGCGGGTTCCGCACCCTCCGCGGCACCCGCCCTCCCCGTGCCCGCCGGGACGGCCGCGTCCGGGGACACCCCCGCGGACCCGGTGCGCGAGGCGCACGGACTGCGCACCACCGTCCCGGCACACCCCTCGCGGGTGCCCGGCGTGCGAGCCACGGTCGCCGAGTGCCTCACCCGGTTGCGGCTGCCGGCCGAACGTGTCGAGGACGCCGTGCTCGCGGCCGGGGAACTCTTCACCAACGCCCTCAGACACGGCAGCCCGGACCGGGGCGACAGCATCACCGTCGGCATCGAGTGCGACCCGCGCGAACTGCGCGTGTCCGTCGCCGACCGCTCGTCCGCCCTCCCCGTGGCGCGAACGGCCGACGGGACGGAGGAGTCCGGACGCGGACTGGCGATCGTCGCCGCGCTGAGCGACGAATGGGGCGTCGCGCCGGCCGACCCGGGCACCACGGGAAAGAAGGTGTGGTTCTCGATGGTGCTTCAGAGGGTGCCGTGAAGGTCGTCCCGCGGCGCCCGGCCGGGGACACCGGGGCCCGCCCCGGGGAGCGGGGGGCCGCGCCGATGGTCCCGGGGCTCGCCAGGGCCCTCGCGGGGGAGCTCGTGCGCCGGGCCGACGAGGAACGCGGCCTGATGCGCCAGGCACGCGACCGTCCCGCCGGACCGTGGCCCGGGCTCCTCGTCGCGTGCCGCGCGGGCAACGCCGAAGCGCTCGCGACGATCGTCCGGCGGTACGGATGGCCGGCCACGGACCGGGTGGGCGCACCCGCCTCGACCGCGGCCCTGATGATCCTGCTGCACGCCCCGGACCTCGGCCTGCAACTCGGCTGCCGCGACCTGATCGCCCGGGCCGCGGCCGACGGGCGCTGCCCCGCCCTGCACCACGCCTACATCGCCGACCACTGCGCCGTCGAACTGGGCCTGCCGCAGTACTACGGCACCCGCGTCGACCCCGCCACCCTGCGCCCCTATCCCGTACGCCGCCCCGGGACCGTCGACGAGCGGCGCCGGGACGTGGGACTCGGCCCGCTCGAGGAACAGCTGCGGCACCTGAGCGACGGCGTGTGGGGCCTCAGGGAAACGTGATGTGCAGCACGTGCGGAAATGCCCCTTTCGAGTGGCGCGGAAAGATTCTGGCTGGACACGGCTTGATCGCCGATCAAGAAAGGTGAAATCGCTGGCCACGGTATGTGCGGCGCATTTGACACTTCGTTGAGGGCACAGATAGGAACAGCTCTCTGAAGTGGAGAGGTGGACTGTGCGCGAGCCGAACGTGGTCGGGGACTGGCAGGAGTACGACGAACAGGTCGGCCTGCGTGTTCGCGTTCATGGTGTGGAAAAGGCGGAGCCCCCGAAAGGGCGCGACGACGCCGCCGACGAACTCACCTACTTCAGATTCCGGGTGACCGTCGAGAACCGCGCCACCGAACATTTCGGCATCCACCTCGAAGACGGCCAGATCGACATCCGCGTCGGCGCCGACGGCGAGAGCGCCTTCCTCGACTGGCGGAACTGCCAGTTCATCGAGGGTTACGACGTCTATCCCCTGCGCCGGGCCACCGCGGTCCTCTTCGCGGCCGGCCCCGAGGCCGTCCTGCACCGGATGGACATCCAGATCCAGCTGAAGGTCGACGACGAGTGGACCGAGCGCTACCTCTGGGCGGGCGGCATCGAGAGCGACGCGGCCGTCGAGGCGGGCGCGCGTCCCGACGCGGCCCGGGACAGCCTCGCCTGTCAGGTGAGCAACTTCCTGAGGCGCGAGGCGGAGTCCTGAGCCCACCGGCCCGACCGGCCCGATCGGCCCGGAGCACGCTCCCGCCCCGCCCTCGCGAATCGTCCGAAACGTCACGGGGCGGCTGAACGCCGGATTTCGCCGCGCCGGGCTAAGGTCGCCGGGTGAGTCGAACCGAAGCGCGCTCCGAGGGGGCGGGTCCCTTCACGACCCGGCTGACCTGGCGTCTCATGGACGGGCGCACCGCGGTCTGGGAATCACGCCGGGCCCGTAAACGCGGTCTGCTCACCGTACGCGCCCCCGGGGAGGCGCTGGCCCGTTCCCGGCGGGCGGACACCGTGTCGATCGCCCGGCTGCGCCGGCTGAACGCCGTCGCCGCGACCGCGTTCACGGTCGGCGGGCTGCTGTTCGCCCTCGGGGCCGGGGTCGTCCAGTTCGGCTCGGGCGGCGTGACGGGCGTCTGGATCTACTTCGCGGGCGGCCTGTTCTTCAACACCGGGGGCTACGCCTCACTGCTCCAGGCGGTGAACGCCCCCCGCCGCGACAGCGGGTCCGACACACTGGCCGGGCGGCGCTGGAGGTGGTGGAGCTACGAGCCGGGCCGGATCGACTGGCTCAGCACCTTCGTGCTCTTCGTGGGAACGCTCGTGTTCGGCGTCAACCTGGTCGACTCGCTGATCAAGGGGCTCTCGACCCAGCAGGTGGACCGGCTGATCTGGGCGCCCGACATGGTGGGCTGCGTCCTGTTCCTGATCTCGGGCCACCTCGCGATCGTCGAGGTCTGCCACGGACGTCCGCGCGTCCTGGCCGACGACCTCGGCTGGTGGATCGTCGCGGTCAACCAGTTCGGATCCGTGCTCTTCCTCGTCTCGGCGGTGGCCGCCTACACGCGGCCGGCGACCGGCAGTCTCGTGAACGTCGACATCGCCAACTGGGGCACCCTCGTGGGAGCGCTGTGCTTCTCGGTCGGAGGCGTGCTCCAGTTCTTCGAGCGGCCGTGAGGGGGGCGCCGGACACCCCGTTCGCCGAGCGGCTCCGGACGACGTCGTGGGGGTCCGGTTCTCCGGGCCGCCTCGACGGGTGCCGCGAGACGCGGGGAGGAGCCGGATCGTCTACCGGTCGCTCGCCGGGTTGCCCTCCACCCACTGGATGAGCAACTGCCGTACGTACGGATTGCCCTCCTGGGCGGCGTGCGCCAGCCGTTCCGCGCTCGCCCGGGCCGCCCGCCAGCTCGCCGGGGTGTCCTCGGCGTTGGCCTGGTCCGCGGCGGCCAGCGCGTCGGCCGCGAGGAGACGGAGATCCTCGGAGAGGTCGTCGTCGGCGGCGGCCCGGTACGCCTCCAGGCGCAGGGCCGCGAGGGCGGCCGGTGAGGGGGTGGGCCGCGCGGGCGGCTGGGCGTAGCCGCTCACCGCTATGACCACGCAGAAGGTGGCGACGTCCCGGCGGCTCTCCGACTGGCCCTGGGCGACGGCGGGCGCGAGCCAGGTGGGGGCCCGCCAGTGCGAGACCGCGGTGGCGACGGCCAGGGTGACGGTCAGCAGCACGAAGGGGATCCAGCCACCGAGGAACCAGCCGATCGGCCCGAGGACCAGGAAACAGACGGCACTGCTCATCCATATCCGGCGGCGGCCGAGTCTCAGGTGTCGTGGATCCATGTGTCTCAGTGTCGCAGGGGCGTCCGGGACGTGCCGAGGGGGCGGGTGATTCGTGCGGCCCCGCCGCCTTCCGGCCCGCTCGGGGACACGGGGACGACTTCTTCCTCGGGACACCGGGAGGGCCGCTCCGGGCCGTACGGAAAGCCGTGAAGCCTGCGAAAGGTGTGCCATCGGTGCAAGGCGGTCCTGATAGGAATCTTCCCGCTGTTCCTGGGGCGTCAAGGACGGGCGGTGCGCGCGGGCGGCGCGGGGGCCGGGGCCGGAGGCGTGCTGCGGGCCGTCGGCCGTCAGGCGGCCGGAGCGTCCCGGGGGTGCTTTCCGCGCCACGGCGGCGGGGGCGCCCGTGACGGCCGCCGGGGGCCGGGAGGGGTCGGGGCCAGGGCCGCGAATGGCGGGAACCGCGGTGAACGGGCCCCGTGACCGCGGCGGTGGGTGTGAACGGCGCGTATCGAATGGCCGGAGATGGTCCTGTCCATCGCGACCCCCCGTACGTACGATTTCGTCGCTCCCGGCCTTCACAGCTCCTTCACAGCCAGGAGCGGGTTGCGCATGTGCGTTTGTCATGCCCATGCGCAAATGCACCGCGCTTGATCCAACGCACTGGTCCGCGACGGCTCCCCGTCCTTCGGGGCGCCGCACCCCCCATTCATGGCGGCACGCCCGAGTGCGGTCGCCGGAACGCCTACGCAACGGATTGGAGCACCATGGCCGGTGGCCTGTTCATGGGCGGCGCGATCGCCGCCCTGTTCGCCACAGCGCTTCCCCTGTCGAACTCGAACCCCGTGTTCGACAACCCGCCCCCGGACAAGATCGTCATCAGCGTCGCCACGGTCAACGGATCCGGCTGTCCCCAGGGAACCGCGGCCGTCGCCGTCTCCCCGGACAACACCGCCTTCACCGTGACCTACAGCGACTACCTCGCCCAGGTCGGAGGCAACGCCGACCCCACCGCGTTCCGCAAGAACTGCCAGCTCAACCTGAATGTGCATGTCCCGCAGGGCTTCACCTACGCCATCGCCAGCGCGGACTACCGCGGCTTCGCCTCGCTCCAGGCGGGCGCGAGCAGCACGGAGAAGGCCTCGTACTACTTCCAGGGATCCCCGAACACGGCCTCCATCACCCACCCCTTCCGCGGCCCGTACGGCGACGACTGGCAGGCCACGGACACCACGGACTGGGCCCAACTGGTCTGGGCCCCCTGCGGTGTCCAGCGCAACTTCAACATCAACACCGAGCTGCGCGTCAACGCGGGCACCTCGACGCCCGGCAGCTCCAGCTTCATGACCATGGACTCGACGGACGGTGACATCAGCACCGTCTATCACCTGGCCTGGAAGGAGTGCCCCGCCGCCTGACCCGTTCTTCCCGTGCGGGTCCTCGGCCGGCTCCGCCGCATCGGAGCCGGCCGAGCCGGTCCGTGACCTCCCTGAGTGCGGTCAGGGGCCCTAGGGCCTGTCTGACAATTCCCGCCTGCCGTGCGACGCCATGCACGCTCCCCCGAGCTCTTCGAGCAGGGGGCACCCCCACTCGCCGCGCCAGCCCCAGACCCGAGTACGTCCAGTACGCGAGTCCGGGGCCGGCGCGCCGAGAGCACGCACCTGACGCCGCCCGGCCGCCCTTCGGGCGACGACGCGAATTGTCAGACAGGCCCTAGGGGAGCAGCTTGTTGACCGCCGCGGAGCCCTCCTCCTGGAGCTTGCGCTCGGCCCAGGCGAGGTTCTTCGGTGTGACGTCGCGACCCGTGGCGAGGACCAGGTCCTCGGCCGACACCGGGCCTTCGGCCCCGGTGTGCAGCATCTTGTCGGGGGTCGCCCGGTCGTCGGAGGGCGTGGACGCGTCGCTCTGGCTTGTCGGCATGGTTTCTCCCTGCTTCACCGGATCTGTTCTCACGCTACGGGCATTCCGTGCGCCTCGCGCGACACGCCCGGTGCCGGGCCCGTTCCACGCCCGCCGCGGCGGGCGAACCCCCGTTCGGCCGCGCTGTGATGTCGTAGATCGTTCGCGGAGGTGATGGTGAAGGGGCTCGCACCACTGCGAATGAACGGAGCTTGGAACATGCGTATTCGTCTGATGGCCGCCGCCGGACTCGCCGGTGTGGCCCTGCTGGCCACCGCCGGGACCGCCGCCGCCGACAACGGGCCGACGACCGGTGTCGCGCAGAACAGTCCCGGAGTCCTGTCGGGCAACAACGTCCAGGTTCCCGTGGACGTTGCCGCCAACGTCTGCGGGATCACGGTCGACGTGGTGGCCCTGCTGAACCCGGCGGCCGGAAACACCTGCTCGAACGGCTGACGGTCCGCGGGTCCGGGCGTCCCCTGCCCGGACCCGGCGGCGGCCCGAGCCCGGCGGCACACTCGCCCTCCCGAGTGGGCCGCCGGGCTCGGCCGTGTCCGCAGGGCGGCACCGGGCCCGGAGCCGACGCCCCCGTTCCTCGATTGGCCTGTACATGACCATGTCGGCGGGCCAGACTGTGCGCCGACCAGTCACCCCCATCGAGGAGCACCATCCATGCGCAAGTCCGCACGGCAACGTTGTCACGCGGCTCTGGCCGGTCTCGTCACCCTCGCCACCACAGCCGTCCTGTCCGTGACCACGGGAACGCCCGCCTTCGCCGCCGACACCTGGAACGAGGTCGGTTCGGACCGCGCCGACCCGCTGACCGAGAGTCAGGGACTGGCCTCCGTCGAGGTCCCGGCCGGCAGCCCCAACCGCTACACGGGCATCGGCACGATCCCCGCGAGCGTGAGCGCACGCGGCTGGAACCACGTCGGCGACCCGGACGCCTCGTACGACGGCCACTACGTGGAGCCCTACCAGAGCGACTCCGGCGGCGCGAAGATGTTCCGCGTACAGGCGCCCGGCGGCGCCTGGTCCGAGTACGTCCACAAGCTGAGCGCCGGCGAGGCGCTCAACAACTCCTTCGCCGCCGTCACGCCGAGCGGTACGTGGATGCTGTCCGGCGAGTACGGCACGATGAGCCGGCTCCTGGTGTTCCCGACCCCCGGCGTCAACCCGGCCACCTCGCCCTCGGCCGACCTCCCGCGGGTGTCCACCGTCGCCCTCGACCACGCCGTGCGCGACGTACAGGGCTGCGACTTCGTCACGGCGACCCGGCTGCTGTGCTCGTCCGACGATCCCGCGGGCACGCTCTTCGGGATGACCAGGCCGCTGCTGCAGATCGACCTGTCCGGTGAGCCGAACGGCTCGGCCGACGTCTCCGGACACGTCACCGCACTGCGTCCGCTCCCGCTGCGCAGCTCCTGCTCGGGCACCTTCGAGGCGGAGGGCATCGACTACGACCGCCGCAGTGCCACCCTGCGCGTGATCGTGGTGTCCCCGGGCTTCTGCACACTGACCGACAGCAAGACCTATCGCTTCACCAGGAGTTGAGCCCACACTTCTCCCGAGGCCCGGGCGCGTGTCCCGTCGGTGGCGCCGACCGGCGGGGGGCGTGCGTGACCCGAAAGGGCTGGGTCTAAGGTCAGGGGCAGATTCAGAGTGATGGGGGGTGGCCGACTGTGGTGCAGGACGAAGCCGTGATCGGCTGCACGGGGGAACTGCTCATCGGCACCCGGGGAACCGCCGGTCCCGGCGAGCTCCTGGTGTGCGTGAGAGGCGGATCCGAGACCTTCCTCGCCTGGTCCCGGGAGCCCCTGCCCAAGGGGGCGACCGTGCTGGTGATCGAGTCCCGAGGGTGTCGCACGGTCGACGTCATCGCGTGGGTCGATCCGCTGGACGCGCTGGACGGCGACGCCGTCGGCGCCGGTTGAGAAGGAGAAGCATGTTCGGTTATCGCGTGCCCGCCCCCGACGAGGCGATGTTGATCTCGGGCGGCAGGCGGGGACTGGGGGGCGCGCCGTTCCGGGTCGTGACGGGGCACGGCAAGTTCGTGCTGCCGATCTTCCGCAAGACCCGCTTCCTGACGCTGTCCATGTGCGAGGCGGAGGTCACCGAGACCTGCGTCACCAAGCAGGGCATCACGCTGCACGTCCGCGCCGTGATCGCCTTCAAGGTGGGCAACGACACCGAGAGCATCGTCAACGCGGGGCAGCGGTTCCTGTCCGACCAGGAGCAGATGTCGGTCCTGACGGGCCGGATCTTCGCGGGCCACCTGCGCGCCATCATCGGTTCGATGACGGTCGAGGAGATCGTCACCGAGCGGCAGAAGCTCGCCGCCGAGGTCCTCGACACCTCGAAGACGGAGATGGCGAAGATCGGCCTGATCGTCGACTCGTTCCAGATCCAGTCGATCGACGACGGGGACACCGGCTACATCGACGCGATGTCCGCGCCGCACAAGGCCGCCATCCAGCGCCAGGCCCAGATCGCCCAGGCGCAGGCCACCCAGGCCTCCGTCGAGGCGGAGCAGGTGGCGGCGCGGAACCAGGCCGAGTACGCCCGGCAGACCGCGATCGTGAAGGCGGAGTACTCGGCCGAGGTCGACCGGGCGCAGGCGATGGCCGCCCAGGCGGGCCCGCTCGCCCAGGCCCACGCCCAGCAGGAGGTCCTGGCCGCGCAGACCGAACTCGCCCAGCGTGCCGCCCAGCTGCGGCAGGAGCAGCTGGTGGCCGAGGTCGTCAAGCCCGCCGAGGCCGAGGCCGAGCGGATCAAGGTGCTCGCCGTCGCCGACGCCGAGCGCATGAAGATCCAGGCCGAGGCGGCCGCCTCGCACGACCGGGTCGCGCTCGACCGGATGCTGATCGACCAGCTGCCCCTCATCGTCAAGGAGGCGGCCGGCGGTCTCGCCGGCGCGAACGTCAACGTCCTCAACGGCGCCGACGGCCTCGGCGAGATCGCGGCCGGACTGGTCGCGCAGGGCCTGACCATCCTCGACTCCGTCCGCCAGAACCTGGGCGGACAGAACCCCGAGGGCGGCGCCGCGAAGGCGGGCGGCCCGCTCGAGCTCGCGGGATACAGCCGCACGCCGGTCGACGTCGACGGCGACGAGCCGAAGGGCGCCCCGTCGGCCGGCTGACGGTCCACGGCTCCCGGTCCACCGCGTCCGCCGTCCCTCCCGGGGCGGCGGACGCGGCCGTTTCGGGAGGGACGGCGCGCCCGTGGCCGCGTTCGGGTCAATCGGCCCCCAGGGCTATCAAGTCCCTTACACTCTGGCGCAGTTGATCTCGAAGCGGCAGCCCCAGGAGGAGCGCATGCCCCGGACACCCTCGCGACGCACCGCACTGCAAGGCCTCGCCGCCGGCGTCGCGGTCGTCGGGTTCGATCCCTTCTCCCGGAGCTGGGCGACCACCACGACCCGCACCACCGGGCGGACGCTCGCCGGCCTGCCGCCGCTGGACGGCAGCGTGCACACCGACGACGCCTCCCTCGCGGCGGACGCCGACGACTTCGGCCACATCGTCCACCGGCGCCCGGCCGCGGTGCTGCGGCCGGGCTCGGTCCGCGACGTCGTCGCCATGGTGCGCTTCTGCAACGAGCACGGCGTGTCCGTCGCGCCCCGGGGCCAGGGCCACGCCACCCAGGGGCAGGCGCAGGTCGACGGGGGTCTGGTCATCGAGACCACACCGCTCGCGTCCATCGGCCCGGTCGGACCGGGCAGCACCACGGTCACCGTCGGCGCCGGAGCCCGGTGGAGCGAGGTCGCCCGGGCGACCCTGGCGCACGGACTCACCCCGCCCACCTTCACCGACTACCTCGAACTCTCCGTCGGCGGCACCCTGTCGGTCGGCGGCCTCGGAGGCCAGACCCACCAGCAGGGCGCCCAGGTCGACAACGTGACGGAACTCCAGGTCGTCACCGGCGCGGGCGACCTCGTCCGCTGCTCCCCGACCCGTCACCGCGATCTGTTCCACGCCGTGCTCGCCGGGCTCGGCCAGTGCGCGGTCATCGTCGGCGCCACGCTGCGCCTGGTCCCCGCGCCCGTGACCGTACGCCACTACCTCCTCCCGTACGACGACCTGCGCACGTTCCTGGACGACCAGCGACTGCTCGTCCAGGAGGGCCGCTTCGACTACGTCGAGGGCCAGGTGAGCGCCGACGCCGACGGGGCCTTCCGCGGCTACGTCATCGAGGCCGTCGCCTACGGTCCGCCCGTCGGACCCGCACCCGACGACACGGCGCTGCTGCGCGGACTGCGGCACGATCCCGCGGGCGTGCAGACGAGCGACCTCGGCTACTACGACTTCCTCGACCGGCTCGCGGCCTCGGTCGCCGCCCTCAAGGAAGCGGGCCTGTGGGCCTTCGCCCACCCCTGGCTGAACCTGCTGCTGCCGGGCCGTTCGGCGGCGACGCTGGCCGAATCCCTGCTGGCGGACCTCACCCCGGCCGACCTCGGTCCCGGCGTCGTCCTCCTGTACCCGGTGCTGCGGAAGAACCTGCACACCCCGCTGCTGCGCACGCCCGACGACCCGGTGTCCTATCTGCTGGCCGTCCTGCGCACGACCGCGCCCGACGACACCGCGACCGTCGACCGGCTCCTCGCCGCCAACCGGGCCGCCTACGACACCGTCCACGCGGCGGGCGGCACCCACTACCCGGTCGGCTCGGTCCCCTTCGGCGCGGCGGACTGGCGCGAGCACTTCGGCCCCGTCTACCGACGTCTGGCCACCGCCCGGCACACGTACGACCCGCGGGGGATCCTCGTCCCGGGACAGGGCGTCTTCTGACGGCGGCCGCTTCCGGCGCCCGGCCCGGAGCCCGCCGTCGGGGCCGGGCCGGACCGGCTCACCAGCGGCCGGGCTCGCTGCCCACGATCGGCGCCGACGGCTCGCCGTCCACCCCCCTCGGGACGTCACCGGCCAGCATCACCCGGTGCATGACCCGGGGGTGGTCGAGGTGGGTGGTGTCGCCCGGCGCCAGATGGATGGTGGCCCGGTTGTCCCAGAAGGCGACGCTGCCCGGCTCCCACCGGAAACGGACCGTGTACTCGGGACGGGTCGCCTGCTCCAGCAGCATGTCGAGCAGCGCCCGGCTCTCCGGCCGGGACACCCCCAGGATCTGCTCGATGTAGTAGCCGTTGACGAACAGCACCCGCTCGCCCGTCTCCGGGTGCACCCGCACCAGCGGGTGATCGGTGGCGATCTGACGGTCCAGCAGCCGGCGGACGTACGCGTCGTCGCCCGGCCGGCTCTGGTACCCGACCCCGAGCCGGTGTTCGGCGCGCAGGGTGTCGGCGAAGGCGCGCACGGGAGCCGACAGGCCCGCGTAGGCGGCGGCCAGGTTCGACCAGGTCGTGTCGCCCCCGTACGGGGGTACGGTCTCGGCGCGCAGGATCGTCGCGGCCGGGGGGTCGACCCGGGCGCCGTGGTCGCAGTGCCACCCGCGCAGCAGGGAGTGACGGCGCCTGCGCAGCCACTCCTCGTGGTCCATGCCGTAGCGCCCGCCCAGCTCGAGACGGTCGGCCGTCGTCTCCACCTCGGGGAACTCCGCGGGCGACACGCTGCCCCGGGACCGGAGCCGGACCGGTGTCCCGAACCGGCGCGCGAAGGCGACGTGCGCGGCGTGGTCGAGCCGCTGGCCGCGGAAGAACAGCACCTTCCAGCGCAGCAGGGCCGCCCGGATCGCGGCCACGACCTCGTCCGCCGGCGGCTCCGCCAGGTCGACTCCCGTGATCTCGGCGCCGACGTGCCCCGCCACCGGCTTCACTTCGAGGGGTGTGACCTGGTCCGTCATGGGGCCTCCGTCGATCGTGCGTCCGGCTCGTCGGCTCCAGCATGACCGCCAAGGGCTGTCCGCCGACAGGCCGCCCCGCCCATGGGAGCGGGCAGGGCCCGGGGGAGGGGCCCGGTGCCCGCGGAAGGCGCGGGCGCACACGGGAGGCGCGCCGTGCGCACGGGGTGTGTCCGGTGTCCACCACGTCACCGTGGCGCACTCCCTGTCGGCGGGCGCGGACCGTGCCGAGAATGGGGAGCAGTGAACGGGGCCCGCCCTCCATCCGCATAGGGGCGGGGCCCGTTCACTGCGTTCGACGCCGGGCGCGAACGCGCTCCGGACGTCTCAGCCCTTGTGCCCGCGCAGCGCGGCGAGAGCCCGGTCGGCGTGGACGCTCATGCGCAGTTCGCTGCGGACCACCTCCAGGACGGTGCGGTCCTTCCCTATGACGAACGTGACCCGCTTCGTGGGGGCCAGGGTGAAGCCCCGCTTCACGCCGAATCGTTCCCTCACGGTTCCGTCGACGTCGGACAGCAGCGGGTAGCCGAGCGTGTGACGGTCGGCGAACTCCTGCTGCCGGTCGACCGCGTCACCGCTGATGCCGACCAGCCGCGCGCCCGCGGCCGTGAACTCGGTGGCCAGATCGCGGAAGTGGCAGGCCTCGGCGGTGCAGCCGGCGGTGAGCGCGGCGGGGTAGAAGAAGAGCACCACCGGCCCGTCGGCCAGCAGCTCGGACAGGCTCCGCGTCACCCCGGTCTCGTCCGGCAGCGCGAAGTCCTCGACCTGGTCGCCCACGTTCACCTGAGATGTCATGACTGTCCCTTTCCGGACCGGGCGACTCCGCGCGCCCACAGTACGAGCGGCACCTGGAGCGGGAGCCGGGCGAGTGCCGCGGTTCTGAGCGGCGCGGGACGACGGCGCCAGTCCACGGCCATCTGGACGTTGGCGGGAAAGACCCCGACGAAGAACGCGGCGGTGGCGAGCGCGGCCACCCGGCGCGTCCGGGGGAGTGCCACCCCGGCGGCCAGGGCGAGTTCGGCGGCACCGCTCGCGTACGTCCAGGTCCTGGGCGCTCCCGGGAGGGCGCGCGGGACGATGGCGTCGAACTGCCGCGGTGCGGCGAAGTGGGCGACGCCCGCGGTGGCCAGGAGGCCTGCGAGCAGCAAGGGCGATCGTTCGGACCGTGGCACGGTTCCTCCTCCGGGAGCCTGCCGCGGATATTACTTCAGGGTAAGTGGCCGTGGTGCGGGCGGGACATGACGAGGGGGTGCCGTTCACGGGCCGGGACGGGGACGAAGTCCGGGGAATGCCCGAACGTCCGGGTTCGGGCATTCGGCCCGTGAACGGCCGTGGAGGTGACGCGCCCCGGCCGGGAGGCAGGGCCGTGGTGCCGCTCCCGCCAGGTCCGGGACCGAGCGGGCCGGGAGTCTCTCCCGTGACCCGGCCGCTCCCGCCGTCCGTGCCCGTACCCCGTGTCCGCCCGTACCTCGCCTCGGAGCGGTCAGGCCGTCAGGGCGTGCCGAAAGGTGCCCGGATCCATCGCCTCGCTCCGGCCGGCCGTCCCGTTCCGGATGCTCGCCACGCCCCGGCCGGCCGTCTCGCCCCGGCCCGTGGCGGTGGTGCGTGCCGCGGCCTGGACCGCGTACGTGGTCTTCGCGGGGTCGACGAGCGGGTCGCCGAGCACGATCCGGCCCGCCGCGTGCAGCGCGTCGCACTCGCCGGTGGGCAGGGCCACGTAGCAGCCGCCGCGTCCGGTCGCGGGATCGAGCGGAAGCCAGTAGCCGTACCGGCGGCGGCCGTTCGCGTGCACGGTGAGGCGGACGGGGAACCGCCGCTGGGTGATCAGACGCAGGACCTCGGCACCCTCGGGGCCGAGCGGGGCACGCGCACGGGACAGTGGCCGCAGCATGGTCACCGGCCTCCGATCGGCGCTCGCGGCACGGCACGGAGGTGCGGGGTCGGCGTCATGTGCGGGCGGCCTTTCGACGGACGGACGGGATCACGCGGCACCGGGGCGGTGACGTTCTGGCTGACCGGCATTGTTCCGCAGGGCACTGACAACGCGGGCCGGCCGGCGTTCAGCCACGTCGTCCCGATGCCCGCGCGCGGTCGGAGCGGGCGGCGAGCTGCCCCTGGACGAAGGGATCCGTGGCGGGGTCGTACGCCCCGGCGTGATCGGCCAGGACGTCGGTGATCCGTTCCCATTCGTCCAGCTCCGTCTGCGTGTCGGGTGTCGTCCTGCCGTCGGCCGAACCCTCCTCGGCCGCCTTCCGGGCCTCGCCGAGGGCGGCCTTCGCCCGGTGGTGGTCCATCCCGGTGGCGGCGCGACGCACCCGGTCCCACACGGCGTGCTCCCGCTCGGACGGTTCCCGCTCCGGATCCAACGTTCCCCCTCGGTCGTGCGACGCGGCAGCTTCCCTCATCGGAACCGTGTGCCCGTGCCACGCGGAACGACACCTCCGCGTCGGCGCGCGACCGCGGGCGGGGTCCCGTCACCAGGGCAGGAACACGTGGATGTCCTTGCCGTCGGGCCGCACGATCACACTCACCTGGTCGCAGAGCGCGTGGACGAGATGCCAGCCGATGCCGCCCCCGCCCTGGGAGGGGCGGAAGCGGCGGGGCGCGGGCGGGGTGGTGCTGCTGTCGTGGAACATCACGTGCACACCGCCCACGGTGGGACGGATCTGGAGCTCGAAGGGACCAGGGGCGTACTGGATCGTGTTCGCGGCGAGCTCGGTGACCACCAGCAGGATGTCGTCCCAGTGCTCGGCGGCCGAGGGCGGTGTCGTTCGCGCGAGGGCGCGAAGATAGCCGTCCGCGGCCAGCCGCGCGTCGGTCACGTTGCGCAGTTCTCCGCCGAACGCACTGGTGAGCGTCCCGAACTCCCCGGACGACGGTTTCATGTTCCGGCTCGGATCGATCTCCATCGTGCCCTTCGTTCGGATCTCGTCGGCGGGATGCCTCCTGCCGCTTCGCGACCCGGTCGCCTGCGCCCGAACCCGGCCCCGCGGCGAGGCCCGGTGATGCTTTCCGTCTTGTCTACGCGGAAGAGTCCTGAGTGCGCCGACGCGCTCGCCGCCGTGCCAGCGCACGCCGCTCCGACTCGCTCGTACCACCCCAGACGCCGACGCTCTGGCCCGTGTCCAGGGCCCAGCGCAGGCACTCCTCGCGGACCGGGCAGCCCGCGCAGACCGCCTTCGCCTCCTGGATCTGCAGCAGCGCGGGGCCGGTGCTGCCGATGGGGAAGAACAGATCGGGGTCAACGGTGCGGCAAGACGCGCTGTCGCGCCAGTTCTCCATGCGAGCCTCCTGTGATCGAATCGAACGCGTCCTCGGGAATCCGGTCCCCTCTCGGGTCACCCTTGATCCGCCGGATGAAACAGGCGAGTCGTGCAAAGAACCCGTGGAGACCGGAGCGGCCCCGTCGCGCGGCGGGGATTCCCCGGGAAGGAGGGGAACCGGTATCCCCCGGTCACCTCGGCGGGGATGTGCCGGGATGGCAAGATGGAACTCCGGGTGAAGGCTGGTTTCGTTTCGACGGATGAACGGGTGGCCCATGGCGCAGGAGTCCGGCGAGGTCTGGGAGAAGTTCGCCGTCGCCCTGGCGGACATGGCGCGCGACCTGCTGGCCCAGGACTCGGTGCAGGCCACGCTGGACCGGATCGTGGAGCACGCGACGGTGCTGATCAACGGCTGCGACGAGGGGGGCATCCTCACGGTCCGCCGCGGTGAGGTCAGAGCGCTGGCCGCGACCAGCGACGTCGTGCGCATGGCAGACCGGATCCAGCAGGACCTGCGGGAGGGGCCGTGCTTCGACGCGGTGACCGACCGGGAGCAGCTATACGCCATCGAGGACCTGCGCCGGCCGCACGAGAAGTGGTCCCGTTTCGCGCCCGAGCTGAGGAAGCTGGGCATGGGCAGCATGATGGGCTTCCTGCTGTTCACCGACGACGACGAACTCGGCGCCCTCAACGTGTACTCGCGTCGTCCGAACATGTTCGACGAGTCGGCCCAGCGCGCCGGCTGGGTGCTCGCGTCGCACGCCGCGGTCGCCCTGTCCTCGGCCCGGACGCACCAGCAGCTCGGCGACGCCCTGGAGACCCGCCACGAGATCGGCGAGGCGATGGGCATCCTCATGGAGCGCCACGGCCTCGGCGAGGAGGAGGCCTTCGCCGTGCTGAAGAAGGCCTCCCAGGACCACAACATCAAATTGCGGGAGATCGCCCGCAAGGTCTGCGAGACCGGCGAGCGGCCCCGCTGACCGTTCCGCCGCTCTCGCCCCCACCGGCCCGGCCGCGGGCCCGTCCGGACCGCCGGACTAGAGGAAGCGGCGCAGCGGTGCGACGGCCAGTTCCCTGGCGCGCTGGACCGCCGACCTGCGCCGCCAGCGTGCCGGATCGATGCTCACCGCGTGCTCCCGGTCCTCGTCGAAGTCCCGGTCGAGGGCCGCGGTGAACGACTCGTCGAGGACGGCCAGCATGACCTCCTCGTCGTGCTCCATGGAGCGGCGGTTGAAATTGCTGGAACCGATGAGGGAAGCCACCCCGTCCACCGTCATGATCTTGGTGTGGAGCATGGTCGGCTGGTACTGGCGTATCTCGACACCGGCGGCCAGCAGCGCGCCGTAGTGGTTCTGGCCGGCGAGCTGACAGGCCCGCTGGTCGGTGTACGGGCCGGGCAGCAGGATCTCCACCCGTACGCCGCGGCGCGCCGTCGCGCACAGCAGGTCCACGAAGTAGACGTCGGGGGCGAAGTAGGCGGTGGAGAGGCGGAAGCGTTCCTCCGCGGAAGTGAGCATCACCCGGATGAGGGTCTGCATGTCCTGCCAGCCGAAACTGGCGGAGCCCCGCACCACCTGCACGGTCGCCGTGCCCGGCTGACCGTGTTCGGTGAAGCGGTCCCGGTCGTCGAAGAGCTCGTCGTGGCACTCCGCCCAGTTCTGCGCGAACGCGGCGGCTATGCCGTCCACGGCGGGCCCCCGCACCTTGACGTGGGTGTCCCGCCACTCGGAGGGGCCGCGGGCGTCCCCGCACCACTCCTCGGCGATGCCGACGCCCCCGGTGAACGCGGTGTGCTCGTCGACGACGAGTGCCTTGCGGTGACAGCGGTGGTTCTGCTTCAGAGGGGAGAGCCACAGCGGTTTGCGGAACCACGCGACCTGCACACCGGCGGCGGTCATGGTCCGCAGCAGGTCCTCCTCGATCCGTTTCGCGCCGAAGCCGTCCAGCAGGAGCCGCACCCTGACGCCCGCCCGCGCCCGGTCGGCGAGCGCGGCCGCGAAGTCGCGGGCTATCTGCCCGCGCCAGTAGACGAAGGTCATCATGTCGACGGTGTGCCGGGCGGACCGCACCGCGTCGAGCATCGCGGCGAAGATCCGGTCGCCGTTGCGCAGGGGGACCAGCTCGTTCCCCTCGGTGGCGGCGATGCCGATGAGCCGCTCCAGGCGTCTGCGGAACCGCTGCTCGCGACGTCGCGCCTCCGTCGGGTCCACCGCTTCGTTCGCCTCGACTGGTGCCGTGATGGTCCGGGACATCCGCCGTCTCCTGTTGTCCGTGCCGTGATCCGCCTCGTCGCCCCGCGCGGACGAGGAGCAGTACCGGGGTGGTGGTCCTGCCGGTCCCCTGCCCGGCGAAGGCCACCACCCCGGCCGCTCGACCGTGCGGCTCCGGGGTCGCCCGGCCCCGTACGACCGCCACGGGAGCGATGTCGCCGAGACACCCGTGGGCGCCCGGGACGCGTGTCTGGTGCCCCCGATCCGCCGCGACAGTCCCCCCGTCGTCCCGGACTTCGGCCACCGCCGACGGGAGGGCGGCGCGTGCGGCCGGAC
>NZ_KZ626954.1 GCF_002911015.1 Streptomyces populi
GATCTGATCTACGACCGGCGTGCCGAGGGCTACGACCCGCTGCAGAAGCTGATGGCCCTGTTCGAGGGCGCCACCACCAAGTCGCTCAAGGCCGGCAAGGCCGAGGAGCTGGCCGCGCTCCCGCTGGAGGAGCGGCTCAAGCGGCGGATCATCGACGGCGAGAAGAACGGCCTCGCACAGGACCTGGACACCGCGTTGCAGGACCGCTCCGCCCTCGACATCGTCAACGAGACGCTGCTGGACGGGATGAAGGTGGTCGGTGAGCTGTTCGGTTCGGGCCAGATGCAGCTGCCGTTCGTGCTCCAGTCCGCCGAGGTCATGAAGTCGGCCGTCGCCCACCTCGAGCCGCACATGGAGAAGTCGGACGCGGAGGGCAAGGGCACCATCGTGCTCGCCACGGTCCGCGGCGACGTCCACGACATCGGCAAGAACCTCGTGGACATCATCTTGTCCAACAACGGCTACAACGTCGTCAACCTCGGCATCAAGCAGCCGGTCTCCGCGATCCTGGACGCCGCCGCCGAGCACAGGGCCGACGTGATCGGCATGTCGGGGCTGCTGGTCAAGTCCACGGTGATCATGAAGGAGAACTTGGAGGAGCTCAACCAGCGGGGCCTGTCCGCCGACTACCCCGTCATCCTCGGCGGCGCCGCCCTCACTCGCGCCTACGTCGAGCAGGACCTGCACGAGATCTACCAGGGCGAGGTCCGCTACGCCCGCGACGCCTTCGAGGGCCTGCGCCTGATGGACGCCCTGATCGGCGTCAAGCGCGGCGTGCCCGGCGCGGCCCTGCCCGAACTCAAGCAGCGCCGGGTGCGCGCGACCGCGACCGCCGTGGAGACCGAGGAACGCCCGCAGGAGGGCCACGTCCGCTCCGACGTCGCCACCGACAACCCCGTCCCGAAGGCCCCCTTCAGCGGCACCCGCGTCATCAAGGGCATCCAGCTCAAGGAGTACGCCTCCTGGCTGGACGAGGGCGCCCTGTTCAAGGGGCAGTGGGGCCTCAAGCAGGCCCGCGCCGGTGACGGCCCGACGTACGAGGAACTCGTCGAGACCGAGGGCCGTCCGCGGCTGCGCGGACTGCTGGACCGGCTCCAGCGGGACAACCTGCTGGAAGCCGCCGTGGTCTACGGCTACTTCCCGTGCGTGTCCAAGGACGACGACCTGATCATCCTGGACGAGCGGGGCAACGAGCGCACCCGCTTCACCTTCCCCCGCCAGAGCCGCGGCCGCCGGCTGTGCCTGGCCGACTTCTTCCGCCCCGAGGAATCCGGCGAGACCGACGTCGTGGGCCTGCAGGTCGTCACCGTCGGCTCCCGCATCGGCGAGGAGACCGCCAAGCTCTTCGAGGCCAACTCCTACCGCGACTACCTCGAACTGCACGGCCTGTCCGTCCAGCTCGCCGAGGCCCTCGCCGAGTACTGGCACGCCCGCGTCCGCTCCGAACTGGGCTTCGCGGGGGAGGACCCCTCCGACATCGACGACATGTTCGCCCTCAAGTACCGCGGCGCCCGCTTCTCCCTCGGCTACGGCGCCTGCCCGGACCTGGAGGACCGCGCCAAGATCGCGCAGCTCCTGGAACCCGAGCGGATCGGCGTCCACCTCTCCGAGGAGTTCCAGCTCCACCCCGAGCAGTCCACCGACGCCATCGTCATCCACCACCCCGAGGCGAAGTACTTCAACGCCCGGTGACGGTCCCGGCGCGCCACGGCACGCGCCACGACGCACACTGATCGGATAAGTCGTACACTTGTCGGTCCATCGCAGGCCGGTTGTCCCCTGGCGTACAAGGGGGCGGCCGGCCTGATCGTCCCTCAAGAGAGGTGCGCCAGGATGACCAGTACGGTCCCCTCGCTCGGAACCCGTACGGCCGAGGGCTCAGCCCTGCAAGCCGTGCTCCTCGACATGGACGGAACCCTGGTGGACACCGAGGGTTTCTGGTGGGACGTGGAGGTCGCGGTCTTCGAGGCCCTCGGACACACGCTGGACGAGTCCTGGCGCCATGTGGTCGTCGGCGGCCCCATGACCCGCAGCGCGGGATTCCTCATCGAGGCCACCGGCGCCGACATCACCCTTCCCGAGCTGTCCGTGCTGCTCAACGACGGTTTCGAGGAGCGCATCGGCCACTCCCTGCCGCTGATGCCGGGCGCCGCCAGACTGCTCGCCGAGCTCGCGGCGCACGAGATCCCCACCGCGCTGGTCTCCGCCTCGCACCGGCGGATCATCGACCGGGTCCTGGGCGCGATCGGCTCCCATTTCTTCGCGCTGACCGTCGCGGGCGACGAGGTGGAGCGGACCAAGCCGTTCCCCGACCCCTACCTCCTCGCCGCCGCCCGGCTCGGCGCCGAACCGGGCCGCTGCGCCGTCATCGAGGACACCTCGACCGGTGTCGCCTCCGCCGAGGCCGCGGGTTGCCAGGTGATCGCCGTGCCCTCGGTCGCGCCCATCACCCCCGCCGCCCGCCGCACCGTGGTGAATTCCCTGGAAGAGGTCGACCTGCCTTTTCTGCATCGTCTGATGACAAAAGGGAACTGATCCGTCACCGAACGTCGTCCAGGCGGTCACCCGGCGTGCAGCACCGAATGCGGGGGGAAATCCCGGCGGCTTCCTGTGGTAAGCGCGGGCGAGGGCCTGCCGGAATCCATAACGGGGCGGATCGACGAATTCCGGTATGCCTCAATCAATTTTGCCGTGTGACGTTCGCCACGTTACAGAGGGTCGACAGCGGGGGTAACTTGTGCCCCCGTTACCCGTTCGTGAGGTCCGGGCGTGCCCTTGTGTCCCGATTGGTGAAAGCCTGCACTAATTCCTTCCCGTGTCGGGTTATCGGTGCGTCCACGCCCCGTTTCGCAGCGTGAGCGGAAGACGGTTCCGAGACCGGCCTGCTGATCATGTGGTGCGGACTAATGTCGTCGCGAGAACATCGCCGTAACCCCGTGACCCGCCGCGCCACCCCTGCATGCCGGTTCGCGGAACCTACAGCTCTGGAGAAACACGAGCATGAACCGCAAGACTTTGGTGCTGCCGGCCGTGGTCGGCCTGCTCGCCCCAGTGCTCGCCGCGTGCGGCGGGTCCGCCAGCGGGGGCGACAGCGGCGATGCCATCGTTGTCGGTACCACGGACCAGTTCACCGCGTCCAAGGAAGCCCCGGCACCGTTCGACCCGGCGTACGCCTACGACGTCGGTACCTGGAACGTGCTGCGCCAGACCGTGCAGACGCTGATGGTCCAGCCGCGAGGTGACGGCGATCCGCAGCCCGAGGCCGCCGAGGAGTGCGGGTTCACCGACAGCGGGAACGAGCGCTACTCGTGCACGCTGCGCGAGGGCCTGGAGTTCTCCAACGGTGACGCGATCACCGCGAAGGACGTCAAGTTCTCGATCGACCGTGCGAGGGCCATCAAGGCCGACAGTGGTGTGTTCGCCCTGCTGTCCACCATCGACACCGTCGAGACCCGCGGCGACCGCGAGGTGATCTTCCACCTCAAGAGCGCCGACGCGACCTTCCCGTTCAAGCTGTCGACCCCGGTCGCCGGCATCGTGAACCCGAGCGACTACGAGAAGAACAAGCTGCGCGACGGCTTCTCCGTGGACGGCTCCGGCCCGTACACCGTGAAGATCGAGGCCAGTGACGACACCGTCACCAAGGCCGTCTTCACGAAGAATTCCCACTACAAGGGACAGCTGAAGGTCAAGAACTCCAAGGTCGAGCTGCGCTCCTTCGCGGACGCCGACACCATGGGGGCGGCCCTCGACAAGGGCGACATCGACCTGATGACCCGCTCGATGACGCCCGAGCAGATCAACAAGCTGGACAGCGCCTCGGGCAGCAACGTCAACCTGAACGAGATGCCCGGCCTGGAAATCCGCTACCTGGCCTTCAACACCAACGCCCCGTCGGTGAAGTCGACCGCGGTCCGCCAGGCCATGGCACAGGTCATCAACCGCGGCGAGCTCATCTCCAAGGTGTACGGCTCCCAGGCCCAGCCGCTCTACTCGCTGGTCCCGGCGACCATCACCGGCCACGCCAACGCGTTCTTCAACAAGTACGGCGACCCCAGCACCAGCAAGGCCCAGTCCCTGCTGACCAAGGCCGGCATCACCACCCCGGTCAAGCTGACCCTGCACTACACGACCGACCACTACGGTGCGGTCACCGCGCAGGAGTTCCAGGTCCTGAGGAGCCAGCTCAACAAGAGCGGCCTCTTCAACGTCAGCATCCAGGGCACGCCCTGGTCCAAGTTCCGCCCGGCCGAGCAGAAGGGCGACTACGACGTCTACGGCATGGGTTGGTTCCCCGACTTCCCCGACGCCGACAACTACCTGGCGCCGTTCCTCGACAAGGACAACTTCCTCGGCTCGCCGTACCTGAACACCAAGATCAGCAACGACCTGATCCCGGACTCCCGCCGCGAGGCCGACCGCCTCACCGCGTCCAGGAGCCTCAACGAGATCCAGGACATCGTGGCCAGCGACGTCCCCGTGATCCCGCTGTGGCAGGGCAAGCAGTACATCGCCGCGCGCGACGACATCACGGGCTCGGAGTGGGCGCTCAACTCGTCCTCCACCCTTCAGCTGTGGGAGCTGAGCCGCGGCGTCAGCGAGTGACCCAGCACACCCACCCGGGGCCCTGAGGCCCCGGCCCCGACCCGGGACCCGACGGTCCCGGGTCTTTCGGGTCCCACGCACGGCACACGCCCCAAGGCGGCCCGAGACCCGGCCGGGCACCGCACCCGGCCCCACGCGAAAGGGCGCCCGTTCCCCATCGGAACGGGCGCCCTTCGTGCTGCCCAGGCCGGACCAGGACCGGCCGACCGGACCTACTGCGCCCCGGGACGCACCAGCCCGCTCTCGTACGCGTACACCGCGGCCTGCACCCGGTCCCGCAGCCCCAGCTTCGTCAGGACATGCCCCACATGCGTCTTGACCGTGGTCTCGCTGACGAACAGATCGGCCGCGATCTCCGCGTTCGACAGACCGCGCGCCACCAGCTTCAGCACCTCGACCTCACGGTCGGTCAGCGTGTGCAACGTGTCCGGAACCGGCTCGTCCCCGGACGGAAGATGACCCGCGTACTTGTCCAGCAGCCGACGCGTGATGCTCGGCGCGAGCATCGCCTCGCCCGCGGCCACCACCCGGATCGCCTGCACCAGCTCATTGGCCGGCGCGTCCTTGAGGAGGAAACCACTGGCACCCGCGCGAAGCGCCTCCACCACGTACTCGTCGAGGTCGAACGTCGTCAGCACCAGAACCTTCGCCGGACCGTCCCGGCCCGGACCGGTGATCTGCCGCGTCGCCTCCACACCGTCCATCCGCGGCATACGGATGTCCATCAGAACCACATCGGGCTGCAGGGCACGCACCTGATCCAGTGCCTGGAGACCGTCACCGGCCTCGCCGACGACCGCGAGATCCGGCTCCGCCTCCAGAATCATCCGGAAGCCGGTGCGCAGCAGCGGCTGGTCGTCGACCAGTAGGACGCGGATGGCCACGTAAGTCTCCTTCGCTAGTCCGGCCCCATTCTGCCCTGCTCCGAAGGCACCGACCCGGGCGCCCTGACCGGCAGCGGATATGCCGGGGGAGTACCACCGAATTCCGGACACACCGCCTGGTGATCGCACCAGCCGCAGAGCTTGGTGGGACGCGGCCGCCACTCACCCGTCTCCGTCGCCTCCCGGATCGCCTCCCACAGCGCCAGCAGCTTGCGCTCGACCCGCTCCAGATCCACGATCTCGGGGTCGTACGTCAGCACGTCACCACTGCCCAGATAGACGAGCTGAAGACGGCGCGGGACCACCCCCTTCAGCCGCCACACCACCAACGCGTAGAACTTCATCTGGAACAGGGCGCCCTCCGCGTACTCGGGCCGCGGCGCCTTCCCCG
The DNA here is from genome assembly GCF_002911015.1 of Streptomyces populi. Lineage (GTDB taxonomy): Bacteria > Actinomycetota > Actinomycetes > Streptomycetales > Streptomycetaceae > Streptomyces > Streptomyces populi. The sequence goes on from NZ_KZ626954.1 coordinate 5,881, forward strand.
TCTTGTAGTCGACGATCCGGACCTCACCCGACGGAGCCACGTCGACCCGGTCGATGATGCCGCGCAGGGTCAGCCCCGAATCCAGCCGCGCCTCCACGAACAGCTCCCGCTCGGCCGGCTCCAGCCGCGTCGGATCCTCCAGCGTGAACCAGCGCTCCACCAGCCGCTCGGCCTCACCGAGCCAGCGCGCGAGCCGCTCGCCCTCTGGATCGTCCGCGAACAGCTCCGCGACCTCCGGCTTCGCCTCCCGCAACCGGTCCCACTGCACGGGAACCAACGACTTGGCACGCGGCGCGGTCCGGTCCGCGGCCGGCGCGTCGAAGAGCCGCTCGAGAACCGCGTGCACCAAGGTCCCCCTGGTCGCCGCCTCACTCGGCTTCTCCGGCAACTTGTCGATCACCCGGAACCGGTACAACAACGGACACTGCATGAAGTCACTGGCACGCGAGGGCGACAGCGAGGCGGGCGGGCGCGCGACCGCGGGACCCGGACCACCGGCGACACCCCCGCCGCTCACGGCCGCCTCTTCGGGGACGGCACCCCCGGCACTGGTTTCCATGACAACAGACCATACGGCCCGTCACCGACAGCGAACCGGCCCCGGCGGCCACGACGGCACGGAAAACAGAGGGGGTGCCGGGGCGGAACGCACCGCGACGGCCGCATACCATCGACCCCAGACCCTCCCGCTCCGCACGAACCGGGAGCGGGGACGCTTCGAACGAGGGGACATCGTGGACGAGAGCGGCGGGAGCGGGCAGCCGCGGTCCGGCACCGGCGAGGCGGCCGAGCACCACGAGAGGCCCCCGGCCTCCGCCGGCCCGGCCTTCGGCGCGCACCCGGGACCGACCGGCCCCGAGACCACCGGGCCGAAGCCCACGGCCCCCGATCACGACACCCGGCCCGGAACACACCCCGACACGGACACCGGCACCCGGACCCGGCCGGAGCCCCCCGCACCGGACGGGGACACCACCACGGCCCCGAACCGGCCCGGACCCGAGACGGACCCGGCCGACCCCGCACCCGGCACCGGAGCCCCCCAGGACCCGTCGGCGAAGACCCCCGCCACCACCGGACCCGCCGAGAAGACCCCGTCCCACCACGAGCCCTCCCCACCGTCCGAACCCTCCGACAGCCGGAACGAGACCCACGACGGACCCACCGGCACCCACCGCACCCACGCCCGCACGGACAACGGCAAAAACCGGCCACCACGCCGCACCAAGGAACCCGGCGGCGGACTCCTGATGGGCCGCCCCTTCGGCGTACCCGTCTACGTCGCACCCAGCTGGTTCCTCGTCGCCGCCCTCATCACCTGGGTCTTCGGCGGCCAGCTCGACCGCGTCCTGCCCGACCTCGGCGCCGCCCGCTACCTCGTCTCCCTCTTCTTCGCCGTCGCCTTCTACGCCTCCGTACTCGTCCACGAACTCGCCCACACCGTCGCCGCCCTCCGCTTCAAACTCCCCGTCCGCCGCATCCAGCTCCAGTTCTTCGGCGGCGTCTCCGAGATCGAGAAAGAAGCCGAGACCCCCGGCCGCGAATTCGTCCTCGCCTTCGTCGGCCCCCTCCTCTCCCTCCTCCTGTCCGGCCTCTTCTACCTCGCCATGCTGCCCGTCGAGCCCGGCACCGTCCCCGGCGTCCTGCTGGCCGGCCTGATGGTCTCCAACCTCATCGTGGCCGCCTTCAACCTGCTCCCGGGCCTGCCCCTCGACGGCGGCCGGATGCTCCGCGCCGTCGTCTGGAAGATCACCGGCAGAGCGATGAGCGGCACCGTCGCCGCCGCCTGGGTCGGCCGCGCCCTCGCCGTCTCCGTACTCATCGGACTGCCCCTCCTCACCCAGTCCGAGACACTCGGCGCCGCCCCCGAGAACACCAGCGGCATGGACACCATCACCGACGCCCTCCTCGCCGCCATCCTCGCCGCGATCATCTGGACCGGCGCCGGCAACAGCCTCCGCATGGCCCGCCTGCGCGAACACCTGCCGGAACTGCGCGCCCGCTCCCTCACCCGCCGCGCCGTCCCCGTCGAGACCGGCACCCCCCTCTCCGAAGCACTGCGCCGAGCCAACGCCGTCGGCGCCCGCGCCCTGGTCGTCGTCGACACCGACGGCGAACCCCTCTCCCTCGTCCGCGAGGCCGCCATCGTCGGCGTACCCGAACACCGCCGCCCCTGGGTCACCGTCAGCGGCCTCGCCCAGGACCTCACCGACGGCATGCGCGTCTCCGCCGAACTCGCCGGAGAAGACCTCCTCGACGCCCTGCGCGCCAGCCCCGCCACCGAATACCTCGTCGTCGAGGACTCCGGCGAGATCTACGGCGTCCTGTCCGCCGCCGACGTGGAACGCGCCTTCGTCAAGGCCATGGCCCGCCCCTCCTGACCGTGGTCGGCGGCCCCGCCGGGGACCGGTAGGCTGTTCACATGTCCGAACCGACCGGTGCCGCCCGCAGGCGCGGGCCCTTCAAGGTCGGGGACCAGGTTCAGCTGACCGACCCCAAGGGCCGCCACTACACGTTCACGCTCGAGGCCGGGAAGAACTTCCACACCCACAAGGGTTCCTTCCCCCACGACGAACTGATCGGCGCTCCCGAGGGCAGCGTTGTCCGCACCACGGGGAACGTCGCCTACCTCGCGCTGCGCCCCCTGCTCCCCGACTACGTCCTGTCCATGCCCCGCGGCGCCGCCGTGGTCTACCCCAAGGACGCGGGGCAGATCCTGGCCTTCGCCGACATCTTCCCCGGCGCCCGCGTCGTGGAAGCGGGGGTCGGCTCCGGCTCGCTCAGCAGCTTCCTCCTGCGCGCCATCGGCGACCAGGGCATGCTGCACTCCTACGAGCGCCGCGAGGACTTCGCCGAGATCGCCCAGCAGAACGTGGAGCGCTACTTCGGCGGACCCCACCCCGCCTGGCAGCTCACCGTCGGCGACCTCCAGGACAACCTGAGCGACACCGACGTCGACCGGGTCATCCTCGACATGCTCGCCCCCTGGGAATGCCTGGAGGCCGTCTCCAAGGCGCTCGTCCCCGGCGGCATCCTCTGCTGCTACGTGGCGACCACCACCCAGCTAGCCCGCACCGTCGAGTCGATCCGCGAGATGGGCTGCTTCAACGAGCCGACCGCCTGGGAATCGATGATCCGCAACTGGCACATCGAGGGCCTGGCCGTCCGCCCGGACCACCGCATGATCGGCCACACCGGCTTCCTGCTCACCGCCCGCCGCCTCGCGGACGGCGTCGAGCCGCCCATGCGCCGCCGCCGCCCCGCCAAGGGCGCGTACGGCGAGGACTACGCCGGTCCGAACGCCGACGGCGGCACCGCCCGCTGACACACCCAACGCACCACGACTGTGGCCGAGTTCCCGGGAAACCCCGAGGACCCGGCCACAGCGCTTTCCGCCGGCACACCACCACGAGCCCGCACACGGACGGCCGGGGCCGCGACAGGCGGCCCCACCGAACACACGGACGGACCGCCCACGAGCCGGTCGGCGGCCCCGCCCCGGCCCCCGCACGAGCACCGGCAGGTCACGGCCGCGCCCAGGACCCCGACCGGCGGACCGACCCCACCCCACCCCCGGCGACCGCACGGGAGACCACCCACGAGCCGCCGGGCAGCCAGGAGACGCCCCCTCGGGATCCGCCCCGGCAGCTCCGCACGGGCCCCGGGAAAGGAACCGGCCCCGGGCCACGGACGCACCCGCGACAGCCCGCCCGGAGCCCAGCCGCAGGCCACCCGGCGGAGGCGCCCCCGCCCGGGCCGGGCCACGGGCCTCCCAGCGGCCCCCGAGCCGCGCGACGGACCCCTCCACGGCCCCACCGGGGCCGCGCGGGAACAACCCCGCGAACTCCGCCGGAACTCCTCACCAGTCCGGACCCCGCCGTTCCACCGCGCTGTGACGTGTGGCACCATGCGGGACACCCACCCCACCGGCACAGCCCTCGCGGGAGACACCCCCAGTGCAGCAATCCGTTGTGCCGGAACTGGCACACACGCAGACCAGCCCCATCCAGTGGGTCGCCACGGCCACCGCCATCGCCGGAGTCGTGGCACTGTCCTCCGTCGTCCACCCCGACCCGGCAAGAGCGGCCCAGCCCGGCACCGGCCCGAAAACGGCCGCGGCCGCCGCCCCGGCCCCCGCGGCAGCCCCCGACCCCACCGGCGTGGACTTCCCGATCGTCTGCGGGCCCACCAAGGCCCTCGTGGAGAAGAAGGCCTCCGGAGACCTGGACGGCGACGGCCGCCCCGAGACCGTGGCCGTCGTCCGCTGCGACGCGGGCTCGGGCACCCCGCCCGACGGCGTCTACGTCCTCGTCCAGGCGGAGGGAGCCGGGAAACCCAGGGTCGTGGCCACCCTGGTCGACCCCAAGGACCGGCTCAGCGTCACGGACTTCGCGGTGCGCGACGGAGCCGTCACCGCCACGCTCCTCGGCTACTCCTCGATCGACGTACCGAGTTGCTGCCCGGACACCGAGGAGAGCGCCAAGTGGCAGTGGAAGAACGGCGCGTTCATCCGCTCGACACCGTCCGAAGCACACGGCACCTGAACGCGCCCCCGGCGCGAGACCCGAACAAAAGACAACACCCCCCGCACCGCGGAGGGTGTGAGCAACCCGTCACAGGATGACGCGGGGTGCCCGAAAGGTCACTCCGCGTCGGGCCCGTAGACCTCGACCTTGTCCGAAACACGACGGACATGGATGCAGTCCCCCGGACACTCCTTCGCCGAGTCCACCACATCGCGCAGAAGCGGCAGGGGCACGGGCGTTGTGGCACCCACCTCCTGCAAGAGCTCGTCCTCGGCACTCTTCACGTACGCCAGACCGTCGATGTCCAGCTCAAACACCTCGGGCGCGTACTGGACACAGATCCCGTCGCCGGTACAGAGATCCTGGTCGATCCAGACCTCGAGCGCCTCGCCGCCGACTCCGGCCTCCTGCTGCACGGTCATTTCTCCTGCCGTTTTCTGCGTCGAGCGGACCGAAGACTGGGGAATCGGGCCAGCTCTGACGGGTGTTGAACACTTCGACCCTACCTCCGCCCGCTTCCCGAGCATGTTCGGTGGGTATTCCCCTGGCGTGAGGGAGAGCGCAAGGGTGAAGATCGGACACACCCCGACAGTCTTTGTGATCTAGGGGTTTCAATCGACACCCACCCAGGTAGGGTCTGGAAGCGTCCAGCTCCCCTTGGAGGAGGTGAGGACCGTGGCAGCCCACGACGACGACATGAACCGCGGCATCCGCCCGGGACGAGGGTCCGATGACCCCGCCGGACAGATTGCCTACCTTGAGCAGGAGATCGCCGTCCTGCGACGCAAGCTCGCCGACTCTCCGCGGCACACGAGGATTCTCGAAGAGCGGATCGTCGAGCTGCAGACCAACCTGGCAGGCGTGTCCGCACAGAACGAACGACTGGCGAACACACTCCGTGAGGCCCGCGACCAGATCGTGGCCCTCAAGGAGGAAGTCGACCGGCTCGCGCAGCCGCCGGCCGGCTTCGGAGTCTTCCTCACGGCGAACGAGGACGGCACCGCCGACATCTTCACCGGAGGCCGCAAACTCCGCGTGAACGTCAGCCCCAGCGTCGAGCTCGACGAGCTCAGGCGCGGCCAGGAAGTGATGCTCAACGAAGCCCTCAACGTGGTCGAGGCCATGGAGTACGAGAGCGTCGGCGACATCGTCACCCTCAAGGAGATCCTCGAGGACGGCGAGCGCGCCCTCGTACAGGGGCACACCGACGAGGAAAGGGTGGTCCGGCTCGCCGAACCACTCCTGGACGTCACCATCCGTCCAGGAGACGCCCTCCTCCTCGAACCCCGATCCGGCTACGTCTACGAGATCGTCCCCAAGAGCGAGGTCGAAGAACTCGTCCTCGAAGAGGTCCCCGACATCGGCTACGAGCAGATCGGCGGTCTGGGCGGCCAGATCGAGATGATCCGCGACGCCGTCGAGCTCCCGTACCTCTACCCCGACCTCTTCAAGGAACACGAACTGCGGCCCCCCAAGGGCGTCCTGCTCTACGGACCCCCCGGATGCGGCAAGACGCTCATCGCCAAGGCCGTGGCCAACTCACTGGCCAAAAAGGTCGCCGAAGTCACCGGCCAGGCCACCGGCAAGAGCTTCTTCCTCAACATCAAGGGCCCCGAACTCCTGAACAAGTACGTCGGCGAGACCGAGCGGCAGATCCGCCTCGTCTTCCAGCGTGCCCGGGAGAAGGCCAGCGAGGGCACCCCCGTCATCGTCTTCTTCGACGAGATGGAATCCCTCTTCCGCACCCGCGGATCCGGCGTCAGCTCGGACGTGGAGAACACCATCGTCCCCCAGCTCCTCGCCGAGATCGACGGCGTGGAAGGCCTGCAGAACGTCGTGGTCATCGGCGCCTCCAACCGCGAGGACATGATCGACCCCGCCATCCTGCGCCCCGGCCGGCTCGACGTGAAGATCAAGATCGAACGCCCGGACGCCGAAGCGGCCAAGGACATCTTCCAGAAGTACCTCACCGAACGCCTCCCCCTGCACTCCGAGGACGTCGGAGAACACGGCGGCGACAAGGCGGCAACCGTCCACGGCATGATCCAGACAGCCGTGGAACAGATGTACGCCGAATCCGAGGAGAACCGCTTCCTGGAGGTCACCTACGCCAACGGCGACAAGGAAGTCCTCTACTTCAAGGACTTCAATTCCGGCGCCATGATCGAAAACATCGTCGGCCGCGCCAAGAAGATGGCCATCAAGGACTTCCTCGAACACAGCCAGAAGGGCCTCCGCGTCTCCCACCTCCTCCAAGCCTGCGTGGACGAGTTCAAGGAGAACGAGGACCTCCCCAACACCACCAACCCCGACGACTGGGCCCGCATCTCCGGAAAGAAGGGCGAACGGATCGTCTACATCCGCACCCTCATCACCGGAAAGCAGGGCGCGGACACCGGACGCTCCATCGACACGGTGGCCAACACCGGTCAATACCTGTAAAAGACAGGGCGGCTGCGGGTGCCCACCACGGGTATCCGCAGCCGCCCGCTTTTCCGGCCACCCCCGGAACACAGCAATGACGCAAATGATCTCCCCACCAGCGCAGAGGCGTTCTAGGCTCTTTCGTACCGCCGAGTCGCGCAGTGCGGGGACGGGCACCGCACACGCACCGGAGCGCCAGCGGTACTTGAGCAGCGCCCCCGACCGAGGGCGCCGCCGGGCAAGGAGGGCCGCATGACCGTACGGCGAGTAATGGGCATCGAGACGGAGTACGGGATCTCCGTCCCCGGTCACCCCAACGCCAATGCCATGCTCACCTCGTCCCAGATCGTCAACGCCTACGCGGCGGCGATGCACCGGGCGCGCCGCGCCCGCTGGGACTTCGAGGAGGAGAACCCGCTGCGGGACGCGCGAGGCTTCGACCTCGCCCGGGAGACCGCCGACGCCAGCCAGCTCACCGACGAGGACATCGGCCTGGCCAATGTCATCCTCACCAACGGAGCACGGCTGTACGTCGACCACGCACACCCGGAATACAGCTCCCCCGAAGTCACCAACCCCCGCGACGCCGTCCTCTGGGACAAGGCCGGCGAACGCATCATGGCCGAAGCCGCGGAACGCGCAGCCCAGCTCCCCGGCGCCCAGCCGATCCACCTCTACAAGAACAACACCGACAACAAGGGCGCCTCCTACGGCACGCACGAGAACTACCTGATGAAGCGGGAAACCGCCTTCTCGGACATCGTGCGCCACCTCACCCCGTTCTTCGTCTCCCGCCAGGTCGTCACCGGAGCGGGCCGCGTCGGCATCGGCCAGGACGGACACGAACACGGCTTCCAGCTCAGCCAGCGCGCCGACTACTTCGAGGTCGAGGTCGGCCTGGAGACCACCCTCAAGCGCCCCATCATCAACACCCGCGACGAACCCCACGCCGACGCGGAGAAGTACCGCCGGCTCCACGTGATCATCGGCGACGCGAACCTCTCCGAGATCTCGACCTACCTCAAGCTCGGCACGACGGCCCTGGTCCTCTCCATGATCGAGGACGGCTTCATCGCCGTCGACCTGGCCGTCGACCAGCCCGTACGCACCCTCCACCAGATCTCCCACGACCCGACCCTCAAGCGCCTCGTCACCCTCCGCAGCGGCCGCACACTCACCGCCGTACAACTGCAGATGGAGTACTTCGAACTCTCCCGCAAGTACGTCGAGGAGCGCTTCGGGGCCGACGCGGACGAACAGACCAAGGACGTCCTCCTGCGCTGGGAGGACACCCTGAACCGCCTCGAGAACGACCCGATGAGCCTCGCCGGCGAACTCGACTGGGTCGCCAAGCGCGAACTCATGGAGGGCTACCGCCGCCGCGACGGCCTCGACTGGGACGCCGCCCGGCTGCACCTGGTCGACCTCCAGTACGCCGACGTACGCGCCGACAAGGGCCTCTACAACCGTCTGGCGGCCCGCGGCAAGATGAAGCGACTCCTGGACGAGAACGAGGTCGAGCGGGCCCGCACGACCCCGCCCGAGGACACCCGCGCCTACTTCCGCGGCCGCTGCCTCGAACAGTACGCGGACGACGTGGCCGCGGCCTCCTGGGACTCGGTGATCTTCGACCTGCCCGGCCGGGACTCCCTCCAGCGCGTCCCGACCCTGGAGCCCCTTCGCGGAACGCGTAATCACGTCAAGGAACTCCTGGACCGCTGCCGCACGGCGGAGGACCTGGTCAGGGTCCTTTCGGGCAACTGAACTTCCCCCCGGACGGCACGCGCCGAAAAGGGTGGAACACCCGGCGTTACGGGAATCATCGAGGTGGTCCCCGTACGTTGTGGCAACTGCGGGGCCGATGTCGGACCCTGCTTGTAGGGTCTGATCAAGAACGTCGAACCGAGCGGGGTGAGGGTTATGGCGACCAAGGACACCGGCGGCGGACAGCAGAAGGCGACGCGTTCCACCGAGGAGGTCGAGGAACAGTCGCAGGACGCGAAGAGCACCGACGACCTCAAGGAACGCCAGGAAAAGCTGAGCGACGATGTCGACTCGGTTCTTGACGAAATTGACGATGTCCTCGAGGAAAATGCCGAGGACTTCGTTCGGTCCTTCGTTCAGAAGGGTGGAGAGTGATTTCACCTTTGATTCGAAGGTGAAGTTAGGGACTCCCTGAGTGAACGAAGAGCTGGAGTTGCGGCGCTGCTCGCGGTGCAAGCAAGGCTTGCCGAGAGCGGCGTTCGCAAGCAACAAGTCCATGCCCGACGGTCTCCAGGCGTACTGCCGAGAGTGCTCCGCTGAGTACTACCGGCAGCGCCAGGAGGCCAAGGGAAAAAAGGTGCGCGAGAAGGTCTCTGTCCCGCTGGGGTACAAGCGGTGCCCCCAGTGCAGCGAAGCGAAGCCTCACTCCGACTGGGAACACAACAAGTCCACGTCGGACGGCTGGGCGAGCTACTGCCGCCCATGCCGTGCGCAGCGCAACAGGGCCAGCCACTTCAAGCGGAAGTACGGCCTTACTGAAGCCGAACGTGACGAGTTGATCGCCTCCCAAGGGGGCGTCTGTTGCATCTGCCTATCGGCACCAGCCACACAGGTGGATCACTGCCACAAGACGGGTAGTGTCCGAGGCGTACTGTGCTTCAACTGCAATTCAGGCCTCGGTCTGTTGAGGGACGACCCCGAAGCTGCACACCGAGCTGCCGACTACCTGGAAGGAAACGCGTGGAAGCCAACACTCGTAGCACCGGGCGTCTACCGGCTGCCTTCCTGACGCCCGGGTCGTCGTCCTTCATGGACTTCCTCTCCGAGCACCAGCCGGAGATGCTCCCGGGCAAGCGGCAACTGCCGCCCGTCCAGGGCGTGATCGAGGCCCCGCACGGCACGACCATCGTGGCCGTGACGTTCCCCGGAGGAGTCGTCCTCGCCGGTGACCGGCGGGCCACGATGGGGAACGTCATCGCCCAGCGGGACATCGAGAAGGTGTTCCCGGCCGACGAGTACTCGGCGGTGGGCATCGCCGGCACGGCGGGTCTGGCCGTGGAGATGGTGAAGCTGTTCCAGCTGGAGCTGGAGCACTTCGAGAAGGTGGAGGGCGCGCAGCTCTCCCTGGAGGGCAAGGCGAACCGCCTGTCCACGATGATCCGTTCCAACCTCGGCATGGCGATGCAGGGGCTCGCCGTGGTCCCCCTCTTCGCGGGCTACGACGTGGACCGTGGCAGGGGCCGCATCTTCTCGTACGACGTCACGGGCGGCCGTTCCGAGGAGCACGGCTACGCGGCCACGGGTTCCGGCTCGCTCTTCGCGCGCGGTGCCATGAAGAAGCTCTACGCCAAGGATCTGACGGAGGACCAGGCCACGACGCTGGTGATCCAGGCCCTCTACGACGCGGCGGACGACGACTCGGCGACCGGTGGTCCCGATGTCGCGCGCCGGATCTACCCGATCGTCACCGTGATCACCGAGAGCGGTTTCCGCCGGCTCACCGACGAGGAGTCGTCCGAGATCGCCCGCGTGATTCTGGAGCGGCGGCTCGAGCAGCCCGACGGTCCGCGTGCCGCGCTGTACTGACGGTCCGTCTCTCCCAGGTGATCCAGTGACTTCGACAGAAAGGGACGGATAGCCGGTGTCGACGCCGTTCTATGTCTCACCCCAGCAGGCGATGGCGGACCGGGCGGAGTATGCCCGCAAGGGCATCGCCCGTGGCCGCAGCCTGGTCGTGCTGCAGTATGCCGACGGCATCGTGTTCGTCGGCGAGAACCCGTCCCGTGCGCTGCACAAGTTCAGCGAGATCTATGACCGGATCGGTTTCGCGGCCGCCGGTAAGTACAACGAGTACGAGAACCTGCGGATCGGCGGTGTGCGCTACGCGGACCTGCGTGGCTACACGTACGACCGTGACGACGTGACCGCCCGTGGTCTGGCGAACGTGTACGCGCAGACGTTGGGCACGATCTTCTCGTCGGCGGCGGAGAAGCCGTACGAGGTGGAGCTGGTGGTCGCGGAGGTCGGCGAGACGCCGGACGGTGACCAGATCTACCGGTTGCCGCACGACGGTTCGATCGTGGACGAGCACGGTTCGGTCGCCGTGGGTGGTAATGCCGAGCAGATCAGCAGCTATCTGGACGCTCGGCACGAGGACGGGATGTCGCTGGCCGAGGCGCTGAAGCTGGCTGTCCAGTCGTTGTCCCGGGAGCCGAACGGTGGTGAGCGGGAGATTCCGGCGGAGCGGCTGGAGGTCGCGGTGCTGGACCGGACGCGTCCGCAGCAGCGGAAGTTCAAGCGGATCGTGGGTCCTCAGCTGTCCCGGTTGCTGGAGGCCGGGGGTGCGGAGACCGCTGCGGAGGCGGAGGACGCCGAGGAGGAGTAGGTCTTGGTTCGACCGGGCACCCCTCGTCGGGTGCTCACGTGGAGGGGGCCGTCCGGTGCAGACCGGTGCGGCCCCTTCCGCATGTGGCGGGAAGGGTTGTCCTAGGCGCTCGGGGGGGCCGTGGAGCCTCGTACGACGAGTTCGACGGGGATGTCTTCCTGTGGGGGTGTGCGGCCGTCCAGGACGGCCAGGAGGGCTTTCATGCCTTGTTCGCCGAAGCGTTCGGCGTCGAGGCGGACGGTGGTGAGTTCGGGGTCGAGGGCTCGGGCGAGGGCGAGGTCGTCGAGTCCGGTGATGGAGATGTCGTCGGGGATGCGCAGGCCGAGGCGGCGGGCGGCTTTGTAGGCGCCGGCGGCGAGTTTGTCGTCGTCGCAGATGACGGCGGTGGGGCGGGGGCCGGGGGTGGTGAGGGCGGTCTGGGTGGCGGTGAGGGCGTCTTCGAAGGAGATGGGTGCGCGGGTGGCGCGGAGGCTGGTTCCGGGGGTTTCGCAGAGGCGGGAGGCCAGTTCGCGGGCGCGGACCTCGAAGGTCCAGGAGGGGATGTCGGCGGCGAGGTGGAGGAAGCGGCGGTGGCCGAGTTCCAGGAGGTGGTCGGTGACCTGGCGTACGCCGTCGGCGATGTCGAGGTTGACGGTGGCGGCGCCCTGGCTGCCGGTGGGGTCGCTGTCGAGCATGACGAGGGGGAGCTGGTCGCCGCGGATGGCGGTGAGGGCGTCGGCGGCCATGGAGGAGGCGATGACGCCGTCGAGGGCGGCCTGGGCGGAGCCGAAGGGGTCGCGGGCGGGGCCGATGCCTTCGGGGGAGGGGTAGAGGACGACTCCGAAGCCGTGTTGTGCGGCGACGCGGGCGGCGCCGGTGTAGACGCCGGCGAAGAATTCGGTGGTGAGGGCGGGGACGACGAGGAGGACGGTGCGGGTGCGGCCGAGGCGGAGGTTGCGGGCGGCGAGGTTGGGGCGGTAGCCGAGTTCCTGGGCGGCGTGGCGGACGCGTTCGGCGGTGGTGGGGGAGACGCGGCCGCGCCATTTGTCGCCGAGTACGAGGGAGACGGCTGCCTGGGAGACCCCGGCGGCCTCGGCGACGTCCCGGCTGGTGGGGCGGGTGCTACCTCTTGCCACCGTGGGCCTGCTCTTTCGTGTGGACTCGGGGTCAGCGCACATGGTACGTATGGAGGGAGAAGTTATACGTAACACTTGGGCGTCGCGCTCACCGGAAGGGCAGGCCATGGCTGCGGGATACCTGGAGATCCTCAGGGCGAGGCACGCCGCGAGGCTGCTGGTCGGGACGCTGGTGGGGCGGCTGCCGAACGCCACCGCGGCCATCGCCGTGGTGCTGTTCGTGCGGGCCGAGGGCGGTACGTACAGCCTGGCGGGTGTGCTGGCGGCCGTGTACGGGGTGGCCAACGCGGTCGGGCAGCCGGTGCTCGGGCGGCTCGTGGATCTGTACGGCCAGCCCCGGGTGCAGTTGCCGGCGGCGGTCGTCTCGGCCCTCGGCATGGGGGTCTTCGCGCTGGCGGGGACGGATCCGGTGGCGCCGGCCTGTGCCGCGATGGTGGTGGCCGGGCTCTTCACGCCTCCTCTGGAGGGCGGTCTGCGGGCGTTGTGGCCCTCCGTGCTGGGGGAGGAGGAGCAGGTGCACACGGCGTACGCGATGGACGCGGTGGCGCAGGAGGTCATGTTCACCGTCGGGCCGTTGCTGGTGACGCTGTGCGTGTCGTTGTGGTCCGCGCAGGCGGCGTTGCTGGTCCTGGGGGTCGTCGGTGTCCTGGGTGCCCTCTCCGTGGTGGTCTCGGAGCCTTCGCGTGCCTGGCGGTCGGCGCCGCGTGAGGCGCACTGGCTGGGTGCGCTGCGTTCGCCGGGGCTGCTGGCCCTGCTGGGGGCGTTCCTGTTCATCGGGATGGCGCTCGGTTCGATCACGGTCGCGGCGGTGTCGTACGCCGACGCGCACGGCGGGGACGTGGTGTACGGCTGGCTGATGGCGGGTGTCGGGCTGGGCGCGCTGCTGGGCGGTGTGGTCTACGGTGCGCGCCGGTGGGGCGGGGCGCCGGAGCGGCGACTGAGGGTGCTGGTGGCCCTTCTGGCGGTGTGTTATGTCCCGCTGGTGCTGGTGCCCGGTCCGGTCGCGATGACGGCTCTGGCCACTCTTGCCGGGGTGTTCCTGGCGCCGAGCATCGCGTGTGCCTTCGTGTTGGTGGACCGGCACGCGCCGGCCGGTACGGTCACCGAGGCTTTCTCGTGGCTCGTGACGACGTTCACCGTGGGTGCGTCGGTGGGGACGGGGGTGGCGGGGCCGGTGGTCGAGTGGGGCGGGGCGGGGTGGGGCTTCGCCGTTCCGGGGGCGGCGGGTGCCGCCGCGCTGGTGGTTCTGCTGGCCACGGGCCGGGTCCTCGCGGCTGCCGGGAGGGGCGGGGTTGTTGCGGCTTCACCGGAAAATGATCCAGATCGAGCTGTCGAACCCCGTTTCAGCTCAGGGGATCGGGCGTAATGTTCAGTCATGGACCGCCGCATTTTCGGGCTGGAGAACGAGTACGGCGTCACGTGTACGTTCAGGGGACAGCGCCGGCTGTCTCCCGACGAGGTGGCGCGGTACCTCTTCCGCCGTGTCGTGTCATGGGGCCGCAGCAGCAATGTCTTTCTGCGGAACGGTGCCCGCCTTTATCTCGACGTGGGATCACATCCGGAATACGCGACACCCGAGTGTGACAACGTGACGGAACTCGTCACCCACGACAAGGCCGGCGAGCGCATTCTCGAGGGTCTTCTGGTGGACGCCGAACGACGCCTGCACGAGGAAGGGATCGCGGGCGACGTCTATCTGTTCAAGAACAACACCGATTCGGCGGGCAACTCCTACGGGTGTCACGAGAACTATCTGGTGGCCCGGCACGGGGAGTTCTCGCGGCTCGCGGACATTCTGATCCCGTTCCTGGTCACGCGGCAGTTGCTGTGCGGTGCCGGGAAGGTGTTGCAGACGCCGCGCGGTGCGGTGTACTGCGTCAGTCAGCGGGCCGAGCACATCTGGGAGGGTGTCAGTTCGGCGACGACCCGGTCCCGGCCCATCATCAACACGCGGGACGAGCCGCACGCGGACGCCGAGCGTTACCGCCGTCTGCACGTCATCGTCGGTGACTCGAACATGTCCGAGACGACGATGCTCCTCAAGGTCGGTGCCACCGACCTCGTGCTGCGCATGATCGAGGCGGGCACGGTCATGCGGGACCTGACTCTGGAGAACCCCATCCGGGCGATCCGCGAGGTCAGTCATGACATCACGGGCCGTCGGAAGGTGCGGCTGGCCAGTGGCCGGGAGGCCTCCGCGCTGGAGGTGCAGCGCGAGTACTACGAGAAGGCCGTGGATTTCTGTGAGCGCCGCGGCATCCGCACGGGGACGGTCGAACAGGTTCTCGAACTGTGGGGCCGTACGCTCGACGCGATCGAGGCCGAGGACCTCGACCGGATCGGCACGGAGATCGACTGGGTCATGAAGTACCAGCTCATCGAGCGGTACCGGGCGAAGCACAACATGACCATGTCGCACCCGCGGGTCGCACAGATAGACCTCGCATATCACGACATTCACCGTCGTCGTGGCCTCTACTACCTGCTGGAGAGGAAGGGGCAAGCCGCGCGGATCTGCAACGACTTGAAGATCTTCGAGGGCAAGTCGGTGCCGCCGCAGACCACTCGGGCCCGGCTGCGCGGTGACTTCATCCGCAGGGCCCAGGAGCAGCGGCGGGACTTCACCGTCGACTGGGTCCATCTGAAGCTCAACGACCAGGCGCAGCGGACGGTGTTGTGCAAGGACCCGTTCCGTTCGGTGGACGACCGGGTGGAGAAGCTCATCGCCGGAATGTGAGCCGGGAGTTCCGCGGGTGACGTGGAACGCAACGCGGGGCGCCGTACGTTTTCCGTACGGCGCCCTTCTCACGTCGTAGAGTTGCGCGCACGCCATCAACCAAGATCGACCGATACGAGGCCCTCACCGTGCGCCGACGCTCACTCCTTCTCTCCGTACCCGCTGGACTGGTCACGCTCGCCGGATGCGGTGACGACGGCGATTCAGGCTCGGCGAAGTCCAGTAAGTCCCCCTCGCCCTCGGCGTCGGCGGCGGCTTCCGCGCCGCCCCCGCCGAAGATCGTCGACGGCCCGGTGCCGGCGATCACGGCCGGTACGAAGTTCGGTGAGAAGCCGACCGTGGCCAAGGGCACGGGGGAGCCGTCGAAGGACCTCGCGGTCAGGACGGTGATCGCGGGCAACGGGAAGACGGTCGCGGAGAACGACTACATCCAGGCCAATTACCTGGGGCAGATCTGGTCCACGGCGAAGGTCTTCGACAACTCCTACGACCGGGGGACGCCGCTGGTGATCCAGCTGGCGCAGGGCCAGATCATCGACGGCTGGCGTTACGGCCTGGTCGGCAAGAAGGCGGGCAGCCGCGTCGAGATGGCGGTGCCGCCGACCTGGGGTTACGGCTCGGAGGGCAACGCGCAGGCGGGCATCAAGGGCACCGACACGCTGGTGTTCGTGGTGGACATCGAGGACACGTTCAACTCCAAGAGCTCCGCCAAGGGCAAGGACGTCCCGCAGAAGGACGCTTCGCTGCCGACGGTCGGCACCAACACGGACGGCCAGGCCCCCAAGATCACGGTGCCGAAGAAGGACGCTCCCACGAAGCTCGTGGCGAACTACGTGATCGAGGGCGACGGTCCCGAGGTCAAGGCGGACAGCAGCGTCCTGGTGCAGTACGAGGGTGTGCTGTGGGACAGCGGCAAGGAGTTCGACTCGACGTACAAGCGGGGCCAGCTGGCGTCGTTCTCGCTGGGGCAGGTCGTCAAGGGCTGGGCGCAGGGGCTGACGGGCAAGAAGGTGGGCAGCCGTGTGCTCATCGTGATTCCGCCGGCCCTGGGCTACGGCGACAACCCGCCGCAGGGCAGCAGCATCAAGAAGGACTCCACGCTCGTCTTCTCGGTCGACATCCTGGCGAAGATGTAAACCCTCCGGGGATGTGAGAGTGTCCGTGTTGTCCTTACATACACAAGCAGGAGCAGAAGACGTGAGCATCGAGAAGCCCGAGATCGATTTCCCCGAGGGCCAGCCGCCGGCGGACCTTGAGATCAAGGACATCTGGGAGGGCGACGGCCCCGTGGCCGAGGCGGGCCAGAGCGTCACGGTGCACTACGTGGGTGTGTCGTTCAGCACGGGTGAGGAGTTCGACGCGAGCTGGAACCGGGGCGCCCCGTTCAAGTTCCCGCTCGGTGCCGGCCGTGTCATCCAGGGCTGGGACCGCGGTGTGCAGGGCATGAAGGTCGGCGGCCGTCGCCAGCTGACCATCCCCGCCCACCTCGCCTACGGCGACCAGAGCCCGACCCCGGCGATCAAGGCCGGCGAGACGCTGATCTTCGTGGTCGACCTGATCGCGGTCTGATCATGATGGACCGGATCTGACCTGGATCCGATCTTCTGGGGCCCATGTCCGTCCGGGCATGGGCCCTCGGCTTTTGCCGCGACACCCCGGAGCGGTACGGTCATCGGTCGGAAGCACCATAGGAAGGGCGTCGATGGCCATTGCCAAGGCCGAGCGGCTGATGAACCTCGCACTGTGTCTGCTCGGGACGCGGCGGCCGCTCAGCAAGCGGGAACTCCGCGAGTCCATCGAGGCCTACATGGAAGCGGGCTCCGACGACAGCTTCAACCGGATGTTCGAGCGGGACAAGGACGACCTGCGCGAGCTCGGCCTGGTCATCGAGACGGTGGAGAACCTCGACGGCGAGGTCGGCTACCTGGCCCGCCGCGACAGCAACCGCCTGCCGCCGATCACCCTCGACGCCGAGGAGGCCGCCGCCCTCGGTCTGGCCGCCAAGGTCTGGCAGCAGGCCCGGCTGGCGGGCGCCGCGAGCGGCGCGCTGCAGAAGCTGCGGGCCGCGGGACTGCCCGAGGACGTGGACCCCTACGGTTCCCACGGTGCCCTCGAGCCGCACATCCCCGTCCACGAGGCCGCCTTCGAGCCCCTGATGCTCGCCTGCCGCGACCGGCGTCCGGTCGTCTTCGACTACCGCAAGGCCAACGCCGCGCAGCCCGGGACCCGGCACGTCGAGCCCTGGGCCCTGGAGTGCTGGCGCGGCCACTGGTACCTCGCGGGCTTCGACCGCGACCGCGGTGCCGAGCGCGTCTTCCGGCTCTCCCGGATCACCGGCAAGGTCCGGGCCCGGGCGGGCCGGTACACCGCCGAGGTCCCCGACGTCGTCACCGTGCGGGAGACGGTGGCGAGCTGGGCGGGGGAGACCGCCGACCGTTCGGCGCTGATCCGGCTGCGTTCCGGTGCGGGCTACCCGCTGCGCGCCAAGGCCGTCTCGGTGCGGGAGGCGGGCGACGGCTGGGACGAGCTGGAGATTCCGTACGGACACGGTCTGGACGCCTGGCTCGTCGAGTTCGGGCCGGACGTGGTGGTCGTGGAGCCCGCCGAACTGCGGGCCGATGTGGTCGACCGGCTGCGTGCCGTGGCCAAGGGCTGAGGGGAAAGTAAGAAAGTGGCAGGAAAACCGGCCAGGCCCGCGAACGCGATCGACCAGACCCGGCGGATGCTCTCCCTGGTGACGTATCTGCGCGAGCGCCCCGGCGCCCGCGTCGGTGACGTCGCCCGCGCCTTCGGGATCACCGAGGACGAGCTGATCTCCGACCTCGACGTGCTGCCGCTGTGCGGGACCAGCTTCCGCGGCGGGGATCTGCTCGACATCGACACCGACGGCGACCGGATCTGGTGGCACAACCCCGACGACGTCGCCGCGCCGCTGCGGATCGCCGCCGACGAGGCGACCGCGCTGCTGGTGGCCGCCCGCGCGGTGTCCACCCTGCCCGGCCTGCGCGAGGGCGACCGGCAGGCGCTGCTGCGGGCCACCGCCAAGGTGGAGGCCGCCTCGGGCGAGGCGGCGGGTGCCAGTTCCCGGCTGTCGGTGACCTTCGAGTCCGAGGGCGGCGTCTTCGCCGACGTGGACCGGGCGATCTCCGAGCGGCGCCGGCTGTGGATCCGCTACTACTCGCCCGCGCGCGACGAGCTGAGCGAACGCGAGATCGACCCGATCCGCCTGGTCAGCGTCGGTCACACCTATGTGGAGGCGTGGTGCCGCCGCTCGGAGGCGCGCCGCACCTTCCGGCTCGACCGGGTGGCCGAGATCCGCATCATGGACGAGCCGTCCGCGCCCCCCGAGGTCGAGCTGCGGGACCTGTCCGAGGGGCTCGTCCAGCCCGCGGCCGAGGACCCGGAGGTGGTCGTCGAGGTCGGTCCCGGCGGGCGCTGGGTCGCCGAGTACTACCCGCACGACAGCGCGGATGAGCTGCCGGACGGCGGGCTGCGTATCACCTTGCGGACCCCCGACCCCGCCTCGCTGCGGCGGCTGGCCCTGCGTCTCGGCGGTGACGGCCGGATCGTCTCGCCGCAGGCTCTCGCGGACAGCGCCCGCAACGCGGCCCGCGAGGCGCTCGCCGCCTACGACGGGCCGGACGGGCTCGCCGGGGTCCAGGACTGACCGTACGAGGGGCGGGAGCAAGGGCTTTGGGGTCGTCGTCGATGTCTGGTGCGCAGGGAGGGCCGGGTACCCCCGAGAAGCCGGGGGCCGGGCGACGGGCGGGAGCGCCGGGACGGGCCGGGTCGTCCTCGGGTACGCCGGAGATGTCGGTGGGGACGGCCTTCGCCGGGATGCGCCGGGTGGTCGAGGTGATGTTCAAGGCCGCCTGCCCCGACTGCCGGGCCGGTTTCGAGCTCACGCCGGGCGCCCTGCGCCTGGCCATCGGCGCCAGCAGCCGTACGACGTTCTACTCCTTCACCTGCCCCGCGTGCGGCTCGGCCGTCCGCAAGCCCGCGGGGGAGCGCATCGTCGAACTCCTCACCGGGGGCGGGGTCCGCACGCTGCGGCTGCACTCCACCCTCTAGGGTCGTCGTCATGTTCTGGCCGATGTTTGCGATCGCCGCGGGTTTCCTGGGAATCACGGTTCTCGGAGTGCTTGCCGTCCGTGTCTTCCTGGAAGCGGAGCGTCTGGGCCGTCAGGTGGCCGACTCCGCGCGCCGTATCAGCTCAGCCTCCGAGGACCTGGAAAGAGCCACGGTCGGGGCGGCGCGTTCTCTGGACACGGTATGAGTCGTTCCATGGATGCGTAATGCGTCACGCCAGCCTGTCGACTTGGTGCGGGGGCCAGGTACGCTCATGGGCGCGGCCCGGAGAATGAGGCGCGGGCCGCGAACTGGGAGTACGCACAGGGATTGTCCCGTGTTCACCCCTGAGCGTTACGATCGCTGACATCACGATGACCGGACACGTGTCCGATCGATCGGCCAGCACCCCGACCATGCAGCCTCGGTGAGAAGGT
>NZ_KZ626955.1 GCF_002911015.1 Streptomyces populi
GTGCACGGGAGCCGGCCGCGGCCGTACCGCGTCCAGGTCAGGGTGCGGACGCTGACCGACGACGACTGGGACCGTTTCCTCGACGCCGCCGCCGAGCGGCCCGGACACATCGCGGCGCTGCTCGACAAGGAGATGCCCAGGTCGCTCGCGGACTGCGGGGTCGAACTGCTTCCGGGCCCCGGTGAACTCGAACCGCACTGTAGCTGCCCCGACTTCGGGCACCCCTGCAAGCACGCGGCCGCACTCTGCTACCAGACGGCCCGGCTGCTGGACCAGGACCCGTTCGTCCTGCTCCTCCTGCGGGGCCGTGGCGAGCGCGAGCTGCTCGACGCGCTCTCCCGGCGCAGCGCCACCCGCGCGGCCCGCGCCGCCCAGGAACGGGAACCGGAACAGCCGGCCGGCGTACGCGCCGGCGATGTCCTGGCACGACGTGTGCTGCCGCCCCTTCCCGCACCGCTGCCGCCGCCCGCGCACCCCGAGCAGCCGCCGGCCTACCCGGGCGCGCCGGGCGGCCCGGACCCGTTCGCGCTGGACCAGCTGGCCACGGACGCCGCCGCCCGCGCGCACGCGCTGCTCACCTCGGGCCGTGATCCCGTCGCGGAACTGACGCTCTGGCAGGACGCGGTGCGCATCGCCGCGGCCCGTCCGGGGTCGGGGCTGACGGCCGCCACCCGTGCCCTCTACTCCTCGCTCGCCTCCGCGACCGGCCGCACCCCGGTCGAGCTGGCACGGGCGGTCGCCGCCTGGCGGCAGGGCGGGATCGAGGCGCTCGGCGTGCTCGAGGAGGCCTGGGACCCCCCGGCGGGCCGGTTCGACCGGGCCCGGCCGCTGCTGATGGCCGCCGATCTCCCGGCCTTCCGTCCCTGGCGCAACCACCTCACCCACCCGCACGGCCACGCCCAGCTCCGTCTCGGCCGCGACGGCCTGTGGTACGCCTACGAGTCCGAGCCGGGCCGTGACGACTGGTGGCCCCGGGGCACCCCGGACCTCGATCCGGTCGGCGCCCTGACGGAACTCGGCGTGCCGGACGAGCTCTGACACGGACGGGAACCCCGGACCGGCCGGGCGGAACCGGTCCGTCCGTGCCGAGCCGCCCCTTCCCCCTCGTCGACCGAACCGTTGCCTTCACGGTCCGGGCCGTTCTCTTCCGATCCGGTCCGGTCCCTCTGCGGTCCGTGGCGGTCCGGTCCGGACCGTTTCCGGTCCGGCGGACCCGGTGCGAGCGGTGTGGACCCATGGGGCGGCCCTGTGGGGGCGGCGTGGACACACGGCCCCCATTTCCGTCCGAACGGGCGCGGAAGCTAGCGTGGTCCGGTGAGTGAGACGAAGACCCCTGCCCTCCAGTACCGCGTCGACGGCCCGGAAGATGCTCCGGTGCTCATACTCGGACCCTCGCTCGGCACCACCTGGCACATGTGGGACAGGCAGGTCCCGGAGCTCTCGAAGAGCTGGCGGATCTTCCGTTTCGATCTCCCGGGACACGGCGGGGCCCCCGCCCATCCGGCCGGATCGGTGGCCGAACTCGCGGGACGACTGCTGGTCACCCTCGACCAGCTGGGCATCCAGCATTTCGGGTACGCGGGCTGCGCGTTCGGCGGAGCCCTCGGGCTCGAACTGGCGCTGCGCCGTCCGGAGCGCGTCGCCTCCCTCGCGCTGATCGCGGCCTCGCCCCGCTTCGGCACGGCCGACGAGTTCCGGCAGCGTGGAGTGATCGTGAGGTCGAACGGCCTCGACCCGATCGCCCGCACCTCGCCCGAACGCTGGTTCACGAGCGGCTTCGCGGCGGCCCAGCCCGCGATCACCGAGTGGGCCGTGCAGATGGTGCGCACCACCGACCCCGGGTGCTACATCGCGGCCTGCGAGGCGCTCGCCACCTTCGACGTGCGGGGCGAACTGGGCCTGGTGGGCGTGCCGACCCTCGTCCTGGCCGGCTCCGACGACCAGGTCACCGGGCCCGCGGAGGCGCGCACGCTGGTCGCCGGGATACCGGACGCCCGCCTCGCGGTCGTCCCCGGCGCCTCGCACCTGGTTCCCGTGGAGCAGCCCGCCGCCGTCACGGATCTGCTCGTACGGCATTTCTCCAGCGCCTGGCTGCCCGCCTTCGACTCGTCCACCGGACAGATGGCGGTCCAGGCCGCGCAGGCGTACCCCGTGCAGGCCGCCCCGCCGCCCGTCACGCCCTTCGCCGAGATCGCCCCGGCCCCCGTGGCACCCGAGCCCACGGGGCGGCAGGATCCCTACGACATCGGGATCAAGGTGCGCCGCGAGGTGCTGGGGGACGCGCACGTCGACGGGGCGCTGGCCTCGGCGGACGATTTCTCCGGGGACTTCCAGGAGTTCGTCACCCGGTACGCGTGGGGGGAGATCTGGGACCGTCCCGGACTCGACCGGCGTTCGCGCAGCTGTGTGACGCTGACCGCCCTGGTCGCGGGCGGTCACCTCGACGAGCTCGAGACCCACACCCGTGCCGCCCTGCGCAACGGTCTCACCCCGGTGGAGATCAAGGAGGTGCTGCTCCAGACGGCCGTCTACTGCGGTGTGCCGGCGGCGAACAGGGCCTTCCGGGTGGCGCAGAAGATCATCCGCGAGGAGACGACCCCCCAGGAGTGAGCGGACGGAGCCGTCCGCGGGAACGGCCTTCCGGGCGGGGGCGGGGGCAGGATGGACCCATGAAGCTCACGAAGAAGTCGCACGCCTGCGTCCGTCTCGAGAAGGACGGGCGGACGCTCGTCATCGATCCCGGGGGTTTCAGCGAGGAGGACGCCGCCCTGGGCGCGGACGTCCTCCTCGTCACGCACGAGCACCCCGACCACTTCGACGAGGGGCGGCTGCGGGCGGCCATGGAGGCCGACCCGGCGGCCGAGATCTGGACACTGCGGTCGGTGGCGGAGAAGCTCTCCGCCGCCTTCCCCGGCCGGGTGCACACCGTCGGCCACGGCGACACCTTCACCGCCGCCGGGTTCGACGTCCAGGTGCACGGCGAACTGCACGCGGTGATCCACCCGGACATCCCGCGCATCACCAACGTCGGCTACCTCGTCGACGGCGGCCGCGTCTTCCACCCCGGGGACGCCCTCACGGTGCCCGACCGGCCGGTCGAGACGCTGATGCTGCCGGTGATGGCCCCGTGGAACAAGATCTCCGAGGTCATCGAGTACGTCCGCGAGGTCAAGCCGCAGCGTGCGTACGACATCCACGACGCCCTGCTCACGGACCTCGCCCGGCCGATCTACGACCGCCAGATCGGCGCCCTCGGCGGCTCCGAGCACCTGAGGCTCGCGCCGGGAGCGTCGGCGCAGGTCTGAGCCGGGCCGGGCCCGGACCCGTGTGCTCCGTGCCGTCCCGGCGACGGGGGGACGGCACGGCGTGTCCTCGGCGGACCGGTTGTCGTACCCGCCCGGTAGGTTGTGAGGCATGCGCATCGCGACCTGGAACGTGAACTCGATCACCGCCCGTCTCCCGAGGCTGCTGGCCTGGCTGGAGAGCAGTGGCACGGACGTGCTGTGCCTCCAGGAGGCCAAGGTCGCCGCCGAGCAGTTCCCGGTGGAACCGCTGCGCGAGCTGGGTTACGAGGCGGCCGTGAACGCCACGGGACGGTGGAACGGCGTGGCGGTGATCTCCCGGGTCGGCCTGGAGGACGTGGTCAAGGGCCTGCCCGGCGGCCCCGGGTACGAGGGCGTGGAGGAACCCCGGGCCGTCTCCGCGACCTGCGGTCCGGTCCGCGTCTGGTCGGTGTACGTGCCGAACGGCCGCGAGGTGGACCACGCCCACTACGCCTACAAGCTCCAGTGGTTCGAGGCGCTGAGAGCGGCGGTGGCGGGCGACGCGGCGGGCGGCCGGCCGTTCGCGGTGCTGGGTGACTACAACGTGGCGCCCACGGACGACGACGTCTACGACGTGGCCGCGTTCGAGGGGCTGACCCATGTCACCCCGGCCGAGCGCGCCGCGCTGGCGGCCCTGCGCGAGACGGGCCTGACGGACGTGGTCCCGCGCCCCCTCAAGTACGACCACCCGTACACCTACTGGGACTACCGCCAGCTCTGCTTCCCGAAGAACCGCGGCATCCGCATCGACCTCGTCTACGGCAACGAGGCGTTCTCGACCGCGGTCAAGGACGCGTACGTCGACCGCGAGGAGCGCAAGGGCAAGGGCGCCTCGGACCACGCGCCGGTCGTGGTGGACCTGGACGTCTAGGAGCCGTCCGTCCGACGGGGGAAGGGGACCGGCGGGGGCCTCCTGGGTGGTTCCACGATCGTCACGATCCGCCTTGTTCCGTGATCAAATGCCGCGAGCTACATTTTGTTCACATACCAGGAACACGGAGCTTCGACGATCGCATCCCACGGAGAGGCCGGTCATGAACATTCCCTTCTTGGACAAGCTGCTCAAACGGGATCAGGTGCGGCGGGGCCGGCCCCTCGCCGCCGCGTTCGAGGACGACCCGGCGGGTGTGGCCGAGTTGCTCTCGGAGTGTGAACTGCTCCGCTCCCAGGCCTCGGCCGTCGGCCTCGAACTGGACGACACACCGGCCTCGTTGGTGGCGCTCGACCAGCTTCTGCCGCTGTGGCGCGACGACCCCGAGGCGCTGCCCTGGCTGGGCAACGACGCCGGCCTCTACCTCGGCACCGTCGTGGTGCGCACGGTGCCGGGTGCCGCCTGGCACGTCTGGCCCGGCGGCAGCCCGGCCGTCCGGCTCCCCTCGGGCCGTGAGATCCCGGTCGTCGAGGCCGGTCTCGACTGGGCCGTGCAGGGTGCTCCCGAGCTGTCCCAGATGTACGCCGAGGCCGCGGAGGCCTGACGCGCCGGAAGTACCCCGTGACCGCCCGTGGTGTCGTGATCCGTTCTTCGGACAGCCGCAAATACGGCTAATTGCCTGGTGTGCGTGTCGACCGATATGTGCCGATTTGCGTCGATAGTTTGCGTGGACCGGCACGGTTGACGATCGGGCAGGACCGGAATGGCCGTCGATCCGTTGATCGAGCTGTACGACATCAACACGTACCTCGGGGAGTCGCATGTTCCGCAGGACCTTGACCTCGACCTCGACCCCGCCGTCGGCGAGGGAGGGACGGCTGTGATCGCCGGCCTGCCGGGCCGGCCCTCGCCTTCCGGGTGAGGCGAGGGGATCCGTGTCCGTATCCGTCGGCCCGGCGGTGAGCGTGTGCGCCGCACCGCCGGGAGCGAGGCGGCCCGGCCGTACGGCGACCGCCTCCCGCACGCGGGAGACGCGCCGGGCCCCGCCGTCCGGGAGCTTCTGCCGCCGCCTTGACCGGCGGCGGTCCCACCGGTTCCGGGGACGCGGCGGGAGCCCGCGCACCCCGTCGGCGAGGGCTTCCCCGGTGCCGGGAAACCGGCCGCGCCGATCCTCGACTACGATTTGCCGTTCATCCCCGTGGTGACGGTGATCGCGCCTATCCGCATCGGGATGTGTGTGCTGCTCTCCCGGTTCGCCCCGTGGGCGTACGGGCGGGGGCGGCGCAGTCCCGAGACCGAGGCCGTGGACGTGGCTCCGGCCGAACCAGGGACGCTGCTGCCGGGTGGGACGTACCACCCGGCCCCGACACCGTGGGGGGAGCAGTAGCTCACAGGGCCAGGCCCGGCCGGCGCCAGCCGGAGATCACTGCTCGCGCAGGGGCACCGACACGTAGGACGGGTCGTGCTCCGGCGAGGAGAAGGTCAGCTGTGCGCCGGACGGGTTGTGCTCCATGTAGAGCGGGTCGACCGTGTCGACGACCACGGCGAGACGATGCCCGGCCGGGACGTCGTAGGCCGTGGAGAACAGGTCCAGGTCCACGCCGAACGGCTCGCCGGGCGTCCGCCCGTGGAAGCTGTACGGCGCGTTGCTGACCAGCTTGCCGATGCCGAGCGGGCCCACGTCGTAGAGATAGGCGATGAACGTGCCGCTCTCCTTGGTGCCGGTGACCGTGGTGTGCAGTCTGGCGGTGCCTCGTACACGCTGGACGTCCGTGGACTTCTCCGACTGCCACACCGCGGTCCAGTAGCGCGGCAGCAGCGGGATCGAGGCCATCGGGGGTATCCGTGTGAGCTGGTCGAGGATGCTGGACAGGAAGATGACCCCGCCGTCCGCGCCCGAGTCGACGTTCGTGTGGATCCTGGTGCTGCCCCCGAGGGTGATCTTCCGCGTGGTGGCACCGACCGACTTCCAGTCCGGATACCCCTCGTAGCCGCCCGTGGAGCGGGACTTGAGCTGTACCGGCTGTTCACGGTCGATGCCGTTGTCCTCGCCCCGCAGATAGTGGTCGAACCAGCGGCCGGTGTCGGTCCAGACGTCGTTGGGGAGCCCGAACAGTCCGGTGATCTCGGCGGTGGCGTGGTCGCCGGGGCGGAACTCCAGCCGCTTGGGCCCGGACAGCTCCTCGTAGAACTTGGCGTACTGGTTGGCCGAGAAGATCGTGTCGCCCCAGGTGTTGGCCATGAAGACCGCGGGACGGTTCTTGTCGAGCTGGTCGACGTACGTTCCGGGTGAACGTTTCTTCCCCCAGTCGAGCAGATTCTGTTCCTTCGACAGGTCCCCGGAGAAGAAGTCCTCGAACACCTGCCGGGTCTCGGCGCTGGGGTGGCCCACGATGTGCCCGACGCCGTCCAGCAGGGCGGCCGCCTGGGTGTGTTCGGTGCGGCCGGAGTAGATCGACGTGGTCAGGTCCGCCCAGCCGCTCAGTGCCGCGACCGCCTTGATGCGCTTGTCGTGCTCGGCGGCCAGCAGGCTGATCCCGGCCCCGTACGAGACACCCGCCACGCCCACCTTCCGGGCGTCGGCGGGGGTGTTGGCGAGCGCCCAGTCGATCACCTTGGACACGTCGGCGGTGTCCTTCGGGCCGGCGACGTCGATCTCGCCGCCCGACTGCCAGAACCCGCGGACGTTGTAACCGACCACCACGTAGCCGGAGTTCGCGAGCTTCTGGGCCTGTGCGAGGTATTCGACCTGCGGCAGGCCCCAGCTCGTGGGCAGCACGATGAGCGGGTAGGAGCGGGTGCCGTCCGCCCCCGCGGGAGTGGTGACGTTGGCCTTGAGGATGGTGCCGCCGTCGCCGGCGATGTCGACGAAGCGGACACCGCCCGAGCTGCCGGCGGCTTGGGCGGCGGGTGCCAGGCCCAGGCTCGCGGTGGCGATCAGGGCGGCGGAGAGGGCGCCGGTGGCGGATGTGCGCAGGGGGTTGCGACCGTTTTTCAACGGGTCACTCCTCACTTGGTCAGTGCAAGGGTGACCCGACGGTAACCGTGGGGCCTTACTCGAAGTAACCCATCAGTAAGTTACGTGCGAGTAACGATTGTTGAAGTGTTCATCTCTGCCTGTCGGGATCTCGCCCGCCCGTGCCGCGGGGCCGGCCGGGAAAAGGCGGTGCCCCGCGGGCCGGCCGTCGGGGGCGGAGAGCCGGGCGCGCCGGGAGCCGGGCGCACCCGGGTGTCACGTACGCCGACGCGCCCGGGGCGCGGCCGGCTTCGGCGCGGCCTCCCCGTCCTGGCCCGGGTCGGACGCCGCGTCCGGCGCCGGGTCCAGTGCCGGCGGCACCGGGAGCGGAGCCTGGGCGGCGCGGGTGACGTCCGCGACGAGTTCGACGACATCGGGGCCGTACGCCTGGGAGTTCACGACCTTCAGGAGCAGCACGAAGCTGTTGCCGCCGTGCTTGCGGGCGAGGCGCGTGTGGTTGCGGGCGAGGTACCGGGTCGCCGCCTGGTTGGTGATCGCGCGCTGGCCGCAGAAGAGGAACACCGGTCGCGCGTCACGGCTCTGACCTGCGGTCAGCCGGGCGAGGATCACGTACTCGGCCTGGCCCGACTCCAGGCGGTAGCGCTCGCCGCCGATCTGGAACGCGCCCCGGTCGGGCCCCCGTCCTGACTCGACGTTGACCTGCACGCCGGGCAGCAGGGACTGTAGGTGCGCGGCCATGCGCCGGTTCGACGCCGGTCCGCCCACGCAGAACTCCGTGCGTTCGCCGAAGCCCTGCTGTGTCGCGTCGTGCGCGATGACCTGGGCGTGCGCCCCGCAGTCCTTGATGAGCGCGGACAGTTCGAGGAGCGCGAACACGTCGTGGCGCACCACCGTGAGCTCGGGACCGCCCGCCTCGCGGTTCACCACGAGGAGCGACTCGGAGTTGTCGGGCAGCCCGAAGAACGCCTGCTTGCGGCGGAGCTTGCGCTTCCACAGGTAGGTCCGGGCGATCCAGCCGAGCGCGGCACTGATGCCGGCGGCCAGGACGCCGAGGACGATGTTGCGCACGTCGTCATTCATGTGCGCGCATGCTAGCGGGCCCACGAAGCCGTGTTCGAGGGGGCCTGACGCGGTGACGACGGTGAAGTTACGCTGCGCGGACGGCTGTTGACTGGAGGTATTGATGCGACGCCCTCTTGCGCGGAATCTGACGGTCCTGGCGGTTTCGGCCGCGGCGGCACTGGTGGGCGCGGCGGCCCCGCCCGGGGCGCCGACGGCGGGCGCGGCCACGAGAGAGCCCGCCGCGAAGGTGCCCGTCGCGGTCGGGTACGGAGGCGCCGTGGCGAGCGTCGACGCGGACGCCTCCGCCGCGGGCATCGAGGTCCTGAGGAAGGGCGGCAACGCCGTCGACGCGGCCGTCGCCACCGCGGCGGCCCTCGGCGTCACCGAGCCCTACTCGTCCGGCATCGGCGGGGGCGGCTACTTCGTCTACTACGACGCCAAGTCCCGTACGGTGCACACGATCGACGGGCGGGAGACGGCCCCCCTGACCGCCGACTCCGGGCTGTTCCTGGAGAACGGCAAGCCGCTCGCCTTCGCGGACGCCGTCACCAGCGGGCTGAGCGTGGGCACACCGGGCACGCCCGCCACCTGGCAGACGGCGCTGGACGCGTGGGGGAGCAGAGGCCTCGGCGCCGTCCTGAAGCCCGCCGAGCGCATCGCCCGCTCCGGGTTCACGGTCGACGCCACGTTCCGCTCGCAGACCGAGCTGAACCAGGCCCGGTTCGCGAACTTCCCCGACACCGCGAAGCTGTTCCTGCCCGGCGGCGCCCTGCCGGTCGTCGGGTCGACCTTCAAGAACCCCGACCTGGCGCGTACGTACGAGGAGCTGGGCAGGAAGGGCGCCCGGGCGCTCTACACCGGAGAACTGGGCCGGGAGATCGTCGCCACCGCCGACAGGCCGCCCGTGGACCCGGCCTCCGGCTACAACGCACGCCCCGGCAAGCTGTCCCTGGAGGACCTCGCGGCCTACCGGGCGAAGCGGCAGGCGCCCACCAGGACGTCGTACCGCGGTCTGGACGTCTACTCGATCGCGCCCTCCTCCTCCGGCGGCACCACCGTCGGCGAGGCGCTCAACATCCTGGAGCGGACGGACCTCTCGAAGGCGAGCGAGACGCAGTACCTGCACCACTACATCGAGGCGAGCCGGATCGCCTTCGCGGACCGGGGCCGCTGGGTGGGCGACCCGGCGTTCGAGGACGTGCCGACCAAGGGGCTGCTCTCGCAGAGGTACGCCGACGGCCGGGCCTGCCTGATCAAGGACGACGCGGTGCTGACGAGCCCGCTCGCGCCGGGCGACCCGAACCACCCCGCCGCCTGCGGCGCCACCGGGACGGCCGCCCCGACGACGTACGAGGGAGAGAACACGACCCATCTGACGGTGGCCGACAAGTGGGGCGACGTCGTCGCCTACACGCTGACCATCGAGCAGACCGGCGGCAGCGGGATCACCGTCCCCGGCCGCGGATTCCTCCTCAACAACGAGCTGACCGACTTCTCCTTCGCCCCGGCCGACCCGGCCGTGCACGACCCCAATCTGCCGGGTCCCGGGAAGCGCCCGCGCTCGTCGATCTCGCCGACCATCGTCCTCGACCGGCACGACAGGCCCGTCGTGGCGCTCGGTTCGCCCGGTGGTGCGAGCATCGTCACGACCGTCCTGCAGACCCTGACCGAGTTCGTCGACCGCGGGCTCCCGCTGGTCGACGCGATCGCCACGCCGCGTGCCAGCCAGCGCAACGCCGCCCAGACCGAGCTCGAACCGGGCCTGTACGACAGCCCGTTGCGGGCCGGCCTCGAGGCCATCGGCCATTCCTTCAAGCCGAACCCGGAGATCGGGGCGGCCACGGGCGTCCAGCGGCTCGCGGACGGCAGGTGGCTGGCCGCCGCCGAGAAGGTCAGGCGCGGTGGAGGCTCGGCCATGGTCGTGCGGCCCGCGTCCTAGCGGGCACCCGGCCGCTTGCCGCGGGGCGGGAGCGTTCCGCGCCCCGCGGCAAGCGGTGGCCGGGCGGTCAGCGCGCCGTCAGGACGCGCGGACCCGAGTCCGTGATGGCCACCGTGTGCTCCGCGTGCGCCGCCCGGGAGCCGTCGTTCGTGCGCAGGGTCCAGCCGTCGGGGGCCGCGTGGTAGCCGTCCGTGCCGCCGCCGATGAGCATCGGCTCGATGGCGAGGACCATGCCGTGCCGCAGGGGCATGCCGCGGCCGGGGCGGCCCTCGTTCGGGACGCCCGGGTCCTCGTGCATCCGGCGTCCGATGCCGTGGCCGCCGAAGCCGTCCGGGATGCCGTAACCGGCCGTCCGGCACACCGTGCCGATGGCGTGCGCGATGTCCCCGATGCGGTTGCCGACGACGGCCGCCTCGATGCCCGCGGCCAGCGCCCGCTCCGCGGTCTCCACGAGCCGCAGGTCGGCGGCGCGCGGCGCGCCCACGACGAAACTGATCGCCGAGTCGCCCACCCAGCCGCCGAGTTCGGCGCCGAAGTCGATGGAGACCAGGTCGCCGTCGCGCAGCCGGTAGCCCGTCGGGATGCCGTGCACGATCGCCTCGTTCACGGAGGCGCAGACGACCGCGGGGAAGGGCGTGGGCGCGAAGGAGGGGTGATAGCCGAGGAAGGGGGACGTGGCCCCCGCGTCGCGCAGGACCTGATGCGCCACCTCGTCCAGCTCCAGCAGGGAGACGCCCACGTCCGCGGCCTCGCGCACTGCCGTGAGCGCCCTGCCCACGACCTGGCCGGCCGCGTACATCTCGTCGATCGATGTGTCGGTCTTCAGTTCCACCATGCCAATTACTATACCGGTATTAGAATGGTGTCATGGTGCGAACCCCCCTGACCCCGGAAGAGCGCGAACGCGGCGAGCGGCTCGGGCAACTGCTGCGCGAGGCCCGCGGCGGACGCAGCATGGCGGACGTCGCCGGGGCGGCCGGGATCTCCGCGGAGACCCTGCGCAAGATCGAGACCGGGCGCGCGCCCACACCGGCCTTCTTCACGGTCGCGGCGCTGGCGCGGGCCCTCGGGCTCTCGATGGACGAGCTCGTCGTGCGGTGCGCGCTGGTGCCGGTGGCCTGACGGGTCCGCGTGCCGGCGGCCGGACGGGCCCGTGCCGGTGGCCTGACGGGTTCGTGGCCTGGCGGTGGCCTCGTGGCGGCCCGACGGCCCGGCGGCCCGCGAGCCGGTGACGGCCTCGCGGTGCGCCCGGACCGTGTCGCCCGGCGTCCCCGCGGTCCGGCCGTCGCTGAGAAATTGTTGAATTCATTGAGCATTTCCTTTTCGTCTACGCGTGTAGTCACTAGCCTCCGGCCATGTCGAACACCAACGCCCGCTCCGGCGTGGCGACTTCGAAGCGGCCGGTGCCCGGTGAGGCGCGGCTTTCCGTCCCCGTGGAGCCCACGGCCCGGCGTGGGCGCCGTGCGCGCACGGCCGTACGGCTCATCTGCACCGATCTCGACGGCACCCTGCTCGACTCGGCCGGTGCCATCCGCGAACGCACCCTGAGCACGCTCGCCGAGGCGGGACGGGCCGAGGTCGCCGTGGTGGGGGTGACCGGACGGCCCGTCCGCGACACCCTGGACCTGGCCCGGCGCTACGGACTCACCGGCCCCGTGGTGTGCGGCAACGGCGCGGTGACCGTGGACGCCGGGTCGGGCCGGCTGCTGGACTGCCGGGGGTTCGGCCCCGGCGACGCGGCGGGGATCCTGCGCGCGGTCCGGGACGCGGTGCCCGGGGTCGCGCTGGGGGTCGACTCCGTGTCCGGACTCCGCCTGGAGGCGGACTTCGTGCGACTGGTGCCGGACGCCTGGAGCCGTGCGGCGGCGGAGGGCGGGTCCGCGCCGGTGGACGCGGACCCGGTGGTCAAGATCCTCGCCGCCCATCCGATGCTGCTCGTGGACGAACTGGCCGCAGTGATCACCTCGGTCGTCGGTGACCGCGTGGTGATCACGAGATCCGCCGGTGACTTCCTCGAACTGTCCGCCCCCGGCGTCGACAAGGGGGAGGCGCTGCGCTCGCTCGCCGAGCGGCGCGGACTCCCGCTGGAACACACCGCCGCCGTCGGTGACATGCCCGACGACATCCCGATGCTGCGCGCGGCCGGGCTCGCCGCCGCC
Organism: Streptomyces populi; assembly: GCF_002911015.1. Classification (GTDB taxonomy): domain Bacteria; phylum Actinomycetota; class Actinomycetes; order Streptomycetales; family Streptomycetaceae; genus Streptomyces; species Streptomyces populi. Next base: position 12,332 of record NZ_KZ626955.1, read on the forward strand.
GTGGCCAACGCCCACGAGGACACCCTGCGGGCCGCCGACATCGTGCTGCCCAGCAACGACGACGAAGGCGTCGCGGCCCTCATCCGGCTCGTGCTGCCCCGCACGGCGGCGGGGGAGGCGTGCCGCATCTGAGGGTGAGGGTGGGGCCGCCTCTCCGGCCCGGGCCCGTGCGGGGCCGGTGCGCACGGGGCCGGCGCGCACGGGCCGCGTCCGGTGCGCGCCCGAGTACCGGTCGGGCGTACCCGGGCGCACGTCAGGGCGCGTGCCCGGATGGGTGTCCGACCGGCGTGCGCCGGTGCGCCCCTCGGCGAGCGCCCCGCGTCCGCGACGAAAACTCCCCGTAGTCGGTACGTAACACGACTGGTGTTTCCTGTCGGGTCGAAGTGCTCACGGCGGGCGGGGAGTTGGGTGATGAATGTAGGACAACTCCCGGAGCGGGTGCTGGAGTTCGCGCGGTACCTGAACGGGCTGGTGGAGCGGCTCGACCCGGGCGACGGCTGGTGCGGGGTCTTCTGGCGACGGGACCCCGACGGGATGCGAGCGTGCCTCGAGGGCCGGGAGGTGCCGCCCTGGGACGTCGTCGAGGCGCTTCTCCAGGACGTCTTCGCGCGGTACGGGGAGCGTGCCGCCGCCCAGGAGACGGCACGGGCCCGGACGCTGCACGGGGCCTCGCTGGCCGCGTACGACGCCCGTCCGGGCGGCAGGGACGCCCTCGGCGACCGCTTGGACGTCATGCTGCGCGAACAGCGCTACGCCCTTGAACGCCAGGCCGAACTGAGCGGGCGGCTCCGCTCGGCCGCTTCCCGGGAGGAGGCCGAGGCGGTCCGCCTGGACATCGCCTGGGCGCAGGACGATCACGAACGGGCCACCGCGCGCTGCGCCGAACTGCGCCACCGCATGGACGAGGTCGACCACCGCACCCTGCGGGCCCGTGCGTGGAGCGCGCCGGGCTTCCCGGCTCCGGCGGCCGGAGGGGACGCGGGAGCGCCTCACCCGGAGAGCCGGGCGGACCCCTCGGGAGGCCACCTGCGCGGACGGCACCCGGCGGGAGGAGGTGCCCCGCGCGACCGGGAGACGGGTACGTCCGGCGCGTACTTCGGCGCGGAGCCGGATGCGCGCGACACCGGCGCGCGCCCGTCTCCAGCCCACACCCCGGGCCCCGGCCCTGGACCGGCTCCGGGCCCTGGACCGGCTCCGGGCCCTGGACCCAGCCCCGGCCCCGGATCCAGCCCCGGCCCGGAACCGGAACCGGCGAGACGGTCCAAGCGGCGCCGCAGGGGCAGCGCCCGCTTCGCCGGGATGGTCGAGTCGGACGTGGCACCCGCGGTCGTACCGGAGACGGTGCCCGTACTGCCCGCCCCCTCCGCGCAGGGCGGGCGGACACCCCGGGGCGCACGTTTCGCGGGGGCCGCCGAGGAACCCGTGCGCCCGCACACGACGGCGGAGCCGGAGCCGCCGGACGAGGAGGCGTGGCAGCTCACCGCGGCGACCGCCGCGGCGCTCACCCGGCTGCGGGGCGAAGGCCGCAGCGGCGAGGCGCACGCCCTGCTGGTCGAGGCGGCGTACTGGCCCCCCGCCCGCTTTCCCCTGCTCGCCACCGCACTGCACCACGCCGGTCTCGACGCGGACTGGGCCACCCTGCTCTGGGAGGCGGCCTCGCTGCCCGCCGGCCGGCTGGTCGCCGCGGCCGACGCGCTCACCGCGGCCGGCCGCACCTCCGACGGCCGGCAACTGCTGCGCCAGGGCGTCACCCGGCCCGCGCCCGAGATAGGTGACGCCGTGCTCGGCCTCGCCGGGGAGGGCCGCGAACGCGAGATCGACGCCCTCCTCGACGCGTACGTCCGCGTGCGCACCCCGGAGGAGGCCGCGCGGAGCGCCGAGGCGGACCCGGAGCGCCTCGTGCCGCTCCTCCTGCGGGCGGCCCGGGGGGTGTCCGACGCGTGCCTGTGGGACCTGGTCCACGCCTTGCGGGTCGCCGGGTTCACGGTGTGACCCTCCGCCCGGCGGGAGGGCCGCGCCACCCGGCGGTGCCCGCCCTTCCCCGGCTCCCGCGCCCCCGCCCGCCCGCACCCGCTCGCGGACGGCGGCGCGCCCGCGGGAGCCGGCCGCCCCCGGTCCCCCGATCGGCTGTATCTCCGGCTCCACCGGCCACGTCACTCACCCGGGAGGGTCAGAAACGTGATCGACTCAGAGGGTTGACGACGATGGTCTTGGCAAGGCTGTCCGGGGGGCTTACGTTCGAGCCTCTACAGCCTTTGTCTACGGGCGTAGAGGCTCTCTGACGTCCCGTCGAAGGAGCAGCTCATGGGCAACGTCGTACGTGCCGCCCTGGTCCAGGCCACCTGGACCGGCGACACCGCATCCATGGTCGCCAAACACGAGGAACACGCCCGTGAGGCGGCCCGGCAGGGCGCCAAGGTCATCGGGTTCCAGGAAGTCTTCAACGCCCCCTACTTCTGCCAGGTCCAGGAGCCGGAGCACTACGCCTGGGCGGAGCCGGTCCCCGACGGGCCCACCGTCACCCGTATGCAGGAGCTCGCGCGCGAGACCGGCATGGTGATCGTCGTACCCGTTTTCGAGGTCGAGCAGTCCGGCTTCTACTACAACACCGCGGCCGTGATCGACGCCGACGGCACCTACCTCGGCAAGTACCGCAAGCACCACATCCCGCAGGTGAAAGGGTTCTGGGAGAAGTACTACTTCAAGCCCGGCAACCTCGGCTGGCCCGTCTTCGACACGGCCGTCGGCCGGGTCGGGGTCTACATCTGCTACGACCGGCACTTCCCCGAGGGCTGGCGCCAGCTCGGCCTGAACGGCGCCCAGCTCGTGTACAACCCCTCCGCCACCTCCCGCGGCCTGTCCGCCTACCTCTGGCAGCTCGAACAGCCCGCGGCGGCCGTCGCCAACGAGTACTTCATCGCCGCGATCAACCGGGTCGGGCAGGAGGAGTACGGCGACAACGACTTCTACGGAACCTCGTACTTCGTCGACCCGCGCGGACAGTTCGTCGGGGGGACGGCGAACGACAAGACCGAGGAACTCGTCGTCCGGGACCTGGACTTCGGCCTCATCGAGGAAGTACGGCAACAGTGGGCGTTCTACCGCGACCGGCGCCCCGACGCCTACGAAGGGCTGGTGCGGCCATGACCGACCTGTACACCCGCCACCAGGCCGTCCTGCCGGACTGGCTCGCCCTCTACTACGAGGACCCGATCGAGATCACCCACGGCGAGGGACGGCACGTCTGGGACGCCAAGGGCAACAAGTACCTCGACTTCTTCGGCGGCATCCTCACCACGATGACCGCGCACGCCCTGCCCGAGGTGACGAAGGCCGTCAGCGAGCAGGCCGGCCGGATCATCCACTCCTCGACGCTCTACCTCAACCGGCCGATGGTCGAACTCGCCGAGCGCGTCGCCCAGTTGTCCGGCATCCCCGACGCCCGCGTCTTCTTCACCACCTCCGGGACCGAGGCCAACGACACGGCCCTGCTGCTCGCCACGGCGTACCGGCGCAGCAACCAGATCCTCGCCATGCGCAACAGCTACCACGGACGGTCGTTCAGCGCGGTCGGGATCACCGGCAACAAGGGCTGGTCGCCCACCTCCCTGTCGCCGCTCCAGACGCTGTACGTGCACGGCGGCGTCCGCACCCGCGGTCCCTACGCCGACCTCGACGACGCCGCGTTCATCGACGCCTGCGTCGAGGACCTCAAGGACCTGCTCGGCCACGTCCGCCCGCCCGCCGCGCTGATCGCCGAACCGATCCAGGGCGTCGGCGGCTTCACCGCGCCGCCCGACGGCCTGTACGCCGCCTTCCGGGAGGTGCTCCAGCAGCACGGCGTCCTGTGGATCTCCGACGAGGTGCAGACCGGCTGGGGCCGCACCGGTGAGCACTTCTGGGGCTGGGGGGCCCACGCCGCCTCCGGGCCGCCCGACATGCTGACCTTCGCCAAGGGCATCGGCAACGGCATGTCCATCGGCGGAGTCGTCGCCCGCGCCGAGATCATGAACTGTCTCGACTCCAACTCCATCTCGACCTTCGGCGGTTCGCCGGTCACGATGGCGGCGGGACTCGCGAACCTCACCTACCTCCTCGAACACGACCTCCAGGGCAACGCCCGGCGCGTCGGCGGCCTGCTCGTCGAACGGCTCCGCGCGGTCGCCGCGCAGTTCGGCGGGGTGCGCGAGGTGCGCGGGCGCGGACTGATGATCGGCGTCGAACTGGTGGAGCCCGGTACCGACCGCGCGAACCCCCGGGCGGCCGCGGCGGTGCTCGAAGCGGCCCGCGAGGAAGGCCTGTTGATCGGCAAGGGCGGCGGCCACGACACCAGCGTGCTGCGCATCGCCCCGCCGCTCTCCCTCACCGTCGCGGAGGCGGAGGAGGGCGCGTCGATCCTGGAACACGCCCTGAGGCGGGCCCAGTAGCAGATGAGCAAGGGCGGGTGAGCCGAAGGGGCGGTGGTGCCGGGGACCCGGCGCGCGAGGACCCGGAAGTCCGGGTGCGCGATGGGTCCCCGGGGCCGGCCGCGGCGCTCCGGAGGCGAACCGAGCCACGGACAAAGGGGAAAGCCGTCATGACCACCGCCCTGGGACCCGCTCTCTCGGTACGCCAGGTCCTCGCCCTGGACCGGGTGCTCGCCGGAGAGCCCGAGGTGGTGGCCGGCGCCGGCCACCTCGACCGGTCCGTCCGCTGGGTGCACGTCGCCGAGGCCGCCGACGTGGGCGTCATGCTCAGCGGCGGCGAAATGGTCCTCACCACAGGGGTGTTGCTCGCGGGCGACCCCGATGCCCAGGCCGAGTACATCCGCTCGCTGCACCGCGCCGAGGCCGCGGCCGTCGTCCTCGGGCTCGGCCGGGCCTTCCCGGCACCCCCGGACGTGATGCGCCGGGCCGCCGAACGCTGCGGACTGCCGATGGTGGTGCTCCACCGTCCGTTCCCCTTCGCCGAGCTGACGGAGGAGGTCCAGTCCCGGCTGGTACGGCACAAGTTCGCGGCGGTGAGCCTCTCCGAGGCCGTACGCACCGCGCTCACCGCTCTGATCACCACCGGTGCCCCGCTCCAGCACCTGCTCGACGAGATCGCCGTGCACGCCGCCTGCCCCGTCGTCGTCACCAACCTCGCCCACCGGGTCCTCGCCACCGCGGGCGAACGCTCCGCCGTCGACGACGTCCTGCGCGACTGGGACCGCATCGCCCGCCAGGCGGGAGGCAACCAGGGCGACGGATGGATCCGCGCCGAACTGGGCGGACGCGGGGAGAGATGGGGCCGCATCGTGCTGTGCGGACACCGGGGCGACGCGGCGACCGGGCGGCTGCTCGCCGACCGCGCCGCCGAGGCCCTGGTCCTGCACCGCATGCTCGGCGGCCCCGCCCACTCCTGGGAGGAGGAGTCCGCGCAGGGCCTGCTCACCGACCTGGTGAGCGGGGTCGTACCGGCCCGCCAGCTCCTGCCGCGGGCGCGCGCCGCCGGACTGCCCGTGAACCGCCGCACCTTCGTGCCGCTCGTCGTACGGGGCGGCGACCCCGCCCGGCTCGACCGGGTGCTCCGGCTGCTGGGACTGTCGGGGCTCGTCGCCGAACTGTCCGACGGGGCCACCGCCGTGCTGCTCAGCCTCCCGCGCGACCAGGACGCGGAGGCACTGGCCGAACACTTCGCCCTGCGGCTGCGGCACGAGACCGGCGTCCCCGCCACCGTGGCCGCCGCCGGACCCCGTACCGCCTGGGACGACGTGCCCTCCGGACTGCGTGAGGCCCTCCATGTCGCCGAGGCCGCCGCCGACACCCCCGACGACGAGGACCGGCCCGCGCTGGTCCGGCTGCGGGACGTCCATCTGCGCGGCCTGGTCCGGCTGCTCCGGGACGACCCGCACGTCCAGTCCTTCGCGGAACGCGAACTCGACGGGCTGCTCTGCGGGCCGCGGGCGGACCCGCGGCTGCTGCCCGTCCTGCGGACCTACCTCGCCACCGGCCGCAACAAGTCGCGCACCGCGCAGCTCCATCACGTCAGCCGCCCCGCGCTCTACCGCCGTCTGGAGGTCATACAGGAGCGCCTCGGCATCGACCTCGACGACTTCGAACAGGCCGCCTCCGTCCACATCGCCCTGCTCGCGCACGACGCGCAGCGACGGTGACACGAGGGCCCGCGGAAGCGGTGCCGACCCGGCGGGCAACGGCGTCGAAACACACGACCACTCAGGCGCAACACGGCGGAGCACGGAGGTGACACCGTGGAACGGCACAGCACTTCGGACGTGACACGGTGCAACTCAAAGTGCCGTCCGGGCCTTTCTAGTCTCCTCGGACACCGAGCGACCGGAGGTCCCGATGAGCAGAGTGATCCGCGCCGCCGTCTTCCAGACCGCATGGACCGGCGACAAGGAATCGATGATCCAGGTCCACGAGCAGGCGGCCCGCGACGCGGCCGCGCAGGGTGCTCAAGTCCTGTGCTTCCAGGAGCTGTTCTACGGACCGTATTTCTGCCAGGTCCAGGACAAGGAGTTCTACGCGTACGCCGAGCAGATCCCCGAGGGTCCGATCGTCCGGCGCTTCCAGGCGCTGGCGAGGGAACTGGGCCTCGTCCTGGTGCTGCCGATGTACGAGGAGGAACAGCCCGGCGTCCTCTACAACACGGCGGCCGTGATCGACGCCGACGGCTCCTACCTGGGCAAGTACCGCAAGACCCACATTCCCCAAGTCCCGGGGTTCTGGGAGAAGTTCTACTTCCGTCCCGGCAACTCCGGCTGGCCCGTCTTCGACACGGCCGTCGGCCGGATCGGGGTCTACATCTGCTACGACCGGCACTTCCCGGAGGGCTGGCGGGCGCTCGGTCTCGCGGGTGCGGAGATCGTCTTCAACCCGTCGGCCACCTCCCGCGGCCTGTCCGGCTACCTCTGGCAGCTGGAACAGCCCGCGGCGGCCGTCGCCAACGAGTACTTCGTCGGTGCGATCAACCGCGTCGGGCAGGAGGAGTACGGCGACAACGACTTCTACGGGACCTCGTACTTCGTGGACCCCGAGGCCCAGTTCGTCGGCGAGGTGGCGAGCGACAAGGAGAGCGAACTCGTCGTCCGCGACCTGGACATGGCCAGGCTCCGCGAGGTCCGCGACCGGTGGCAGTTCTACCGCGACCGCGCCCCGGGCGCCTACGGGCCGCTGACCGCGCCCTGACCGTCCGGGCCCGGTGCGCCGGCCGTCCGTGCCGCGGGTCCGGTGGTCCGAGCACCCGGCCCGTGGCACGGCACCCGGCACGGGCCGTCCCGTGAACCGCCCCACGGGCTTCGGCACCGGCGGCCCGCCGGCCGGAGCCCCCGACAGCCTCGCAACCCCCTCAGCGCACGCACGACCGGAAGGAGAGGGAGCATGAGCCGTACCGTCATCCGGGGTGGTCTCGTCATCACCGCGTCCGACGAGATCCACGCCGACGTCCTGATCGAGGACGGCAGGATCGCCGCCCTCGCCGCGACGGGCGCGCCCGCGGCCGAGTCGTGGACGGCCGAGCGCGTCCTGGACGCCACCGGCAAGTACGTGATCCCGGGCGGTGTCGACGCCCACACCCACATGGAACTGCCCTTCGGCGGCACCTTCGCCTCGGACACCTTCGAGACCGGTACCCGGGCCGCCGCCTGGGGCGGCACCACCACCATCGTCGACTTCGCCGTCCAGAGCGTCGGCCGCTCCCTGCGCGAGGGCCTCGACGCCTGGAACGCCAAGGCGGACGGCAACTGCGCCATCGACTACGGCTTCCACATGATCGTCTCCGACGTGAACCAGGACACGCTCAAGGAGATGGACCTGCTGGTCGAGGAGGGCGTCACCTCCTTCAAGCAGTTCATGGCCTATCCGGGCGTCTTCTACAGCGACGACGGCCAGATCCTGCGCGCCATGCAGCGCTCCGCCGAGAACGGCGGGCTCATCATGATGCACGCCGAGAACGGCATCGCGATCGACGTGCTCGTCGAACAGGCGCTGGCCCGCGGCGAGACCGACCCGCGCTTCCACGGGGAGGTGCGCAAGGCGCTCCTGGAGGCCGAGGCCACCCACCGCGCCATCAGGCTCGCCCAGGTCGCGGGCGCCCCGCTCTACGTCGTGCACGTCTCGGCGGCCGAGGCCGTCGCCGAACTCACCCGGGCGCGCGACGAGGGACTGAACGTCTTCGGCGAGACCTGCCCCCAGTACCTGTTCCTGTCGACCGACAACCTCGCCGAACCGGACTTCGAGGGCGCGAAGTACGTGTGCAGCACGCCCCTTCGTCCCAAGGAGCACCAGGCGGCCCTGTGGCGCGGCCTGCGCACCAACGACCTCCAGGTCGTCTCCACGGACCACTGCCCGTTCTGCTTCACCGGCCAGAAGGAACTGGGCCGCGGCGACTTCTCCAAGATCCCCAACGGCCTTCCCGGCGTCGAGAACCGCATGGACCTGCTCCACCAGGCGGTCGTCGACGGGCACATCTCGCGGCGCCGCTGGATCGAGATCGCCTGCGCCACCCCGGCCCGGATGTTCGGCCTGTACCCGAAGAAGGGGACCATCGCCCCCGGCGCCGACGCCGACGTCGTCATCTACGACCCGGGCGCCGAGCAGACCCTGTCCGCCGAGACCCACCACATGAACGTCGACTACTCGGCGTACGAGGGCAGGCGCGTGACCGGACGGGTCGAGACCGTCCTCTCCCGCGGCGAGGCGGTCATCACCGACCGGGAGTTCACCGGACGCGCGGGCCACGGCGTCTACACCCCCCGTTCCACCTGTCAGTACCTTCTCTGAGCGACCAGGAGTGGCGCCATGGACTTCGGACTCGTCCTACAGACAGACCCCCCGGCCTCCCGTGTCATCGACCTGATGAAGCGCGCCGAGGCCAACGGCTTCACGTACGGCTGGACCTTCGACTCGGCCGTGCTGTGGCAGGAACCCTTCGTGATCTACAGTCAGATCCTCGCCAACACCGAGAAACTGACGGTCGGCCCGATGGTCACCAACCCGGGCACCCGCACCTGGGAGGTCACGGCCTCCACCTTCGCGACGCTCAACGACATGTACGGCAACCGCACGGTGTGCGGGATCGGGCGCGGCGACTCGGCGATGCGCGTCGCCGGACGCAAGCCCAACACCCTGGCCCGGATCAGCGGCGCGATGAAGGTCATCCGAGCCCTCGGCCGGGGCGAGGAGGCCGACCTCGGCGGTACGGTCGTCAAGTTCCCCTGGGTCCGGCCCGGGGCCGAACTGCCGGTCTGGATGGCCGCGTACGGCCCGAAGGCGCTGAAGATGACCGGCGAGGAGGCCGACGGGTTCATCCTCCAGCTCGCCGACCTCTACCTCACCGAGTACATGGTCAAGGCCGTGAAGGACGCGGCGGCCGGTGTCGGGCGCGACCCGTCCGAGGTGAAGATCTGCGTGGCCGCGCCCGCGTACGTCACCGAGGACGACTCGCCCGGGGCACTGGCCCACGCGCGCGAGCAGTGCCGCTGGTTCGGTGGCATGGTCGGCAACCACGTCGCCGACCTGGTCGCCAAGTACGGCGAGCACTCGGCCGCCGTTCCCGACGAACTCACCGAGTACATCAAGGCCCGTGAGGGCTACGACTACTCCCACCACGGACGCGCCGACAACCCCGACACCGCGTTCGTGCCGGACGAGATCGTCGACCGGTTCTGTCTGATCGGCACCGCCGAGCGGCACGTCGAGAAGCTGAACGCCCTGCGCGCCCTGGGCGTCGACCAGTTCGCGGTCTACGACATGCACGACGCCCAGGAGACCACGATCGACGCGTACGGAACGCGGGTCATCCCCGCCGTCAACGGTCGGTAGCCGAAGTCCGACCCCTCAGTCTCCCCTTCCCGCCGTCCCGGGAAGGGGATCAGGGCGCACCGCGCGCACCCCCCGAGTCGTCCCCGCACGGCCTTTCCCGTCACTCCTCATTGATTGGCCTGCTCATGACAGAAATAGCCTCCCCGGGCGGCCCGCCCGCCGGACAGGTCACGCTCCCCGACGGCCGGGTGGAGATCGCGCCCGACGCGCCCGCCCCCACCGGTCCCTACGCCAACGACGACCTGCTCCCGGTTCCGGTCGAACGGCGCACCTGGACCACGTACAACTTCTCGGCCCTGTGGGTCGGCATGGCCCACAACACCGCTTCCTGGACACTGGCCTCGGGCCTGATCGCCGTCGGCATGGACTGGAAGCAGGCCGTCCTCACCATCGCGCTCGCCAACCTGATCGTGCTGGTCCCGATGCTGCTCACCGGGCACGCGGGACCGAAGTACGGCATCCCCTTCCCGGTCTTCGCCCGCGCCTCCTTCGGGGTCCGCGGGGCCAACCTCCCCGCCGTCGTACGGGCGTTGGTGGCGTGCGGCTGGTTCGGCATCCAGACCTGGATCGGCGGCGAGGCGATCTACTTCCTCGCGGGCAAGCTCTTCGGCGACGGCTGGCGGAACGCCTCCGAGGTCGGCGGCCACGCCTGGACCATGTGGCTGTCGTTCGCGGTCTTCTGGGCGCTCCAGGTCGCCATCATCTACCGGGGGATGGAGACGATCCGTCGGTTCGAGAACTGGGCCGCGCCCTTCGTGCTCGTGGGCGCCGGCGTGATGCTGTGGTGGATGAGCGACAAGGCCGGCGGCTTCGGGCCGCTGCTCGACCAGCCGTCGAAGCTCGGCTGGGGAGGGGACTTCTGGAAGCTGTTCTGGCCCTCGCTGATGGGCATGATCGGCTTCTGGTCCACCCTGTCGCTGAACATCCCGGACTTCACCCGGTACGGAAGGAGCCAGAGGGCGCAGACGGTCGGACAGGCCCTGGGGCTGCCCACCACCATGACGCTCTTCGCCTTCCTGTCCGTCATGGTCACCTCGGGCTCGCAGGCCGTGTACGGCGAGGCGATCTGGGACCCGGTCCAGCTCGCCGCCAAGACGGACAACGTCGCCGGCATCGTCTTCGCGCTGGTCACCGTGCTGGTCGCGACGCTGTCCGTGAACATCGCGGCGAACCTGGTCTCCCCGGCCTTCGACTTCTCCAACATCGCCCCACGGAAGATCGACTTCCGGACCGGCGCGCTCGCCACCTGCGTCCTCGGTGTGCTGATCTTCCCGTGGAAGCTCTACGCCGACCCGCAGGGCTACATCTTCACCTGGCTCGGGCTGGTCGGCGGTCTGCTGGGGACGGTCGCCGGCATCCTCATCGCCGACTACTGGATCCTGCGCCGCACGAGACTCGACCTCGCCGACCTGTACCGCACGGGCGGCCGGTACTGGTACGACGGCGGCTGGAACTGGCGGGCCGTGGCCGCCTTCGTCACCGGCGGCGTCCTGGCCGTCGGAGGGGCGGACTTCCACCCCCTGATCGACGGGCGGCCCGTCCCGGCGCTGGAGCCGCTCGCCGACTACGGATGGGCGGTCGGCCTCGGCACGTCGATGGTGCTGTACCTCGTCCTGATGCTGTCACGCGGAAAGGCCGCGGTCGCGGCCTGACCGCGGCGGGCGGAGGGCGGTCAGCTCTTCTGGCCGCCCTTCAGCGTGGCCGTCGCCTCCTTGGCCGCCTTGATGGCGCCCTTGTTGATCTCTTCCGTGTCGGGCGCCTTCTTGGTCTCGAAGTCGCTGCCGTTGTAGGTGACGACCACCAGTGCGTTGGACGCCCGGACGATCACCACGCCCTCGCGGGTCTCCTGCTTGTCCTCCGTGCTGAGGTTGACCACGGAGTAGGCCTCGTCGCCCACGCCCGGCACCGCCCCGCCGCCGCTCTTGTCGGCGACGCGGTCCTTGTAGGCCTTCTCCGCGGCGGCGTCCGAGTCCTTGATCTCGTACGAGACGTCGAGCCAGCGGTAGTCGAAGCCCTTCAGCGCGTTCCACGAGCAGGTGCGGCGCACCGCCTTGTCGGTGGAGGCGATCTCCTGGCCGGCCGTCTTGGCGCCGGGCACCAGGGACTTGATCGTCGCGACCTGGATGCCGCCGCAGGGGGCGGGTGACGCGGCGAACGTCTTGACGGCGGCGGAGGCCGAAGGGGCCGACGGTGAGTCGGGTGTCTGTTTTTGCGTCGATTTGTCCTCGGCATTGGGGGTCGCTTCGGACGGGCCCGTGGCCAGGGCCCAGCCCGCCGAGGCGAGCAGAGCGACCGGCAGCAGGCGCGCGGCGAGCGCGAGCGGCAGAGGAAGAGAACCCAAAGCGCACTTCTCGTGGGGGATGGTGCGGAGGAGGTCCGCACTGCGGACGGGATGCCAGTGTCACATGAGGTGACGTGGTGCGGAAGGGTCGGCCACCGTCATGCCCGTGTGATGACGGTGACTCACCTTGGCGCCGATTGACTGAGGGTGCGGCAAGATGTCCGATTCATTCGTCCCGGCGATCGCCGCTTTCTCCGTATCGCATCGCATCGAGCTCGATCCGTACCGGGATCCGAGGGTGTCGGACAGTCTGCCCCGACCGCTCGGCCGCCCTGGCCGCCTGACCGTGGGTGCCCCCAACTGGCCCCGCACGTAAGTGAGTCGGCCCTCGGGGCGAGCACGGGTCCCCGCGCGGCCATGCCCGTCGCGAGGCTTCCGTGCCATGATCGGCCCATGATCGCGACGAAGCGGCGACGGACCGGCGCGGCGGCCCCGGCCGGACCTCCGGCCCGGTCCGAAGTCCCTACCGTCTCCTTACCCGCGCGCGGCGCTCCGCGCGGTGCCGCCGCCCTCCGGACGAGGACGGTGCGCACGGTCCTGCTCGCCTGCCTGCTCGCGGCGGCCACCGGCGCGTGCGGCCTGTCCGCCGAGATCGACCGTGAGCGCGACCCCGGGCGGACCGCCGTCCCGGACCCCGTCCCGAGCGTGGTCGGGACCGACGCCGCCCACCTCCCGGACCCGTCCGGGACCTCCACCGACGGCTCCCTCGTCATCGAGGTGCCCGAGCCGTCGAGGACCGCGCCGACGCGGCCGGGCCCCTGTCCGCCGTCCGGCCTGCGCCTCGAAGCCGGACCCGTCGACGCGGCGATGGGCCTGCGCGGCATGACGCTGACCCTCACCGACTGCGGCGAGCGCCCGTACGAGGTGAACGGCCGCCCGGCCGTCGTCCACGTGC
>NZ_KZ626956.1 GCF_002911015.1 Streptomyces populi
GCGGTCGGCTCCTTGGACGGCGCGAAGAACAGGCCGGCTTCGTCACGCCTGCACACCGCCTCCGTGTGCCATGGCGCTTCCTGATCCCTGTCCCGCACGGGCTCCCGCTGGGCCGGTACGGCAGCTACCTGCAGGGACTGACGCGGCGGTTGCAGCACGGTCTACTCCTGACGACGGCTTCGCAAGCGTGCCGGGCACCGCGGAAGTTCCGCAGCGCCCTCCAAGAGACGATGCAGCAAGCCCTACCCGCTGTGCGCGCGCCTATGCACTGCGTGCCGAAGCCCGGCCGTTCTCACGCGTGATCGATCGTCCGGAGCCGGACGGACCCGCGTCCGTCGCCCGTGCCTTCACGAGCGTCAATGACCGAGGTGCTTGCGCAAACTCCGGTCCAGCCGGTCCGCCACCCGCTCGTTCACCCGGCTCGTGACCCGGTCGAGGATGTCCGCGATGAGCTTGCCGCGCTTGGGCCGCGCCTCGACGTTCCCCAGGACGGCGAGACCGTCGATGTAGACCACGGGTGCGTCGGGGTCGCCCGAATCCAGCGTGTCCACCTCGAAGTTGCCGAGCACCCCGCCGCCGCTGCCGCGCAGCGAGACGTTCTCCGGGACGAAGATCTCGACGTTGCCGAAGACCGAGATCGCCTTGATCACGACCTGCTGGTACTCGAAGATCGCCTCGCTCAGGTCGATCTCGACGTTGCCGAAGACCGAGTACGCGTGGATGCGCCGGCCCGCCCGCCAGCGGCCCTTGCGGACGGCGGAGCTGAAGACCGCCACCACGTTCTCGTCGGCCTCCGCCGGGATCGCGCCCAGGGCGGGGCGGTTGGGCGCGGAGACGTACGCGGAGGTCGCGCGGCCGGTGTGGGCGGCGGGAAGGTCCTGGACGAAGCGGTCGAGCTCGCCCACCGTCTTGGTGGCCAGCACGCCCTCGACCCGCTCGGCGTGCTCCTCCGGGGTCAGGCGCCCCTCGGCCAGGGCCTCGCGCAGGATGTCGGTGATCCGGTCGCGGTCGGCGTCGGAGGCGCGCAGCTCGGCAGGCTTCGCCACCGTGGCGGCACTCGCGTCGGGGCTCTTTTGAAGGTCCACGGCGACAGCGTACCCAAACGCGATAGATCGCGACTACCCCTCGGCCGCCGTCCACCCGAAACCCGCCGCTCCGCCGGGGCGGACGGTCCGGCGTCCGAACTGAGCCTTACCTCACAGCCTCGGCGTCCGCGCCAGGTTCTACGCTGGTGGACGCTGCCGATGACGGCATGCCTCCGGCGAACGAGCCGAGGGGGCGCGCCCGAGGCGGACCAAGGGGTTGGCCCCGAACGCTGTCTGTCGAGTGAGGAATGGGCGAGATGCCTGAGTTCGCGTACACCGATCTGCTCCCCCAGGGAGAGGACACCACCCCGTACCGGCTGGTGACCTCCGAGGGTGTCTCCACCTTCGAGGCCGACGGGCGCACGTTCCTCAAGGTGGAGCCGGAGGCGCTGCGCAAGCTCGCCGCGGAGGCCATCCACGACATCCAGCACTACCTGCGCCCGGCGCACCTCGCCCAGCTGCGCCGCATCATCGACGACCCCGAGGCGTCGAGCAACGACAAGTTCGTCGCGCTGGACCTGCTGAAGAACGCGAACATCGCGGCCGCGGGCGTGCTCCCCATGTGCCAGGACACCGGCACGGCGATCGTCATGGGCAAGCGCGGGCAGAACGTGCTCACCGAGGGCGGCGACGAGGCCGCCCTCTCGCGCGGCATCTACGACGCGTACAAGAACCTGAACCTGCGCTACTCGCAGATGGCCCCGCTGACCATGTGGGACGAGAAGAACACCGGCTCGAACCTGCCGGCGCAGATCGAGCTGTACGCCACCGACGGCGGTGCCTACAAGTTCCTGTTCATGGCGAAGGGCGGCGGCTCCGCCAACAAGTCCTTCCTGTACCAGGAGACGAAGGCCGTCCTGAACGAGGCCTCCATGATGAAGTTCCTGGAGGAGAAGATCCGTTCGCTCGGTACGGCCGCCTGCCCGCCGTACCACCTGGCGATCGTCGTCGGCGGCACGAGCGCCGAGTACGCGCTGAAGACCGCGAAGTACGCCTCCGCGCACTACCTGGACGAGATCCCCTCCGAGGGCTCCGAGCTCGGCCACGGCTTCCGGGACAAGGAGCTGGAGGAGAAGGTCTTCGAGCTGACCCAGAAGATCGGCATCGGCGCGCAGTTCGGCGGCAAGTACTTCTGCCACGACGTGCGCGTGGTGCGCCTGCCCCGCCACGGCGCGTCCTGCCCGGTCGCCATCGCCGTGTCCTGCTCGGCCGACCGCCAGGCCGTCGCGAAGATCACCGCCGAGGGCGTGTTCCTGGAGCAGCTGGAGACGGACCCGGCGCGGTTCCTGCCGGAGACCACGGACGAGCACTTGGACGAGGCCGGCGACGTCGTCCGCATCGACCTGAACCAGCCGATGGACGACATCCTGGCCGAGCTGACGAAGTACCCGGTCAAGACCCGTCTCTCGCTCTCCGGCCCGCTCGTCGTGGCGCGCGACATCGCGCACGCCAAGATCAAGGAGCGGCTGGACGCGGGCGAGGACATGCCGCAGTACCTGAAGGACCACCCGGTGTACTACGCGGGCCCGGCCAAGACCCCCGAGGGCTACGCGTCCGGCTCCTTCGGCCCGACGACCGCCGGCCGCATGGACTCCTACGTCGAGCAGTTCCAGGCGGCGGGCGGCTCCAAGGTGATGCTCGCCAAGGGCAACCGCAGCAAGCAGGTCACGGACGCCTGCGACGCGCACGGCGGCTTCTACCTCGGCTCCATCGGCGGACCGGCGGCCCGGCTCGCCCAGGACTGCATCAAGAAGGTCGAGGTCGTCGAGTACGAGGAGCTCGGCATGGAGGCCGTCTGGAAGATCGAGGTCGAGGACTTCCCGGCGTTCGTCGTCGTCGACGACAAGGGCAACGACTTCTTCCAGGACCCGGCGCCCGCCCCGACCTTCACCACGATCCCGGTGCGTCAGGCGTGACTTGAGCCCGTAGGCGCTTCTCACGCCCCCGCCGGTCCGACCGGCGGGGGCGTTGTCGTGCCGTCACCCGGCAACGTCCCCGCCCTGGCCACTGAGCGCTCACGGCGATGACCCCTTTCCGACCTC
Organism: Streptomyces populi; assembly: GCF_002911015.1. Lineage (GTDB taxonomy): Bacteria > Actinomycetota > Actinomycetes > Streptomycetales > Streptomycetaceae > Streptomyces > Streptomyces populi. The sequence goes on from NZ_KZ626956.1 coordinate 3,128, forward strand.
AGGTCGAGACGTGGTGAGGGATGACGACGGCCTCCACGACATCGGTGATCCGGTCGACAGGCAGGAGGGTGCCGCCCAGGATCACGTACTCCTTCGTCCGGAAGGTCTCATCGCCTCGGCCAGGGCCTGTGCCCGGCCGGCCGGCACTTCGACGGCCTCGCGTATGCGGCGGTGGACGGTCGCGACGCCGATCTCGAACTCCTGCGGCACGTCGGGCGTACGTGTCGCCGCATCGCAGCTGGGCAGGGCGAGCAGATCCTGGCGGCCGATGGGCGGACGCCGCCATCGCGTGCCTCTCCCCCGCCGACGAGAGGCCGATCCGGAAACGACTTGCGGAGGGACGGCTCACGCGGCCCCATCGCTTGACTCTGCCATTTTCCCCATGTCTCTATCTATCCTGGTTCAGCGTCACATGCCGGAAAGGCGGGGGATCATGACGTTCCATCAAGAGAACTGGCAGCTCCAAGGCAGCAAGGTCTACAACATCACAGGAGATCTGCACCTGACCGAACAGAGCGGAACCGCGGAGTTCGTCGCCGCGCTCAACGAACTTCGCTCCAAAGTCCAAGAGTTGACGGATCTGCCCACGGAGGAGCGCCGGGAACTCGACCAGGACCTCGCGGCGGCCGATCCCACCGCGGACACGGACGGCGTCGACGCCACTGACGGCGACGCCGTGTCCGGCCGCCTGACACGGATCGCGCACCGACTGCGGGCGCTCGGAGGTACGGCGACAGCCGCCCTCGAACTCGGCACCGCGGTGGACTCCCTGGCCCAGTACGCCGGCCAGCACCTCTGAAGGGCTGCCGCATGGCGATTCCGGAGGAGTCCGTTCCGTTGCGTCCGGAGCAGCACATAGAAGAACTGCTCCCTCAGGTCAACAGAGCCCTGCAGCCGTTGCTCCGCAGGCTCATCACCGAAGTCCGAGAATCCCCGGACCACTACGACAATGAAGTCGTCCGGGCCTTGGTCCTGTTCGTGCAGGAAGCCGACCGGATCCTCGGTGAGCGGGGCGTCCTCGAAGACGTGCTCGACGCGGGCCCCACGCTCCGCCCTCCAGAGTTCAACCAGGCTGGCTGGAGCCCGGACACCGTCATCAACGCCGGGCAGACCTTCTTCAACACGGTCAGGTTCGTGTTGGAGCAACCTGCCCATCTCGTGCCGGTCCCGGCGCCACCTCCCCCGCCCGGGGACGGGACCGAGTTCCGCAAGGCTGTGGCCACCACTCTGCTCAACAAGCTGGACTACTCACAGAACGAGATCAGCTGGCTCAACAAGGCCTTCGTGGAACTGACCACCATCGTCGAATACGTCGACCGCCACCCAGGGACGGGTCGCCGCAGACTGCGTGACCGCCGCGGCCGGACCGTGACCCGGCCGTTGACCGCGGTGCTCGCCGAACCGCAGACCAATCTGGTTCTGCTCCAGGGTGCACCGGGCGCGGGCAAGAGCGTGGCCTTGCGGCATCACGCCATGACCCGGCTATCCGGCATCCGGGACGGCAGGACCCCCGACGCGCCGCTGCCGCTCTACGTCAACCTGCGGGAGCTGAAGGCCAAACCCGACGAGATCAACACGCATGTCCTGCGGCAGTACATCGAAGAGCAGACCGCTTCAAGGGGCAGTCCTGATCTCACGACATATTTCGCGCACTTTTTCGACGCGGACATCCGCCACCGGCGGGTGACCCTGCTGTTCGACTCCTTCGACGAGATCCCCGCAGTCCTTGGCAGCGCCACCGTCGACAAAGCCGTGCAACCGTACGTGAACACGGTCATCGAGCTGATCGGCGGTGGAGGCCGGTGCATCGTGGCGTCCCGTGAATACAAGGGGCCCCGGAGAACCGGCAGTTGGACCCGGCTCCAGATCCTCGGCATGTCCCCCGCGCAGCAGGAGGACTTCCTGCACCAGGCAGGGCTCGACCGCAGGCGCATCGACATGGTCCAGCCACTGCTGACCGACCCGCGGCACGGGTTCGCGGTGGAGTTGCAGAACCCACTGAGCCTGTCACTCCTCGCCGAATACGTGAAGACCAGGAACGCCCTGCCTGACCGTCCCAGCGCGTTGTTCGAAGGGTATGTCGAGCAGCGGCTTGTTCCCGCATTGCAGACCTTCAGCCTGCGGGAGGACGTGGAGGGACTACAGACCGAACAGCGGCGGACCGAGGACTTCCTCTCGGCGTTCGCCTTCCGGCTGACGTCGAGCCGTGGCGCGCTGTCGGTGGACGAGCAGAGCTATCAGAAGGAGATCGACGACGCCACGGGCGGGGACGGGCACGCGCGCGACCGGCTGCTCGGCGTCCTGCGGGAGTCCGGGCTGTTGACCCAGCTCCCCGACTACTCCGGAAAACTCCGGATCTCGTTCGGGCACCGGCGGGTCCAGCAGTACTTCGCGAGCCGCTACGTCGCCCGCGACCCCTCAGCCGTACCCGGGCGGGAGCTGGCCACTCACGGCAAGTGGCGCGAGACCGCCGTCACCGTCCTGCAAGTCGGCTCCCCCGTGGTCGCCGACCCGCTGCTGGAGGAGCTGGCTGCCTTGCTGGTGGCCGAATGGAGCAGATACCAGGAGGCGGAGAGGAGTGGCGGGGCCGTACCGCGGCCCCGGTCCGTGTACGAGGCGATCGTGGGTGGTGACGGTCATGAGGTGCCGTCCGCGCACGCGCCGTTCCAGTGGTCGCCAGAGGCCGTGCACGGCCTGGAGCTGCTGACGACGGCCTATCACGGGCGAGTGGAGCGGCCTCCGGAGGTGATCGAGGAACACGTCGAGTTGCTGGTCTCGGCCGCCTGGGAACGCGGCAGCATCAGCGACCGGAAATTCGCCGTCGACTGTCTGCCGCTCCTGCCGGAGGAAAGCCGGGAACGATACATCGACCGGGCCTTCTCGGGCGACAGCAACTGGATCCGGGCCACCGCCCTCCGCGACTGCGCGACGCTGGCCGAGTTGTCGCCGGCCATCTCCCAGTCGATCCGCCGCCTGCTGATCACCATGCTCAGCGAACGGTCGCTCACCGCCGAACTGCACGCCGTGGACGTGGATCTTCAACGGCTGCGCAACAGCGACGACCTGGTCCGGGTACGCAAGGTGATCAGTCGTGTTCCACTGGGTCTCGCTTTCCTGTGTGTGCTGCACACACTCATCGGCCTGGTCCTCAACACCACGTGGTGGAGCCTGCGGGACGAAGTGCTGTGGTGGTGGCTCGTCCCGTTCTTCTACTTCTGGTGGTTCCACTCCAGCTCGCCGCTGTCGTACGGATCGGCGAAGAGCCGGGCCCACCGACTGGTCGAGCAGGTCGCGGAGCGGAGCCTGGGCTGGCAGATGCAGGACATCGAGACCGACGCCCTGCTGGGAGTGGGCGTCATGTGTGCGGGAATGTCAGCGGCGGGGCTGGCCGTGTGGGGCGCCATAGAGATCGCGCAGGGCCATGCAGAGAACGGGACACTGGCACTCGTCCTGTACATGCCCTTGAGTGTCCTGACGCTCCTCTGGGGACCCAGTGCGCTCTTCCTGGCCTACTACGGCACCTCGGCCCAAAGGCTCACCACGGGTCGTCTGCTGCTGGCGGTCCCGGCCGCCGTCCGTATAGAGCGCCACCCGCTCAGAAAGCTGTCGGGCCACGACTGGCTGAAATTCGCGATCTTGACCGTGGTGCGGTACGCGATCACGGCGGGGCCCTTCATCCTTCTCTACTATCTCCTGACCCTGGCCGGCCACATCGGCCGCATCATCTATCTGACCATCGCCATCTGCCTTGCCCTGCTCTTCCCGTTCATCTCTCTCGCCTCCTTGGCGCGCGAGGTCCTGGGCGGACGCCGGGTCCGGCGCGCGGCGGGCAGGCTTCTGGGCAGGGAAGCAGATTTTTTCGAGAGCATGCTCTCGCTCCAGAGCGCCGACGAGGCCGCGGAGTTCGTCCAACTGCTCCGGGGTTACCCTGCCCTGGCCGCGCTCGATCTCAATCGACACCAGATACGGAGATGTATCGATCTACTGCAGAACGTGTCGAAAGCGTCCGAGCATGCCGACATGGACGGTCTGCGGCAACTGATCAAGTGGCGTGGCAACCAGGGCCTTCTGGACCAATTGGGCCGTTTGGACGAACAACTGCGGGAGCGCTGATCCGGAACGGGGAACAACCTTATGCACCGTGGTGCTCTCTCTCACATGAGCGACTACCGGATCGAGCACGACTCCATGGGCGAGGTGCGGGTGCCCGCGGAGGCGAAGTGGCGGGCGCAGACGCAGCGCGCCGTGGAGAACTTCCCCGTCTCGGGGCAGCGCATCGAGCGCGCGCACATCGAGGCCCTCGCCCGGATCAAGGGGGCCGCCGCGAAGGTGAACGGCGAGCTGGGCGTGATCGGCGAGGACGTCGCGAAGGCGATCCAGGAGGCCGCCGCGGAGGTCGCCGAAGGCCGCTGGGACGCGCACTTCCCGGTCGACGTCTTCCAGACGGGCTCGGGCACCTCCTCCAACATGAACGCCAACGAAGTGATCGCGACGCTCGCCGGCGAGCGGCTGGGCCGGGAGGTCCACCCCAACGACCAGGTGAACGCGTCGCAGTCGAGCAACGACGTGTTCCCGTCCTCGATCCACATCGCCGCGACCGCCGCCGTGACCCGCGATCTCGTGCCCGCGCTGGAGCACCTCGCCGCCTCGCTGGAGCGCAAGTCGCGGGAGTTCGCCGATGTGGTGAAGTCGGGGCGCACCCACCTCATGGACGCGACGCCGGTGACGCTCGGCCAGGAGTTCGGGGGGTACGCGGCCCAGGTGCGGTACGGGATCGAGCGGATGGAGGCCTCGCTGCCGCGGCTGGCCGAACTGCCGCTCGGCGGCACGGCCGTGGGGACGGGGATCAACACCCCGCCCGGGTTCTCCGCCGCGGTGATCGCGGAGGTGGCGCGGGCGACCGGGCTGCCGCTGACCGAGGCCCGCGACCACTTCGAGGCGCAGGGCGCGCGCGACGGGATCGTGGAGACCAGCGGACAGCTGCGGACCATCGCCGTCGGACTGACGAAGATCGCGAACGATCTGCGGTGGATGGCCTCCGGGCCGCGCACCGGACTGGCCGAGATCAGCCTCCCGGACCTCCAGCCGGGATCCTCGATCATGCCGGGCAAGGTGAATCCGGTGATTCCGGAGGCGGTGCTGATGGTCGCCGCACAGGTGACGGGCAACGACGCGACGGTCGCCGCCGCGGGCGCGGCCGGGAACTTCGAGCTCAACGTGATGCTGCCGGTGATCGCCAAGAACGTGCTGGAGTCGGTGCGGCTGCTCGCGAACGTCTCGCGGCTGCTCGCCGACCGGACGGTCGACGGGATCGTGGCGCACCGCGAGCGGGCCCGCGAGTACGCGGAGTCGTCCCCGTCGGTGGTGACGCCGCTGAACAGGTACATCGGGTACGAGGAGGCCGCCAAGGTGGCGAAGAGGGCGCTGGCGGAGCGCAAGACGATTCGCCGGGTGGTGCTGGAGTCGGGGTACGTGGAGCGCGGGGACCTGACCGTGGAGCAGTTGGACGAGGCGCTGGATGTCCTGCGGATGACGCACCCGTAACGGTCCGGTTCCGGGGAGAAACGCCTGATGACGGCTCTGTGACAGCGGCTTCCCGAAGGCGTGAACCGTGACGCGTACCGCAGCGTCGTATGCCGGGGGCACCTAATATCTGGCCATGGCGGAGGGTGGAGCGGTGAGACGAGCGGAAGCGGGCGGGCCGGCGGCGTACTGGGAGCCCGGGAACCAGATCCTGTGGCGGTACCGGGAGAACGCCGGGGAGAGCGTCCACATCTGCCGCCCCGTGACGGTCGTCCGGGACGACGCCGACCTGCTCGCGGTGTGGATGGCGCCGGGAACGGAGTGCGTGAGGCCCGTGCTGGCCGACGGCTCGCCGGTGCACGGAGAGCCGCTGGAGTCGCGCTACACGAAGCCTCGCGCGGTGCGGCGGGGCCGCTGGACCGGGACCGGGGTGCTGAAGCTGGCGCGGCCGGGCGAGGCCTGGTCGGTGTGGCTGTTCTGGGAACAGGGCTGGCATTTCAAGAACTGGTACGTGAACCTGGAGGCTCCGCTGACCCGTTGGGCGGGCGGGGTCGACTCCGAGGACCATTTCCTCGACATCTCGGTCCACCCGGACCGCAGTTGGCACTGGCTCGACGAGGACGAATTCGCCATGGCGCAGCGGGCCGGTCTGATGGATGCTCAACTGGCGTCACGCGTGAGGGAAGCGGGGTGGTCGGCGGTGGAGGTGATCCGCGCCTGGGGCGCGCCGTTCTCGGACGGATGGCAGCACTGGAGACCGGATCCGAGCTGGCCGGTTCCCGTTCTGCCGGATGACTGGGACCGTACGCCCGCGCACGTGTCCTCATGAGACCCTTGATGCGCCCCCGTGGTACAACCGTAGGATCGTCTTCCGCAAGGGCGCACGGCAACAACAACTCCCGCAGGATGAGCCGGGCTTGACCATATGTCACCGAGGGGCGGCAGGACGTGAGCGAGGGGTACGAGGCGTACGGCGGCGTGGCCGGCCCAAAACCGGTCGCAGCGCGCGGGCTCGCCACGACGGCCGTACGGGCCAGGTCTTCGGCCGGCGCCCCGCTGTCGGCGCGGGCCGTTTTCGGCCGTCGGCGAGCCGTACCGTGCCGGGCGACGGCCGTTCCCGCCGTCGGTCCCGGACCTGACGACACGCAGAATCCGTTCCTGGGGCACACATTCCGGGTATCGGGGCTGCGGGAAGAACTGCGCGCGCGGCGCGCGGTCCCGGACGGATGGACTCGACACGCGTGACGGAGCACCCCACCTCGCACGAGCGCCGGCAGAGCGGCGCCGGCCCCGCGGACCCTCGCGGGGCGCTCCTGCGTACCTCGGAACCGCCGTCCCAGCTTCCGGGTTCCGGCGCATTACCGGTACAGGCCCGCACGGGCGACGCGCCGCGGAGTTCGGGTGCGTCGAAGCCGCGCGGAAAGCGCGGGAAGGGCGGTGGCCGGGCGTCCGGCGACACCGGCATGTCCGCGTCCTCGGGCACGGACGTGCCGTCCTCGTCCGCGTCCTCCGAGCCCGGTTCCGAGCACTCGCAGCCCTCGGCGGCCGAGCCCGACACGCACCGCCCCCGGCCCGCGCCGGAGGGCATCCCGATCCAGCCGGACGCCGAGCAGGGCCGGGTCCCGCGGGCTTCCGGCGGCAAGGAGCGCCGTGCCGGGCGGGGCGTGCCGACGGGCGGCCCGATGCCGATGCGGCGGGACGGGGACCGGCTGCGTTTCGTGGGCGCCGCGACCCGGCGGATCGCCCGGGGCATCGACCTCGACGAGATCGTGATGGGGCTGTGCCGGGCGACCGTGCCGACCTTCTCCGACACGATCCTCGTCTATCTGCGCGACCCGCTGCCGGTCGGTGACGAGCGGCCGACGGGTCCTCTCGTGCTGCGCCTGCGGCGCACGGACCGGATTCCCGAGGAGCGGGACACCGAGAGCGGTTTCCTGCCCGCGCTGCGGCCCGAGCCCAGTGAGCTGTCGGCGATGACGGCCGAGCTGTGCGAGGTGCGCCCCGGCGGTGCGCTGGCCGAGGTGTTGCGCGGGGTGCGGCCGGTGTTCGCGGACGCGCCCGCCGCGCGTGCCGCGCTGCCCGAGCTGCTCGGCGACGATCTGCCGGTGCCGAGCGGGCAGCGCGCGATCCTCGCCCCGCTGCGCGGCAGGCGCCGGGTGATCGGGGCGGCGCTGTTCCTTCGCCGGCCGGAGCGGCTCGCCTTCGAGGCGGACGACCTGCTGGTCGCGGCACAGCTCGCCACGCACAGCGCGCTCGGCATCGACAAGGCGGTGCTGTACGGCCGTGAGGCGTACATCGCCGACGAGTTGCAGCGCACGATGCTGCCCGAGACGCTGCCGCGGCCCACGGGGGTGCGGCTCGCCTCCCGTTACCTGCCGGCCGCGGAGACGGCGCGGGTGGGCGGCGACTGGTACGACGCGATCCCGCTGCCGGGCAGCCGGGTCGCGCTGGTCGTCGGTGACGTGATGGGCCATTCCATGACGTCGGCGGCGATCATGGGCCAGCTGCGGACGACGGCGCAGACCCTCGCGGGGCTCGATCTGCCGCCGCAGGAGGTGCTGCACCATCTCGACGAGCAGGCGCAGCGGCTCGGCACCGACCGCATGGCGACCTGCCTGTACGCCGTCTACGACCCGGTGTCGCACCGGATCACCATCGCCAACGCGGGCCATCCGCCGCCGGTGCTGCTGCACCTGGGCGGACGGGCCGAGGTGCTGCGGGTTCCTCCGGGCGCCCCCATCGGTGTGGGCGGGGTCGATTTCGAGGCGGTGGAGCTGGACGCTCCGGCCGGGGCGACGCTGCTGCTGTACACGGACGGTCTGGTCGAGTCGCGGCTGCGTGACGTCTGGACCGGGATAGAGCAGCTGCGGGAGAAGCTCGCGGCGGTCGCGGCGCTGACCGGGCCGGATCATCCGCCGCCGCTGGAAGCGCTGTGCGACGAGGTCCTCGACATGCTCGGCCCGGGGGACCGGGACGACGACATCGCGCTGCTCGCGGCGCGGTTCGACGGGATCGCGCCGAGCGATGTCGCGTACTGGTTCCTGGAGCCGGAGGACGCGGCGCCCGGCCGGGCCCGGCGCCTGGCCCGGCGGGCCCTGGCCCGCTGGGGCATGGAGGACCTGACCGACTCCGTGGAGCTGCTGGTCAGCGAGGTCGTGACGAACGCCGTGCGGTACGCGTCGCGGCCGGTGACGCTGCGGCTGCTGCGGACGGACGTGCTGCGCTGCGAGGTCGGCGACGACGTGCCCCAGCTGCCGCGGCTGCGGCAGGCACGGGCCACGGACGAGGGCGGTCGCGGGCTGTTCCTGGTGAACCGGATGGCGCGGCGGTGGGGGGCGACCCGGCTGAGCACCGGCAAGGTGGTCTGGTTCGAGCTGAACCGGAACTGACCGGGGACCGGATCGCGCGGGGTACCGGCGGAGGCTGAAGCGCCGAAGGGGCGTCCGCCGCGGAGCAACGGCAGAGAAGAAGGAGGGCACCCGGATCTCCGGGTGCCCTCCTCACGCGTCAGCGGCTCGCGCGCTACTGGCTCGTCTGACCGAACGGATCGTCGATGACGTCACCGGTGGGCGAACTCGTCGGTGTGGACGGGGCCGTCGTCGTCGGTTCGGTCGTCGTCGGTTCGGTCGTGGGGGTCGGCGGGCTGCTGGTGGTGGGCGGCTGCGTCGTCGGCTCCTCGGTGGTCGGGGTCGACGACGGCGTGCTGGACGGCGTCTGGGTGACGGTGGGAAGGCCGGTCGGCGCCACCGCCGCGCCCGAGGTGGTGTTCAGGTCGAACTTGGTGACCTTCCCCGCCATTGCCTCGAACGTGTAGGCCGCCCAGATCTTCGCCGGGAAGCCACCGCCGTTGACGCGCGGCACGCCACCTGCCCCGTACAGCGGGACATGAGCGTGGCTCTTCGGGTCCTCGCCGAACAGCAGGACCGAGGTGACCAGGTTCGGGGTGTAGCCGGTGAACCAGGCTGACCTGTTCTTGTCCGACGTACCCGTCTTGCCGGCGACCTGCTGGCCGTCGCGGGCCGGGTTGTTGGCCACGGACTCCCTGGCCGTACCGTCGTCGACCACGCCGGTCAGCACCGAGGTGACCGTGTCGGCGGCCTCCTCGCTGATGACCCGCTCGCCGATCGGGTCCGGCATCTTGACCGTGGCGTCCTTGTGCTCGGCCGAGGCGACGATCGTCGGGGTGACCTTCTTGCCGTGGTTGTCGAGCGTGGCGTAGGCGCCCGCCATCTCCAGCGGGCTCGCGCCCATGGAGCCGAGGGTCTGGGCGGGCACCGCCTGGAGCCCCTTGGTGCTCATGCCGAGCTTGCCCGCGACCTTCAGCACCTCGTCCATGCCGACGTCGACGCCCATCTGCGCGAAGACGGAGTTGATGGACTTGTTCATCGCGGTCTGCACGGTGACGGGACCGTAGCTGGCCTCGTCCTCGTTCGGCGGCGCGAAGCCGATGTCGCTGCCGACGACGGGACGGCGGTTGGTGCCGTCGTAGACCGTGTTCGCGGCGATCGGCCTGCCGGACTGCGTCTTGGCCTGCTCCTCCAGGGCGGCCGCGAGGATCATCGGCTTGAACGTCGACGCGGCCTGGTAGTCGTCACGCGTCGCGTTGTTGAAGTAGTGCTTGAAGTAGTCCGTGCCCCCGTACATCGCGAGGACCTTGCCGGTCTTGGGGTCGACCGACACGGCACCGGCCTGGACGTCGGCGTCGACCTTGCGCTTCTTCGGGTCCAGCTTGCTGGTGAGCTGCTGCTTGACCGTCTTCTCGAGCAGGTCCTGCTTCTTCTTGTCGATGTTGAGCTTGATGGTCCAGCCGCCCGCGGTGAGCAGGGCCTTGGCGTCGTCCAGGTCCTCGGCGGTGCCCTCGGCGACGAGCTGCTTGGCCACCTCGTTGTTGGCCGTCTCCACCAGGTAGCCGGTCTGGCCCTCCATGCCGGGCGCGCCCTTGGGCTCCTTGGGGACCGGGAACTTCAGGCCCGCGCGCTTGCCCGCGTCGAGCCAGTGCATCTCGACCATGTTGTCGAGGGTGTAGTTCCAGCGGGCCTGGACGAGCTTCTTGCCGGTCTTCGAGGCGACCGCCCAGTCGTACTGGCTCGGGGCCTGGAGCAGCGAGGCGAGGTAGGCGCCCTGCGCGACCGAGAGCTTCTGGGCGTCGACCTGGTAGTACGCCTGCGCCGCGGCCTGGATGCCGTACGCGTTGCGGCCGTAGTAGCTGGTGTTGATGTAGCCCGCGAGGATGTCCTCCTTGGACTTCTTGCGGTCCACCTTCAACGAGATGACCATTTCCTTCAGCTTGCGCGTGACGGTCTGGTCCTGGCTGAGGTAGTAGTTCTTGACGTACTGCTGGGTGATCGTCGAACCACCCTGCTTGCCCTTGCCGGAGAGGGTGTTGATCAGACCTCGGGCGGTGCCCTTGAGGTCGATGCCCGAGTCGCCGTAGAAGGTCTTGTTCTCGGCGGCGACGAAGGTCTTCTGGACGGCCTTGGGCACCTTGGACAGGTCGACTATCTCGCGGTTGACCTTGCCGCTGCGCCCGAGCATGGAGCCGTCGCTGTACTCGTAGATGTTGCTCTGGCGCTTCGCGGCCTCGTTGCCCTCGGGCACCGGGACGATCATGTAGAGCACGATGAAGCCGCCCATGCCGAGCAGGCAGAAGCCGAGGAACGTCCCGAGGATCGTCTTCCAGTTCACGAACCGGCGTATGCCGGTGCGGCGGGGCTTGCCGCCCGCCTTCGCGCCAGGGGACGGGGGCCCGGAGCGCGCTGCTTCGTGCCCACCGGGCGAGCTCTGGGGCGCGGCGCGGCGGCCCTCTGCCTGCCGCGCTCGTCTCTCTTCAGCTCGTCCCATGGGTCGATCCGCTCCGCTTCATTCTCGTGTGGCACACAAGTTCGCCGGTCAGGTCAGCTCAGCAAGCTAACACCGCGCGCTATGACAAAGGGGCGCCGATCCTGTCTTTTCCGGACGTGACAATCAGCACGCCTTGAGCACACCCCCACTGAATGCGACGAGCAGGAGGGGCAGAAGGTTGCCGCGAGGAATGAAGTGTGAGCACTCGGACAGGGCGGGGGCGGGCCCTCGCGCGGCGGGGACCCGTCCCGTCGTCACACCCTTCCCGCACGCCCCACGACCCCTCTCCCGTACCGGGCGCGTCCGGTGCCGGAAGCCGCGGGCGGGGTGCCCGGCCCGCCGGGTCCCGGGCTCGGGAACGCGCCGCGCACGGCATCGGCCGGGGGCTCTCGCCGCCGTCCGGCCCTCCCGGGCCGCTCCCCGGCGCCGCCCTGCGCGCCGTCCGCCCGCACCCCTCCCCCGGGCCGCCCCGGACCGAACCGGACCGCCCCGGAAGGCCCGGAGGAGCGGGCGCCGGGGACCGGTCCGGCGCCGTCGGGCGGGACGGTTCCAGAACCGTGACAATCGGCCGCGACCAGCCGGTTCACCCCGCCCGGACCGCCCTTTCCCCGACCTGTACACGGCGCGTATACACGCGGTGTATACGCCGTGTGTAGAGTGCTGTGCATGTCCATCGGTCACACCCTTCTAGGGCTCCTGGAGTCCGGGCCGCGCCACGGTTACGACCTGAAGCGGGCCTTCGACGAGAAATTCGGTCACGACCGGCCCCTGCACTACGGCCAGGTCTACTCGACGATGTCACGACTGCTGAAGAACGGACTCGTCGAGATCGACGGGATCGAGGCGGGCGACGGACCCGAGCGCAAGCGGTACGCGATCACCGAGGCCGGCGTCACCGACGTGCGGCGCTGGCTCGCGACGCCGGAGAAGCCCGAGCCCTACCTCCAGTCGACCCTGTACACGAAGGTCGTCCTCGCCCTGCTGACCCGCCGGGACGCGAGCGAGCTCCTCGACACCCAGCGTTCGGAGCACCTGCGGATGATGCGGATGCTGACCGAACGCAAGCGCAAGGGCGACCTCGCCGATCAGCTGATCTGCGACCACGCCCTCTTCCACCTGGAGGCCGACCTGCGATGGCTGGAACTGACGGCCGCGCGCCTCGACAGGCTCGCCGAGGCGGTGACGGCCCGATGACCTCGCCCACCCCTCCCCCGGGCTCCCTGCTCACCGCCTCGGAGCTGCGCAAGACGTACGGGCCGACCACCGCGCTGGACGGTGCCGCGTTCTCCATACATCCCGGCGAGGTCGTCGCCGTGATGGGCCCCTCCGGCTCCGGCAAGTCCACCCTGCTCCACTGCCTCGCCGGCATCGTCACGCCCGACTCCGGCTCGATCACGTACGACGGCCGCGAGATGGCGACGATGAACGACTCCCAGCGCAGTGCGCTGCGCCGTTCCGAGTTCGGGTTCGTCTTCCAGTTCGGCCAGCTCGTGCCGGAGCTGAGCTGTGTCGAGAACGTCGCGCTGCCGCTGCGGCTGAACGGCACCGGCCGCAAGGAGGCCGAGCGCACCGCGCTGTCGTGGATGGAGCGTCTCGAGGTCGACGACCTCAAGGGCAAGCGGCCGGGCGAGGTGTCCGGCGGCCAGGGACAGCGGGTGGCCGTCGCCCGTTCGCTGGTCACCAGCCCCCGGGTGCTGTTCGCCGACGAGCCGACCGGCGCGCTCGACTCCCTCAACGGCGAGCGCGTGATGGAGCTGCTGACCGACGCGGCCCGCTCGACGAACGCCGCCGTCGTGCTCGTCACGCACGAGGCGCGCGTGGCCGCGTACTCGGACCGCGAGGTCGTCGTGCGGGACGGCAGGTCCAGGGACATGGAGCGGGTCGTATGAGCGTGCGGCGGGAAGGCCCCGGCGCCCCGGAGGGGTCGAGGTCCTGGGGCTGGTCCAGGGACCTGGCCATGGGGGTCCGCTTCGCCTTCACCGGCGGGCGCGAGGGCTGGATCCGGACCCTGCTCACGGCCGTCGGCGTGGGCCTGGGGGTGGCGCTGCTGCTGCTCACCACCGCGCTGCCGAACGTGCTGAGCGCGCGGCACGAGCGTGAGCAGGCGCGGCGGGACTACACCTACGACTACACCCCGAAGCCTCCGGCCGACGACACCCTGGTGATCGCGGACCTCGACAGCACCTATCACGGCGACGACGTGCGCGGCCGGCTGGTGCAGCCGGACGGACCGCGGGCACCGGTGCCGCCGGGCCTGCGGACGTTCCCGGCGGTGGGCGACATGGTCGTCTCCCCCGCGCTGAAGAAACTGCTGGAATCCGACGACGGCGCACTGCTGCGCGAGCGGCTGCCGTACCGGATCACCGGGACCATCGGCGAGAGCGGCCTGATCGGTTCGCACGAACTCGCCTACTACGCGGGCGTCGACGGCCTCGCCGCGAAGATCGACCCGCCGAACGTGGCCCGCATCAGCGCGTTCGGCGAGCCCCACCCGTTCGCCGAGGAGGCCGCCGACCCGGTACTGCTGCTGCTCGTCCTCGTCGTGTTCGCCGTCCTGCTGATGCCGGTCGCCGTGTTCGTCGCCACGGCCGTGCGGTTCGGCGGCGAGCGGCGCGACCGGCGGCTGGCGGCGCTGCGGCTGATCGGCTCCGACAGCCGGATGGTACGGCGGATCGCGGCCGGCGAGGCACTCGCGGGAGCACTGCTCGGGCTGGTCCTCGGCACGCTCTTCTTCCTGGCCGGACGTCAGATCGCGGGCACCGCGGAGGTGTTCCGGGTGAGCGTCTTCCCGAGCTACCTCAACCCCTCCCCCGCGCTCGCCGTACTGGTCGCGGTGGCCGTCCCGATGGCCGCCGTGCTGGTGACCCTGTTCGCGCTGCGCGGTGTGGTCATCGAGCCGCTCGGTGTGGTGCGCACGGCCAGGCCCGCGCGCCGCCGGCTGTGGTGGCGACTGCTGCTGCCGGCCGGCGGGCTCGCCCTGCTGTACCCGATGCTCGGTCAGGGCCGGGAGAACGGGGACTTCAACCAGTACATGGTCACCTGCGGCGTGCTGCTGCTGCTCGTGGGGGTCACCGCGCTGCTGCCCTGGGTGGTGGAGGCGGTCGTCGCGCGGCTGCACTCGGGCGGGGTCGCCTGGCAGCTCGCGGTGCGCAGGCTCCAGTTGAGCAGCGGCTCGGCGGCCCGCATGGTCAACGGCATCGCCGTGGCGGTGGCCGGGGCCATCGCGTTGCAGATGCTGTTCACCGGGGTGGACGCGGACTACACGAAGGCGACCGGCCAGGACGTCACCCGGGCCCAGATGGAGGTGTCCGTACCGGACGGCGTCCCCATGGCGCGGGTCACCCGGGAGCTCGGCGCCACCAAGGGGGTGCGGAAGGTCGTCGCGCTGTCCGAGGGGAATCTCGGCGAGCGGCGGATGTCCGCCGACCTGAACGCCCAGGTGACCGTGGGCGACTGTGCGGCGCTGCGCGAGGTGGCGACGCTGCCGTCGTGCCGTGAGGGCGACGTCTTCGCACTACGGGGCTCCGACTACGACGACAACATGCAGAAGCTGACCGGCTTCCGGACCCTGTTCCTCGACCCCGCCGACGGCGAGGAGGACACCGAGAGCACCCCGGTCGCCTGGACCGTGCCACGGGGGCTGAAGCAGGCGCAGACGCGCCTCGACATGACCGGCGTGAAACGCGGCGGCTTCCTGGTCACCCCGGCGGCGCTGCCCGCGAAGGGGGCGGCGACCGTCCACGGGCACGTCTTCCTCGGCCTGGACCCCTCCGTCCCGGACGCGCAGGAGTACGTGCGCAACACGGCGGCCCGGATCGATCCGCTCGCCGATCCGATGACGTGGTCGGCCACCGTGGAGTCCGGCAGGTTCGCCTCCATCCGCACCGGCCTGTTCGTGGGCGCCGCCTGTGTGCTGGCGCTGATCGGCGTGAGCCTGCTGGTCTCCCAGCTGGAGCAGCTGCGCGAGCGCAGGAAACTGCTGTCGGCGCTGGTCGCCTTCGGCACCCGCCGCCGCACGCTGAGCATGTCGGTGCTGTGGCAGACCGCGATCCCGATCGCGCTGGGGCTCGGCCTCGCGGCGGTCGTGGGGCTCACCCTCGGCACGGTCCTGCTCAAGATGACGGGGACCTCGGTGAGCGTGGACTGGGTGAGCGTGCTGTCGATGACCGGCGTCGGCGCGGGGGTCGTGCTCCTGGTGACCCTGCTCAGCCTGCCCCCGCTGGTCCGGCTGATGCGGCCGGACGGACTGCGCACGGAGTAGGGCGCCGGACGGGCGCGCGGGCGGCGGGACGCCGTCCGCGGCCGGTACCGACGCCGTCGCCGGTGGCCCTCCCCGCCCGGGAGGGCCACCGGTCCGCGCTCAGAGGCTGTACTCCTTCACCACGCGGCGGACCTGCGCGAAGAGCATGCCCACGTTGACCGACTTGCGGCAGACGACCACGGCGACCACGTCCTGCTGGTCGCTCATGCGGATGAACAGATGGGTGAGGTTGTCGCTGTTGACCAGGATCTCCTGGAAGAAGTGCGTGTCGGACTCGATGCCCCGGCGCTCCTTGAAGACGTCCTCGATCATCTGGACCGTGCGCCCCTGGAACAGGTCGAGGGTCGCGCCCGCGAGCAGGTCCAGGACCTCCGGCGGATGGTTGTCGACGGTCTCGTAGCTCAGCAGCATTCCGGTCGACATGTCGACCGCCCCGGAGGCGAGGCAGTCCGGGGCGTCGGCGCGCAGTGATTTGACCAGTCCCATGATCTGGTCGGAGAACCCCGGCGTCATTCGCTTGGTGGCCATGTCGTCATACCCCTTCGGTCGCGGTGTCGTTCACGGCTCCGACGAGCGCGTCGGATGCGGCGGGAGATCCGGCGAGCGGGTCGGGCTCGGCCGGGGGCCCGGCGAGCGGGTCGGGGCCGGTCCCGGTGAGGATCGCTCCGATGCGGCCGAGGGCCGGACGTGTCCGCTCGTGGAGCCGTTCGAGGTCGATGCCCTCGTCACCGAGGACGATCATCAGCGCGGTGTCGCCGACCGCGTAGAAGGCCGCGAGGCCCTGGCTGCCGTAGGTCACGGTCTGGCGGAACGCGCCCCGGCCGGTCACCGCGGTCGCGCGGCGCGCGATGCCGAGGCCCGCGGCGGCGATCGCGGCGAGGCTCTCCGGGTCGATGACGTCGGCGGTGTCGGCCGCGATGAGCATTCCGTCGGCGGCCGCCACCGCCGTATCGGTGATTCCGGGCACCTGTTCCCGGAGTTCCCTCATTTCCCTGGCCAGTGCCTCATGATTCATGTATTGAACTCCCTGGTCGTTGTGCGCATTCGATCGATGGCAGGTATTCGGTTTCACGTACCGGAGTCCGGGGTCCAGATCCGGTGCCGCAGACGGAAGAATCCTTTCCAGCTCACCCCGGCCCTTTCGGGGGCGAGGCTTTCGGTGATTCCGCTCGCTCCGGGCTCACGGCGGGGCAGCGACGGGGCGTTCGCCCCGGGCTCCCTGCGGGGCAGGACGGGAGCGGTGTCCCCGGACCGCGGGAGGGGGTCCGGCCGGGGCTCCGGCGGTGGGGACTCCCCGGCGGCCACCGCGGAGGACAGGGCGGAGAACACCTCGGGATCCAGGGCGGGCGGGGCTCCGGCCGGCCGCTGCCGGAGCGCCCCGGTCGGCAGGTCCCGTACGGTGACGCGGGTGGCGGAGGCGGACTCCGCCGGCAGTTCCAGCAGCCCCTCGCCGAGCATGCGGGCCATCCCCACCGTGACGGTGTAGGCGCCGAGGCCGGTCGCGAAGGCGATGTCACGGGCGGTCCGACGGCCGTCGGCGTGGGCCAGCAACTCCTTCTGCGGCGGCGGGAGCCGCTCGCGTATCTCGTCCGGAACCACCGCGGGCACAGGGCGTTCCCGGTCCGGGCGTACGGGACGGGGAAGGGCGGCGACGGCCGCGAGCTTCCTCGCCGCGTCCTGGAGCAGGCGCCCGGGAGTCTCGCCGAGGACGACCGGGGCGTACGGCTCGAAGGCGGCGTCGAGCGGGTCGCAGGCCTCCACGTCGCCGGCCACGACGGCGAAGGCCGCGTCCTGCATCGCCATCATGCAGACGACCCTGAGCTGTGCGGCCCCCGCGTAACCGTGCGCGATCAGCCCGGCCTCGGGCCACCGGGCGCCGCTGGCCTCGCGGAGCAGTTCGGCCCACTGCTCACCGCTGACCCGGCCGGAGCGCAGCAGCCGCGCCTCCGCGCCCGGGGCGCCGGGGCTCTCGACGGCGACGACGCAGCCGTCACGGAGGTGGAAGACTCCCCCGGGTTTTCCGGACACCCGCAGTTTTCCCGTCGCCCGTGCGTTCCGGCATTCGCCGAGCGCGTGCGACAGCAGGTCGTATCCGACCCTGCCGAGGGAATCCCGAACGCCCGACATCACTCCCCTTGGAAATTCCGGCACTTCGCACAGACGCCTGACGATTCACCCCGAGGAGGTATGTGTATCAGCCGGGGCGGACACCCCAGCGAGAGTCGCGTCACCTGACGGAAGTTGAAATATCCCGGCGGTCGTCGGACCTCATCGGTCGCCCGAATGACCGACTATGCACGGCCGTTCAGGCTTCCGCGCCCAACACCCGTACGGGCAGGGGACGCAGTGCCTCGCGCAGGGCATCCGCCAGTTCCCGGTACTCCGTGCTCCGCGCGGCACCGGACCGCATCGCGAACGCGATCCGCCGGGTGGGCGCCGGATCGGCGAAGTACCCGGTGAGGAGCTGGTTGCTGCGGGTCGTCTCCACCTTGACGGCGGTGCGCGGCAGCAGGGTCACCCCGAGACCGCCGGCGACCAGTTGGACGAGGGTGGACAGGCCCGCGGCGGTGGTGGTCACGGGGGCGTCCGCGCGCCCGGCCTCCCGGCAGATGTCCAGGGCCTGGTCGCGCAGGCAGTGGCCCTCGTCGAGCAGCAGCAGCCGCAGCTCCCGCAGGGCCGCGCGCGAAATGCCCTCCCGGCCGCCGAGCGGATGCCCCAGCGGGGTCACCAGCACGAAGTCCTCGTCGAACAGCGGGAGTTCGACGACACCGGGCACACCGAGGGGGACCGCGAGCAGCAGCAGGTCGAGCCGTCCGACCGTGAGCCCCTCCAGCAGGCTGGCCGTCTGCTCCTCGTGCACCTGGAGGTCGAGGTCGGGATAGCGGTCGTGGACGAGACGCAGGACGGTCGGCAGGAGATAGGGGGCGACGGTGGGGATGACACCGAGGCGCAGCGCCCCGGTGAACGGCGCGCGCACGGCCTCCGCCTCCTCCATCAGCGCGCCGACCTCGTCCAGCACGGCCCTGGCGCGTACGGCGAGACGCTCACCGGCGGGCGACAGGAGCACTTTGCGGGTCGTACGCTCCAGCAGGGTCACCCCGAGGATCTCCTCCAGGGCGGAGACGGCGCCGGACAGCGCGGGCTGGCTCATGCCGATCGCGGCGGCCGCGTCACGGAAGTGCAGGTGCTCGGCCACGGCGGTGAAGGCGCGCAACTGCGCGAGGCTGGGGCTGCGGCGCGCGCCGCCCTTGCCGCCGACCCTTCCGGTGGGGCTCGCCATGGCCGCACCTCTCGCTCCGGGCCGGTTCACCGACTGTCACTGATAGCCGTACTCGATCAACACGACCAAGTGTAGCTATTTCACGGATCAATGCTGCCTGTGCCACCATCTACGTCGTCCATCCCCCGGGGAAATGCCCCCAAAAAGGGCTATCCCCAGCTGCTAGGAGAGTTCGTGCTCACTGTCGGTGACAAGTTCCCCGCGTTCGACCTGACCGCCTGCGTCTCGCTGGAGAAGGGCCAGGAGTTCCAGCAGATCGACCACAAGACCTACGAGGGCAAGTGGAAGATCGTCTTCGCGTGGCCCAAGGACTTCACCTTCGTGTGCCCGACCGAGATCGCGGCCTTCGGCAAGCTGAACGACGAGTTCGCCGACCGTGACGCCCAGGTCCTCGGCTTCTCCGGCGACTCCGAGTTCGTGCACCACGCCTGGCGCAAGGACCACGACGACCTGCGTGACCTGCCCTTCCCGATGATGGCCGACTCGAAGCACGAGCTCATGCGCGACCTCGGCATCGAGGGCGAGGACGGCTTCGCCAAGCGCGCCGTCTTCATCGTCGACCAGAACAACGAGATCCAGTTCTCCATGGTGACCGCCGGCTCCGTCGGCCGTAACCCCAAGGAGGTCCTGCGGGTCCTGGACGCCCTCCAGACGGACGAGCTCTGCCCGTGCAACTGGACCAAGGGCGAGAGCACCCTCGACCCGGTCGCCCTGCTGGCCGGTGAGTGACCTTCCATGGCTCTCGACGAACTGAAGTCCGCCATACCGGACTACGCCAAGGACCTGCGCCTGAACCTCGGTTCGGTGATCGGCAACAGCGACCTCCCGCAGCAGCAGCTGTGGGGCACGGTGCTGGCCTGCGCCATCGCCTCGCGCTCCCCGCGCGTGCTGCGTGAGCTGGAGCCCGAGGCGAAGGCTCAGCTCTCGCCGGAGGCGTACACGGCCGCCAAGTCGGCCGCCGCGATCATGGCGATGAACAACGTCTTCTACCGGACCCGGCACCTTCTGTCGGACCCCGAGTACGCGACGATGCGCGCCGGTCTGCGGATGAACGTCATCGGCAACCCGGGGGTGGAGAAGGTCGACTTCGAGCTGTGGTCGCTCGCCGTCTCCGCGATCAACGGCTGCGGCCAGTGCCTCGACTCCCACGAGCAGGTGCTCCGCAAGGCGGGCGTCGACCGGGAGACGATCCAGGAGGCGGTCAAGATCGCCGCCGTGCTCCAGGCCGTCGGCGCCACGCTGGACGCCGAGGCGGTCCTCGCCGAGTAGTCCTCGCGCACTCCGGGCGGGCCCGAAACCCGCTGAACGCACAGGGCCCCGTCCACCTCACGGTGGACGGGGCCCTGTGCGTCGGTCCGAGGGCCGCTACGGCGTCCGTTCGTGAGCCGGGGACGCGTCCACCGCGGTGGCGCCGCGGGGCTCGGGGGCATGGCGCGGATCCGCCTCGCCCGCGTACGAACGCAGGTACACGACCACCGTGTTGGTCACCGCGACCAGCGGGACCGCGACGACCGCTCCGCCGATGCCGGCGACCATGCCGCCCGCGGCGACCGAGAGGACCACCGCGAGGGGGTGGACACGCACCGCGCGGCCCAGGATGAAGGGCTGCAGGATGTGGCCCTCGATCTGCTGGACGGCGAGGACCACGACGAGGGTCATCACGGCGGTGAAGACGCCCTGGGTCACCAGCGCGACCACCACCGCCAGCGCCCCGGAGATCACCGCGCCCACCAGCGGGATGAACGCCCCGAGGAAGATGAAGACGGCCAGCGGAACGGCCATGGGGACCTTGAGGAAGTAGATGCCCAGGCCGATGAAGATCGCGTCGATCAGAGCGACGATCACCGTGCCGCGGACGTAGGCGGTGAGCGTGCGCCACGCGCGCGGGCCCGCGCCCGCGACCCCGGTCCGGGCGGCGGCCGGGACGAGCTTGAGCGACCACTCCCAGATCCGCCTGCCGTCGTAGAGCAGGAACAGGGTCGAGAACATCGTGAGCAGGATGCCCGTGAGGGTCTCGACGATCACCGTGACGCCCTGGAGGCCCGCCGACGTGATCTGGTCCGTGTTCGCGCCGATCGCCTCGCGCAGGTTCTTCGCGATCTCGTTGATCTGCTTGTCGGTCACGTGGAACGGCCCCTTGAGGAGCCACTTGCGCAGCTCGTCGATGCCGTCCTGGATCTGGTTGGAGAGGTTGTCGACGTTCTCCTGGACCTGCCAGACCACGAACCAGCCGACCAGCCCCATGATGACGAAGCCGAGGATCGCGGTGAGCGCGGTGGCGAGCCCGCGCGGCACCCGGTGCCGCGTCAGCCGGGCCACCGTGGGCTGGAGCAGCGCGGTGATGAGCAGCGCGGACACGAAGGCCAGCACGACGAGCTGCACGGCGCTGATGACCCGCATCAGCACCCAGACGGTGCCCGCGAGGATGAGCAGCCGCCAGCCGGCCTCGGCGGCGACGCGCACCCCCCACGGCACGGCGAGGGCGGGGTCGGGACGTTGGTGGGCCGGCGCGTACGCGTACGCCGCGGCCCGCTCCTCGGACGGGCGCTGGACCGGGAGCGCGGAGGCCTCGGCGTCCGCCGCCGTGTCGGGGGAGGACCCGGGGGTCTCCGGGTGGGAGCCGGACGCGTCGAGGGGGACGTGCCGGTCGAGGCCGTCCTCGCCGTCGAGGGAGCCCTGCGACTCCAGCTCGACCTCCGCGCGGCGTTCGTCCAGCTTCTCGCCGAGTTCGGTGAGTCCGGCGCCGATCCGGCCGATCCATCCTGGTACACGCGACATGATGCGTCCTTTTCCCCCGCTGCTCCCCACCACTCCCCCCTGGAGTCGTCGGGTCCGACCGTACATGGCCGAAGCCCCTCCCCCT
>NZ_KZ626957.1 GCF_002911015.1 Streptomyces populi
CCGGCCCCCGCCTACCGCTCGCCGCCGGTCCGACGGCCCGGCGTCACTTCAGGTGCCGGACGAAGAACCGGTCCGCGGCCTCCCCCGCGAACTGCGGGACGCCTGCGTGCCCGCCCATGGTGGCGTGCAGGGTCTTCTCCTCGGAGCCGAACGCGTCGAACAGGTCCAGGGCCGCCTGCCGGTCGTTCCCCTCGTCGTCCCACTGCAACAGGACGTGCAGCGGAACGGTGACCCGGCGGGCCTCCTCGAACATGGCGGCGGGCACGAGGCTCCCGGCGAACAGGACGGCGGCCGAGACGCGCGGTTCGACCAGCGCGAGCCGGATGCCGATGGAGATCACTCCCCCCGAGTACCCGACCGGGCCGCCGATCTCGGGCAGTGACAGGAGGGCGTCCAGGGCGGCCCGCCATTCCGGGACCGCCTTTTCGACCAGCGGGAGGACGAGGGCGTCGACGATCTCGTCGTCGACCGGCCCTCCGGCCTGCATCGCCCGGCGCAGGTCGGCGCGGGCCTGCTCGATGGCGGCCCAGCGGGGCCGGTCCCCGCTCCCGGGGAGCTCGATGGTGGCCGCGGCGAAGCCGTCCGCCACGACGTGCCGGGCCCGCCCCGCCAGCCGGGGGTACATCTTGCCCAGTCCGAGCGGAGGGTGGCCGAGCAGGATCAGCGGCACCGGTGCGGACACGGACGCGGGCGTCCACAGGATGCCGGGGATCTCGTCGAGGGTGAATTCGCGTTCGAGGACGTCGTCGTCGAGACGCCGTTCGGAAGTGAAGTGCATGGTCGTGCCTTTCGGGAGGGCTCTTGAACGGCGCTCCCGGACGACGACCTATCGCCCGACCGTGACCCCGGAGGAGAGCACCCATGTCGATACTGCGTTCACGGGTACCACCTCCTCGTTCTCTCGCACGGCCTCGGGAAAGGTAGCAGCGGTCTCCGTGATCCGCCAAACAGGTTTTCGCGCAGGCTCCGCGCCCGCGCTCACCCGCCGGTTCCCCGAACGCCGTCGTCCCCTCGACGGCAGCCGGAAGACGTCTCCGGCCCTCCGCCCGCACGCCCGCGGCGCCGTCCACCAAGCGGACGCGGGGGCAACAAGATGCGCACCACATCTAATGTGCGAGGAGCACCGGCCGATCGAGGGGAGCCCGGACGTGGCCGAGGTAGGGACCGAGACGGACGGCAGGGGCGGGGAGACCGTGGTCGCGCTCCGCGATGTCGGCGTCCACCGTCACACGAACAGCCAGGTGATCCTCTCCGGGATCGACTGGACGGTCCGGGCCGGTGAGCACTGGGCCCTGCTCGGAGCCAACGGCGCGGGCAAGACGACCCTGCTGCGGCTGCTGGGCGCGCTGATGCATCCCACGACCGGCAGTGTCGAGGTGCTCGGTTCCCGGCTCGGCCGGGTCGACGTGCGCGAGCTGCGCGCCCGTATCGGCCATGTGAGTACGGCCCAGCGCGTACCGCAGGACCTCGACGTCCACGGCGTCGTCCTGACGGGGCACACCGGTACCGTGCAACCGCTGTGGCGGAAGTACGACGGCGAGGTGCGCCGCCGCGGCCACGAACTGCTCGCCGAGCTGGACATCAAGGAGCTGGCCGACCGGCCGTACGGGGTCTGCTCGGGAGGGCAGCGGGCCCGCGTCCTGATCGCCAGGGCGCTGATGGCCGAGCCGGCCCTGCTGCTGCTCGACGAGCCGTTCAACGCCCTGGACCTGCCCTCCCGCGAGGACCTCGTCGAGGCCATGCAGCGGCTGGCCGACAGCCGTCCCGAACTGGCCACCGTGACGGTCACCCACCATCTGGAGGAGCTGTCCCCGGCCGTCGGCCACACCCTGCTCCTGCGCGAGGGGCGCGTCCTCGCACAGGGGCCCGTCGACGACACCCTGACCGATTCCTGGATGACCGGCTGCTTCGGACGGCGGATCACCGTGGTCCGGCACGGCGGGCGATGGGCCGCCTATTCCGGCTCCCACCTGGGTAGTTGACAGCCGTACGAAGCAACTCGCGGCGCGGGAAAGGGAAATGACGGGCGATTGCCGCCCAGTGAGTACGGACGACATGTGCGGGCCCCTCGGTCCCCCATCGTGAGCACAACCGCACGGCGGGGCGCACCGGTTGAGGGAGTGTGCCCTGTACGCGCCCCCGTCCGCACGGCGAAAATGCGCCTGTCGACGGTCATTTCGCCAAGACACCGAGTACCCGCCGCCAAGTCACCAGGAAAGCAGGTCGACTGTCGTGCTGTTGCGTCTGCCCACGTCCGTGTCCGAAGCACAGGAGTACCTGACCGAAGGGGCGGTGCCGATCGGCGGCGCCACACTGGTGTGGGCCACCTGGCAACGGGACGGGTTTCCCGACCACGCCATGTCGTTGCGCGACCTCCCCGAGGCCAACACGATCGAGCGCGAGGCCCTGGGCGCGGCCGTGGTGCTGAACCGAATAGACGACCGGGTGCCGGAGGTGCTCCGCCGTGCGGCCGCCGGCGTGGGGACCGGAGCCGTGCGCCGGACGGCCACGGTGGGCGGCAACATCGTCGGCAGCACGCTGCGTTGCCTGCTGCCCGCCGCGCTCGTCCTCGACGCCCGGGCGGTGATCCTGGAACCGGAGGGCGTCACCGAGACCGATCTGGCCGAGGTGCTGGCCAAGCGTCAACTGCTCCTGAGCCTGCGCTGGCGCACACCGGTCACGAGCAACTACCACAAGGCCGCGGCCGAGCCGGGCGGGGCGTCGCCGCTCGTCGTCGCCGCCGCCCTGCACTCCGTGGACGGCGGCGGGACCCGTCTTCGTGTCGCGGTCCGCTCCGACGACGAGGTGTTCAGCGAGAGCGCCGTGTGCCACGGCGACGCCGAAGGAATCCTGCGCACGCTGCACAGCGGTTCCCTCGGCCGTCTTCCGGCCGCGGCACAGGAGCTCGTCGGCCGGCAGGTGACCGACCTCCTGGCGCGCCCCGGCACCCTCTAGGCCCTGTCGCCCGGTCCCCGTCCGCCCTTCGGGCGGACGGCGGAGATCCGACGGCAGGCCCTGGTCCGGGCCCCGCCCCGGATCGCGGGGACCGGCATGTGCCCCTCCGGGCTCCGGTGCGGGGGCGGGGGCGGGGGCGGGAAATTCAACAAGGGCCGGTCGGCCGTACCGATCCGGGGACGGGGACGTCCGCACGCCCGGCCGCGGTGGTCCGCCGCCCCGGGCACCCCGGCCCGCCGACCTGCTCCTCCGCCCGGTCCGGTGCCCGGGCGCCGCGTTCGTACGCGGCCCTCGGCACCGGCCACCGGCCCGCCCCCTTAATTCATCGATGTGGAAATCGCATGGCGGACTCCCGACTCTGGGTCCAGGCGCCGGGAACCCCCGGACCACCCGGACGAAGGACGGAGCACATGCCCTCCCCACACGCCCCCGCCGCCGGTCCCGCACCGGCCGCACGTCACAACCTGGTCCTGGTGGTCACCTGCGTCGCCCTCGGCACGGTGGTCGCCGCCATGGCGTCACTCAACGTGGCGCTGCCCGATCTCGCCCGTGAGACGCACGCCACGCAGACGCAGCTGTCCTGGATCATCGACGCCTACAGCCTGGTCTTCGCGTCGCTGCTGCTGCCGGCCGGCGCCCTGGGTGACCGTTTCGGCCGCAGGCGGGCTCTGATCGCGGGGCTGACGGTCTTCGGCGCCGGGTCGGCCGCCGCCGCGCTGACGACCGAGCCCTCGGCGCTCATCGCGCTGCGGGGCGTCCTCGGTGTGGGCGCGGCGCTGGTCATGCCGGCCACCCTGTCGACCATCACCACCACGTTCCCGCGCGCTCAGCGGGCCCGGGCGGTGAGCGTGTGGGCCGCGGTCGCCGGAGCCAGCGCGCTGGTGGGACTGTTCGCCTCCGGAGCCCTGCTGGAGGGCTGGTCATGGCGTTCGGTGTTCCTGCTGAACGTCACTCTGGCCCTGGTGGCCCTGGCCGGAACGCTGCTGTTCGTGCCCGAGTCCGCCGAACCGAAGCAGCCCAGGCTCGACGTCGGGGGCGCCCTGCTCGCGGTGGCCGGTCTGGTGGCGCTCGTCCACTCGGTCATCGAGGCGCCGACCCGCGGGTGGGCCGACCCGGTCACCCTCGCCGGTATCGGGCTGGGTCTGGCGGTGCTCGCCGGGTTCGTCCTCTTCGAACTGCGCCGCGAGAACCCGCTCCTCGACCCCCGGCTGTTCCGCAACCGCCACTTCGCCGCGGGCTCGCTGTCGATCATGCTCCAGTTCTTCGTGTTCTTCGGGTTCATCTTCGTGATGATGCAGTACCTGCAACTGGTGCGCGGCGACAGCGCCTTGATGGCGGCGACCGCCATGCTGCCGATGGCCGTGACCATGGTTCCCGTCTCCCGCGCCGCCCCGGTGCTGGTCGGCCGGTTCGGATTCCGGGGGCCCTGGGTCGCCGGTCTCGTCGGTGTCGCGGCGGGCATGGGGATCCTCTCCCGGCTCGACGCGTCCAGCCCGTACTGGCTGATCGCAACCGGTCTCGTGCCGCTGGGCGCGGGGATGGGCCTGGCCATGACGCCGGCCACGACATCCATCACGGACGCCCTGCCGCGCTCGCTGCAGAACGTCGGCTCGGCCATGAACGACCTGGCGCGTGAGCTCGGCGGCGCCCTCGGGATCGCCGTCCTCGGCAGCCTGCTCAGCGCCGCCTACCGCGACCACCTGAGCCTGCCCGGTCTGCCCCGGCAGGTGGCGGACGCGGCACGCTCCTCGCTGGCCGCCGCCCACGCCGTCGGCGGACCGGTCTCCGGCCGGGCGACGGCCGCCTTCGTCGACGGCATGCAGCTGGCGCTCCTCGGCGCCGCCTCGGCCGCCGTGCTCGCCGCCCTCGCCGTCGCGGCCCTGCTGCGCTCCGCTCCGCGGCCGGAGGCGCTCGCCGACGCCCAGGAGGCGCCGGCCGGTGTCGGCGCGCAGGAGCGGCAGCCCACGTACCACTGAGGCGCCCGGGCCCCCTCGGGAGCTCCGGACCGGCGTCCCGCAGTTCCCGGGACGCCGGTCCTCGACGTGCCGGGGCACCGGCCGGGAGGGCGGAACGGGACGGCGGACCGGGGCGTGGAGCCGGCGTCCGGTGTGCCGGGGCACCGGCCCCGCGCCGAACCCCGTTCCGCGACGGGGAAGGTGACGGCCGCTCAGGAGCGCTGCGCCGGACGCGCGTCCCGGGCGGCGCGTCCGGGACCGCGCAAGGCCTGCCGCAGCTGCGGGCTCACGGAACGGACCACGTCGTCGGCCGTCATGGAGGCGACCGGCTCCAGGCGCAGCAGATAGCGGGTGGTGATCAGTCCGGCGACCACGGTGGTGAACGCCGCGGCCCGGCGCCCGGCGTCGCGCCCGGGCACGAGGCCGGCGATCCGGTCGACGATCTCGCGCTCGACCGCCTCCTTCACCAGCGCGCCGACCGAGTCGTCGTCGATCGCGGTCCTCAGCATCGCGATCAGGGGCGGGCCCGTCACGGGGTCGTCCCAGACGGCGAGGACCTGACGGACGACCCGTTCGGGGAGGGTGGCGAGGTCCCCTTCCGCCACGACCCGTGCGAGGAGTTCGGCCGGGTTCGCGCCCAGCGCCAGGGCGGCGCCGAACAGGCCCTTCTTGGACCCGAAGTAGTAGCTGACGAGGGCGAGGTCGACCCCGGCCCCGGCGGCGACGGACCGCAGGGTCACCGCGTGGTAGCCGTCCTCGAGGAAACGGCGCCGGGCGACGTCCAGGATCGCGGCCCGGGTGTCCGGGTTCCCCGGCCTGCGGCCCCGGTGCGACCCCGTTTTATTCATCACGGACGAATTCTACTGCGGCGACGGGCGGTGTCGCCGTGCGTCACGACGCGTCGCCCTATGTACCGATGTCAGACGGTTCTTGCTAAATGGCACTGTTAACCCGTATGAGTGGTACATCACACATCGGGGCCGTGGCGTCGAGGCAGAGCCGACACGCTGACGGCCACATGGCAGAGCGTCCCGCACGGAGCTGATATGCGCACACACTCGATCCGGACCGCGTTCACCGTCCTCGCGGCCGCGGCGCTCGCAGCGGTGACGGGCACCGCCTCCGCCACCCCCGCCGCCTCGCACCCCGCGAAGCAGCGCCAGACACCCCCCGTACTCGTGGACTGCCTCTGGCACCCGGACGTGCGCCCCGCCGAGTTCATCCTGGCCTGCGGCGACGGCAACAGCCGGCTCGTCTCGCTCCACTGGTCGCACTGGAACCAGAACTCCGCGGTCGCCCGGGGCGTCAACATGGTGAACGACTGCAAGCCGTACTGCGCGGCGGGCAAGTTCCACGCGTACCCGGTCGTCGTCGCGCTGGACCACCCGCAGCCCTGGAAGAAGAAGCCGCAACTGCAGCACTACACGCGGATGACACTGATCTACACCCACGACCACCCGGACGGGTACGCGCAGAAGGTCAGCTACCCGCTGTGGGACTGACACCCGCACTCCACGGGCCCGGCCTCCCGCGCTGACGGCCCGGGACCGCCGCGGGGGCCGGGGGCCGGCGGCCGCGCCGGACTCGCCGACGGTGGGCACCGTACGGAACCCCCGGCCGCGGAAACAGGTACAAAATGGGGCGTGTGGGTAACCGGCGCATGTCAGTGGACCGTCTCGTGGAGCAACCGTCGGGCCGCGGTCTGGTGGCGATCCCGCTCGCGTTGATCGTCGTGATCACCGTGGTGGACATACGCTCCCCCACCGACGTCCACCTGGGCCCTCTGCTGGTCATCGCGCCGACCCTCACGGCCTCGCTCGCGGGCCCCGGGCTGACGGCCCTGGTCGGGGCGCTCGCCGTCGCCGCCCAGGTGGTCATCGCCTCGCTGCACGGCGGGCTCGGCACCACCAATCACATCGCGCAGATCATCGCCCTGGTGGTGCTCTCCGCGCTGGTGGTGTTCGTGTGCCACGTACGGGAGCGGCGCGCCCGGGAGCTGGCGCGGGCGCGCTCGGTCGCCGAGACCGCGCAACGGGTGCTGCTGCGGCCCCCGCCGCGCCGGATCGGGCCGCTGCGCGTGGCCTGGCTCTATCTGGCCGCCGAGGACGACACCCAGATCGGCGGCGACCTGTTCGCGGTCAGCCGGGCCGCCGGGGCGTCCACCCGCGTCATCATCGGGGACGTCCGGGGCAAGGGACTGGCCGCCATCGGCGAGGCCTCGGTGGTGCTGGGCGCCTTCCGCGAGGGCGCCCACCGGTACGCCACGCTGCCCGAACTGACGGCGGCCCTCGAGGTGAGCGTGTGCCGGGACCTGGACGAGGTGGCCGACACCGAGCACGACCCGGGCGAACACTTCATCACGGCGCTCGTCCTCGACATCCCCGACGACGACGCCCGGGTCGAAATGATCAACTGCGGTCACCCGCCGCCCCTGCTCCTGCGCGGTCACCGGGTCAGCGTCCTGCACGCACAGCACCCCGTGCCTCCGCTGGGCATGTGCGAACTGCCCGCCTCCAGCCACCGCACCGACCCGTTCTCCTTCGAGTCCGGCGACTTCCTGCTGCTGTACACCGACGGCGTGATCGAGGCCCGGTCCCCGGACGGCGCCTTCTACCCCCTGGCCGAGCGGGTCGCCGCCTTCCCCGCCTCCAGCCCCGACGTCCTGCTGCGCCACATCCACGACGACCTCGTCCGGCACATCGGTGACCAGCCCGGGGACGACGCCGCCTTCCTGGTCGTCGAACGCACCGCCGCGCACCACCTCCACCTCCCGCACCTTCCCGTGGACGGCCGTCACCGGCCCGGCAGCGACGGACCGCCGCCTCCCGCGCCCCGCTGAACCGGCGGAACGGACGTCGAGGCGCCCGTCGCCCGAGTAGCGGGGCCGGTCGCCGGAGGGCCAGGATGGAGGGAGACCGACTCGACCGAGGGGGCTCGCACGAGGAGGCCCCCGTGGCGCACACCTTCGGAACCGATGTCGTGGTGGCGGGTGCGGGCCCGGTGGGTCTGACCGCGGCCGCGGAGCTGCGCGGACGCGGGGTCCGCTGCCGTGTCGTCGACCGGCTTCCGGCACGGCTGCCGTACGCGAAGGCGGTGGGTGTCCAGCCCCGCACGCTGGAGATCTGGGACCACATGGGGCTCGCGCGCACGGTCCTGGAGGCGGCCGTGCCGATGTACGGGCAGCTGGCCTACGTCAACGGCGTCGAACAGCCCCGGATCGACCTCGTCCTGCCGCCCGAAGTGCCGTACGGCTTCGCCGCGTTGCCGCAGTACGAGACCGAACGCATCCTCGAGGACCACCTCGCGCGGTTCGGGACCGGGATCGAACGGGGCACGGAACTGGTCTCGTTCGGCCAGGACTCCGCCGGCGTGACGGTCGCCCTGCGGTCGGCGTCCGGGGCCGAGGAGGAGGTCAGGGCGCGCTATCTGGTGGGCTGCGACGGCGCGCACAGCGTCGTGCGCAAGCGGCTGGGCCTCGCCTTCGAGGGCAGCGCGTTCCCGGAGGAGTACATGCTCGGTGACGTGGAGGTGGACTGGGACATGCCGGCGGGCTACGGCGTCCGCTCCATGCACCGGAACGGGGACGGCGCGGTGGACGACCTCCTGGTGTGCATCCCGCTGCCCGGCCGGAACCGGTACCGGATGTCGATGATGGTCCCGCCCGAACTCTCCGGCGCGGGACGGAAGGACGGGTCGGCCGACGGCGTCGTGCACGGCCTGGAGGGCGGGGGCTCCCCCGCGCTCCCCGACATCCAGGCCGTGCTCGACCGGTTGTCCCCGCGGCCCACCACCGCCTCCTGTCTGCGCTGGGCCTCGGTCTTCCGCATCAGCCACCGCATCGTCGACCGCTACGGCGAGGGCCGTGTCTTCGTCGCGGGCGACGCGGCGCACATCCACCCCCCGACCGGCGCCCAGGGCATGAACACGGGTATCCAGGACGCCTGGAACCTGGCCTGGAAACTCGCCCTCGCGATCGAGGGCGGCACGCACCAGGACCTGGCGGCGAGTTACGACGCCGAGCGGCGGCCCGTCGGCGAGGAGGTCGTCGAGCGCACGGTCCGCCACGCGAGCCAGGGTGTCCAGGCCGACCGCACCGACCCGGAGACCCTGATGCTGCGCGAGGCCCAGCTCCTCGTCGGCTACCGCGGCAGCCCGCTCGTGGACCCGGCCTCCGGGGAGCCCGGCCCCCAGCCGGGCGACCGGGCACCGGACTGCGCCGGTCTCTCGGCGCACATCGCCGTCTTCCCGCTGCGCCTGTACGACCTCCTGCGTGACCGCGGACACGTACTGCTGGTGTACGGGGACGGCGAGCAGGGCGGACAACTCGCGGAAGCGGCGGGCGAGTTCTCCGGGGGACGGGTCGGAACCTGCGTGATCCTGCCCGCCGGGACCGCCCCGCGGAGCTCCGGCCCGCCCGCGTACGTCGACACGCTCGGCGAGTTCGCCCGTCTCTACGGGGTCGCCGACGGGGCGACGGCCTTCCTGATCCGCCCGGACGGGTACATCGGCGCCCGCCTCCGTCCCCCGACGGCGGAGCGGCTGACAGCCCACCTGGCCCGCACGTTCGCCCCGAACGGCTCCGGCGCGCGGTGACGGCGCCGCCCCCGTACCGGGCTCGACGAGCGTGATCAGTCCATCAATCGGGCCGCGAGGGTCGCACCGAGCTCCCAGCACGCCTCGAGGTCGGCCTTGCCCGGCTCGCCGGTCACCTTCACCGCCTCGGCCGCACGACGCCAGCCCAGGCCCGTCGTCACGGACTCGATGCCGCGCACCGCGCCGGTGACGTCGTTCCCGCCGTGCACGTAGTAGCCGAAGGGGCGCGCGGCCGTCGCGTCCAGGCACGGGTAGTAGACCTGGTCGAAGAAATGCTTCAGCGCGCCCGACATGTAGCCGAGGTTCGCCGGGGTGCCGAGCAGATAACCGTCGGCGGCCAGCACGTCCGAGGCGGTCGCCTCCAGCGCCGCCCGCCTCACCACCCGGACCCCCTCGATCTCGGGCGCCGTCGCGCCGGAGAGCACGGCTTCGAACATGGCCTGGCAGTTGGGCGAAGGAGTGTGATGAACGATCAGCAGAGTAGGCACACCCGCACCCTCCCCCGCCGCCCGTCGCCACCGCAAGCATCACCGGGCCGAGCCCACGGCCGACTTGAGCCGGTTCCGCGGCGGACGGCGCCCGTGCGCCGGACCGCGCGGCCGGGCGCTCCCGCCTCTCCTTCGCGAACATGAGTTCCGCGCGTCCCGGCACTGTCCGTCACGTGCGGCGGACGGCCCGGAGGGGGCGGCCTGCCCGGCTGCACGATCCGGCGCGCGATGTAAGGCTGGAGGTAATCCGGAGCCGCTGAAGCCCGGCTGTGTCGGGCGCACCGCGAACGAAGGGTGATCCGATGACCAGCCACAAGAAGAAGGACGGCCAGCGCTCCTCCAGGGCCGGCTCAGCCGCCGGGCCCGCCGCCCGGCCCCAGTCCCCCGGGGTCGAGCAGGACGTGGACGAACTGGTGGCCCGCGGTCTGGAGGCATTGGGAGAGTACGCCGACTACACACAGGAACAGATAGACCACATAGTGAAGAAGGCCAGTCTGGCCGCGCTCGCCGAGCACACCCGGCTCGCCATGATGGCGGTCGAGGAGACGAGGCGCGGCGTCTTCGAGGACAAGGCCGTCAAGAACATCTTCGCCTGCGAGAACATCACCCACTCGATGAAGGGCGTGAAGACCGTCGGCGTGATCCGCCGCGACGACATCGACGGGATCACAGAGATCGCCGAGCCGGTCGGGGTGATCGCGGGTGTCACGCCCGTCACCAACCCCACCTCCACCACCATCTTCAAGGCCCTGATGGCGCTGAAGACCCGCAACCCGATCATCTTCGGTTTCCACCCGGCCGCGCAGAACTGCTCCGCCGAGGCCGCCCGGATCGTCCGGGACGCGGCCGTGGAGGCGGGCGCCCCCGCACACTGCGTGCAGTGGATCGAACGGCCCTCCAAAGAGGCCACCAACGCCCTCATGAACCACCCCGGAGTCGCGTCGATCCTGGCCACCGGCGGGAACGCGATGGTCCGTGCCGCCTACAGCTGCGGCAAGCCCGCGCTGGGCGTCGGAGCCGGCAACGTACCCGCCTACATCGAGAAGAGCGCCCGGATCCGGCGTGCGGTCAACGACGTGGTGCTGTCCAAGACCTACGACTACGGCATGGTGTGCGCCTCGGAACAGGCCGTGATCCTGGACCGGGAGATCCGTGACGAGGCGATCGCGGAGTTCCGCAAGCTCAAGGCGTACACGGTCAACGACCAGGAGAAGGCGCTGCTGGAGGCGTACCTGTTCGGTGTCGGCGCCGAACAGCAGGGCGGACGCGACTGCGCGGGCGCCCGGCTGAACGCCGACATCGTCGGGCAGAGCTCGGCCGCCATCGCCGAGGGCGCCGGCTTCGAGGTGCCCGAGGACACCTCGGTGCTCCTGGTCGAGGTCTCCGAGGTCGGTGTCGAGGAGCCGCTGACCCGCGAGAAGCTCTGCCCGGTCCTCGCCGTGCTGACGGTGGACGGGCGGGCCGACGGAGTACGGCTGGCCACCGAGATGGTGGAGTTCAACGGTCTGGGCCACTCGGCCGCCGTGCACACCGAGGACGCGGCCTTCGCCGAGGAGTACGGCCACGCGGTCAAGGCCTGCCGGGTGATCTGGAACGCGCCCACCTCGCAGGGCGGGATCGGTGACGTCTACAACGCCTTCATGCCGTCCCTGACCCTGGGCTGCGGCTCGTACGGCAGCAACTCCGTCTCCGGCAACGTCACCGCGCTCAACCTGATCAACATCAAGCGGATCGGGCGGCGGAACAACAACATGCAGTGGTTCAAGGTGCCGCCGAAGATCTACTTCGAGCGCGATTCCATCAAGTACCTGGCCGATGTGCGCGGATCCCGCAAGTTCGTCGTCGTCACCGACAAGACGATGGTGGAGATCGGGCACCTGGAGCGGATCCGCAACGTCCTGAACCGCCGCGGCGAGGTACCCGAGATCCGGGTGATCGACAACGTCGAGCCCAACCCGAGTCTGGACACCGTGCAGAAGGGCGCCGAGATGATGCGCCACTTCGAGCCGGACACCATCATCGCGCTCGGCGGCGGCTCGCCGATGGACGCCGCCAAGGTGATGTGGCTGATGTACGAGCACCCGGAGCTGGAGTTCGCGGACCTGAAGGAGAAGTTCTTCGACATCCGCAAGCGCGCCTTCACCTTCCCCGACCTCGGCGAGAAGGCCCGGCTGGTGTGCGTCCCGACCACCTCCGGCACCGGCAGCGAGGTGACCCCCTTCGCGGTGATCACCGACACCGCCACCGGCCAGAAGTACCCGCTGGCCGACTACGCGCTGACCCCGAGCGTGGCGATCTGCGACCCGGCGCTGACCCTGGACCTGCCCCGGGCCGTCGCCGCCGACTCGGGATTCGACGCGCTGACCCACTGCCTGGAGACCTACGTCTCGGTGTACGCCAACGACTTCACCGACGGACTGGCGCTTCAGGGCATCAGGCTGATCTTCGACAACCTGGAGAAGGCCGTCAACGAGGGCGCGGACAACCCGGTCGCCCGGGAGAAGATGCACAACGCCGGCACGATCGCCGGCATGGCCTTCGGGTCCGCGTTCCTCGGCGTGGTGCACGCGATGGCGCACACCCTGGGCGCGACCTTCCACGTCGCCCACGGCCGCACCAACGCGCTGTTGCTGCCGCACGTGGTCCGCTACAACGGCTCGGCGCCCACCAAGGTCACCAGCTGGCCGAAGTACCACAGCTACATCGCCCCCGAGCGCTACCAGGACATCGCC
Organism: Streptomyces populi; assembly: GCF_002911015.1. GTDB lineage: Bacteria > Actinomycetota > Actinomycetes > Streptomycetales > Streptomycetaceae > Streptomyces > Streptomyces populi. Next base: position 12,724 of record NZ_KZ626957.1, read on the forward strand.
CGGATGCTGGGCCTGCCCGCCGAAACCCCGGAGGAGGGCGTGGAGTCCCTCGCCCACGCGCTGGAGGAACTGCGCGAGAAGGTCGGCATCCCGCGGTCGTTCAAGGACGCCGGGGTCGACGAGGCGGCGTTCCTGGACGCCCTGCCCGAACAGGCCATGAACGCCTACGAGGACCAGTGCGCACCCGCCAACCCGAGGCTGCCGATGCTGGCCGACATGCAGGAACTGATGCGCCGCGCCTACTACGGCGACCCGGTGTGACCACCCGCCCGAACGGCGGGACCCCGATCGACCGAGAAGGAGTCAGGCACCGATGACCACGCAGCAGCAACGGCCCGTCCGCAGCGCCTGGGACGGCTTCCGGGGAGGTCTGTGGCGGGACGAGATCAACGTACGGGACTTCATCCAGCAGAACTACACCCCGTACGAAGGCGACAGCTCCTTCCTGGCCGGTCCCACCGAGCGCACCACGGCCGTGTGGAAGAAGATCACCGATCTGTTCCCCGAGGAGCGCGCCAAGGGCGTCCTGGACGTGTCGTACGACGTCCCGTCCACCATCACCGCCCACCCGCCGGGCTACATCGACCAGGACCGGGAGCTGATCGTCGGCCTCCAGACCGACGCCCCGCTGAAGCGGGCGATCATGCCCTACGGCGGCTGGCGGATGGTGGCCGGGGCGCTCAAGACGTACGGCTACCCCGTCTCGTCCGAGCTGGAGAAGGTCTTCACCCGGTACCGCAAGACCCACAACGCCGGGGTGTTCGACGCGTACACCCCGGACATCCGGGCCGCCAGGAAGGCGGGCGTCGTCACCGGCCTGCCCGACGCCTACGGCCGGGGCCGCATCATCGGCGACTACCGCCGCGTCCCGCTGTACGGCGTGGACCGGCTGATCGCGGCCAAGCAGGAGGAGAAGGCCGACCTGGACGCCATGCCCCGCGACGCCTCGCGTCTGGAGGAGGTGATCCGCGAGCGCGAGGAGATCTCCGAGCAGATCAGGGCGCTGGGCGAGCTGAAGGAGATGGCCGCCTCCTACGGGTACGACGTCTCGGGTCCGGCGAGCAGTGGCCGGGAGGCCGTGCAGTGGCTGTACTTCGCCTACCTCGCGGCGGTGAAGGAGCAGAACGGCGCGGCGATGTCGCTCGGCCGCACCTCCACGTTCGTCGACGTCTACCTCCAGCGGGACGTCGACGCCGGGATGCTCGACGAGAGCGCGGCGCAGGAGATCGTCGACGACTTCATCATCAAACTGCGGATCGTGCGGTTCCTGCGCACCCCGGAGTACGACGAGCTGTTCTCCGGCGACCCGACCTGGGTCACGGAGTCCATCGGAGGCATCGGCTCGGACGGCCGCACCCTGGTCACCCGGACCTCCTTCCGGTACCTGCAGACCCTGTACAACCTGGGGCCCGCGCCCGAGCCGAACATGACGGTGTTCTGGTCTCCGGCGCTTCCGCAGGGCTTCAAGGAGTTCTGCGCGCAGGTCTCCATCGACACCTCCAGCCTGCAGTACGAGTCGGACGAACTGATGCGTCCGCGCTTCGGCGACGACACCGCCATCGCCTGCTGCGTCTCGGCGATGGAGGTCGGCAAGCAGATGCAGTTCTTCGGCGCCCGGGTCAACCTCGCCAAGACGCTGCTGTACGCCATCAACGGCGGCCGGGACGAGCTGTCCGGCGCCCAGGTCGGCCCGAACACCGGGGCGGTCACCGGCGAGGTGCTGGACTACGACGAGGTTCTGGGCCGGCTCGACCTGCAGATGGAGTGGCTGGCCGAGACGTACGTCCACGCCCTCAACGTCATCCACTACATGCACGACAAGTACGCCTACGAGCGGCTGGAGATGGCGCTCCACGACCGTGACATCCGGCGCACCATGGCGTGCGGCATCGCCGGGCTCTCGGTCGCCGCGGACTCGCTGTCGGCGATCAAGTACGCCCGGGTGGCGCCGGTGCGGGACAAGACCGGGCTGGCCGTGGACTTCCGCGTCGAGGGCGAGTACCCGGCGTACGGCAACAACGACGAGCGGCCCGACGCCATCGCGGTGTGGCTGGTCGAGGAGTTCATGCGCAAGGTGCGCAGGCACCCCACCTACCGGGGCGCCGAGCACACCCAGTCGGTGCTCACCATCACCTCCAACGTGGTCTACGGGAAGAAGACCGGCAACACCCCGGACGGCCGCCGCGCGGGCGAGCCGTTCTCGCCGGGCGCCAACCCGATGAACGGCCGTGACACCCACGGTTACGTCGCCAGCGCGCTGTCGGTGGCCAAGCTGCCCTACGAGCAGGCGGAGGACGGGGTCTCGCTCACGAACACGATCACCCCCGACGCCCTGGGACGCACCCCCGAGGACCGGATCCGCAACCTGGCCGGGGTCCTGGACGGCTTCGTCACCTCCCAGGGCTTCCACATGAACGTCAACGTGCTCAACCGGGACACGCTGATGGACGCGATGGAGCATCCGGAGAAGTACCCGCAGCTGACCGTCCGGGTCAGCGGCTACGCGGTCAACTTCGTGCGGCTGACGCGCGAGCAGCAGCTCGACGTGCTGGGCCGCACCTTCCACGGGTCGCTGTAGCCGCCGGCCTCCCGGGGAGCGCGGACCGCCCGCCGCGCTCCCCGGGAATCGCCATGACGTCAGGAGGCTTCGCCATGTCCCTGATCCAGCCGGGAAAGGCTCTCCCGCCCATCCTCACCGGCGGCCCCGACAGGCCGGTCGAGGAGGCCGTACCCCGGCGCGGCAGCGGTCCGGTCACCGGGTCGGTGCACTCCTGGGACCTGTCCACCGGTGTCGACGGTCCCGGCACCCGTTTCGTCGTCTTCGTCGCCGGCTGCCCGCTGGCCTGTCTGTACTGCCACAATCCCGACACCCTGCGGATGAGCAACGGCAAGCGGGCCACGACCGACGAGGTCGTCACGGAGGCGGCCAGATACGTGCAGTTCATCCGCGCCGCGGGCGGCGGCTTCACCGTCAGCGGAGGCGAACCGATGCTCCAGCCGGACTTCGTCGGCGAGATCCTGCGCCGCTGCCACGACGACCTGGGCCTGCACACCGCCCTGGACACCTCCGGCTTCCTCGGTGCCCGCGCCACCGACTCCTTCCTGGACAGCGTCGACCTGGTCCTTCTGGACATCAAGTCCTGGGACCGCGAGCTCTATGTGCGCCTCACCAGCCGCCAGTTGGAGCCGACCCTCGTGTTCGCCCGCCGCCTGGCCGACCTCGGCAAGGAGGTCTGGGTCCGCTTCGTCCTGGTCCCGGGTCTGACCGACGCCCCGGAGAACGTGGCGGGAGTCGCCGCTTTCACGGCGTCCCTGGGCAACGTCACCCGTGTCGACATCCTGCCCTTCCACAAGCTCGGCTCCGACAAGTGGGCGGGTCTCGGCATGGACTTCACCCTCGCCGACACCCCTGTCCCGAGCGCCGCTCAGATCGCCGAGGCCCGCTCCGTCTTCTCCTCGTACGGCCTGTACGCGGTGTGACCGCCCCCGGCGGGTGTACCGGCCCGGGTGACCGGTGCGGGACCCGCTGATCTGCTGATATGCTCGATCCAGAGCCCGCACCGAACACTCGGTGACGAGCCAGGCGTTGGTGGTCCAAGGAAAGACGCCCCGCTTCCTGCGGGGAAATGCAGGTGCAAGGCCTGCCCGGCGCTCCACAGGCACCGCTTCCGGTCGTTCGGCCGGAGGCGGTGCCTTTTTTCGTGCGGTGCCTTTCTCGTCCGGTCCGAAGGACGGGCGTCCGCCCCCCGCGCCGGCCCGGACCCGAGACCCCGGACCGGCGTCTGCGGCCGCTCGCCCCCTGTCAGTGCCCGGGAACCACGAGATCCGCCCTTTCCCAGGGACGGGTCGTGCTCAGGTAGTGCTCCTCGGCCAGTCGCCAACGGGCCTCCCAGTCGACGGGACCGTGGTCGTCACCGCGGGCACGGAGCCGGCGCATGGATTCGTCGGGCGGGGTGTCGACGTAGACGACCAGGTCGTAGTGGTCGGCGAGTTCGGGCCGGGCGGTGTAGACACCCTCGACGAGGACGATGCCGTCGCAGACGACGGTACGCGCCTCGTCCGTCACCAGGGCTCCGCTCGGCCAGTCGTAGCGCCGGTAGTGCGCGTCGTGGCCGGTGGCGAGCGGGGTGAGGACCTCGTCGCGCAGCCGCTGCCAGTCGAAGTAGCGGTCGTAGCCCTGGGCGGGGGTCAGCGCGGCGCGTTCGTCCGCGTCCATGGGACGGTAGAAGTCGTCTCCGTGCACGACCACGGCGTCACCGAGCCCGGCCGCGGCCGCCGCCAGGGTCGACTTGCCCGAACCGCCCATGCCGTCGACCGCGATCAGCACCAGTCCTTGGCCACCGCGGGCGCGGGCGGCCTCCACGACGCGCTCCGCGGCTGTTTCGATCTTCGTCATGGGGTGATTGTGGCGGGACCGGACGCCCGTCCTCCGCCGAACGGGCACAGTCGTATGTTCCGATGACACGCGGGTCCGGGCGGTCATGTACGCACATACGACGGAGGGGCCGGCATGTGATGCCGGCCCCTCCGTCTTCGAGTAGCGGGGACAGGATTTGAACCTGCGACCTCTGGGTTATGAGCCCAGCGAGCTACCGAGCTGCTCCACCCCGCGTCGGTGAACACAACTCTACGTCATCTTTCCCGGGCTCAGAACCATGATCGTCCGCCGATGGACGACGAAGGGGTGTCCACGGCGCCGGATCCCGTCCGGACCGCTCCCCCGAGGAGCGGACGGAACCCGCTGCCTGCCGTGCCCCGACCGGCCGGTTCACCGTCGCGCGGGATCGGCCGGGGTGCCCCGAGGGGGGTCACACGTCGGTGGGCAGACCGCTCGCTTCGGCGATCCCCCGCAGCTCCTCGTCCTGCCGGTGCCGCTCCCCGATGAAGTCGGCGATCTCCCTGCACCGCTCCGGGTCGTCGGCCGTACCCGAATCCGTGACGACCCGGACGACACCGATCTCCTCCGTCTCCAGCTCGACGATCCGGTTGTCCAGGCGTCCCGTGACGGCCACGGCGACCACCAGGGACGCCTCGTCACGGACCTCCTGCGGGACGCTCTCGGGCTCCGCGCCGTCGAGACACAGCTCGATCGCTCCCACTCTCTCCTCCCTGATCGCTTCGAGTACGGGCTCGACCATGCGCAGCAAGAGCGCGTAGTCCGCCGGAGCCATACGCAGGCGGAGCATTTCGAGGTACAGGTCGAGGGGCCGGTCATCCGGTGCCTGCTCTGATGCGTCCATGGAGCTTCGCCTTCCCCAATGTGGACGACATGATCGCGTCTCCCCCCAGCATGCTGTGAATCGGCGCGCGCCGCCGGTCGAGACGGCCGCCCGGAACATGCCGAGGGGGCTCGCGGCCTGTGTGAACAGGCCGCGAGCCCCCTCGAACACGTCTTTCGGAACTCGTCCGTCAGGGCTCGTCCGTCAGGATTCACCTGTCAGGAGTCGCCCGTCCCCGCCGGTCCATGTCACCCGTAGGTGCGCCGGATCCGGTAGAGCACGAAGGCGCCGGCGAGCACGCACACCCCGCCGATCACGCCCGGCCACAGGTTCGCCCCGGTCTCGGCGAGCCCGCCGGCCCCGACCGCCTGCGGCTCGATCCCCGAAGTGGCCGGCGGGTAGGACTCGGCCGGCGGCGTCGTCTGCGCGGGGGTCCCCACCTCGGCACCCTGGTCGGCACCCGAGGTCTCCTGCGCCGAGGCCGTCACATCGGACTTGGGCTCCACCGTGACGGGAGGCGCGTCGTCCCCGGCCGGCTCGGTGCCCGGTGCTTCCTCGGTGGGCTCGGCGGTCTGCCCGCCACCGTTGTCACCGTTGTCGCCGTTGTCACCAGAGCCCGATCCACCCTTGCCGTCGGCCGGGTCGTCCGCGGTGGGCGCCGGCTCCTCGGAGGGGTTCTCGGAGGGGTCAGGGTCCGCCTCCGACGGCTCGGGGGCCGCTTCCGAGGGGTTCGGCTCGGCGCTCTGCGACGGCTCGTCGGTGGCCGGAGGGTCCTCCTGCTGCCCGCCGCCGTTACCGCCGCCGTTGTCGTTGCCGCCGCCGTTGTCGTTGCCGCCGCCGTTGCCGCCGCCGTTGTCGTTACCGCCGCCACCGTTGTCGTTGCCGCCGCCGTTGCCCGCACCCGCGCCGCACTTCTTGCCGCTGTTGATGCAGTCGACCACGTCCTTCATGAGGCCTTCGTCGAAGACGTTGATGAAGTCGCCGTGGTCGGTGATCGGCTTGTGGAGGTTCTCGGGGAAGGAGTCGACCGCGAACAGCGGTGACGTACGGCCGCCGTCCTGCAGGCTCGGCGCGTCGATGTCGTAGACGATGCGCTGCACCAGCTGCGGAATGGCCTTGAAGTTGTTCGGGCAGTTGCCCTGGGCGTCCGCGAAGGCCACGTGGGTGCGGTGGTTGGCGCTGTCGATGTTCGCGCCGTCCCAGCAGCTCTGGAACTTGAAGGTGCGCACCACGTCGCTGCCCTGCGGGCAGAGGGGGTACTTGTCCTTCAGCTGCCGGTCCTCGAAACCGGTGCAGCTCCAGGAGGCGTTGGCGTTCGCGGGTCCGTTGACGAACGCCTTGGCGTCACCGGTGATGATGCGCAGCAGCGGGGGCATGGCCGTGACCTTGCTGCGCGGGTTGCCGACGAAGGTCAGCGTGACCTCCTTGGGCGTGACGATCTGACCGGCGTTGCCCTCGGTCCCGCCACCGGGGGCGCCCGCGTCGCGTTCCTGCTTCCCGTTCTGGAGGCGCACCACGGGCCAGTAGTACGAGGACTTGTCGCCCTTGTCCTGGCAGGAGGTGTCGGCCTTGGCCAGGTCGTCGTCACTGGCGAACGCGGTGTTGGACTGGTTGCCGATGTAGTCGTGGAAGTGGTGGGCGCCGTTGCTGACCCCGGGAGCCACGATCACGTTGTCCGAGTTGAACAGGCCGTTCGCGTTCACCCCGCAGCTGGAGACGAACTCGCCCTGGGAGGCGTCGGCCTGGGGCTGCGGCTTCGCCACGTTGGGCTGGACGGACTTGATGTCCGCGTAGTCGGCGGCCACGGGGCCGTTGCCGGCCGGGGCGGCGCCGCCCTGCTGGCCGCCCTGCTGACCACCCTGGTTCTGGGCCGGAGCGCTCGCGTTCTGCGAGGCGCCGCCCTGGTCCTGCGGCGCGGCACTCTGACCGGTGTCCGTCCCGGTGCCGGGCTGGTTGCCGGAAGGACGCAGCGTGCAGGCCGCGAACCCGTCGAGTCCGCTCGGCGGGTCGCCCGCGGCGTCGATGGCGGCCACGATGCGGCCGATCGACTCGGACCGCTTCTCCTTCAGCGGGTTCATGACGGCGTCGGCGCCGCTGTCGCCGTTCTGCTGCATCTGGTCGGCCTTGGCCTGGAGTTGCTGATAGGCCTCGGCGATCTGCTGGTCCAGAGCGGCCAGCTCCTTGTCAACGCCCTCCTTCGCGGCGTCCGGGACCGTCTTCAACTGCTCGCCCACGTCGGGGCAGTCGATGGTGGCGGAGCCGGCGGACAGGACGCGCGCGTCGGTGCCCGCCCCCGTCTCGGTCGCCGATGCGTAGACGTTGACTCCTACGAGTCCGCCTCCGCCCAATATCAGTGCGAAAGCTGCAGAGGTCGCGCGGCGTGCGCCCGTGGGGCGTCTGCGCTTGTTGCGTCCCAAGGTGGTGCTCCTACGCGTCGTGGTCGGCTCGACATGGAAATCCCCCCGGCCCTATACGCACACGGGTCGCGTTGTGTTCAACCGTCTTCCGAATTCACAGTGACCCCGTATGGAGCAACTGGCCGAGGACGCCTCGGTGAACGCCGAAAGCCCCGCTCGCCCCGGGCGGACCGGGGAACATCGGGCGCCCCACGCGCCCCCTGCGGTTGCACCGGGCGCGGGCCGATGGCCTGATGGGAACACTGCACCACGGGTACGCCCTGGACGTGGCCCCCCGTCATGCCCCGGGCCCGTGGGACAGGGCAGGATGCTCCGCCGCTTCCACCGTGGGCACGGCCAGGGCAGCGGCGCGAGGCGGGTGAACAGGTGACGGGAGCGGAGATCGACTTCGCCGGTGTCTTCCAGGCCCTGCCCGGCATGGTCGCCCTGCTCACCCCGGAGATGTTCTTCGTGGACGCGAACGAGGACTATCTGAGCAACTCCGGCCGCTCCCGCGAGCAGTTGGTCGGCCGGTACCTGTTCGACGTCTTCCCCGACCGGCCGGACGATCCCGCCGCGACCGGGATGCGGGACCTCCAGGCCTCCCTGCGCAGGGTGGTGGAGTCCGGGGAGCGCGACGCCATGGCCCTGCAGCGTTACGACGTGGAGTCCCTGGAGCGGCCGGGTGTCTGGGAGGAGCGGTACTGGAGCCCCGTCAATGTGCCCGTTCTCGACGAGAACGGCGCCGTGACCCTGGTGATCCACCGGGTGGAGGAGGTCACCGAATTCATCCGCGCCCGTGGCGGGCTCGCGCAGGGCGACCGGACGCCGCTGCTGGAGGCCGAGTTGTACACCCGGGCCAGGGAACTGCAGGAGCTCAACGAACGCCTGCGGCGCGCCCATGCCCGCGAACGGGAGGTCGCCGTCGCTCTCCAGGACGCGCTGCTGCCCTCACCGGAGCAGGTGGGGACGCATCACGCCGCCGTGCGCTACCGACCGGCCACGAGTTCGCTGAACGTGTGCGGGGACTGGTACGACCTGGTGTCACTGAGCGGCGACCGGATGGCCGTCGCGGTGGGGGACGTCGTGGGCCACGGGCTGCCCGCCGCCTGTGTCATGGGCCAGTTGCGCAGTGCCCTCAGTGCCGCGTCCCGGGCCGCCGACGGTCCGGCCCGGGCACTCGAGGTGCTCGGGCTGTACGCGCGTTCCGTCGAGGGGGCCGAATCCACCACGGCGGTGACGGCCTGGATCGACTGGGAGACCCGCACCATCACGTACAGCAGCGCCGGGCACCTCCCGCCGGCCCTCCTGCACGGCGACGGGAGGGTGGAGTTCCTGGACCGGGCGACCGATCCGCCGCTGGGAGCCCGGCCGGAGCACGTGGCCCGCCCCGAGGCCGCCACGGGCTTCGCCTCGGGCGACACCCTGGTCCTGTACACCGACGGTCTGGTCGAACGCCGGACCGAGGACATCGACGTGAGCCTCGGACGCCTCGCCGCCGCGCTGGCCCACCACCGGGAGGCCGAGCCCGAGGCCCTCGCCGACGCGCTGCTGTCGGACCTGCTCCCGCCCGGCGGCGTCACCGACGACACGGCCCTGGTGATCCTCCCGCTCTGAACGCCCGGCCGCCGGGCGCCGTCACACGGCGGAGGACGACGAAGTGATCCGGTGGGAGCGCACGACCGCGAGCACGCAGGCGGCCAGGAGCGCCGTGGCCAGGACGACCAGATCACGCAGCGGCCCCGTCGTCAGCGCTACGGCGGTCAGGGCACGTGACGGTACGCGCCCCTCGGGGCCGTGGGCGACGACGAGGGCGTCGCCCGGCCGGGTGATCCGCCCGCATCCGTGCCGGACGCGGACCTTGAACGGTGCGCCGTCCCGGGCGACCACCGGGCACGGGGGGCGGGTGCGGGCCTCTCCCTCCCGGCCGGCGTCCCCGCCGGACCTGACGACCATGGGTGCCACGCGCTCCCCGTCCACCGGCACCACGTCCGCCGCGGCCTGCGGGGCCTGGAGGGCGAGACAGACGCCGAGGGCCGCGACGATGCCCACCAGCGCCCGCCCCGCCCGCAGGAGGACCAGGTGCAGGACGAGGATTCCGGCGCACACGAGTCCCGCCTCGCCACTGACCAGTACGGGCGTCCCGGTCCGGTCGCCGACGACCCCGGTGCCCACGATCGAGCCGGCCCCGAGCCCCCCTGCGAGAAGCCCCTCCCCCACCAGCCACCGGGGCGGCCATCCGACGAACTCGGCGGGCCCCCACACCGTGCTCCGCAGGTACGCCGTCAGGTCTGTCTCCTGGGCGGGCGGAGGACGACGCCACCGGTGCATACCCGTACCACTCCCCGCCACGTTCTCTCGTCGGTCGACGCCTCGCATCCTGCCGTCCGGACGTGGACCGCCGCCCTGCCTCCGTCCGGAACAGATGACGTGGACGACGTTTCCGGAAGTCGGCAGTGAAGCTCCCGCCCCGCTCCCCGAGGGCCGACGCGATTCGCACACACGGGTGACAGAGCGTCAAAATCTCTTTTCTCGACGGGAGTCGATGCCTTCGGTCCTCAGCTCCGGGACTCCGCGGCCAGGGATCTCGCCAGCAGGACGCGCCCGCTGAGGCCGGCCAGCAGGAGCCCGGCCACCATGGCGGCGAGACACAGGGCCGGACCGGAGGACCAGTCGACGGCGGAGGCCCGGCAGGCCAGCACGACGGTCACGGCGACGCCCGTGCCCGGCAGGGCGATCAGGGCCGGGCCGGTACGTCCGAGGTCGTCCTCGGCCAGCGCGGCGAGGACACCGACACCGAGGGCCAGCGCCCACACCCCGAGCGCCTGGGCGTCGAGGCGGCTGACGCTCCACGGCACGAAACCGGACCAGAAACCGGGTCGCACCAGCAGCCCCGTGCCGATGCCGAGCCACGCCGAACCGAGCACGGCCAGCGCCGGTTTCGACCAGGCGGGCAGCGGCGCGCCGCGCGGGCCGGGCGGCCCGGCAGGGGTGAGGTACTGCCGGGCCAGCGCGATCAGGGCGCACACGCACAGCGTGCCGAGCACGAAGAGCCAGCCGAGGCTGAACAGCACCGGGACGACGGAGCCGCCCCGCGCGATGTACAGGTGCCCCGCGTCGAGCAGGCTCACGGTGAACAGCCCGGCCAGGACCACGGCCAGCGGGTGGACCAGCGAGCGGGCCTCCCGCCAGGCACGGACCCGGTTCACCGCGAACAGGCCGGGCGCGGTGCCGAGCATGCCCGCGCCGATCAGCCCCGGAGTCAGCGACTCGGGAGAGGGCCACGCGCCGAAGACGTGTCCGGTGAGGGCCACGGCCGTCAGCAGGCCGCCGACGAGGACGCCCACCACGGCGACCGCGGTGGCCAGCATCGCCACTCCCGCGGTCAGCGGCCGCCCACCCGCCGCGAGCGGCCCGGCAGCGCGCTCCACCGGACTCCGCGGCACGTACGCCGCCTCTCGCCCCTCTTCCGGCTCCTGCGGCCCCGGCCGTTCCTCCTCGCTCCGCGGATGCTGTCGCGGGTGCCCCGCGGGGTCGTCGGGCAGGGGCGGACGGGATGCGTTCGGCATGGGGATTCCGTTTCCGGACGGGAGCACGACGAGGCGGGCGGAGGAGCAGGGAGGAGCCGGGGACTACGAGACCGTTGTCGGGAGACGGGTGGCCGAACCGGGGGCGGGCACGGCCCTCTTGAGGACCTCCCGCGCGTACATGACGCGCACGCTCACCACCAGGGTCGCCAGGAACGCCGTCACGCCGCAGCCGATCGCCGCCCCCGCGGCCGGCGCCGTGAGCCCGTCGAGCCCCAGGGACCGTTCGAAGAGCGGAGCGGCCCCGGCCGACAGCACCGGCGCCAGGCACAGGGCCACCCAGTGCAGACGCCACTCCTCCCGCGCCCAGAGGCGGCCCTCACGGCCGGCTCGCCCCGCGCGCGAGGCCGTCACCGCGTACGTGACGGCGTACGGCAGGAGATAGGCGAGCAGGAGCCGTCGCCCCTGCGTGCCGTGGTCCAGCAGGGCGCGCGCGGTCCAGGCCAGCGCGGCCGCTCCGGCCAGGTGCGCGAGGGCCAGGACGGGCGCGGGGGCCCATGACCCGGACACCCCGGCGACCGTCCTGCGCCGGTCGAGGGA
>NZ_KZ626958.1 GCF_002911015.1 Streptomyces populi
GGTACATCCGCCCGCATCCGGACGGATCTCAGCGGGGTTTCGAGGCGTGCGTCGGTTCTGATCCGTCCGGCCTGCGGGCATTCGATGTACCGGCACGGCCCCTTCCGCCGGATCCCGACTGCGGGTGGGCGCTGGCTCAGGTGCGGTCCCTCGCGTGCGTGTTTTCCGTCTCCGACCAGGGAAGGGTTCGGCCCCTCACGGGCGTGGATTTCAGCCCCTCCGGCGTTTGGGGAGCGGGGTCTGGGGCGGGGTCTGGGGCGGAGCCCCAGGGGTGGGAAGGGCAGGGGCGGAGGGGGCGAGAACAAAGGGTCGAACCCCGGGGCTTCGGAAACCCCGGGCCCCGGGACCCCGGTGACCTCGCGGGAGCGGAACTCAGGTTCGGGGAACCCCCGTTGACCCCCGCACCATCAACTCCCCCCGCACCGTGGCGATCCCACCCGGCGGCGGCTCCTCGCGGCCCATGGCGATCCGCCCGGCACGGGCACCCGCCTCGGTCAGCGGCAGCCGCACGGTCGTCAGAGCGGGCACCACGTCGATGCTGAACGGCAGATCGTCGAAGCCCGCGACGGACACGTCGCCCGGGATGCGCAGCCCGGAGTCGCGCAGCGCCGCGCAGGCGCCCAGCGCCACGGTGTCGTTCGCGGCGACGACGGCCGTCAGCGACGGGTCGCGGCGCAGGAGTTCGAGCGTCGCCTCGTAACCGGACCGGCGGTCGTAGCGGCCGTGCACGGTGCGCCGCGGGTCGTCCTCGATGCCGTGGGCGTCGAGCGCGGCCCGGTGGCCCTCCAGGCGGTGGCGGGTCGTCGTGCGTTCCTCGGGGCCCGCGATGTAGCCGAGCCGCCGGTGCCCGAGGCCGATCAGGTGCTCGGTCAGCTGCCTGCCGCCGCCGCGGTTGTCGAAGGTGAGCGCGATCGCCTCGGGCGCCTCCGGCGCGGGCGGTCGCCCGCACAGCACGACCCGGGTGCCCGCCTCGTGGAGCTTGCGCAGCTTGGCGGCGACGGCGCCCGCGTGCGCCGTGTCCTCTATGGCGCCGCCGGTGAGCACGACCGCGGCGGCGCGCTGGCGCTGGAGCAGTGTGAGGTAGGTGAGCTCGCGCTCCGGGGAGCCGCCGGTGTTGCAGACGACCCCGAGCCGCTCCCCGCCCGCGCGCCCCCCGGGCCCGCCGATCTCCGACTGGATCGCCGCCGCCATGATCCCGAAGAAGGGATCGGCGATGTCGTTGACCAGGATGCCGACGAGGTCGGAGGTCGCCGCGGCCAGCGAGCTCGCCGGCCCGTTCAGCACGTAGTCCAGCTCGTCCACGGCGCGCAGCACCCGCTCGCGCGTGGAGGAGGCCACGGGGTAGTTCCCGTTCAGCACGCGCGACACCGTCGCGGGAGAGACCTGCGCGCGGGCCGCCACGTCCGCCAGGGTCACCGTCATCTCGTCGTCCTCCGGTCGCGCCTTGTCGTGCCACTTCGTACGTCGTCGTGCCCGCCCACGTCTCGTCGTACGGCGTCGAACGCGGAGTCGAAGGCCGGGTGAGCCGTTTCCCGTGGGCGGGGTCCGTGCAGACCATACGGCCATCGGCCCCCGTTGTTCGCCCCCTCGAACAACTCGTCTTCGCGGTGGTCTTGTCCATACCGCTGCACAGAGGCTAGCTTCTTCTTGCATAGAAAGCGCTTGCTGTCACGTTCACCTGGAAGCGTGCGCGGCGCCCGAGGCGTACGGAGGGAAAGACGTGACACGCAAGACGGTGCGTATCGCCATGAACGGCGTGACGGGACGCATGGGTTACCGCCAGCACCTCGTCCGTTCGGTACTCGCCCTGCGCGACCAGGGCGGCCTCGACCTCGGCGACGGCACCGTGCTGTGGCCCGAACCCGTCCTCGTCGGCCGTCGCGAGGGCGCCCTGAAGGCGCTCGCCGAGCGGCACGGACTCGCCCACTGGTCGACCGACCTGGACGCGGTGCTCGCCGACCCGTCCGTCGACCTCTACTTCGACGCCCAGGTGACCTCCGCCCGGGAGGAGGCCCTCGGGAAGGCGATCGCCGCGGGCAAGCACGTCTACACCGAGAAGCCGACCGCCACCGGGTTCGACGGAGCGCTGTCGCTGGCCCGGCTCGCGCACGCCGCGGGCGTCAGGCACGGCGTCGTCCAGGACAAGCTCTTCCTCCCCGGCCTGCTCAAGCTGAAGCGCCTGATCGACGGCGGCTTCTTCGGCCGGATCCTGTCCGTCCGCGGCGAGTTCGGCTACTGGGTCTTCGAGGGCGACTGGCAGAGCGCCCAGCGGCCCTCCTGGAACTACCGCGCCGAGGACGGCGGCGGCATCGTCGTCGACATGTTCCCGCACTGGGAGTACGTCCTGCACGAACTGTTCGGCCGCGTCACCTCGGTGCAGGCGCTCACCGCCACCCACGTCCCGCAGCGCTGGGACGAACGCGGCAAGCCCTACGACGCCACGGCCGACGACGCCGCCTACGGGATCTTCGAGCTGGAGGGCGGTGCCATCGCCCAGATCAACTCCTCCTGGGCGGTCCGCGTCCACCGCGACGAGCTCGTCGAGTTCCAGGTCGACGGCACCGAGGGCTCGGCCGTCGCCGGGCTGCGGGGCTGCCGCGTCCAGCACCGAGGTTCGACCCCCAAGCCGGTCTGGAACCCGGACGTCCCGGCCGACTGCTCCTTCCGCGACCAGTGGCAGGAGGTCCCCGACAACGCCGAGTTCGACAACGGCTTCAAGGCCCAGTGGGAGCTGTTCCTGCGGCACGTCTACGCCGACGCCCCCTACCGCTGGGACCTCCTCGCCGGCGCCCGCGGCGTCCAGCTCGCCGAACTGGGCCTGAGGTCCTCGGCCGAGGGCCGCCGCCTCGACGTCCCGGAGATCGCGCTGTGACCGTCCTGCTCCCCGGCCCCGGCGGCGGGCTGCGCTCGTACGAACCGCGCACGGAACCCCGCGCCGTCGCTCCCGGCACCCCCTTCACCTCCCGTACGGTCCTCTCCGCGGCGCACGTCGTCGCCGACCCGTTCGCCGACGCGGGCCCCGGCTCCCCGGCCGCCGTCGACTGGGACGCCACCCTCGCCTTCCGCCGTCATCTGTGGTCCCACGGGCTGGGCGTCGCCGAGGCCATGGACACCGCGCAGCGGGGCATGGGCCTGGACTGGGCGGGCGCGGCCGAACTGATCCGCCGCAGTGCCGCCGAGGCGAAGGCCGTCGGCGGCGAGATCGCCTGCGGCGCCGGCACCGACCAGATCACCGCCGGGTCGCTGCCCGAGATCCGGCGGGCGTACGAGGAACAG
Source organism: Streptomyces populi (assembly GCF_002911015.1). Classification (GTDB taxonomy): domain Bacteria; phylum Actinomycetota; class Actinomycetes; order Streptomycetales; family Streptomycetaceae; genus Streptomyces; species Streptomyces populi. The sequence continues at coordinate 3,277 of NZ_KZ626958.1, forward strand.
CTCGCCCTCGTCGAGGAGTCGGGCTCCCGGGCGATCCTGATGGCGTCCCGCGCGCTGGCCGCGACCGCTTCCGGCCCCGAGGACTACCTGGAGGTCTACGGCCACCTGCTGCGCCAGGCCGCACAACCGGTGATCCTGCACTGGCTCGGCCCCATGTTCGACCCGGCGCTGGAGGGCTACTGGGGCTCGGCCGACCTCGACGCGGCCACCGAGGTGTTCCTGGACGTCATCGCGGCCCACCCCGACAAGGTCGACGGCATCAAGGTGTCACTGCTGGACGCCGGACGCGAGGTCGCCCTGCGCCGCCGCCTGCCCGACGGCGTCCGCTGCTACACGGGCGACGACTTCCACTACCCCGAACTGATCGCGGGTGACGAACGGGGGTTCAGCCACGCCCTGCTCGGCGTCTTCGACCCGCTGGGCCCCCTGGCCGCCGAGGCCGTCCGGGTCCTGGACACCGGAGACACGGCGGGCTTCCGGGAGATCCTGGACCCGTCCGTGGAGCTGGCCCGGCACCTCTTCGAGCCCCCGACCCGCTTCTACAAGACGGGCGTCGTCCTGCTGGCCTGGCTCGCGGGTCACCAGGAGCACTTCGCGATGGTGGGCGGCCTACAGACGGCGCGCTCCCTGCCGCACCTCGCCCGCGCCTACGAACTGGCCGACCGGCTGGGCCTGTTCCCGGACCCGGAACGCGCCGAGACCCGGATGAAGACCCTGCTCGCCCTGTACGGAGTGTCCTCATGAGCGGCCTCGCCCGTCTCTCCGTCAACCAGATGACGGTCAAACAGCTGTCGATCCCCGAACTGGTCGAGGGCTGCCTCGAACTGGGTGTTCCCGGGGTCGGTCTGTGGCGCGAACCCGTGCGTTCGTACGGGCTCGAGGCCACCGCACGACTCGTCCGCGAGGCGGGTCTCGCCGTCACCACCCTGTGCCGGGGCGGCTTCCTCACCGCACTCGACCCGGCGGAGCGGGCGCGCGCGCTCGACGACAACCGGGCCGCCGTCGACGAGGCCGCGACCCTCGGCACCGACACCCTCGTCCTGGTCTCCGGCGGTCTGCCGCCCGGATCGAAGGACCTCCACGGCGCCCGTGAGCGCATCGCCGACGCGCTCGGCGAACTGGGCCCGTACGCCGCCTCCCGCGGGGTGCGGCTCGCCGTCGAACCGCTCCACCCCATGTACGCGGCCGACCGCTGTGTGGTCTCCACCCTCACCCAGGCCCTGGACCTCGCGGAACGCTTCCCCGCCGACCAGGTGGGCGTCACCGTCGACACGTACCACCTGTGGTGGGACGACACGGCCCCCGCCCAGATCGCCCGCGCGGGAGCGGGCGGGCGCATCCACGGCTTCCAGCTCGCCGACTGGGTCACCCCGCTTCCCGAGGGCGTCCTCGTCGGCCGCGGCCAGCTCGGCGACGGCTCGGTCGACTTCCGGGCGTGGCGCGGCCTGGTCGAGGCGGCGGGCTACACCGGGCCCGTCGAGGTCGAACTCTTCAACGAGAAGCTGTGGGCCCGGGACGGGCGCGAGGTGCTGGCGGAGACGGTGGCACGGTTCTCGGAGCACGCCGGGTAGCGTTCCGCATCGCCGCCGGGCGGCTGTCGGGCGGCCGCCGCGGCTCCGCCGGACCGCCTGGGGAACCGGTCCTGACCTGCGGCGATCCTCCCCTTCCCGACCGGTGGAAAAAATCTTCGGAAGTTCGTGCAACCCTTCCGCACCCTTGCGGGTCGTACGTGGCATCAGGACCTTTGGAGGGGGATCCGGGGGGATCGCGGGGGTTCTGGTACGGGAGGGGAAACCGAGGGGCCCGGTCGACGGACCGGGCCCCTCGAAACGTTCTCGGGCCCGGGAGGGCCCGAAGTCCTCCGCGGGTCCCGGAGGAACGAGTCGTCCACAGCGCCGGAGCGCTGTCGGTGGCGGGCGGTACGGTCGGATCATGAGCGATCAGGCGGGGGCCGCCAAGGCGGGCGAGCGGCGACTGGCCACGCTGGAAGGCGTGCTCGAACGCATCACGTACGCCAACGAGGAGAACGGATACACGGTCGCCCGGGTCGACACCGGCCGGGGCGCCGGCGATCTGCTCACCGTCGTCGGCGCCCTCCTCGGTGCCCAGGTCGGCGAGTCGCTGCGCATGGAGGGCCGTTGGGGCTCCCACCCGCAGTACGGCAAGCAGTTCACCGTGGAGAACTACACGACGGTGCTCCCGGCCACCGTCCAGGGCATCCGCCGCTACCTCGGCTCCGGTCTGGTCAAGGGCATCGGACCGGTCTTCGCCGACCGCATCACCGAGCACTTCGGCCTGGACACCCTGCGGATCATCGAGGAGGAGCCGAAGCGGCTCATCGAGGTCCCGGGACTCGGACCCAAGCGCACGAGGAGGATCGCCGACGCCTGGGAGGAGCAGAAGGCGATCAAGGAGGTCATGCTCTTCCTCCAGACCGTGGAGGTGTCCACCTCCATCGCGGTCCGTATCTACAAGAAGTACGGCGACGCCTCCATCTCGGTCGTGAAGAACCAGCCCTACCGCCTGGCGGCCGACGTGTGGGGCATCGGCTTCCTCACCGCCGACAAGATCGCCCAGTCCGTCGGCATCCCGCACGACAGCCCGGAGCGCGTCAAGGCCGGCCTCCAGTACGCCCTGTCGCAGTCCGCCGACCAGGGCCACTGCTACCTCCCCGAGGAGCGGCTGATCGCGGACGCGGTGAAGCTGCTCCAGGTGGACACCGGCCTGGTCATCGAGTGCCTCGCCGAGCTGGCGGCCCCTCCGGAGGAGGGCGAGGACCCCGGTGTCGTACGGGAGAAGGTGCCGGGCCCGGACGGCGGCGACCCGGTGACGGCCGTCTATCTCGTCCCCTTCCACCGTGCCGAACTCTCGCTCGCCGCGCAGCTGCTGCGCCTGCTGCGCGGCGAGGGGGACCGGATGCCCGGCTTCCGTGACGTGGCCTGGGACAGGGCGCTGACCTGGCTGAAGGGGCGTACGGGTGCGGAGCTGGCCCCCGAACAGGAGGCAGCGGTCCGGCTCGCGCTCACCGAGAAGGTCGCCGTGCTGACCGGGGGGCCGGGCTGCGGCAAGTCGTTCACGGTCCGCTCGATCGTGGAGCTGGCCCGCGCCAAGGGGGCCAAGGTCGTCCTCGCGGCGCCCACCGGCCGCGCCGCCAAGCGCCTGGCGGAGCTGACCGGAGCCGAGGCCTCCACCGTGCACCGGCTTCTGGAGCTCAAACCGGGCGGCGACGCGGCCTACGACAGGGACCGCCCGCTGGACGCCGACCTGGTCGTCGTGGACGAGGCCTCCATGCTCGACCTCCTGCTCGCCAACAAGCTGGTCAAGGCGGTGTCCCCGGGCGCGCACCTGCTCTTCGTCGGTGATGTCGACCAGCTTCCGAGCGTCGGCGCGGGCGAGGTGCTGCGCGATCTGCTCGCCGAGCGGGGTCCGATCCCCGCGGTGCGCCTCACCAAGGTCTTCCGCCAGGCCCAGCAGTCCGGGGTGGTGACCAACGCGCACCGGATCAACTCCGGGCAGCACCCCCTCACCGACGGCATGAAGGACTTCTTCCTCTTCGTCGAGGACGACACCGAGGAGGCCGGGCGGCTCACCGTGGACGTGGCGGCCCGGCGGATTCCGGCCAGGTTCGGGCTGGACCCCCGCCGGGACATCCAGGTCCTCGCCCCCATGCACCGGGGCCCGGCCGGCGCCGGCCACCTGAACGGGCTGCTCCAGCAGGCCATCACCCCCGGCCGCCCGGACGTCGCCGAGAAGCGGTTCGGCGGCCGTGTCTTCAGGGTCGGCGACAAGGTCACCCAGATCCGCAACAACTACGACAAGGGCGAGAACGGCGTCTTCAACGGCACCGTGGGCGTCGTCACCTCCCTCGACACGGTCGAACAGCGGCTCATGGTGCGCACCGACGAGGACGAGGAGGTGCCCTACGAATTCGACGAGCTGGACGAGCTGGCCCACGCCTACGCGGTGACCATCCACCGTTCCCAGGGCAGCGAGTACCCGGCGGTGGTGATCCCGGTGACCACGGGCGCCTGGATGATGCTCCAGCGCAATCTGCTCTACACGGCGGTCACCCGGGCCAAGAAGCTGGTCGTCCTCGTCGGTTCGCGCAAGGCGATAGGGCAGGCGGTGCGTACGGTGTCCGCGGGACGCCGGTGCACGGCTCTGGACTTCCGGCTCTCCGGCTCGTGAACCACCGCCTCCCACCGAGGTGGAGGGACCCTCTCGGGGGGCCGAACGGGGCCTTTCGGGCACGGACGCGACCCGTCGCAAAAAAATGATCGATCAAACGAGTCATGTGGGTCACAGAAGCCTTCCGGTTGCGCGGCGAACGGGGCAGGATGAGCAGATTGACGGCACTGAGTGCCGCCATTGGGCCCAACGGCCGACCCCGAGTGCACTCTCCAGGGCCAAATGGGGGATGGTAGAGGCAGTCAGGGCACCTCGAAGAAGAGGCACAAAGTCGGTGAGGGATGACGTGAGCGACAACTCTGTAGTACTGCGGTTCGGCGATGGCGAGTACACCTACCCGGTGATCGACAGCACCGTCGGCGACAAGGGCTTCGACATCGGCAAGCTCCGCGCCCAGACCGGTCTGGTGACGCTGGACAGCGGGTACGGCAACACCGCCGCGTATAAATCCGCGATCACCTATCTCGACGGTGAGCAGGGCATCCTCCGCTACCGCGGCTACCCGATCGAGCAGCTGGCCGAGCGGTCCACCTTCCTGGAGGTGGCCTACCTGCTGATCAACGGCGAGCTCCCGAACGTCGACGAGCTCTCCACCTTCAAGAACGAGATCACGCAGCACACCCTGCTGCACGAGGACGTCAAGAACTTCTACCGGGGCTTCCCGCGCGACGCCCACCCGATGGCGATGCTCTCGTCGGTCGTCTCGGCGCTGTCGACCTTCTACCAGGACAGCCACAACCCGTTCGACGAGAAGCAGCGCAACCTCTCCACCATCCGGCTGCTCGCCAAGCTCCCGACGATCGCGGCCTACGCGTACAAGAAGTCGGTCGGCCACCCCTTCGTCTACCCGCGCAACAACCTCGGGTACGTCGAGAACTTCCTGCGCATGACCTTCTCGGTCCCCGCCCAGGACTACGAGCTCGACCCGGTCGTCGTCTCCGCGCTCGACAAGCTGCTGATCCTGCACGCGGACCACGAGCAGAACTGTTCGACCTCCACCGTGCGTCTGGTCGGCTCCTCGCAGGCGAACATGTTCGCCTCGATCTCCGCCGGCATCTCCGCCCTGTGGGGCCCGCTGCACGGCGGCGCCAACCAGTCCGTCCTGGAGATGCTCGAGGGCATCCAGGCCAACGGCGGCGACGTCGACTCCTTCATCCGCAAGGTGAAGAACAAGGAGGACGGCGTCCGCCTGATGGGCTTCGGCCACCGGGTGTACAAGTCCTTCGACCCGCGCGCGAAGATCATCAAGGCCGCCGCGCACGACGTCCTGTCCGCTCTCGGCAAGTCCGACGAGCTGCTGGACATCGCCCTGAAGCTGGAGGAGCACGCGCTCTCCGACGAGTACTTCGTCGCGCGCAACCTCTACCCGAACGTCGACTTCTACACCGGCCTGATCTACCGCGCCATGGGCTTCCCGACCGAGATGTTCACGGTCCTGTTCGCCCTCGGCCGGCTGCCGGGCTGGATCGCCCAGTGGCACGAGATGATCAAGGAGCCCGGCTCCCGCATCGGCCGCCCGCGCCAGATCTACACGGGTGTCGTCGAGCGCGACTTCGTGCCGGTCGAGGCCCGCTGAGGCACCCACGCGACCACCGGGTTCCGACACGGGGCCCGGTGAACCCGTAGAGCGCGAAAAACGGAAAGCGCCCTGCTACTGGTCCCCCCACGGGCCGGTAGTCAGGGCGCTTTCCTTGTCCCGGTACGGATTCCCCCCACGGGATCCGGCCGGGCGTCTGTGGACAGCGCCTGAATCGCTGTGTGCCGGCACGGGGCCGGCGGTGGAGCCGGGCGAGCGGAGCTCGCCGTACTGCGGTGCGATCTGCCGGGACGCGTACGGATCGGGAGGGCCGCTCAAAGCTCCCCGCTGTACGTGCCCCGGCGACGCAATTTCCGGGAACGTCCCCCAAGACATCCCCAGATGCCAGTCGCGCCCCCCAAGACGCTTCTGACATCGCCAACTTAGACTGACGAACCCCTTCGGTGGTTACATTCACATCACTGTGATCTGAGTCTCTTGCATATGTCCTGAATATAGGCAAGAGCCCCGATACGGAAATCGAGGACCAAGCGTAAGGAAGATGCGCGAGCCTTGTGAAGAGCTTATGTGAGGCTCCCGTTGGACTCTAGGGGGACTCATGCCCTGTCGTCACGCGAATGCTCTCAGTCGAAGGCTGTTCGTGACCACGAAGACCGACGAGAAGGCCATCGCGGCTCCCGCGATCATGGGGTTCAGCAGGCCGGCGGCGGCCAGCGGAAGCGCCGCCACGTTGTAGCCGAAGGCCCAGACGAGGTTTCCCTTGATCGTCGACAACGTGGCGCGTGCCAGCCGGATCGCGTCCGCGGCCACCCGCAGGTCCCCGCGCACGAGCGTCAGGTCGCCCGCCTCGATCGCCGCGTCCGTCCCGGTGCCCATCGCGAGGCCCAGGTCGGCGGTGGCGAGCGCCGCCGCGTCGTTCACCCCGTCGCCGACCATCGCGACGGTGCGCCCCTCGTTCCGCAGCCGTTCGACCACGGCGACCTTGTCCTCGGGCAGCACCTCGGCGATCACGTAGGCCGGGCCGATGTCGACCTCCCGTGCCACGGCCTCGGCCACCGCCCGGTTGTCCCCGGTCAGCAGCATCGGCGTGAGCCCGAGGCCGCGCAGTTCGCGCACGGCCTCGGCGCTGGTCTCCTTGACCGTGTCGGCGACGGCCAGCACGCCCGTCGGCGTGCCGTCCAGGGAGACCACGACGGCCGTGCGGCCCGCCGCCTCGGCCGCGTTCTTCGCGTCCGCAAGCGTTGCCGGGAGCGCGCCCGGGAACCGGCCGACGGTGACGTCACGGCCGTCCACCCGCCCGCGCACGCCCCGCCCCGGCACGTTCTCGAAGTGCTCCGGGGCGGGAAGGCCGCCGACGCGCTCCTGAGCGCCTGTCGCGATCGCTCGGGCAACCGGGTGCTCGGAGGCGTGTTCAAGGGCTCCGGCGAGCCGCAGGACGTCTTCCTCGGCCCGTCCCGGGGCGACGTACACCTCGTGCAGGCTCATGCGGCCCGTCGTCACCGTGCCGGTCTTGTCCAGGAGGACGGTGTCGACGCGGCGGGTGGACTCCAGGATCTCGGGCCCCTTGATCAGGATGCCGAGCTGGGCGCCGCGGCCCGTGCCGACCATCAGGGCGGTCGGGGTGGCCAGGCCGAGCGCGCACGGGCAGGCGATGATCAGCACCGCGACGGCGGCGGTGAAGGCCGCGACCGTGTCCCCGGTGGCCGCGATCCACACCGCGAAGGTGCCGAGCGCGATCAGCAGGACGACGGGCACGAAGACCCCGGAGATCCGGTCGGCGAGCCGCTGCACCTCGGCCTTGCCGTTCTGCGCGTCCTCCACGAGCCGGGCCATCCGCGCGAGCTGGGTGTCCGCGCCGATCCGGGTGGCCTCGACGACGAGCCGGCCCCCGGCGTTCACGGTCGCACCGGTGACGGCGTCCCCGGCGCCCACGTCCACCGGCACCGATTCGCCGGTCAGCATGGACGCGTCCACGGCCGAGGTGCCCTCGACGACGGTCCCGTCGGTGGCGATCTTCTCGCCGGGCCGGACGACGAAGCGGTCGCCGACCGCCAGCTGCGCCACCGGCAGGCGGACCTCACGGCCGTCCCGCAGGACGCCGACGTCCTTGGCTCCGAGTTCCAGGAGCGCCCGCAGCGCCGCTCCCGCGCGCCGCTTGGAGCGGGCCTCCAGGAAGCGTCCGAGCAGGATGAACGCGACGACGCCCGCGGCGACCTCCAGGTAGAGCGTGGAGGTCCCGTCCGTGCGGGAGACGGTGAACTCGAAGCCGTGCCGCATGCCCGGCATCCCCGCGTCGCCGAAGAACAGCGCCCACAGGGACCAGCCGAACGCGGCGAGGGTGCCGACCGAGACCAGGGTGTCCATGGTGGCCGCGCCGTGCCGCGCGTTCGTCAGGGCGGCCCGGTGGAAGGGCAGCCCGCCCCACACCACGACGGGCGCGGCGAGCGTCAGCGAGAGCCACTGCCAGTTGTCGAACTGGAGGGCGGGGATCATCGACATGAGCACGACGGGCAGGGCGAGCACCGCGGAGACGGTCAGCCGCTCGCGCAGGGCGGCCGTCTCGGGATCGTCGGCGGCGGGAGGCGTCTCCTCCTCGGCCGGTGCGGGCGGCGGGGGCTCCTCGGCGGTGTACCCCGTCCTCACCACGGTGGCGATCAGGTCGGCGACCCCCACCCCCTCGGGGTAGGAGATCTTGGCCTTCTCCGTCGCGAAGTTGACGGTGGCGGTGACGCCGTCCATGCGGTTGAGCTTCTTCTCGACGCGGGCCGCGCAGGAGGCACAGGTCATCCCGCCGATCGAGAGCTCGACTTCCGAGGTCGTGCCTATCGGCGTCTCGGGTGCTGCGGTGGTCATGGTGCGGCTCCAGGAAGAGGCCGGGGCGCGCGGAGCCGGTATCAGCCGGTCGGCGCGGCCCGGTGCGGAGAAGGAGAGCTGCGGGACTCGCTCAGGCCGTGCCGACGAGCTCGAAGCCCGCCTCGTCGACGGCGGCGCGGACGGCGCTCTCGTCGAGCGCGGCCGCGGAGACGACGGTGACCTCGCCGGTGGAGGCGACGGCCTTCACGGAGCTCACGCCGGGGATCGCGGAGATCTCGCCGCTGACGGAGCCTTCGCAGTGTCCGCAGCTCATGCCGCTCACCTGGTAGACGGTGGTGACGGAACCCGGGGTGCCGGTCTGGGCGGTCATGGCGTTACTCCTCGTCGAGGCGTTCTGGGACGTGCGTGTGCCGGAGGGATCCCCGGGAACCCAGGGTTCTCCTCCATGCTCACCACACTATACCCCTAGGGGGTATTTCTCCAAGCGAGGGCGCGGCGCGCCGGAGGGTGGGTCGGGGGCGCGGAGGCGGCGGGACGACGGGGGTGGGTGGTGACGGGGTGACGGGGGTGGGGGAGCCGTCGGCCGGGGTCGGGGCCGGGGGCGGGGGCGACGGCTGGGCGGTGGTGTGCGTGGCGGCCGTGGCCGACGCGGCCGACGCCCGGCCCGGGGTGATGTCCGGGCGGCGTTTCCGGAGGCGGCGGGGGTCCGGCGGCGGGGCCCGCCGCGGCCGGGGAGTTGCGGACCCGGGGCGTGTCCGCCGACTGGTTCCGGGGCGTGGCCGTCCCCTTTGTCCCCGGGGGTTGACCTGTGGGTTCGGGCGGGGGATCCGCGGGTCCGGCGCGTCGGGGCGGTCATGGGCGTGCGGCGGTGGGGGGCTGGGCGAGGAGGAGGGGGTGCTGCGCGAGGAGGGGGACGGGTCGGTGTCGTGGATCGCTGATCGATTCGCCCGGACCTCGTGGCGCGCGTCCTCCGTGTCGCGGGACGGAGCGCAGGTGCCGCCCCGTCCGGCGCGGCTCAGCGGGCGGCGGGCGACCCGCTGTCGAGCAGCGGCTCCAGGTAGCGGTGCATGACCGTCTTCAGTTCCGCGATGTAGGCGTCCCGCTCGGCGCCCTCGTGGGACATGACCAGGGTGAGGCCGGCCTTGAACAGGTGGACCGCCATGTTCGCGGTGCGGGTGCGCTCGTCCGCGGGGAGCTCGGGCAGGCGGGCCCCGATCATCTCCTCGACGCGGGCGAGCATGGTGCCGTGCAGGGTGCCGATCTCCTCGACGATCACGCCCGGGGTGTCGGCCCCGTGCATCAGGACGGCGAAGGACGGGTTCTCGACGTTGAACGCGATCAGCGGGTCGAGGACCGCGTCGAGCATCCGGTCCAGCGGGAGGTCCGCGTTCTCGCGGGCGAGCGCCTGCCCGTGCGACTGGGCCCAGTGGTCGAGCAGCTGGTCGCTGAGGCCGACCGCGATGGCCTCCTTGTTCGGGAAGAACTGGTAGAGCGTGCCGGGCGACACGCCCGCCTCGCGGGCGATGGCGTTGGTGCTCGCCGCGGTGTAGCCGGTCCGGCAGAACACCGAGGCCGCCGCTTCCAGGAGCTGGGCGACGCGGCGCTCGCCGCGGGCCTGGCGGCGGCGCGGTCGGTCCTCGGTCTGCTGCGCTCGCTCCGACGGCTCCTTCGTCTGCTGCTTCTCGGGCACGGTGATCCCCAGCTTCTCGGGACGCGATTGACAAACGCGAGCGGTCACTCGCATTCTTGAAAAACGCGAGCGACGTCTCGTGTTTGCCAGTCTATGGCAATGGGCGATCCATGATGCCTGCACGGACGCGGGTCATCGGGTCACGGTGAGGGGACACCGCATCATGTCCGAAGTCGACGGCGCGGACGACGGGGCCGGCGGGGGCCAGGGCGGGGGCAGGGGTACGGACTCGGGTCCGGCCCCGGACGGAGGCACGGGCGGAGGTACGGGCGGGGAGGCGCGCCTCGGCGGCTGGACCCGGTTCGTGACCGCGCGGCCACGGCTCTCCCTGCTCGTCGCCCTCCTGCTGACCGCGCTCGCCGTGGTCGCCGGCAGCGGGGTCGCGGACCGGCTGGGCAGCGGCGGCTGGGAGGACCCGACCGCGCAGTCCACGTACGCGACCAAGGCGCTGGAGCGGGAGTTCCCCGCCTCGCAGCCCAATCTGCTGCTCCTCCTCGACGCGGGCCGCTCCTCGGTCGACGACCCCGCGGTCGCCGCCGAGGCCGAGCGGATCGCGGCGCGTCTGGCCGCCGAGCACGGCGTCACCGGCGTCGGTTCGTACTGGCGGTCCGGCTCACCCGCGCTGAGGGCGGGCGACGGCCACGAAGCGCTGATCGCCGCCCGGCTCACCGGCGACGAGACGGCCGCGGCCGACACCCTGGACCGCCTCGTGCCCGCCTACCGGGGGAGGAGCGGTCCCGTGGAGGTCCGGGTCGGCGGACCGGTCGCCGTGCGGCACGAGATGCAGACGACCATCAAGGAGGACCTCACCCGGGCCGAGATGATCGCCCTTCCGGTCACCCTCCTGCTGCTGGTCATGGTCTTCGGGAGCGCCGTCGCGGCCCTGCTCCCGCTCGGGGTCGGGATCGTCGCGATCCTCGGCACCAACGCCGTGCTGCGCGCGCTCACCGAGGTCACGGACGTCTCGGTCTTCGCGATGAACCTGACGACGGCCCTCGGTCTCGGTCTCGCCATCGACTACGCGCTGTTCATCGTCCGCAGGTTCCGCGAGGAACTGGCCGGCGGCGCCCCGCCGCGGGCCGCGATCGGTGTCACCCTGCGCACCGCGGGCCGCACCGTTCTCTTCTCCTCCCTCACGGTCGCCGTGTCGCTGGCCGCGATGCTGGTCTTCCCCCAGTACTTCCTGCGCTCCTTCGCCTACGCGGGCATCGCCGTCGTGCTGCTCGCCGCGGCCGCCGCGCTGATCCTGCTCCCGGCCGCGCTGATGCTCCTCGGTGACCGGGTCAACTCCCTGGATCTGCGGCGTCTGTTCCGGCGCGGAAGGCCGGACCCCGCCGACGGAGGCGCCGTCTGGGGCCGCATGGCCTCCCTCGTCATGCGCAGGGCACCGCTCTTCGCGGTGGCCACCACGGCCGGCCTCGTGGTCCTCGGACTGCCCTTCCTGGGTGTGAAGTTCGGTACGGCCGACGACCGGCAGCTTCCCTCGGGCGCGGAGTCGCACATCGTCCAGCAGCACATCCGCGACGGCTTCCCGGGCAGTCCCGGCGGCGCCCTGGAGGTCCTGGCCGAGGGGTCCGCCACCGAGACCGAGTACGCCCGGTACAAGGAGCGGATCGCGGACCTGCCCGAGGTGCTGCGCGTGGACGGACCTCTGGTGAAGGGCGACACCGCGTACTTCTCGGTGCTGCCGAAGGGCGAGGCCGTGGACGAGGGGGCCCAGCGGCTGGTGGGCGAACTCCGGTCGGCGGACGCTCCGTTCGACACCTCCGTGACCGGCACGGCGGCCGTCCTGGTCGACTCCAAGCACGCGATAGCCGACCGGCTGCCGTGGGCGGCCGCCTTCATCGCGATCGTCACCCTGTTCCTGGTGTTCCTGCTGACGGGCAGCGTGCTGATCCCGCTCCAGGCGGTCCTGCTCAACGCGCTCAGTCTGACCGCGATGTTCGGCGCGGTGGTCTGGGTCTTCCAGGACGGCCATCTCTCCGGCCTCCTCGACTTCACCAGCTCCGGCTCGATCGAGACGACCCTCCCGGTCCTGATGTTCTGCGTCGCCTTCGGCCTCTCCATGGACTACGGCGTCTTCCTCCTCTCGCGCATCAAGGAGGAGTACGACCACAGCGGCGACCACCGGGAGGCGGTCCGCTTCGGACTCCAGCGCACCGGGGGACTGATCACCGCGGCCGCGGTCATCCTCGCGGTGGTGATGGTCGCGATCGGCACCTCCAGGGTGGCCAACACCAAGATGCTCGGACTGGGCGTCGCGCTCGCCGTCCTGATGGACGCGATGGTCGTCCGCAGTCTGCTGGTACCGGCCGTCATGCGGCTGACGGGCCGGGCCACCTGGTGGGCTCCCGGACCCCTGCGGCGCTTCCACGACCGGTTCGGCCTCAGCGAGGGGGAGACCCCGGAGCCGGCCCCGGAGGCCGGACCGATCTCGGACGAGGTGCCGGGGGCGGCACCGGAGTCGGAGTCGGCACCGGCGGTGGAGCCCGGAAGGGACAGGGCCGAGGCGCGCGGATAGCGTTTCCGCGGGAGCTGATCTCCGAGCGGAGGGCGGGAGCCGATGCGGGCAGTGGTGTTCGAGCGGTACGGGGAGCCGGCCGAGGTACGGGAGGTGGCGGACCCGGCGCCCGCGGAGCACGGAGTGGTGGTGCGGGTCGAGGCCACGGGACTGTGCCGGAGCGACTGGCACGGCTGGATGGGCCACGACCCGGACATCACGCTGCCGCACGTGCCGGGCCATGAACTGGCCGGAGTGATCGAGGCGGTGGGCGCCCGGGTGACCGGCCACCGTCCCGGCGACCGGGTCACCGTCCCGTTCGTCTGTGCCTGCGGGAGCTGTCCCGCCTGCGCGGCGGGCGACCAGCAGGTGTGCGAGCGGCAGACCCAGCCGGGGTTCACGCACTGGGGCTCCTTCGCCCAGTACGTGGCACTCGACCACGCCGAGGTGAACCTGGTCCCGGTGCCGCCGGAGCTGTCCTTCGCCACGGCGGCCTCGCTGGGCTGCCGGTTCGCCACGGCGTTCCGCGCGGTGGTCGCCCAGGGAAGGACCGCTCCGGGGGAGTGGGTCGCGGTGCACGGCTGCGGTGGCGTCGGCCTCTCGGCGGTGATGATCGCGGCGGCTTCCGGCGCACGGGTCGTGGCCGTCGACGTGTCACCGGCGGCGCTCGATCTGGCGCGGAAGTTCGGAGCGGCGGAGTGCGTGGACGCCTCCGCCGTGGCGGACCCGGCGCAGGCGGTCCGTGAACTGACCGGCGGTGGCGCGCACGTGTCGCTGGACGCCCTCGGATCGCCCGGCACCTGCGCGGCCTCGGTGAACGGCCTGCGCCGTCGCGGCCGGCACGTCCAGGTCGGGCTGCTGCCCTCGCCGACGGGCGTCACCCCGGTCCCGATGGCCCGGGTGATCGCCCTCGAACTCGAACTCCTCGGCAGCCACGGAATGGCGGCCCACGCCTACCCGCCCCTGCTGGAACTGGTCCGCGCCGGAGTGCTCCGCCCCGACCTCCTCGTGACCTCCACCATCGCGCTGGACGCCACGCCGTCCGCCCTGGCCGCCATGGGATCGGCTCCCGGGGCGGGGGCGACGGTCATCGAGCCGTGGGTGTGAGGGACCGGGCCGGATCCGGTCAACTGCCCTTGCGGCTCCGGTTTCCCGGGCGGGAGGCGACCCAGGCACGGACGGTGTCGGCGTACCAGTAGGGCTTTCCGGACTCGACGTGATCGGGCGGCGGCAGCAGCCCGTGCTTGCGGTAGGACCGGACGGTGTCCGGCTGCACCTTGATGTGCGCGGCGATCTCCTTGTACGACCAGAGTCCGCGGTCGGTCATGAGTGGCACCTCCCCGCGCGCGCCGCGGCGGCGGCCTGGGACGGCCGTCGGGGGAGCCGGGCGCTGCGCTGGTGATCACAAAGCCTGTGCCCGGTGAACGACGCAGCGTGAGCGCTGGACCGTGACTGTCGACCGGGTGTGACGCAAGACTCGCGTATACGCGACATGTGTGACACAGGCGTGTTTTTTGTGACACGAGTGACGCATTTGGTGGCAACGGGGCGTAGGCGCGCGGACTTTCGGCGGCCGCCCGGCGTCCGACGGGGTCGCCCGGCAGGCCCGGCAGGCGTGGCAGGCGTGAAGGGTCACCGGGCTCCGGGCGTCCGTGAGTCCGGGTTCCGTACGTCCGGGGGCGTGGGCGTCAGGCCCCGCAGGACCTCAGGAACGCCCGGGTGCGCCGGGCGATCGGCAGCGGCTTGTCCGGCGGACACGGGTACATGTCCTGCTCGACGATCGCGAAGAGTTCGACGCCGAGGTCCTGCGCGGCGGCGAGGACGGGCTCCAGCGCCGGTACGCCGGAGGGCGGTTCGCACATCACGCCGCGCGCGACGGCGGGCCCGAACGGCAGCTCCTCCGCCCGCACCCCGGCCAGCACCCGCGGGTCCACCTGCTTGAGGTGGAGGTAGCCGATGCGTTCGCCGTACGTCTCGATGAGCTTGACGCTGTCGCCGCCGCAGTAGGCGTAGTGGCCCGTGTCCAGGCAGAGCGACACCAGGGAGGAGTCGGTCGCGTCGAGGAAGCGGGTGACGTTCTCCTCGCTGTCGATGTGCGTGTCGGCGTGCGGATGGACGACGACCCGCAGTCCGTAGCGCTCGCGCACCTCATGGGCGAGCCGTTCGGTCTGGGTGGCCAGATGGCGCCACTGGGCCGGCGTCAGCACGCTGTCCTCCAGCACCGCCCCGGTCTTGTCGTCCCGCCAGAAGGCCGGGATGACCACGAGATGACCGGCGCCCACCGCCCGGGCGAGCGCCGCGATCTCCGAGACGTGCGCCCAGGTGGACTCCCACACCTCGGGGCCCCGGTGCAGCCCGGTGAAGACCGTGCCCGCCGAGACGCCGAGCCCGCGCCGCGCGGTCTCCTCGCGGAGGACGTCCGGATCGGTGGGCAGATAGCCGTACGGGCCGAGCTCGATCCACTCGTAGCCGGACTCGGAGACCTCGTCGAGGAAGCGCCGCCAGGGGACCTGTAGGGGGTCGTCGGGGAACCAGACGCCCCAGGAGTCGGGAGCCGAACCGATCCGGATGCGCGAGAGTGAGGACGGAGGTGACGACCGCGGTGACGACTTCGGCGAGGGCCCGGGGGATGGCTGCGGCGATGACTGAGGCGGCAACGACGTCATGGGCGCCAGCTTCCGGCGGCTCCGGAGAGGTGTCAAGTCCTGGTCCGAATGTCTGGACAAAACGTTGACAGGCTCCCTCCGCGAGGCTAGACCTGGGGGCAGCCGCAGGGACCGCGCGGAAGGGAACTCGATGGCGTACGAGCTGATCACCATGGGGCGGATCGGTGTGGACCTCTACCCGTTGCAGACGGGGGTCCCGCTGTCCCGGGTGACCTCCTTCGGCAAGTTCCTCGGCGGCTCGGCGGCCAATGTCGCGGTGGCGGCCGCGCGGCTCGGACGGCGTACCGCCGTCGTCACCCGAACGGGTGCGGATCCCTTCGGAACCTATCTGCACGAGGCGTTGCGCGACTTCGGCGTCGACGACCGCTGGGTCACCGCGGTACCGGGACTGCCGACCCCGGTCACCTTCTGCGAGGTCTTCCCGCCGGACGACTTCCCGCTGTACTTCTACCGGCAGCCCAAGGCCCCCGACCTGGAGATCCACGCCCACGAACTCGACCTGGACGCCGTGCGCGACGCCCGCGTCCTCTGGGTGACGGGCACGGGACTGAGCGCCGAGCCCAGCCGAACGGCCACCCTCGCCGCGCTGGCCCACCGGGCCCGCTCCGGCACGACGGTCTTCGACCTCGACTGGCGGCCCATGTTCTGGGAAAGCACAGCCTGGAAAGACACGGCCCGGGAAGACACGGCCCGGGAAGGCACGGCCCGGGAAGGCACGGCCCGGACGAACACGGCCCAGCAGGACCTCGCCTCCGCGCGCGCCGTCTACGAAGAGGCCCTGCGCCACGCCACCGTCGCCGTCGGCAACGTCGACGAGGTCGAGATCGCCACGGGGGAGCGCGAGCCGCACGCCGCTGCCGCCGCCCTCCTCGAGGCCGGCGTCGAACTCGCCGTGGTGAAACAGGGACCCAAGGGCGTCCTCGCCGTCCACCGCGACGGGACCACCGCAGAGGTCCCGCCCCTGCCGGTCGAGGTCCTCAACGGACTCGGCGCGGGCGACGCGTTCGGCGGCTCCCTCTGCCACGGACTGCTCGCCGGCTGGGACCTGGAGAAGACCGTGCGCCACGCGAACGCGGCGGGCGCCATCGTCGCCTCCCGCCTGGAGTGCTCCTCCGCGATGCCCGCCCCGCACGAGATCGAGCGGGCCCTCGCCGCCGGAGCGGTGCGATGAGGGCGGGCCACGTCGGGGGAGCCCGTCACGAGCGGGGCGGCGACGCGCCCCCGCCCGCCGGAGCGTCCGCCGGACCGCTCACCGCCACCCCCGTCGCCCCCACCGCCTACGACCGCCTGCGTCCCGCGTCCCCCCGCGTCGACGTCTCCGCCCTCGTCAGGACCCGCGCGCGTCACCCCGAGGCGATCGCGGAGGCCGCCGCCCGCCGGGCGCGCCGGCCGCTGGTCGACGGCTCCGGGCGGCTGATGATCGTCGCCGCGGACCACCCGGCGCGCGGCGTGCTGGCCGTCGGCGACCGGAAGCTGGCCATGGCGGGGCGCGCCGATCTGCTGGAGCGGCTGTGTCTCGCGCTCTCCCGCCCCGGGGTCGACGGCGTGCTCGCCACCGCCGACATACTCGACGACCTGCTGCTGCTCGGAGTGCTCGACGGCAAGGTGGTCATCGGGTCCATGAACCGGGGCGGACTCGCGGGTTCCGTCTTCGAGATGGACGACCGGTTCACCGGCCACCGCCCGAGGGACATCGAACGGCTCGGTTTCGACGCCGGCAAACTGCTGCTGCGCATCGACTACGACGATCCCGGGTCGCTGCGCACCCTGGAGTCCGCCGCCCGGGTGATGGACGACATGGCCGAACGGCGACTCCCGGTCTTCGTCGAACCGTTCCTCTGCCGTCGCCGGGACGACGGCACCCTGCGCAACGATCTGAGCGCCGAGGCCGTCACCAGGTCCATCGCCATCGCCGGCGGCCTGGGCGGCAGTTCGGCGTACACCTGGCTGAAGGTCCCCGTCACCGAGAACCCCGATGACATGGCCCGGGTCATGGAGACCTCCACGCTGCCCGCCGTCCTGCTCGGCGGCGATGTCGGCGAGGACCAGGAGGGCGCGTACGAGAAGTGGCGCGGGGCGCTCCAACTCCCCACCGTGCAGGGCCTGGTGGTGGGCCGTTCGCTGCTGTACCCCGCGGACGGCGATGTCGCCGCGGCCGTGGACACCGCCGTAGGACTTCTGTGAGGGCCGCATGACTCGTCCGAGCAACGGGCTGTACGTGCCCAGGGGCACCGCCGCCGACGCCCACTACGCCCTCGACATCGACCCCGAACGGGCGGGATGGACCCACAGCAGCCTGCGGATCGTGGAGCTGGCACCCGGCGGCACCCATACGTTCACCACCGGGGACAGCGAGTGGATCGTGCTCCCGCTCGGCGGCGGCTGCACGGTGCGCACCAAAGACGGTACGGAAGAGGAGGAGTTCCAACTCCTGGGCAGAGGGAGCGTGTTCGACGGAGTCTCCGACTTCGCGTACGTTCCCCGTGAGGCCCGGGCCCAGATCGCCTCCGGCGCGGGAGGCCGCTTCGCCCTGGCAGGAGCGAAGTGCGAGCGTCGACTCCCCGCCCGCTACGGCCCCGCGCCGGAGGTCCCCGTCGAAGACCGCGGCAGCGGCACCTGCGCCCGCGAGGTGCGCAACTTCGCCGCCGCGGACGTCTTCGACTGCGACCGGCTCATCGCCGTGGAAGTGATCACCCCCGGAGGCAACTGGTCCTCGTACCCGCCGCACAAGCACGACGAGGACCTGCCCGGCGTCGAGTCCCGGCTGGAGGAGATCTACTACTTCGAGATCGACGGACCGGGCGGTTTCGGCTACCAGCGGGTGTTCCCCTCCCGCGAGGGCGGTTCGGACGTCCTCGCCGAGGTCCGCACCGGCGACGCCGTCCTCGTCCCCGACGGGTGGCACGGCCCGTCCATCGCCCAGCCCGGTCACACCATGTACTACCTGAACGTCATGGCGGGTCCGGGCGGGGACAGGGAGTGGCGGATCCGTTTCCACCCGGAGCACGCGAGGAGCACAGGGGGATACCGATGACCTCGACGACGAGGCTGACGGTCGCGCAGGCGCTGGTGCGGTTCCTGGCCGCGCAGTACACGGAACGGGACGGCGCCCGCCGCCGGCTGATCGGCGCCGTCTGGGGCATCTTCGGCCACGGGAACGTCGCCGGGATCGGCCAGGCGCTCGTCGAGCACTCCACGGTGCCCGCCGGGGACACACACCCCGTGATGCCCTTCCACCAGGGGCGCAACGAACAGGCCATGGTGCACGCGGCCGTCGGCTACGCCCGTCAGTGCGGCCGGCTCTCCACGCACGCCGTGACCACCTCCATCGGGCCCGGCGCCACCAACCTCGTCACCGGCGCCGCGCTCGCCACCGTCAACCACCTGCCGGTGCTGCTCCTGCCCGGGGACGTCTTCGCGGCCCGTCCCGCCGACCCGGTGCTCCAGCAGCTGGAGGTCCCCTTCGCCGGGGACGTCTCGGTCAACGACTGTCTGCGCCCGGTGTCGAGGTACTTCGACCGGATCACCCGTCCCGAGGCCCTGATCCCCGCCGCCCTCCAGGCGATGCGGGTGCTCACCGACCCCGTCGACACCGGCGCCGTCACGCTCGCGCTGCCCCAGGACGTGCAGGCCGAGGCGTACGACTGGCCCGGGGAGTTCTTCGCCGAGCGGACCTGGACCGTGCGCCGCCAGGCCCCCGACGCCGGAGAGCTGGCCCGCGCCGCCGCCGCGGTCCGCGCGGCCCGGCGTCCGCTGGTCGTCGCGGGCGGCGGCGTGCACCACAGCCGCGCCGAGGAGGCGCTCGCCGCGTTCGCCTCGGCCACCGGCATCCCCGTCGCCTCCACCCAGGCGGGCAAGGGCTCGCTGCGCTGGGACCACCCGCAGGACGTCGGCGGCATCGGCCACACCGGCACGGCGACCGCCGACGACCTCGCCCGCACCGCCGACCTGGTGATCGGCGTCGGCACCCGCTACACCGACTTCACCACCGCCTCGGGCACGCTGTTCGCGGCCCCGGACGTCCGCTTCCTCAACCTCAACGTCGCCCCGTACGACGGCCACAAGCTCGCCGGTCTCCCGCTGATCGCCGACGCCCGCGCCGGTCTCGAAGCGCTCGCCGGGGCGTTGCCGGCGCACCGCCACCGAGCGGAGCCCGCGTACGTCACCGAGTACACGGACGGCAAGGAACGCTGGGAACACCGCGTCGACACGGCCTACGAGGCCGAGGACGCCGACGTCCGGCCCACCCAGCCGCAGGTCCTCGGCGTCCTCGACGAGCTGGTCACCGAGGACGACATCCTGATCAACGCGGCCGGTTCGCTCCCCGGTGACCTGCACAAGCTGTGGCGGGCGCGCTCGCGGGACCAGTACCACGTCGAGTACGGCTATTCGTGCATGGGCTACGAGATCCCGGCCGCGATCGGGGTGCGGATGGCGGCCCCGGACCGGCCCGTGTGGGCGCTGGTCGGCGACGGCACGTACCTGATGATGCCGACCGAGATCGTCACCGCCGTCCAGGAGGGCGTCGCGATCAAGGTGGTCGTCCTCCAGAACCACGGGTACGCGTCGATCGGCGGCCTCTCGGAGTCCGTGGGCGGCGAGCGGTACGGCACGGCGTACCGCCGTCTGGCCGCGGACCGTACCTACACGGGGGTGCCGCTGCCGGTGGACCTCGCGGCCAACGCGGCCAGTCTGGGTATGCGGGTCCTGCGCGCGGGAACCGTGCGCGACCTGCGGGCGGCCCTCGCCGAGGCACGCGCGGCGGACACTCCCACTTGTGTCTACGTGGAGACCGAAACGGCAGACACAGTGTCGGGCGCGCCCCCGGCGCAGGCCTGGTGGGATGTACCCGTGGCCGAGACCGCGACCCGACCGTCGGCGGTCAAGGCCCGCGAGGAGTACGACCGGCACGTCGCCGCCCGACGACGCCATCTGTGAAGGAGTGCATGGCCATGACGAAGACCGTCGACCACTGGATCGGTGGCAAGTCCGTCGAGGGGGCGTCGGGTACGTACGGGCCGGTCACCGACCCGGCGACCGGCGCCGTGACCACGCGCGTCGCGTTCGCGACCGTCGACGAGGTCGACGCCGCGGTCGCCGCCGCGAAGGACGCCTACGCGACCTGGGGCCAGTCCTCGCTGGCCCGCAGGACCGCGATCCTCTTCAAGTTCCGCGCCCTGCTCGACGCCCACCGCGACGACATCGCCGCCCTGATCACCGCCGAGCACGGCAAGGTGCACTCGGACGCGCTCGGCGAGGTCGCCCGCGGCCTGGAGATCGTCGAGCTGGCCTGCGGGATCACGACGCAGCTCAAGGGCGAGCTGTCGACCGAGGTGGCCTCCCGGGTCGACGTGTCCTCGATCCGCCAGCCGCTGGGCGTCGTCGCGGGCATCACGCCGTTCAACTTCCCGGCCATGGTCCCGATGTGGATGTTCCCGATCGCCATCGCCTGCGGCAACACCTTCGTCCTCAAGCCCTCGGAGAAGGACCCGTCGGCCGCCATGAAGCTCGCCGAGCTGCTGGCCGAGGCGGGTCTGCCCGACGGGGTCTTCAACGTCGTGCACGGTGACAAGGTGGCCGTCGACCGGCTCCTGGAGCACCCGGACGTCGCCGCGGTGTCCTTCGTGGGCTCGACGCCGATCGCCCGGTACATCCACACCACCGCCTCCGCGAACCACA
>NZ_KZ626959.1 GCF_002911015.1 Streptomyces populi
CGTCCAGAGCGCCACCACCGGACTGAACGCCGCCGACAGCGCGGGCGCGATCGTCCAGCACAACCCCAAGGGCAACGAGGACCACCAGCAGTGGACGCTGCGCCAGAACGGTTCCTCGTTCGTGCTCGAAAGCGCCGACACCGCGGGCAGTTGCCTGGGCCGCTCGGGCGACCAGGCCCGGACCGTGGCCTGCACGGGCACCGATGCCGCGTGGGAGGTGACGCCGAGCGGCAGCGACCAGTACACACTCAAAGTACCCGGAGCGAACCGGTACTTGACGGTCGCGGACAAGTCCCCGGGCTCCAACTACCCGGCACAGCTCTCGATCGGCTCGCCGGGCACCCTCGCCTCCTGGTACCTCACCCCGGTCGCGCCCGCGACCCGGCCGATGCCGTCCCAGGACCAACGCACCCTGGACCAGGTCACGTTCCTCACCGCACACAACGCCTACGCGAACGGCGTGGACGGCGGATTCGCCCCACCCTTCGTCAACCTGGTACCGAACCAGAAGCGCGGCATCAACCAGCAACTCGCCGACGGAGTCAGGGGGTTCATGCTGGACCTGCACCAGACGCCCGACGGGGCGATCCTCTGCCACAACAGCTGCACCCTCGTCAGCAAGCCGGTCGCGCTCTGGGTCGACCTCCAGCGCATGGTCGACTTCCTGAAACAGCACCCCGACCAGTTCGTCACCGTCTTCCTGGAGGACTACGTCGATCCCGGCGTGCTGCGCGCCGAACTCGCCCGCGTGAACGGCCTGTCCGACGTCCTCTACCGTCCCGACCGGACCGGCGTGCGCGAGAACGGCTGGCCCAGGCTCGCCGATCTGACCGCCGCCGGACACCGCCTGCTCATCTTCACCGACCACAGCCGCTCGTCCGACGAGTCCGCCGGACTGACCCGGGACAGCTTCGGAGTCATGTACCAGCGCGAGTGGACCGTCGAGAACTACTGGTCCATGGGCTCGGGCCTCGGCTCCTCCGACTGGTCCTGCTACAGCCGCTGGTACGGCGCGGACACGAACGTGCCGCTCACCCGCACCGAACCGGGCTTCCGCCCCCTCTTCGTCATGAACCACTTCCGTGACGTCGCCATCTCCGGGACCGCCGGCACGGACAACACCAAACTCGCCGACCGGGCCCGCCGCTTCTGCGAACCGGCCGCCCGCAAGAAGCCCAACTACCTCGCCGTCGACCGCTACGACCTGGGCGACCCCGCCTCCGCGGTGAACACCCTGAACACGTACGTGTACCCGTAGCCGGGACGGGCCCGCGAGCCCGTTCCGGCCGTTCCCCCTCGGGTGCGGCCGGGCGGGGCTCGCGGGCGTGCCGGGGACGCCCGGGGGCGCGTGTCAGTGCCGTACGACAGGATTCCCGTCCACAGACGTGGGAGGGGATCACCATGGGCATGGGTTACAAGACGTCCTGGCTGGCCGTGCCGGGTGCCGGCAGCGGGGAGGTCGCCGACGCGCTCGGACTGGTCGGACGGGTGGCGATGGACTGGGAGACGGGGACCAGGGCGGCGTACGAGCGGGGCGTCTTCGTGGCGTCCCCCGTGGACGGCTGGACCCTGGCGCACGGCCGGATCCACCTCGATCACGGGCGCGACGGGGACGGCCCCGCCATCCTGTCCTGGCTCGGGGCGCTCGGCGGGCGCTTCGGCGACCTCCAGTACTTCAGCACCGACCGCATCGGCGAGTACCACGCCTGGGCGAGAGTGGAGTCCGGCCGGGTCGTCCGGGCCTACTGCTACGACGGCTGCACCGGTGATGTGCCCATGCGGCTCGGCGAGCCCACCGGGATCGAACGCCGGCTCGGTGTCGGACAAAGGGGGCTGGAGGAGTGCCGGAAGGACTGGAGCGACGCCGAATGGGACGACTGGCACGCCGGCATGCCGGACGAGCAGCACGTCATGGCCATCGCCCGGGACTGGGGAATCTGCCCCCTCGGCGTCCCGGAGGGGGCACCCGTGGACGACGGCGTCCACGGGTTTCCGCCAGGTGTGGATCACGTGTCCTAGGATCCCGGGATGAGCGACGAGCCTCTTCACCTCACGGTCCTGGGCTGTGCGACGCCCTATCCGAGCGTGGACAATCCGTGCTCCGGCTATCTGGTGTCGAGCCGGGACACCCGTGTCTGGGTGGACGCCGGGAGCGGGACGCTCGGCCCGCTCCAGCGTCATGCGCGGCTGGACGAACTCGACGCGATCTGGATCTCGCACCTGCACGCCGATCACTGCGCGGACCTGCTCACCGCGTACTACGGCGCGCTGTACTCGGACATCCGCCTCGCGGCGCCGATCCCCCTCTACGGTCCGCCCGGAATCGCCGACCGGCTGGCCGGCTTCCTCACCAACACCCCGGCTCGCAGCCCGATCGAATCCGCCTTCGCGGTCACCGAGCTGTACGACGGACACCAGGCGGCCGTCGGCTCGCTACGGCTGACCAGCAGGGCGGTGTCGCACGGCATTCCGGCCTTCGCCGTGCGCATCGAGACGGCGGGCGGGTCGCTGGTGTACTCCGGGGACACGGCACCGTGCCCGAGCCTCACGGAACTGGCCGAGGGGTGCGACGTCCTGCTGTGCGAGGCCGAGAGCACACAGGCACCGGTGGAGGGCGAACAGGTGCACCACACGCCCGAGGACGCCGGTGACACGGCCCGCGCGGCCGGGGCGGGCCGGCTGATCGTCACGCACGTCGGCCGCTTCCTCACACCGCGGCAAGCGGTGGCGCGCGCCGCGACCCGGTTCGACGGCCCCGTCGACCACGCCGCTCCCGGTACCACCTTCTCGACAGCGCATGACGGTGGTGGCCGGACGGGTGCGGGTGATCACCAGGTGAACCAGCCGGGAGTGGCCGAGTAGACCCGCGCCGGGTAGTCGCAGCCGTTCTCGTGGAAACCCTGGGCCGCGATGTCCGCTGCCCGCTGTTCACCGACGGCGTCCACGGTGTCGGCCGCCACGACGCAGGCGAGCGCGGCCACCATGCAGGCGGCCGGAAACAGGGGGCTGGAGCGCGGGGCGTCCTTCATGACGGCCGTCACCGCGCCGACCACGGCCGCCACGAAGGCCCCTCCGGCCAGTGCGAGGGCCACGACCGTGAGGTGGTCGACAGCGGACGAGGCGTGGCACAACACGTACTGGCGGCCCGACCGCGAGCCCTGCACCCGTTCGAGAAGAGCGGTCGCCCCCAGCGCGGAACCCAGTGCGAAGACGTGCCACGGTCGCACGGTCACGCGATGCTCAGCCGTCATACCGTTCACAGCCCCCGGCAACTGCCGCCGTCACAGTGTGCCGCACCCTACAGAGCGGTTGACGTACGACTGCGGCCGGGAGGTTTCACGGGACCTCGAACGCGAGGCTCGATCCCGGCCTCCGCACGCGCGGGCGCGGCATCCACGGGCGTCCGGGCCGATGGCGGCCGCCGCCCGGTCTCATCCGCGGCGGTACCCGGCCCACCGGGGTCCGCCGGCCGATTCCAGCACCTCGTTCACCACTTCTGCGAAGTGGTCTGTCCCGTCGGCCGCGGGGGACATCGCCGCGGCCGCGCCCGCTGTCAGACGACCGTGCAGTTCGGGTTCGGCCGCGGCGAGTCGCCGGGAGAGCCATTTGCCGCCGCCGAGCCAGTGCCCGCCCGTCAGCAGGGCCAGTTCCGAGGCGCGCTGCAGCAGGTCGGCCACGATGTACGTCCGCTCCAGCGGATCGGTACAGCCACGGAGATCGTCCAGGGTGTCGGTGAGCGCGTACCGCCGGTCCTCCAGTTCCGCCGCTGACGCGGGAGGAGGCCCGGCCGCCAGCCGTTCCCGGGATTCTGCCTGTAGGGCGGCTCCGAGCCCGTCCGCGTCGGTCAGCAGTATGCCTTCCGCGCACATGGCCAGCAGCGGAGATCTGCGGGCCGATGTCTCCCGCTCGGCGAAGAGGCGCCAGTCGGCCTCGGTCTGGACGAACAGTTCCACCGGCCGGCCTTCGTGGATCAGGCTCTCCCGGAAGGGAGCGGGCGGCCCGGCCAGCAGCACCACGATGTCCAGGTCGGAGGTGGGCGTACGGCGGTGCGTCAGTACGCTGCCGGCCAGGAAGGCGGCCCGGGCCTCGGGGAATCGGTTCCGCACCAGTTCCCCGGCGGTCTTCACATGATCCATCGTGACAGTGTGACGCCACCGGTGATCACAGGACAGGGGGTGTTTGTCCGCTGTCGGCGGTGCCGGTCCGTCCGTCAGCCCCACGCCGTCCTCGAGACGGTCACGGAGCGGAGCGAGGGGAACGTCGCGCTATGCGAGAGGTGAGCCGGGGCGCTCCTCCGTCGTGGGGCTCGGGCCGGGACGGGGCGCGGTCAGCGAGGAGCGGACCCGGGGGAAGAACCGCGTGAGGACGTACAGC
The DNA here is from genome assembly GCF_002911015.1 of Streptomyces populi. Taxonomy (GTDB): domain Bacteria; phylum Actinomycetota; class Actinomycetes; order Streptomycetales; family Streptomycetaceae; genus Streptomyces; species Streptomyces populi. The sequence continues at coordinate 4,375 of NZ_KZ626959.1, forward strand.
AGCAGGCTCAGCCAGCAGACGGCGAACAGCCAGCCGCCCACGACGTCGGAGAACCAGTGGACGCCCAGATAGACGCGGGACAGGCCGACGAGCACGGCCCAGCCGCCGATGAGCAGGACGAGGGTTCTCCTGGACTGCGGGGCGCGGGCGAGCACCGCGAGGATCAGCACTCCGGCGGCGACGGCGGAGGTGGTGGTGTGACCGGACGGGAACGACCAGCCCGAGGCACGGGTGGCCCAATCCGTCACGGGGGGCCGGGGGCGGGCGATCAGCGACATCACGGCGAACCGGACGGTCTGCGCGACGGCCAGGACGCACACGCAGACGGTGACGGCGCGCACCCGCTGCCGTGCCGTCCGTCCGAGGAGGAGGCCGGCCACGACGACCAGCGCGTACGGGACGACTCCCGTGCCGGTGTACGTGATGCCGCGCGCCAGGGCGAGCGCCTCCTCCGGGCGGTGCGCCGACGACCAGGAGGCGAGCTCCGAGTCGACGGGCAGGGGAGCGCCTTCGTGACGGGTCACCACCAGCGCCAGCAGCACGAAGGCGACCAGGCTTCCCGCCGCGGCCGACGCGGCGACGGCGCCGGTGTTCGCGCGCCTCATGGTCGCGCCGGGGCGGCGACGGCCTCGCGCGCGAGCGTGACGTCCGGAGCGGCGGACATGGATGTGGCCCCTTTCCACGGCGGGCGCGCACGCGGCGGCACACCTCGTCCGCGCCTGTCTCGCCCGCCAGTTCCGTCTACATAAATGTAGACGATCGGCGGCCGGGATCGTTCCCGGATCGCTCCGGGAGGTCCGGCGTCCTGTCAGCCTGTAGGGCTCGGTGCCGCGCCGCCCGGCGGGGACCGGCGCCACGCCCGCCCCGCGGGCCTCGGTGCCGCGCCGCCCGGGAGAGGTCCGGTGTCGCGCCGCCCGGCGGGAGACCCGCGGCGCGCCGTCCCGCCGCCCGGCGGAGAGTGCGGCCCCGGCGGCCCCCGGTAAGAGCCCCCTGGCGCCCGGCAGGGAATGCCGTACCCTACGTGTTACGTATAACCCTGGAGAGGCCCGATGAGACGCATCGCCCTGGTCACCCTCGTCGTCGACGACTACGACGAGGCCGTCCGCCACTACACCGAAGCCCTCGGCTTCCGCCTCGTCGAGGACACCCCGAGGCCCGACGGGTCCCGCTGGGTCGTGGTCGAGCCGGGCACGGAGGCCGGCGGGACCGGACTGCTGCTGGCCCGGGCCAAGGACGAGGCGCAGCGCGGCCGGATCGGCGACCAGACCGGCGGACGTGTCGGCTTCTTCCTCCACACCGACGACTTCGCCCGCGACCACGCCCGGATGCGCGCCGCGGGCGTCACCTTCCTGGAGGAGCCGCGCCACGAGCCGTACGGCTCGGTCGCCGTCTTCCAGGACCTGTACGGCAACCGCTGGGACCTGCTCCAGCCCGCGGGCTGACCCGGTCCCCCGCACCCTCCGTACCGTCCCGCCCTCCCGCACCCTCCCGCTCCGAACGACCTGCCGAGGAACACCGCACATGACCGCGCCCCGCATCGACACCGACACCGTCCGCCGCCTGCCCAAGGCGGTCCTGCACGACCACCTCGACGGCGGTCTCCGCCCGGCCACCCTGGTCGAGCTCGCGGAGGCCGTCGGCCACACCCTGCCCACCACGGACCCGGCGGAACTGGCCGCCTGGTACTACGAGGCCGCCAACTCCGGCGACCTGGTGCGCTACATAGCCACCTTCGAGCACACCCTCGCCGTGATGCAGTCCCGCGAGGGCCTGCTGCGCACGGCCGAGGAGTACGTCCTCGACCTCGCCGAGGACGGTGTCGTCTACGGCGAGGTGCGGTACGCGCCCGAGCTCATGGTCAACGGCGGGCTGGCCCTGCCCGAGGTCGTCGAGGCCGTGCAGGAGGGCCTCGCCGCCGGCATGGCCAAGGCGGCCGCCGCGGGCACCCCGGTGCGCGTCGGCACCCTGCTGTGCGGCATGCGGATGTTCGACCGGACCCGGGAGACCGCCGACCTCGCGGTGGCGTTCCGGGACGCCGGAGTCGTCGGCTTCGACATCGCGGGCGCCGAGGACGGCTTCCCGCCCGCCGACCACCTGGACGCCTTCGAGCACCTGCGCCGCGAGAACGTCCCCTTCACCATCCACGCCGGCGAGGCCCACGGCCTGCCCAGCATCCACCAGGCCCTCCAGGTCTGCGGCGCCCAGCGCATCGGCCACGGCGTCCGCATCACCGAGGACATCGTGGACGGCAAGCTCGGCCGCCTCGCGGGCTGGGTGCGCGACCGCCGCATCGCCCTGGAGATGTGCCCGACCTCCAACCTCCAGACCGGCGCGGCGACGTCCATCGCCGAGCACCCCATCACCGCCCTGCGCGACCTGGGCTTCCGCGTCACCCTGAACACGGACAACAGGCTGGTCTCGGGGACGACGATGACCCGGGAGATGTCGTTGCTCGTCGAGGAGGCGGGCTGGGGCGTCGAGGACCTGAGGACCGTCACGGTGAACGCGGTCAAGAGCGCGTTCATCCCCTTCGACGAGCGCAAGGCCCTCATCGAGGACGTCGTGCTCCCCGGCTACGACATCTGAGTCCCGCCACGGCCTCCGGAACCGGCTACGCCGTCCGGACCAGCCCGCGTACGTAGGCGGCCTGTCCGACGTGCTGGAGATCGTCGGACAGGACGCTGACCAGGCGCACGCCCAGGGTGACCGGCGGGTCCCAGCGCTCGTCCACGACCCGCTCGAAGTCGTGGGCGGCCAGCCCGCCGACGTAACCGATGGTCCGCTCGTGGACGGCGTCGTAGTAGCCGAGCAGCAGGTCGCCCGACTCCACCCGGACCCGGGCGACCTGCGCGGACGTGTGGCCGTACCCGGTGTCGCCCCGAGGCAGGTCGAGCGCGAAGCGCTTCGCCCAGTCCTCGGTGAGCCACACCTGTTCCGTCCCGGCCGCGTCGGCGACGTGGTCGTCCTGGACCCGGGTGAGGTGCCAGACCAGCCAGGAGACCGAGTTCGCCGTCTCGGCGGGGCGGGCGTTGAGAGCCTCCGGCGCGAGGCCGCCGACGGCCGCATGGACTTCTTCCCGGATGCGGCCGAAACCGTCGATGAGGATGTCCTTCGCAAGCATGGGACCACCATCGCGCATCGCGTCCGTCCCTGCGCCCGGAACCGCGTGTCCCGGACGGCGCCGGGTGCGCCGGTCGCCCGCCGTGACCGTGCGCCCGGGTGGGTCAGGCGGCGTCCTCCCGGGAGGCGTCGAGCAGTGCCATCAGGGCACGCGCGGCCGGACTCGTGGACTCCGCCGGCGGCAGCATCGCGACCGTCTCGTACGACCCCTCCGAGACGCCCTTGAAGGGCAGCGCGGTCAGATCGCGGGCTTCCGGCTTGTGACCGAAGTGGCGTGGTACGACGGCGATCCCGAGGCCCTCGTGGACGAGTTCCAGGAGGCTGTGGACGTCGTTGACCTCCAGGGCCACCGTCCGCCGCACACCCGCCGCCGCGAACGCCGCGTCGGTGGTGCGCCGCGGACCCCAGTCGGGGTGGAAGTCGACGAAGGCCTCGTCGCCCAGTTCCCCGGGCGTGACCACGGCGGCCGTCGCGAGAGCGTGCTCCGGGTGGCAGAGCACGGTCATCGGCTCACTGGCCAGCGGGACCGACCGCAGGTGCTCGGAGTCGGCGCGGGTCCGCACGGCGAAGGCCAGGTCGAGACGGCCCGCGGCGACCTCCTCGGCCAGCGCCTCGGAGCCCGCCTGGCGCAGCCGGATCTCCACGTCCGGATGCCGCCGCCGGAACGCGGCGAGCAGCGTGGCGCAGTGCACGCCGGCGATGCACTGTTCGGTACCGAGGGAAAGGGTGCCGCGCAGCACCCCCTGCACGGCGGCCACGGCGTCGTGCGCCGAACGCACCTGGGCGAGTATCCGCTCCGCCTCGACGAGCAGGGCGCGACCCGCCTCCGTGAGCGTGACCCGGCGGGTCGTGCGGACGAAGAGCGGAGCCTGGAGCTCCCGCTCCAGCGCGCGGATCGAGGACGAGAGGCCCGACTGCGACACCATCAGCCGCTCCGCCGCCCGGGTGAAGTGCCGGTCCTCGGCGACGGCGACGAAGTGCTGGAGATGACGCAGTTCCATAGGGAGCAAGGGTAGGCGCCGCAGGACGGGCGTCCGGACCGATTGAGAAGCGGGACCGCTCAATGCCATCCGATCCTCCCGTTGGACCGCTGCCCGCGGGGCGCGCGAGAGTGGAGGCAGCCTGTTCCCCGGCCCCTCAGGAGTACGCGTTGTACACCCCGCACCCCGACCGTTACGCGGACATGCCCTACCGGCGCACCGGACGCAGCGGCCTGAAGCTCCCCGCGCTGTCGCTCGGCCTGTGGCACAACTTCGGCCCCGACCGGCCCGTGGACGTCCAGCGCGCGATCCTGCGCCGGGCCTTCGACCTCGGCGTCACCCACTTCGACCTGGCGAACAACTACGGTCCGCCGCCCGGTGCCGCCGAGTCCGCCCTCGGCGACGCCCTGAAGGCGGACTTCGCGCACCACCGCGACGAGCTGATCGTCTCGACCAAGGCCGGCTACCTGATGTGGCCGGGACCGTACGGCGAATGGGGCTCGCGCAAGTACCTGCTGTCCTCGCTCGACCAGAGCCTGGGCCGGATGGGCCTGGACCACGTCGACATCTTCTACTCGCACCGTCCCGACCCGGAGACTCCCCTGGAGGAGACGATGGGCGCCCTGCACTCGGCGGTCCAGCAGGGCAAGGCGCTGTACGTCGGCGTCTCGAACTACTCGGCGGAGCAGACCCGCGAGGCCGCCCGGATCCTGGCCGAGCTGGGCACCCCGCTGCTCATCCACCAGCCGCGCTACTCCATGCTCGACCGCCGTCCCGAGGACGAGGGCCTGCTGGACGCGCTCGACGAGCTCCAGGTGGGTTCCATCGCGTACTCGCCGCTGGAGCAGGGCCTGCTCACCGGCCGCTACCTGAACGGCATCCCGGAGGACTCGCGGGCCGCGAGCGACAGCCCGTTCCTGAGCGCGGACACGGTCACCGAGGACCTCGTGGGCCGGCTGCGGACCCTCGACGACATCGCCAAGTCCCGAGGCCAGTCGCTGGCCCAGCTCGCGCTGGCCTGGGTGCTGCGCGGCGGCCGGGTCACCTCCGCCCTGGTCGGCGCCAGCAGCCCGCGGCAGCTGGAGGACAGCGTCGCGGCCATCGACAACCTGGACTTCACCGAGGACGAACTCGCCCGGATCGACGCGGTGGTCAAGGAGTAGTACCCGCGGCGCCCGGCGCGCCCGGGCCCGTGCCGAGTTCCCCGGCGCGTCACCCGTGCGCGCCGGGGAACCCGGTGGCTCAGGCCGGGACGCGGTCCAGGAACCCGTGCACGCTCCGGATCCGGCCCTCGCCGTCCAGGACGATCACGTCGAATCCCGCGACGGGCGCCGAGCCGTCCGCCTCGTCGACCAGTTCCCAGCCGAAGCGGGCGGTGTCGTGGTGGCCGTCGACCGGACCCAGCGGACGGAAGACGAAGCCGGGGAACTGCTCGTGCACGGACGTGATCACGGCCGCGATCCCCTCGTGCCCGCGGACGTCGGCGAGCGGGTCGGTGTACGTGCCGTCCGTGCTCCAGGCGGCGGCCACCGCCTTCGCCAGGGTGTCCCGCCCGCCCGCGTTCCAGGCCTCGAAGTAACGGGTGACGGCGGTCTCGTAGCGGTCGGTGTTCGCGGACATGGTGAACCAGCCTCCATCGAGGAACGTATCCATGGTCAAGGTCCGTGTCCCGAGCCGGTGTTGTGCTCCAGGACGCGATACGACCACCTTGGCGGGCGCCGCGCGGAGCGTCGATTACCTCGCGGGTCATGCCGCGGCACGGAGCCTTTTCGCCGCCGGTTCCGTTTCGGCCAAACGCGGCAATGAATATGCCAAGAGACTGGCTGGATTCACATGGTGACAGTGTGTCAGTAGTGACGATACTCAATCAGTAGGGCAATTCAACCAAGCCCGTGCAATTGCACGGAGCGACGCCCAAGAGCCGCAGGGAAAGAGAGGCCGGACCGGCGACGAGCGACGCCAATGGGGGAAGATCGTGCACGACGAATTCCTGTGCCATGTCACCGCGTACGGCATGTGCGGCGGTCAGCGAGTCGGCGTACCCCTGGGCACCTATCGCGCGCCGACCCTCGCGCTGGCCCTGTGGTGGATGCGGGACCGCGCGGCCTGGATGGCCGAACGGCTCGATCCGCAGCCCGAGGACCCCGCCTTCCCGCCCAACTCGATCGCGCCGGTGGGCGACGGCGTCCCCGACGTCCCGACGATGCTGCGCGCCTGGTGCGGTGACGCGGAGCAACAGGAACTGGTGGCCGAGGAATTGGCCGCGGGCAAGCTCGTCCGCGTCTCCACCAGCGACGACACCACCGAATACGAACTGCTCGCGGAATCGGTGGACGCGCTGCGCATGCACCGTACCGCCGCGGTCCTCGGGATCTCCGCGGCCTGACCGGCCGCGTGCCCCGGCCGCCCGTGCTGCTCAGGCGCGCATGTGGGCGAATCGTTAGAATTCTGGCATGGCAGAGAGGCCGGTCGCGGCGACTGCACCCGAGCTCGTCCTCGAAACCGAGACGGGCTCGACGGTGATGAGTCCGAACCACGACTACCACGTCGGGCGCGATCCGCTGTGCGACGTCGTGATCGACGACGTCCGGGTCTCGTGGCACCACGCGGTGCTGCGGCCGCAGGCCGATCACTGGACGCTCGAGGACGAGAACAGCACGAACGGCACGTACGCCGACGGCCGGCGCGTCCACGAATGGGGCGTCGGACCCGGCAGCGTGATCCGCTTCGGGAGTCCCGCCGACGGCCCGCGCGCCGTCCTCGTCCGCCGCCCGCCACCCGCCGGGGAGCGCCCCTCGGCCGTCTCCGCGCCGGCCGCCACCGGCACCTTCCGGCAGCCGACCACCGTACGGCCGCTGCCCTCCCGCACCGTCCGCATCGGCCGCGGCACCGACAACGACCTCGTCGTCGACGACCTGATCGTCTCCCGGAACCACGCCGAACTGCTGGCCCGGCCCGACGGGACGTACGAGATCGTCGACCTCGGCAGCCACAACGGCACGTTCCTCAACGGTCAGCCCGTCGAGCGCGCCCTGGTCACACCCGGTGACATCGTCGGCATCGGACACTCCGCGTTCTGTCTCGTCGGCGACCAGCTGCAGGAGTACGTCGACAGCGGCGAGGTCTCCCTCGACGTGCAGGACCTCGTCGTCGAGGTGGACCGGGGGCGCAAGACGCTGCTGGACGGGGTGTCCTTTCCCGTCGGCGAGAAATGTCTGCTCGCCGTCGTCGGCCCCAGCGGCGCGGGCAAGTCCACGCTCCTGAACGCCCTCACCGGACAGCGGCCCGCCGACCACGGCACGGTCCTCTACGACGGCCGTGACCTCTACCGCGACTACGCCGAGCTGCGCCAGCGCATCGGCCTCGTCCCGCAGGACGACATCCTGCACGCCCAGCTGACCGTCCGCCGAGCGCTCACCTACGCCGCCGAACTGCGCTTCCCGCAGGACACCGCCAAGGCGGAGCGCCGGGCGCGGGTGGACGAGGTGATCGGCGAACTGGGCCTGGAGCAGCGCGCCGACCAGCCCATCCACAGCCTGTCGGGCGGACAGCGCAAGCGCGTCAGCGTGGCCCTGGAACTGCTCACCAAACCGTCCCTGCTCTTCCTCGACGAACCGACCTCGGGTCTGGACCCGGGCATGGACCGCTCGGTGATGCACATGCTGCGCGGCCTCGCCGACGACGGCCGCACCGTCATCGTGGTCACCCACAGCGTGCTCAGCCTGGACGTCTGCGACCGGCTCCTGGTCCTCGCGCCCGGCGGCAAGGTCGCCTACTACGGGCCGCCCGACGACACCCTGCCCTTCTTCGGCTACCGGCAGTGGCCCGAGGCCTTCGAGGCATTCGAGCGCGACAAGGACCGGGACTGGGCGGGGGAGTACCGGGATTCGCCGTTCCGCCGTCAGTACATCGACAAGTCGACCTTGCAGCCGCGGATGCCCGACACGGCCACCGGAGCGCTCGTCGGGCCGCCCCCGAAGGCCCAGAGCTGGGGCTCCCAGCTGCGTACCCTGGTCCGCCGCTACGCGGCCGCGCTCGGGGCCGACCGGACCTTCCTCGCCATCATGATCGCCCTGCCGTTCGTGATGGGCGTGATGGCGCGGGCGCTGGCGGGCGGCAAGCTGACCCGGGAGACGGCGATGAACGCGCTGCTCATCCTGTGCGTCGGCGGCGTGCTGACCGGCGCGGCCAACGCCGTGCGCGAACTCGTCAAGGAACGGACGATCTACCAGCGGGAACGGGCGGTCGGCCTGTCCAGATCGGCGTACCTGATGTCCAAGGTCGTCGTGCTGGGGACCGTCACCGTGCTCCAGGCCGTCGTGCTCACCCTCGTCGCCCTGTTCGGCGTCGACCTCAACGCCCCCGGCGGCGAGGGCGTGCTGATGCCACCGCTGCTGGAGATCACCCTGGCCGTGGCCCTGCTCGCCTTCACCGCGATGATGCTCGGCCTCCTCGTGTCCGCCGTGGTGCGCAAGGAGGAGGTGACGATGCCGCTGCTGGTGCTGCTGGCCATCGTCCAGGTGGTGTTCTGCGGCGCCCTGCTGAAGCTGCACGGAGTACCCGGCCTCGAGCAGCTGTCCTGGCTCGTGCCCTCCCGCTGGGCCCTGGGCGCGATGGCCGGGACCATCGGCCTCGCCAGGATCGTTCCCGGCGACCTGACCGGTGACCCGTTGTTCCGGCACTCCACCGGCGCGTGGCTGATCAACATGGGCATGCTCGTCGTGCTCTCCGTCGTCTTCGGCTGGCTGGTCACCCGGCTGCTGCGGCGGCACGAGCCCGCGGTCATGCGGAAGTAGCCGCCGATGACGAGCCCAGGCTTCCGCCCGACGCACGTCGTTCCGCAGGACGGGCTGCCCGCCTGGGAGTCTCCGGACCCGTCCCGGCCCACCGTGCCCCTGGACGCGCTCCTGCCGGTCGAGCTCGTGGACCGGCTCGGTGACTGGGGGCGGGTCGTCTGCGCGAACGGCTGGTCGGCCTGGGTCGACGGCCGTCTGCTGGTCGCCGTACCGCAGGTGCCGCCGGCGGCGACCCGCCCGCTCGCCCGCACGGCCGATCCGCGCCCGCTGCTGGCCCGCGTCGAGCAGGCACTCACCGAATACCGGCGGGCGGTGGAGGAACTGGCGTCCGGGCGGCTGGAGGCCGAGGGCTTCCGGGCCCGGACGCAGGGCAGCCGGATCGGCGTGGTCGTCGACGGTGAGTCGCTGTGGCTGTACGACGGCGAGCACGAGCGGTGGGTGTACTGCGACGGAACACGGCTGAGCACCTTCGCGGCCGAGCACACCCCCTCGGCCACGCGCCGCGAGACGCCGCACGGGCCCGGGGAGCAGGACCCGTCGCGCGCCGGGACGGTCCCCGAGCGGGACCGGCCGCGGGAACCGGGCAGCGCGCACGGGCACCCGACGGATCCGACCCGGATCGTGAGGGAGTCCGCGCCCGGCGGACCCCCCGACGGACACGAGCCCACCCGTCTGGTCACCTTCGACCGCGACGACCTGGGCGAGTTCGACCGCGACCACCGGGGCGAGGAGTGATGCACGGAGCGGGGCACGAGCGAGGTGACGGCTGATGGACGAGACGTCCGGGCAGGGCACCAGCCCGTTCTCGGGGCGGCCCTCCGAACTGATCGGACGGCAGATCGCGGGGTACCGGATCGAGCGGGAGATCGGGCGCGGCGGGATGGCCGTCGTCTACCAGGCCAAGGACCTGCGGCTGGACCGCACGGTCGCCCTCAAGCTCCTCGCCCCGGAACTCGCCCGCAACGACACCTTCCGCGGCCGCTTCACGCACGAGTCACGGGTGGCCGCCGCGATCGACCACCCGCACATCGTGCCCGTCTTCGAGGCGGGCGAGACGGACGGTGTCCTCTACATCGCCATGCGCTACGTCGCCGGGCGCGACCTGCGCCACCTCCTCGACCGCGAGGGCCCGCTGACGGTCACCGTGGCCGCCCGGATCGGCATCCAGGTCGCCTCCGCGCTCGACGCCGCCCACGACCACGGACTGGTGCACCGGGACGTGAAACCCGGGAACATCCTGGTCGCCGAGGGAACCGACAGCGACCACCCCGAACACGTCTATCTCACGGACTTCGGGCTGACCAAGAAGTCCCTGTCGCTGACCGGGTTCACGAGTGTCGGTCAGTTCGTCGGCACCCTCGACTACGTGGCGCCGGAGCAGATCTCCGGCAAGCCGGTCGACGGCCGCTGCGACGTCTACAGCCTCGCCTGTGTCATCTACGAGACGATGGCCGGCCGGCCCCCCTTCCGGCGCGACGACGACATGGCGCTGCTGTGGGCCCACCAGTACGACCAGCCGCCGGCCCTGAGCACCGTGCGCCCCGGCGTCCCGGACGGGGTCGACGCCGTCCTCGCGAAGGCGCTCTCCAAGAGCCCCGACGACCGGTACGACTCGTGTCTCGCCTTCGTCAGCGCGCTGCGGATCGCCGCCCGCGGCGCGGTGACCGGGGGCGGCCCCGGGCCGGGCACGGAGACCGGGACCCTGCCGGGCGGCCCGGGGCCCGTGCCGGAACCGCCGGTCTGGGCCCGGTCGGTGTTCCGCCGGTGAAGGGCCCCTCGTACGTCAGCCGGCCGATTCGACCCCGCCTCTGCGGCGGACGCCCTTGGCCAGGAGGGCGCCCAGGAAACCGGTGACCAGCCCCCACAGCACGGCGAGGCCGAGGGCGCCCCACACCTGGGGCTTCAGGAAGAGCTCCCCCTTCAGGCCTCCGCCGATGTCGCCGAGACCGAGGATCGACAGGCCGTAGTGTGCCGAGATCCGGCCGAGCAGACAGATCATGAGGACCGTCAGCGCCAGGGCGACCGCCATGTGGACGGCGTGCTGCCAGGCCCGCGTCCGGGCCGGTGAACGGGCCGCCATCAGGAACGCCGCCCCGAGCAGCAGTACGGCGTCGACGGCCACCAGCCACCAGATCCTGCCGTCGTGGTCCGCGAGAGAGCCGAGGTTGAGCTCGGACACGTCCGGAGTGCGCAGCACCTCGTCGAGCACGTGCGGCATCGGCAGTCCGAAGGGCCCGTCCACACGACCGTTCCAGGTGGCGCCCAGCCCGACGGTGAACGCGAGCCAGACGACATTGGGAAGACCGAGGAGCATCACGGCGAACGTCTCGGCCGGATGGCCGCGGGTCGCCGCCACCACCAGGCCGATGACCACGCCGAGGCCGACGCAGGCGAGCAGCAGGACCACCATGGCGTACGCGGCCGGCCGCACCGATTCCTGGAAGCGCAGCAGCCGGGCGGGGAGCGGCGCGCCGCGCGAGACCAGCAGCGCGATCACGAACACCCCCGCGAGCCACAGCACCCCGAAGAAGAGGGTCGGTGCCACGGCGGCCTTGAAACCCACCTCGGGCGTTGCGCCGAACAGGTCGCCGATGGCGCCGATGGTGCCGTTCCCGAGGTCGACGGTGAAGTTCTGACGGGCCGCGAGCGCCAGCCCGATCAGGACGAGCAGCCACAGGACGCCGAGCCGTCCGGCCCAGCCCGCCAGTTCCGTGGCCCCGGCGACGGCCCGGTGCCGCAGCGGCCGCAGGAATCCCGCCCCGAGCACCAGCGCTCCGGTCAGGGTCACCGACAGCGGGACCACCGTGAGGCCCGCCTTCGTCTCGGCGATGGCCCCCGCGTCGCCGGTGAACTCGACGGTGCCGCCGACCGCCGTGACGAGGGTGGCCGCGACCACCCGTGGATAGGCGTTGTCGGGGAGGTCGGTGGCGCCGGACGCCCACAGGCCGAGCGCGGCGACCACCCCCATGAGGACCAGACCGGCCAGTACGGCCGCGAGAGCCTGGAGCCAGCCGTGACGGGCGGCCGGACGCGCACCGCTGGTGCCGGCCGGCTGGGCGGACGGTGTCTGGGGACTCACGCTGCCACGCTAAGCAGCGGTGACACCGTCCGCCCCTCGGGAGGGCCGACCGCGTCGGCTTGCGGGCACCGGCGGACCGGTGGACACAATAGGTGTGTTGCGGAATGAAGCCGCACAAAGCACATAAGTGCCGCAGCATCCCTCCGCCGGGAAGAAGAGCTCGTGAGCGTCGAACCGCCGTCCTCCGGCCGCCCCACCGGACCGCCCTCGGGCCCGCTGTCGGGTCCGTCGCAGCCGAGCCCGACCCAGCCCGTCGGCATCCCGTCCGCCGGACCCTCCGGCGGCGCGTCCGGCGCGGGAGGCGGAGCCGGTGGCGGGGGAGGCGGAGGGACGGGCGGCGGTGGCGCGGGTGGTCCCGCGGGACCCGGCGGTGGAGCCGAGGGGCCGGGGCGGCCGGGCCGGGGACCCGAGCAGCCCTGGTGGCGGTCGGCGTCGCGGGTCGCGCTGATCACCGGAGTCGTGGCGGCGGCGGTGATCCTGGGACTGATCTTCACCACCAACAACGGCGGCGGGGTCAAGAACACCGGCAGTGAGGTCTTCTTGCAGTCCGCGAACGAGACGGGGCCCGACCCGTTCACCGAGTCGACCGCCAACGACACGTCCACCGCGCCGCAGACCCCCGCGACGCCGGCCGCGACGGCGCCCGCCAACACCACCCTCGCCGTGAGCGGCAACGCGCCCGGCCTCTACGGCGGCACCCGCAACGTGTCCAGCTGCGACGTGGAGAAGCAGATCAGCGCGCTCAAGGCGGACCCGGCGAAGAACAGGGCCTTCGCCTCGGTCGAGGGCATCCAGCCGAACGAGGTTCCCGCGTACCTGCGCTCCCTGACCCCCGTACAGCTGCGCATGGACACGCGCGTCACCAACCACGGCTACCGCAACGGCGGCCCCACCAGCTACCAGGCGGTCCTCCAGACCGGCACCGCCGTCCTCGTGGACTCCCGCGGTGTGCCCAGGGTGCGCTGCGCGTGCGGCAACCCGTTGCTCACGCCGGTCCCGCAGCAGGGCACCCCCAGGACGACGGGTGACTCGTGGCCCGGGTACGACTCGAAGCGCGTCGTCGCCGTGGCGCCCTCGAGGACGACCATCGACGTGTTCGTCATCTACGACCCCAAGCACGACGAGTGGGTCGCCCGGCACCGGGGCGACGACGTGCACCACGACAAGGAGACGCGCCCACCGGCGCACCCCTCGCCCTCGGTCAGTGTCTCGGGCTCCGCCTCACCGTGCGGTCCGAAGCCGGCCTCCGGGAGCCCGTGCCCCTCGACGTCGACCTCACCGTCGTCCGAGAGCTCGTCCCCGTCGTCGTCCTCCTCCAAGCCGTCCTCCTCCGAGTCGTCCTCGTCCAAGCCGTCTTCCTCCGAGTCGTCCTCGTCCAAGCCGTCCTCCTCCAAGCCGTCCTCGGTGAAACCGGAGTCCCCCTCCAGCGAGCCGCCGTCGTCCGAGCCGCCGCCGTCCGTGTCGGAGGCGCCCCCGGCGTCCGGTTCCTCCTCCTCCGAGGGTGTTTCCCCGGTCTCCCCGGTCTCCCCGGCCCAGTGAGGAACCGCCACCGCGCCGGACGAACGGTCCGGCGCGGCCCGCGGTGTCCTCATCGCTTCACCGAGAGCGGAACGCCGGTCCCTTCCCCCGCGGCCGGGCGCTCCTAGGCTGGAGGGGTGAGCGACCACGTGACGGACGAAGCCCGTGTCATCCCGCTGCGCCCCGCCGCGCCGGAGCCTTCCCGGACGCCGTCGGCGGCCGGTGCCCCGGCCCGCGCCCCACGGCCACCGGTGCTCGTCCCGCGCGGGGGACCCGCGGCCCCGGCTCCCGCCGCCAAGGAGCCGTTGTGGCGCGACCTGGTCGGCGACGTCCTGCGCCGCGAGCGACTGGCCCAGGAACGCACGCTCAAGGACGTGGCCGACGCGGCCCGGATCTCCATGCCCTACCTCTCCGAGGTGGAGCGCGGCCGCAAGGAGGCCTCCTCGGAGGTCCTCGCGGCGGCCGCGCGCGCCCTCGGCCTCGGCCTGACCGAGCTGCTGTCGCTGGCCCAGCGCGAGCTGACCCGGCACACCCGGGCCGAGTCCGTCCGGGGCCGCTCCGCGGCCGCCCCGTCCTCGGCCCCGCGCCGCGACGGCATGTGCCTCGCCGCCTGACACCGGCCCGCCCCGGTCCGCCCCGGCCGGACCCGGGCCGGGCCGGGGCGGGCCGGTGTCAGACCACGGCGAGCCGTCGGCTCAGGATCTCGTCCGCGAGCCCGTACTCCACCGCCTCCCGCGCCGTGAAGATCTTGTCGCGGTCCATGTCCGCGCGCAGCGTGGAGACGTCGTGGTGGGTGTGCCGGGACAGCACCTCCTCGACCTGCGAGCGGATCCGCAGCATCTCCTTGGCCTGGAGGCTGAGGTCCGACACCGTGCCCTGCCGGCCGCCGCTGGCCGGCTGGCCGAGCAGCACGCGCGCGTGCTCCAGGACGAAGCGCCGCCCGGGGTCGCCCCCGGCCAGCAGCACCGCCGCGGTCGAGGCGGCCTGCCCGACGCAGAACGTCGAGACCGGCGCCTGCACGAAGGTCATCGTGTCGTAGATGGCCATCAGCGAAGTGAACGAGCCGCCGGGCGAGTTGATGTAGATCGCGATCTCGCTCTCCGGGCTCGACGACTCCAGATGGAGGAGCTGCGCGATGACGACGTTGGCGACCCCGTCGTCGATCTCCGTGCCGAGGAAGATGATCCGCTCGGACAGCAGCCGGCTGAAGACGTCGTACGACCGCTCGCCCTGCGGGGTGCGCTCGACGACGTTCGGAATCGTGTACGTACCCATGTCAGAGTCCCGCCCGTCGCCGTGAGGCGGCCGGGCGGACGTCGGCGAGCGACTCCACGACCCGGTCCACCATGCCGTACTCCCTGGCCTGTTCCGCCGTGAACCAGCGGTCGCGGTCACCGTCCCTGGAGATCGTCTCCTCGCTCTGGCCGGTGTGTTCCGCGGTGATCCGTTCGATGGCCCGCTTGGTGAACTCGAGGTTCTGCGCCTGGATCTCGATGTCGGCGGTGGTGCCGCCGATGCCCGCGGACGGCTGGTGCATCATGATCCGTGCGTTCGGCAGGGCGAAACGCTTGCCGCGCGTCCCCACGCTGAGCAGGAACTGTCCCATGCTCGCGGCGAATCCCATCGCGAGCGTGGAGACGTCGTTGGGGATCAGCCGCATGGTGTCGTAGACGGCGAGCCCGGCCGTCACCGAACCGCCCGGGCTGTTGATGTACAGGCTGATGTCGGCGCGCGGGTCCTCGGCGGACAGCAGGAGCAGCTGGGCGCACACCCGGTTCGCGGAGACCTCGTCGACCTGGGTGCCCAGGAAGACGATCCGCTGGGCGAGCAACTGCGCGGCCAGATGGTCGTCGTAGCGGGTCACGGGGGTGTCGCCCTCCTCGGCCCGCGGTGCGTGGGCCGGGTACCGGCCGGTGATGAGGGGAGCCATGGTTCCTCCTGGTCGTGACGCGGCGGGGGTCGCCGCTGACCCCACTGTGGGTCCGGAGGGGGTGCCGGACCGGATTTCTCGGCCCGCGGCAGATTCGCTGTCGGCAGAGCCGGAAGGCGCCTTCCCGGCGAGCCGCGCGAGCCGGCCGGCGGGTCCGTGAGGTCGTGCGCGCGCGGCCGATGAGTTTTCGGACCAGGATCGGTCGACAGAGGTGACGACGCTTTCCCGACCGAGGAGGTCCGCATGCCCGCCGACGGTTTCACCACCTGTCTCTGGTTCGACGGCCAGGCCGAGGAGGCCGCCCACTACTACGTCTCGCTCTTCAAGCACTCCCGGCTCGGCCGGGTAGGCCGTTACACCGAGGCCGGACCCGGGACCCCCGGTTCCGTGCTGGCCGTCGAGTTCGTGGCCAACGGCCAGAAGTTCGTCGCGGTCAACGGAGGCCCGCAGTTCACGTTCGACGAGGCGGTCTCGTTCCAGGTCCACTGCTACGGCCAGGAAGAGGTGGACCACTACTGGAACAAGTTCGTCGAGGACGGTGGCGAGGCGGGTCCCTGCGGCTGGCTGAAGGACAAGTACGGACTGTCCTGGCAGATCGTCCCGGACGGGCTCATCGACCTGCTCGGCGACGCGGACACGGAGAAGGCCGCCCGTACGGCCCAGGCGATGTACAAGATGACCAAGCTGGACATGGCGGCCCTGGAGAGGGCGCACGCGGGGGAGTAGCCGACCTGCCGACACCTCGGCCGGACCGGGCTCCCCGACCCGCCCGGGGCGCGGTGCACGGGGCGCGGGGTACGGCGGAGGCGAGGGGCGCACGGGGCGTGACGGGTTGACGGCGACGGGCGGCGGGCGCCGGGGCGCCTCAGGCCGGGTGGTGGCGCGGATGGATCCGGGCCGCCGACACCGCCACGTCGTCCTCCGCGTGCCGGGCGTCGAACTCGACGAGCACCTCGTCGAGCAGGTCGTCGATCCCCGCACCCGGCGGGGGACGCAGCGCGGCCGGCCGCGCCGGCGACTCGTCGACGTCCTCGTCGCGGTGCTCGACGAGACCGTCGGTGAACATCACCAGGGTGTCGTCCGGGGAGAACCCGCGCACCACCTGCTGGCGGCCGCCCGCCCTCGTGCCCAGCGGCGGCCCCACCGGCAGCGGCAGCAGTTCGCCGGAGCCGGCACCGGCGAACACCACCGGGGGAAGACGTCCGGCACCCGCGATCACGGCGGTGCAGCGTGCCGGACCGACACGTACGAGCAGACAGGTGGCCGGGCGCCGGGTGCCGTCCTCGGCGACCGCCGTGTCCAACCGGCGCAGCACCCGGTGGGGCGGAAGACCGGTGGAGGCGACGTGGCGCGGCATCGAGCGGTACGCGTTCATGTCCACCGCGGCGTCCAGGCCGTGCCCCATCACGTCGCCCACGACCAGCAGGGTCCGCCCGAAGTGCGGCCGTACGGTCTCGAACCGGTCCCCGCCCACCAGGGAACCGCCGCCCGCCGGCAGACAACGGGTGGCGAGGCCGAGGTTCGGATGCGGCCGGCCTGCCATCGCACCTCCACCGCAGCACACACCTGGGTCCGTCCCCGCACGGGGGGGTGGTCCGCCCGCATGCTCAGCCCCGTGGCCGGCGGTCGTTCACCAGCACCGCGGCCCCGTCGAAGCGGCCCTCCTTGAGATCCCGCAGCGCCCGCGGCGCCTCCTCCATCGGATAGGCGTGCGTCGTGGCACGGATGCCGTGGCGGGCCGCGAGGGCCAGGAACTCCCTGCCGTCCTCACGCGTGTTGGCGGTGACGCTGCGCAGTTCCTTCTCCTGGAACAGGTCGCTCTCGTAGCGGAGCGGCGGCACGTCGCTCAGATGGATGCCGGCGACGGCCAGGACACCGCCCCGGTCCAGCGCCCGCAGGGCGACCGGGACCAGATCACCGGCCGGCGCGAAGAGGATCGCGCTGTCCAGCGGCTCGGGCGGCTCGTCGTACGCCCCGCCGGCGGACGCTGCACCCAGGTCGAGCGCCAGCCGTCGCGCGGCCGGATCGCGGGTCAGCACGTGCACGGTGGCCCCCTCGGCGAGCGCGAGCTGCGCGCAGAGGTGGGCGCTGCCGCCGAAGCCGTACAGACCGAGCCGCCCACCCGGCGGCAGCGCGGCCCTGCGCAGCGCCCGGTAGCCGATGATGCCCGCGCACAGCAGGGGAGCCAGGGCGATGTCGTCCATCCCCTCGGACAGCCGGTAGGCGAAGGCGGCCGGTACGGTCGTGTACTCCGCGTAGCCGCCGTCGGCGTCCCAGCCGGTGTACTCGGACGCCGGGCAGAGGTTCTCCGAGCCGCGCAGACAGTACTCGCAGGTGCCGTCCGTACGGCGCAGCCAGGCGACCCCCACCCGCTCGCCCGGGGCGAAGCCGCTCACCGCGCGGCCGGCCGCCGCCACCACGCCGACGGCCTCGTGGCCCGGGGTCACACGGGGGCAGTGCACGGGAAGGTCGCCCTCGGCGACGTGGAGGTCGGTGCGGCACACCCCGCAGGCGCGGACGTGCACCAGGAGTTCGTCGGGGCCGGGCACCGGCACCGGTCTCTCGACGAGGCGCAGCGGCTCCGCCTCGACCGGCCCGGGCCGGATCACTTCCCATGCCCGCATCATCTCGCGCCCCGTCCCGTCGGCGGTCAGGTCGGCCCGTCTCCAGTGTCGTGCAGGGTCCGCGCTTCGGCGCGCGGCCCGGGTGAAGGCTGGCTAGCGTGAACAGCGCAACCGTTCACCGGACAGGAGAAGATCGGGTCATGGCCGTACAGCCTGAAGGAACGCCCTGCTGGGCGGACGCGATGTTCAGCGATGTCGAAGGGGCCAAGAGCTTCTACGGGGACGTGCTCGGCTGGACGTTCGGCGAGTCGTCCTCCGAGTACGGGAACTACACACAGGCCTACTCGGGCGGCAAGGCGGTGGCCGCCGTCGTGCCGCCGATGCCGGGACAGGAGGGCCAGTCCGCCTGGTGCCTGTACTTCGCCTCGGCCGACGCCGCCGCGACCGCCGGGAAGATCAAGAGCCGGGGCGGCGAGGTGCTGATGGAGCCGATGCAGGTCGGGGAGTTCGGCACCATGGCGCTGGCCCGGGACCCCGGCGGGGCCGTCTTCGGCATCTGGCAGGCGGGCGCCCACGAGGGCTTCGAGGTGACCGGCGAGCCCGGCACGTACGCCTGGGCCGAGGTCTTCACCCGTGAGCCGGAGAAGTCCGACGCGTTCTTCCCGGCCGTCTTCCCCTTCACCGCCCGGCAGGTGCAGGACGACGCGGTCGACTTCCGCGTCTTCAGCATCGGCGACGACCCGGTCCTCGGCCGGATGAGGATGACGGACGACTTCCCGCCCGAGGTCCCGTCGTACGTCAACGTCTACTTCTCCGTCGAGGACTGCGACGAGGCGGTGGCCAGGGCGACCGCGCGGGGCGCGGTTCTGCGCTTCGGGCCGATGGAGAGCCCGTTCGGCAAGTTCGCCGCGCTGAGCGATCCGCAGGGCGCGGCGTTCTCCGTCATCGACATGAAGACGACCCAGGGTGAGATGCCGGAGATGACGGACGTGTCCTGACGGTAGTCCGTGGCCGCCACCCCGCCGGTGACCGGCGGGGTGGCTCCGTCGCGCACCGCTCGGCGTGCGGGGACCTCTTCGGGGCGTGGCATGATCGGGGTCATGCCTGAACGTGTTGTTGCCGCCTGTGACGGGGCTTCGAAGGGAAACCCGGGACCCGCCGGATGGGCCTGGGTCGTCGCCGACGGGGACGAGGCCCCGGACCGCTGGGAGGCGGGCCCGCTGGGCACGGCGACGAACAACGTCGCCGAACTGACCGCGCTGGAACGCCTGTTGACGGCCGTCGCCGCCGATGTGCCGCTGGAGATCCGGATGGACTCCCAGTACGCGATGAAGGCCGTCACGACCTGGCTGCCGGGCTGGAAGCGCAAGGGCTGGAAGACGGCCGCGGGGAAGCCCGTCGCCAACCAGGAACTCGTCGCGCGGATCGACGAACTCCTCACGGGCCGCTCGGTGGAGTTCCGTTACGTCCCCGCCCACCAGGTCGACGGCGACCGGCTGAACGACTTCGCCGACCGTGCCGCCAGCCAGGCCGCGGTGGTGCAGCAGCCCGCGGGCAGCGACCTCGGGTCCCCGGAACCGCCCGCCTCCCCCGACACCCCGGCCGCCTCGGGCGCCGCCCGCCGTCGTCCCGCGGCCAGGACCTCCCGGCCGGGAACGTCCGGCCGCACCCTCAAGGCCAAGTTCAACGGCCGTTGCGTGTGCGGCCGTTCCTACGCCGCGGGCGAGTCCATCGCCAAGAACGCCCAGGGCTGGGGTCACCCGGAGTGCCGGACCGAGGCGCAGGGCGGA
>NZ_KZ626960.1 GCF_002911015.1 Streptomyces populi
CCCTCCGACGGCGGAGAGCACGCCGAACGTCACGCTCATCACGGTGCCCACGAGGATGGTCGCGAGCACGATCCAGAAGGCGGCGCCGCTGAAGGCGTCCTCGGGTGCCGTGCGCGCCAGGTACAGCCCGGCACCCGCCATCGAGGCGTACACGGTGACCGCGAAGAGCACTCCGAGGACCCGGTGCAGCCGCGTGCGCCCGCGTACGGCGGTGAGCACCTGCGCGGGGCCCAGCAGCATCAGCACACCGCCGAGCACGGAGTGCACGATCATCGGCACGAGGCTGTGCCGGTACGGCCCGATCCGGGTGGCCAGCGCGTCGGCCACGTAACGCGGCGAGACCACGTGGGCCAGGATCCACTCGCCGAACGCCGGGGCGCCGGGGCTCGCGTACGGCCACAGCTCGGTCATCGCGATCGGCGCGTAGCCCACGCACACGGCCGACACGGCGATGACGGCGAGGCGGCGCCAGGTGGTGCCCGTTGGACGACGCACGACGACTCCCTGCCCGTGGCCGCGACCCGGCCATCGATAGTCTCGTCTGGACTGTCTCGTTTGGACTATCGAGACGGTAGGGCCGTCCACCGCCGGGGTCAACGGTCCGGCGTGTCCTCGTCCCGGCGCTGCACCCATCCCCAGAAGTCGATCATCATCCGCTCGTACCGGATGCCGAACTCGAGCGCGTCCCGCTGCCCGCGTGTCAGCAACTCACCGACGGTCTCGGCGAGTTCCTCGTACCCGGCCAGGGTCCGGCGGTGCTCGTCGAGCTGGACGGGACCGAGCACGTCGGGCTCACCGCCGAACCACAGCTTGAGGATGCCGCGCTCACGGGCCTCCACCGGGACGAACGCGGGGTCGTCCAGCCAGGCCCGCAGGGCCGCCCTGCCCTCGTCCGTCAGCGTCAGCACCCTGCGGTTGCGGCCGCTCTCCTGCCGCACCCGGGCCAGGAGCCCGGCGTCGAGGAGGCGGTCGCACTGCGCGTACACCTGCGCGTGCGGCACCGACCAGAAGGGCGCGACCGTCCGCGCCGCCTCCCCCTTCACGTCGTACGCGCTGGCCTCGCCCAGCTTGTCGATGATGCCGAGGACGAGGTACGAGGCGGTGGTCAACCGAGCGTCAGCCATGGGGCGACGGTATCGCCACGCGATCACCGGGCGGCAGGGACCGCCGGACCCGGTCGCCCCACACGGGGCTCCGCCGACGCGAAGAAGATCCGGGTGCCCGGCACAATGCGGGGTATACGGGCGATCACACAGCCGACCGAACCTCAGGCCCGCGCGCCGGCCGCACTAGGAGTTCCTGTGACCACCTACGTCATCACCGTTCCCGGGACCTTCGTCCACGGCGTCTCGGACGCCTCCCGCGCCGACGTGGAACGCCGGCTTCGCCCCCAGGACCCGCAGAACACGGACCTGGGCGAGACCGAGGAGCTGAGCCTGCTGACCGTCGACGAGGGCAACAGGTTCTCCGTCCGGCTCGAGGTCGAGGCGGCGGACCGCAGGAGCGCCGAGGCCGAGGCCGTGCGGCTCGTCTCCGGCGCGCTCCAGGACAGCGGTCTGTCCGCGGACGACGCCCCGCTGGGGCCCGCCGCCGTCACGGGGATCGACCGGGAGTTCTGACGCCGCGCCGTCGCGACGCCCTCGCGGACGACCGCCGTCCACGGACGGCGGTACGCCCCCGGACAGCGGCCGGCCGGGAATCAGGCCGGACGGACGACGCTGTGGATGGTGGCCGGCCCGGCGTACTCGATCGACTCCTCGGTGATCCGCGCTCCAGGACTCGGCGCGTGGACCATCATGCCGTCGCCGACGTAGAGACCGACGTGGCTCACGTTGGCGTGCAGGAAGACCAGGTCGCCGGGCTGGATGTCGGCGAGCGCGATCGCCGGGCCGACCTGCGCCTGGTCCTGCGTCGCGCGGGGGAGCACGACCCCGGCGCTCTTCCAGGCCGCCTGGGTCAGACCGGAGGGGTCGTACGAGCCGGGTCCGGACGCCCCCCACACGCAGGGCCTGCCGATCTGCGCACGGGCGAAGGCGACCGCCTCCGCGGCCCTGCTGTCGTGTCCGACGACCGGCGGGGCGGCGGGGGCGACGAGGCTGTCGATGTCGAACCCCGGGGTCGTGTCGACGGTCCCGGGAGCGGCGGGCCACGCCTGCTGCTTGCCGGCCGACCGCAACGACTGCCGCCAGGCGTCGTCGACCGGCGGGGGCGCCGGCTCGTTCGCCGGAGGCATGGGGGCCGACGGATAGGCCCCCACCCGGGGGGCGGACTCGTACGCGGAAGGCTGCGGCGCCGGCTCGCTCACCGGAGGCATAGGGGCCGACGGGTAGGCCCCCACCCGGGGGGCGGACTCGTACGCGGGAGGCTGCGGCGCCGGCTCGCTCACCGGCGGTGCCGGAGCCGGCTGGTACCCGCTGGGACGGGCCGGCTTCCCGTACTCGAGGGGCAGCAGCACCGACTTGTACTCGGGGGCCGGGGCCGGCGCTTCGTACCCGGGGGGCAGGATGACCGCCTTGGACTCGGCGACAGGAGGCGCGGGCTCGTACGCCCGGGGCATGGAGCCCGTCTCGTACGGGGCGGGCTGGGACGCCGCCTGGAACGCGGGCGCCTGAGCGGCGGACGGGAACGAACCGGTCTGAGCCACGGACGGGAACGAACCCGTCTGAGCCACGGACGGGAACGAATCCGTCTGAGAAGCCGCCTGGAACGCCACGGCCTGCGGAACCGACGGGAACGAACCCGTCTGACCCGCGGACGGGAACGAGCCGGTCTGAGCGATCGACGGGAACGAGCCGGTCTGCGGGGCCGCCGGTCTGTACTCGATCGCCGGCGCCTGTGCCTGCTGTGGAATGGCCACGCTCTGCCGTGCCGCGTGCCGCGCCATCAGCTCCTGCGCGGCGGCGAGCTTGCGCCGGGCGCTCTGCTTCCTGCCGTGCAGCGCGGACTTCTGCGACGCGGCGGCCGGAGCGGCCCCCGCCGGGAGCGCCGCAAGGGCCGGTGTCCCGGGGCCCGGAGCCGCCGGGGCGCTACCGGTCATGGTCCCGGCCACCGGCCCCGCCGTCAGTTCCAGAACGGGACGCGCGGTCGGTTCCGAGGCCGGACCGGCGGTCAGCTCCAGCACCGGGGCAGCCGTCAACTCGGCGGCGGGCCGCATGATCTGTTCCAGCTCGTACACCGTCGGAAGGTCCGACGAGGCCCCCTTGGAACCCCTCCCGCCCTCCTTCGGACGGGCGCTCTCACCGCTGCGCTTCGGCTGCCTGTCGACCGGGAGCACGGCCGGCGCCACGGGTCCGATCCGGGAACGCGCCCCGTCGAACCACTGCCGCATCAGGTCTTCCTGGGCGGGATCGGAACCCCCGCCCCCCTGGCCGCCGCCCCGTCGGCCCGGCCTGCGGCTGGAGTTCGCCGACGCGCGGGTCCCGTTGAAGTTACCGGTGGCGAGTTCCGCCTGGTCGTAGAGGGACGAGAGCCGTCGGGCGACTTCTTCGCCGCTGGGCGGGGTGCGTTCCGGCGCCATGGAGTGGTGCTCCTTCCGTCGTCCGCCTACCGGGTTAGCTGTCGGGTTCGGGCGGACGATTCCGGAAGGTATGCCCTACGGCCCCTGTCCCGTAAGACAGTTGACCGATTCACCCCAGGTTCGGTGGGTCCCCGGCTCCAACCGCCACGAGGGCGGCCAGGATTCGGCGGAGGCCGCACCGCCCGGCGAGCTTCGCCGGAGGGAGTCGGGCGGCCAGGTCGCCAACTTAGCCATGTTGTGCACCCGATGTGAAGATCCACGTCCCAGATGTCCGATACATTTTCGTGACCTTCATCGCACCACCCCGCAGTGCGACGGTGAGGACACGCGGCGTACTCGAAACGACGGCTGAGCACGCCCGTTGGGGCGATCGGGTCCGGATCCCCGCCCCCGCCTCCCGCTCGGTCGGCCCGGCCCGCTCCGCACCGGTTCCGGTCCGGTCGCACGGGCCCGTCCCGGCCC
Organism: Streptomyces populi; assembly: GCF_002911015.1. Taxonomy (GTDB): domain Bacteria; phylum Actinomycetota; class Actinomycetes; order Streptomycetales; family Streptomycetaceae; genus Streptomyces; species Streptomyces populi. Next base: position 3,980 of record NZ_KZ626960.1, read on the forward strand.
GGCCCGCCGGTCACGCGTCCGACCGTCCCGGATGTGTCGGAAGTGTGCACGGAACTGGCGTTCCCTGGCATGCCGTTCGACATCGACGGCGCCCACTGGTCACACCTTGACCGGTTCTGGCCGAGCTGGCCGGATGACTGCTCCGGTCACGTACCGGCCGTACCGTCGAAGCACGTCAGACCACGAGAGCGAGTCGAGGACCCCACGTGCACGATGCGCCGATCTATGCCCAACTGATCTCCGAGCGCGGCGACATACCGACGCTCGTTCGGAGCGAAGCCCGTCGGCTGCAACGCGACTTCGAGTGGATCCTCAGCTGGGATCCGTCGACGGGCGCCCCTCTTCCCGCGTCCGCCGCACGACTGATGTCCGGCGGGCGCCGCCCCGCCTCCCCCGCCCCGGACCCCGACGACCGGCCGGGCACCGTCCCGCGGCCGACGGCGAGTCGGGCCCGGCCGGAGACCGGCGGCCGGCCCGCCCAGGCCGGCCGGCCTGGGAACGCCGGGGTCGACGGCCCTTAGAGAACGTCGGGTTCGCCGCCCGGCCGCGCGGCGGGGAGCGGGTCGAGCCCCCTGCCGATCCGGGCCACCAGGCCGGCGACCGCCGCACCCGTGGCCCGGTGCCAGGTCCGCGCGCGCCGGAGCATCGCGTGGTCACCGCCTTCGACCCGCACGGCGCTCGCGGAGGAGCCCGCCTCCGCGGCCCGGCGGACGAGGGCGAACGACGCCGCGGGATCGGTGACCCTGTCCCGGTCACCGTGCAGCACGATCACACGCTTGTCCCGGAGGTGCGCGACCGGCTCTCCCTCCGGACACCAGGGCGCCAGCGCCACCACGGCCCGGACCTGCGGCGCGGCCGCGGCACGCAGGGCGGCGCGCCCGCCCATCGAGTGCCCCACGAGCACGACCGGCACCTCCCCCACCAGATCGACGAGTTCGGCGAGCGCCCGCAGGACATCGGCGACGGGGTCGGCGTCCGCGCCGTTCCACCCTCGGTGGCGGTAGCGCACCTGCCCGACGAACGTGCCCTCGTCCGGCAGGGCGCGCGTCACGGAGCGCACGAAGGGCCTCATGCGTGCGCGAGCCACGTTCCACGGCCGCAGCGGGTCCTTGCTGTCCGCGGCACCGCCGTGAAGGACCAGTACGGCGGCACGCGCCGGACCCGCGTCACGAGGGATGACGCGACACGGCCGCAGCGCCGCGGGCATGCCGGACCCTCCGGGCCGGGACACGTCAGCGGCGGACATCCGCACAGAACCTCGCATGGCACCTCTCCACCTTCACGGCGCTCGTCCACGCCTCGCACCCGGCCGGGAGGAGAGATCGTCTCACCGGTCACGGTCACCGGTCACCTACGGGCGGGCCGTACGCTGCGGCGGGCCGCCGTCACTCCGTGTCCTCCGGTCGGGCCCGGTAGTTGTTGCGCCACTCCTGGTAGAAACGCCAGAGGCGGGCGCCCTGCGGGCAGCGTCCCGACTCCCGTCGGCACGTACGGCAGTCGCCGACGTGACTGACGTAGGCGGTCTCGGGGGCGTCCCGCCCCGGTTGCTGATTCGGCATGACCCTCGGCACCTGTCGGCGCGACCCGCACGAGCACGGCGTCGCTTCTGATGCCGTACTTCCGGACCGGGGGCCTCGGCGGATGCGTCTGCCGAGGACCGGTTCCCGACCGAGGCGCATGACGTGCGTCAGTCGAGGAGATCGACCTCGCGTTCCGCCGTCACGGGGAAGGGACCGTCGGTCCGGGGCCTGCGGACCGTCAGGCGGGCCACCTCGAAGTCCATCTCGGAGGCCTCGGGGGGTGGTGGCGGGTGGTAACGGCCGGCGCACACGGACAGGTTGACGATGAGATAGGCGTGCCAGGACCTGCCCACTCCGCGCCGGTCGTCGAAGGCACGGACCCCGTTGACCCACCACACGACGCGGTGGGCGCCGAACTCGACCACGAGGTCGACCCAGGCGCCGGGTGAAATGGCCTGGTTCCGGTAGTAACGGTGGGTGTTGCGCACGTGGTTGGACAGTTCCAGCAGGTCCGGGTTGTCGGGGTGGTACTCGAAGACGTCGATCTCCTGACCGCCGTCCCGCCATGTCCAGACGGCCGGCCAGGCCCCGGTCACCGTGGGCAGCTTGACCCGGGTTTCCAGCACGTCTCCCGTACGGATCATGAACCCGTCCGCGCTGCCCTCGGTGGTGAGGAGGCCCGTGTCCCAGTCGCCGTCCGGTCGCCGGGTGGCCCGGAAACGGCCCGTCCGGCAGTAGGCGGGGTCCGTCACCAGATGGTCGAGCTTTCCGTCGTCCGGGTTGACCGGACCGCCGTCGGGATAGGCCCAGGAATGACCCGCGACCCATTGACGGGGCGAGGCGAAATCCGCCGTGAAGACGACATCGGACACGCGGCACTCCTCGATGACGGCGTTTCGCGTACGCCCAGATTCTCCCCAAGGCACCGACATCCACGCCCTGTTCATCACAACTCGCCACAAAACAACCCGTCAGGGTGAACCGGCCGCCCTCCGGTGCGCGGGGCCCGGCGCACCGCGCCCCGGGCCGGCGCACCGCGCCCCGGGCCGGCCGGGTGCCCGGCCGGGCGCGCCGGACACGGCACATCCGACCGGGCTCCGTCCGGCTACAGGTACGGGCGGGTGATCAGCTCGATCGCGTGGCCGGCCGGGTCCTTGAAGTACACGCCCCGGCCGCCGTGTTCGTCGTTGATCTCGCCCGGACGCTGCATCCGGGGATCGGCCCAGTGCTCGACGCCCTGGTCGCGAAGCCGCCGGTACGCGCGGTCGAACAGCTCGTCGTCGACCAGGAACGCGTAGTGCTGCATCTGGATGTCCACCGGGGGCTCGGCGAACTGCAGCAGCACGCCGTCGGAGAGCTGGACGTTGGTGAACGGTCCCCAGGAGGGCGCCTCCGGCAGTTCCAGCAACTGCCGGAAGAAGCCCGCCGACTCGTGGCGGTCCTTGGACGCGATGATGGTGTGGTTGAAGGTGACGGTCATGGGACTGGCCTCGGTTCTGCTCGGCACGGAAAGGAGTTCGCGGTGCACAAGCACCGGGAGGTCCGCGTGCCGGGCCGGGAGGGGGCCTTCGGCGCACCCGCCGCGCGATCAGCCCTCCACCGGATTGCCGTTCCGTGTGTGGCGTGGCGCCGGTCCGGTGTTCACGTCGAGCGACCCTACTCGATCCGGGTTCACCGCGGAAACCGGAAAGCCGTGGCCGGGGACCGCCCGGACGGCAGACTGAACGCCATGACCTCACCGGATCCCAAGGCCGACCTCCACCGTTATCTGCAGTCCGCTCGTGACGCCCTGCTGTGGAAGCTCGAGGGTCTCCCGGAGTACGACGCCCGCCGCCCGTTCACCCCGACCGGGACCAACCTCCTCGGCCTGGTCAAGCATGTGGCGACCATGGAACTGGGCTATCTCGGCGACACCTTCGGACGCCCGTCCGGCGAGCCGCTGCCCTGGCTGGAACACGCGGACGAGACGAACGGGGACATGTGGGCCACCGCCGACGAGTCACGCGAGTTCGTCGTGGGGCTCTACCGCCGGGCATGGGCGCACGCGGACGCGACGATCGACGCGCTGCCGCTGGAGACGACCGGCCGGGTGCCGTGGTGGCCCGCCGGGAAGGACGAGGTGACGCTGCACCACGCGGTCGTACGCGTGATCGCCGACACCCAGCGGCACGCAGGGCACGCCGACATCATCCGCGAACTCATGGACGGAGCGGTTGGGATGAACGAGGGGAACGACAGCATGATGCCGGGCGGCCCGGCGTGGTGGGAGGACTACCGGGCCCGGCTGGAACGGGCGGCCCGGGAGGCTGGCGAGAACGGCTAGACGCCGGAGCCGGAGCCGCCGCGGGACGGTGACCGGGCCGTCAGGCGTCCGGCCAGGCCCCGCGCCCCGCCAGGTCGAGGACGAGCGCGGCGATGTTCCAGGCGTCGTCCTCGCCCCGGTGGTGCCGCCCCTCCAGGGGCAGTTCGGCGAGGCGCAGGGCCTGCGCCATCCCGGGCCGCCTGCGAAGACCGCGAGCGGCGGTGAAGACCGCCTTGGCGTTGGTGTGCCGGCGGCCGAAGGGGTACGGAGTCGCCGACGCGGCGCACTGACGGGTGAACTGATGCCGGTCGTAGTCGCCCCAACTCGCCCACGGCCGCTCGCCCGCGCGGTGCCGCACGGCCAACTCACGGCAGGCTTCGGCGAATTCGAGCCCTTGCCCGACCTCGTCCTGGGTCAGCCCCGTGAGTTCGGTGCAGAAGTCGCTGACGGTCGACCGTGCGGGCCGCACCAGAAGGCGGTGCTTCTCCACCCGGACGCCCTTCTCCAGGTCGACGACCGTCAGGCCGATCTCGATGATCTCGCTCACCGCTCCGGGCGGGGGCGGTCCGTCCCAGCAGGTGGCCTCGACGTCCACGACATTGATCAGTCCCCCGGTGTTGTTCATGCCCGCGAGCCTAGAAGGAGCCGCACGGGCACGTCACCGGGATTTCCGCCCTGCCGCCGGGCCGGCCGCGGGCCCCGGGTGCGGCAGCGGCCGGCCCCAGGTCACGGACGCGGCCAGGGACGTCCGCCGATGCGCTCGATGTCGGTGTTGAAACGCCGCAGGTAGGAGGCGAAGGCGGCGATGTCCTCCTCCGGCCAGTCCGCCATGACACGGTCCAGTGAACTGATGAGCCCCTGCCGCTCCTCGTCGAGGAGCCGTGCGCCCTCGTCCGTGATGCGGAACTTGCGGGCCATGCCCCCGTCGGGGTCGGGGATGCGCTCGACCAGCCCGGCGCGCATCGCCGCCGCGGTCTGCCGGTTGAGGGTGGAGGCGTCGAGCCCGAAGGCGTCGCTCAGTTCACCGATCGACATCGGCCCCTGGATCCGGATACGGCTGAGCAGGATGTACGCGCTGCGCTCCAGGACGCCGTCCTTGGTCCGGCCGCCCCGGTGGTTCATCCATCCGTGGCGGCTGAGCAGCATCTGCTCGTACTCGACCTCGTGTGTGGGCCTGACCATCCGCCTGCCGCCTCCCGCCGTCACCTGAGCCGCGCATGCCGGTGCGGCCCGCCTCCATGGTCCCACACCCACATGCACAACCCACATCACATGCATAGACCACAAGGCATGTGCGATACACAAGACATGTACGATGCACATCCCTTTTCCCGCAGACAGAACCCGAGGAGTCCCCCATGGACGCCCCCCAGCCTTCCGCCCGAGCGGGCGGCGTGGTCGCCACGCTCGCCTTCGCCGGCACCGTGGCGGCGATCATGCAGACACTGGTCACTCCGCTCATCGCCGAGCTGCCCCGGATCCTGCACACCACGCCCGCCAACTCCGCCTGGGTGATCACCGTGACCCTGCTGGTCGCGGCCGTCTGCGTGCCCGTCTCCGGCCGCCTGGGCGACCTGCTGGGCAAGCGGCGGATGCTGCTCGCCTGTTCCGTCCCGCTCGTGGCGGGCTCCGTGGTGTGCGCGCTCTCGTCGTCCGTCGTCCCGATGATCGTCGGACGGGGCCTGCAGGGAATGGGCATGGGCATGGTGCCGCTGGGCATCGCCCTGCTGCGTGACGTGGTGCCCGCGGAGAAGCTGAGTTCCTCCATCGCGCTGGTCAGCGCCTCGATGGGCATCGGCGGCGGCCTCGGCCTGCCCGTCTCCGCCGCGGTCGCCCAGTACGCGAACTGGCGCGTGCTGTTCTGGGGCTCCGCCGTGCTCGCCGTGGTGATCGGAGCGCTGATCTGGTTCCTCGTCCCGGACGTGCCGGCCGGCGCCAAGGGTCAGCGCTTCGACGTCCTCGGGGCGCTCGGGCTCGGCGCCGGACTGGTCTGCCTGCTCCTCGGCGTCTCCAAGGGCGCCGACTGGGGCTGGGGCTCCGCGACGACCCTCGGGCTGTTCGCCGCCGCCGTGGCGGCCCTGATCGCCTGGGGCGTCTGGGAGATGCGCACCCAGGACCCGCTGATCGACCTGCGCACCACCGCCCGTCCCCGGGTCCTGCTCACCAACGTGGCCTCGGTCTTCGTCGGGTTCGGCATGTACGCCAGCATGCTGATCATCCCGCAGCTGCTCCAGTTCCCCGACGCCACCGGCTACGGTCTGGGCCAGTCGATGCTCGCGGCCGGCCTGTGGATGGCCCCCGGCGGCATCATGATGATGATCGTCTCCCCGCTCGGCGGGAAGCTGACGGACGCCCGCGGCCCGAAGTTCACGCTGGTCTGCGGCGTCCTCGTCATCGCCCTCGGCTACGGGCTGGCGCTGGCCCTCATGGGGTCGCCCTGGGGTCTCATGCTGACCGGCATGGTCATCAACAGCGGTGTCGGCCTCGCCTACGGTTCGATGCCGGCCCTGATCATGAGCTCGGTCCCGCTCTCCGAGACCGCCGCCGCCAACGGCTTCAACACGCTGATGCGTTCGCTGGGCACCTCGGTCGGCTCGGCGGTCATCGGCGTCGTCCTCGCCCAGATGACGACCAGCGCGGCGGGCTACACCTTCACCTCCGAGAGCGGCTTCCGCACCGGCCTGGTCGTCGGCGGCTGCGTCGCCCTGGTGGCCGCGGCCATCGCCGCCGTCATCCCGGCGGCCCGCACCGCCGCCGGAGACGACAAGGCCGGCCCCACGGCCACGCCGGAGACGGCCGCGGCCACCCGCTGAGGTTCGCGCGGCCCCACCGGTCCCGCCCCCCGGAACCGGTGCGCCCGCGCCTCTTCCCGGGAGCACGGCGGCGAACGCTCCCGGCTCCCCCACGCGGAACGAGAGGGCGCACCCGGACGGTGCGCCCTCTCGTCGTCGTACCGCGCGCCCGCCCCGGCCGCGCGCGCCACCGCGCCCCCTCCGCCGGGCGTCCTTCCCGCCCTCGCACGGCTACGGACGCCCGGATCCCCCCGGCGCGGGCTCCGTCAGCGGCCGTCGGGCGTGCACGGGCTCCTCCACCGCCGTCGACCTGCCCAGGTAGGTGAGCGGTCCCGGGTCGCCGACGGGAATCTCGTGGAAGCCGAGACGGTCGTAGAACGCCCGCGCGGGCCTGTTCGCGGTGACCATGCCCAGGTGGACCGCCGGCACCCCGCGGTCGTGCAGCGCGGTGAGGAAGGTGTTCATCAGCGCCCTTCCGTGGCCGCGCCGCTGGAAGTCCGGCAGCAGGTCGATGTGCAGGTGCGCCGGATAGCCGGCCAGTTCGGGCAGGATCATGCGCTCGGGGGCGTGCAGCAGCTCGACCATCACCTCGCCGGGCGTGCGGGGCGGCGTCGTGGGCGCGGGATAGCGGTGCGCGACGCGCGGGATCCATTCGTCGCGGAACCGCGCGACGAACCCGGCGGTGTCACCGGTGCCGACCACGTAGCCGACGGCCCGTCCGCCGCCGTCGTCGAGGACGAAGGCCAGCTCGGGTTCGAGATGACAGTAGGGCGCGGCGAAGAGGGTCGGCATCAGCTCCTCGTCGGGATACAGGGCGCGCGAGTCCCCTCCCTCGTCCGCGGTGCTCACACACACGTCGGCGACGGCGGCACGGTCGGCGGGCCGGTAGGCGCGAATGATCGGCAATGGGTCCATGAGCGGCATCCTGGCCCTTTGGGAGCGCTCCCACAAGGGGTCGCGCGCGACCGCCCCCCGTACGGACGGCCGGGTGAGATCCGGCACGGGGCGCCGCATGGTGCCATGCTGAAGTACCGGATCATGACCTGGGAGCAGGGAACGACGGCAGCGTGAGGACAGTGACACGGCCGAACCGAGCGGCGGTCTGGAACCGGTTCGTGGCCTCCGACCCGGGCCTGCTGCGGCTCATGGCCGGACTGCGGACCGTCGGCGCCATCGCCCTCACCCTCGCCGTCCTCGCCCTGCGTGGAGCCGGTCCCGGTCTCATGGTGAACGGGGCCATGACCGCCATGGTCGCCACCTTCTCCATCAAGGAGAGGCACCGCGGCGCCCAGGCCCTCACCCTCGCGCTCGGACTGCCCGTGGCCGTCACGGCGATGACGCTGGGCACCGTGCTGAGCACCCACACCCTCGCGGGCGACGCGTGCTTCATCGCCCTCATCTTCGTCGCGGTCTACTGCCGCCGGTACGGCGACCGCGGCACGGCGCTCGGGCTGATCGCCTTCCAGATCTACTTCCTGTCCCTGTTCGGCGGGGCCGCCTACTCCGCGCTTCCCGATCTGTGCGCGGCGCTGGCCATCGCCTTCGTGTGCAGTGCCGTCGTGCGCTTCGGCGTGGTCGCCGAGTCGACCGAGCGGGTCCTCGGACGGCTGCGCAAGGCGTTCCGGGCCCGCGTGGCCCAGCTCGTCTCCGTCCAGATCGACCTGCTCGACGCCGGTCCCGACGACGTCGAGAAGGCACTGGACGACGTACGGCTGCACACCGCGCGGCTGCACGAGAGCGCGATGATGATCCAGGACCGCCTGGACGGGGGGACGTCGGACAGCGCGACCGCCTCCCTGCTCCAGCGGCGGGTCGCCGAGGCCGAGATCGCCGCCGAGCGGCTCGGCATCCTCATCCTCACGGCGCGCAGCGCCGAACAGGCCGACACGCTCGCCCTGCACCTGCCGCACGCGCCGCTGCCCGAGCCGGGAGACCGGCTCCACGAGCGCGGCGACACCGTGGCGACGCTGCACCGCGATCTCGAGGCGCTGGGGGTGCTCGTCACCGGCCCGGCCGCCGGTGAGCACGGCTCGGGGGTGGCCCAGTTGCGCAACCGGCTGCTCGGTTACCGGGACGAGGAGAATCTGCCCCAGGCCCCGGCGGCCGTGCAGGACGTCTTCCGCGGCATCGGCGAGGCGGCCCGCGCCGCCCTCGGACTGCGGCTGGCGCTCGACGGCCCCCAGGACGAGTCCGACGACTCCCCCGAGACCAAACGTTCCCGTGAGGAACTGGACGCCGAGGACATCTCCATCGCCGCCGAGGAGGAGGAACAGGAGGAGCCGCACCCCACGGGACTGGACCGCCCTACGACCCGGGCCGCGGTACAGGTCTCGGTGGGGTCGACCCTGGCCATCGTCGGCGGGGAGCTGCTCTCCCCGCAGCGGTGGTACTGGGCGGTGCTGACCTGCTGGGTCGTCTTCCTGAACACCTCCTCGACCGGGGAGATCCTGGTCAAGGGCTATCGCCGGCTGCTGGGGACGGTCCTCGGCGTGATCGCGGGTGTCGTCCTGGCGGGCGCGGTGGGCGAGCACACCTGGACCGCGTTCGCCCTGGTCCTGCTGTTCATCTTCGCCATGTACTTCACCGCCCCCGTGTCGTACGTCCTGATGTCCTTCTTCGTGACGGCGATGCTGGGGCTGCTGTACACCGTGCTCAACACCTACAGTCCGGCGGTGCTCGTCCTGCGGATCGAGGAGACGGCGCTCGGCGCCGTCTGCGGGATGGTCGCGGCCGCGGTGGTCCTTCCGGTGCAGACCGACCGCCGCACGGACGAGCTCCTGGCCGCCGCGCTCGTCCGGCTCGGGGACGTCAGCGGTGCGGCGGTGGAGCAGTTGAGCGGCGGGATCGCCCTCGACCTGCTGGACAAGGCCCGCGATCTCGACATGGCGCTGGACAAGCTGAGGGCCTCGACCAAACCGCTGACCCACCCGATCACTCCGTGGCGGACCCGCCGCCGGACCGCCCGCTACATCGTCGCCCTGCTGGAGACGTGCGCCTACCACGCGCGGTCGCTGGCGGCGACGGCCGAACTCCTTCCCTACAGCAGGTCGGTCGCCGCCGACCCCCGCCTCAAACTGGTGGGCCGCCGGATCGGCCACAACATCGACGTCCTCGTCGCCCGGGTGGCGGACGACGCCATGGACGGCGTCGCGGAGACCGGCGCGAGCCTCGCCGCCATGCTGGAGCCGCAGGCACCGGACTCGCCCCGCCACGACCGCGTCACGGGCCGGGTCCTGCGGCATCTGCAGCGTCTGGACGAAGGGGTGATCGGTCTGGCCCGCCCGCTGGGGGTGCGGATCTCCACGCCCGGCAAGAAGGCCTCCCGGAGCATGGCGCGGTGACCGCGGCGCGGGGCGCGCTCAGCCCACGTTCCACAGGAACCGGTGCGTGTGGATCCCGAAGTAGGGGAACGACTGCACCTGCCGGACGCCTTCGATCTGCCGCACGACGTCGTTGACGAAGTCCAGCAGGTCCCGTGGCCCGGGACAGACGACCTCGGCGAACAGGTCGAAGCCGCCCGAGGTCAGTACCGAATAGACGACCTCGGACCGTTCGGCCAGCGCGTCGGCGACCGCGCGCGGATCGCCGTCCACGGCGATGCCGAGCAGGGCCATCGCCTGCCCGCCCATGCCCATCGGGTCGGTGACCCCGACGACCTGGACCGTCTGCGAGTCGAGCAGGCGTTGCAGACGCTGGCGGGCCGCCGACGCGGACAGCCCGACCCTGGGGCCGAGTTCGGCATAGGCGATGCGGCCGTCGATCTGCAGTTCCCGCAGGATGGCCCGGTCGATCTCGTCCACGCTGTTCCTCTCCGGCTGACCGGTCCCAGGTTAACGGCGCGGTTCAGCCGGCCAGTTCGGCCAGGGCGGCGGCGAAGACCTCGGTGTGCCGGTCCACGTCCCGTTCGGTGGTCGCCGGACACATGAGCGCCATGTTGTGGAACGGGGTCAGCAGGATGCCCCGGTTGGCGAGGTACAGGTGGAGGAAGTCCTCCAGTTCGGTGTCGGCGGCCGCGGCCGATTCCGTTCCGGTGCGCGGCGCGGGATCGGCGAACCGGTATTCCGTACGGGCTCCGAGCCGGCTCACCGACCACGGCAGGCCCCAGGTGTCGATGCCCGCCCGCACCCCGGCCTCGAAGCGCTCGGAGAGCTTCGCCATCGTGTCGAACGCGGCGTCGGTGAGGACGTGCTCCAGGGTCGCCCGCGTCGCCGCCGTGGAGAGGGCGTTCCCGGCGAGGGTGCCGCCGACGCCGCCCATGTCGACCAGGTCCAGATCGGCGCGGCCGAGCAGCCTGTCGGCGAGCTCGGCCGAGAGCCCGTACGCGCCGGCCGGGATCCCGCCGCCGATCGCCTTGCCGATGGTGAGCATGTCGGGCTCCAGGCCCCAGGCGGCGGTGCAGCCACCGGGGCCGGCGGAGAAGGTGTGCGTCTCGTCGTTGATGAGCAGCGTCCCGTACCGGCGCGTCAGCTCACGGACGCCCTCCAGGTAGCCCGGCTCGGGCAGCACGATGCCGATGTTGGTGAGCGCGGGTTCCATGAGGACGGCGGCGACGTCGCCGTGGGCGAGTTCGCGCTCGAGCTGCTCCAGGTCGTTGAACTCCGCGACGCGGCTGGTGAGGGTGACGTCGCAGGGGGCACCGACGTTTCCGGGGCGGGCCGTGCCGCGCCCGTCCGGGCCGACGACGATCAGCGACTCGTCGACGCTGCCGTGGTAGCTGTAGCTGTTCACCAGGATCTTCGGACGGCCGGTGACCGCCCGTGCCAGACGGATGGACCAGCGGTTGGCGTCGGTCGCGGTGAGCGAGAAGCTCCAGCGCGCGAGCCCGAAGCGGCGGGTCAGTTCGGCTCCCACCCACTCCGCGTCCTCGGTGGGCAGCATCGCGGTCGCGCCACCGCTCACGGCGAACCGGGCCCGTACCGCCTCGGCGACCACCTCGGGCGAGTGACCGGCCATGGCGCCCGTGTCACCGAGACAGAAGTCGATGTACTCGTGCCCGTCGATGTCGGTGACGCGGGCACCGCGCGCGCCGTCGAGATAGCGCGGGAAGGCCCCGGCCGTCTTGTTCATCCAGGTCATCGGGACTCTGCCGAACAGGTGCTCGGCGCGCTCGTACGCGGCCCTGGACCTCGGGTTGCGACGCTCGGCCTCGGCGCTCTCGCGGGCCAGGAGCTGCTGCAGGCGGGTGCGGTCCATCGAGGGCTCCTCTGTCGGTGAACTCGGCTGGCGAGCTCGGTCGGCGAGCTCGGTCGACGCCGTGTCCGGCGAACGGATTCGGCAAGGGTACGAACGTACAAGGCGTCAAATCAAGGTCGAACGATCGATTCAGCTTTCCATGCCACTGATTCCACTGTCATGACGCTCGATTCAGCGGTCACCACCTCGAAGCGAACCGGCCCCAGATGCGTCACATCCGGTCGGAATGAGTCGATCGGTGATCGCCCTCGTATCTCTGGATCAACACGGAGTCGCCATCCGAATCGGCGGCGCGCGGTCGCCCGGACGCGACCTGCGGCAAGGATCGTCAAGGAGCGGTGCATGGCAGGGACAACGGGGGATTCGGCTCGCGCGGGGCGGAACCGGACGGAAGTGGTCACCTCCGGTGAGGGAGCCGCCTCCGGTGAAGGGGCCGCGTCCGGCGAGGGCCCCGTGTTCGTCGACGAGAGCGGACGGCGGCGCTCCTGGCTCCGCAGCATGGGGTGGATCGTCGCGGTGTCCTGCGTCTGCTTCGCCACGGCCCTCGCGGCCCTGGTGAGCGGGGGCGACTCGGCGGCACCCTGGCTGCACCTGCCGAACGGGGTGCGCAAGACGCACAAGGACGTGTCGGCCGCGCGGGGCGCGCCGCGCGTGGAGGGGCGGCCCACCGGCACCCCGGCGCCGTCACCCGTGGGGCCTGGGAGCGCCGTCACGGATCCACCCGGCCCGGCCGCCGGGCGCGTGACCCCGCCGGCGGCCGACGCGGCCGCCGGCCGGCGGGCCGACGCCGCCGGGACCGAGGACGGGCCGCCCCGCCAGGACGCGAGCGCGGCCCCCTCCTCCCCCTCCCCCTCGGCCGCCTCGCCGAGCGCCCGGACGAGTGCGGCACCCCCGCGCGTCGCTCCCGCCGTCCCGGCGGGCGAAACGTCCGGCTCCCCGTCCCCCTCCTCTTCCCCCTCCCCTCTCCCGAGCAGCACGCCCGGGGAGGCCACGCAGTCGCCGGCCCCGGACCCGAGCGGTGGCGCGACGGGCGAAGCGGCCTAGACCGGGGGCCGGAACCGGCTACCGGGAGGCCTCCGGGGCCCACACCCGGTCGGCGTAGTCCAGGAAGTTCCCGCCCATGATCTTCTCGATGCGCTCCGAGGTGTAGCCGCGCTGCTCCAGGAGGCGGATCAGCTCCCGGAACTGGTCCACTCCGCGCAGGTCGAGCACGAAGGGCAGCGTGTCGTCGCGCTCCCCCGCCGCGCCCACACCGGCCTGGCGCCGCAGGGCGACGTGCTCGGCGAGATGCGCGCGGTAGGCGTCGAGGTCGTCGATGGACGTCACGGTCCCGTCGGTGCCGATGCCGACGTGGTCCTCTCCGCACACGTCGACGGCGTGGACGATGTGCTCCACGACATCGGCGGCCGTCGCGTGACCCGACACGTTCAGGAAGGGCATGAAGTAGATGCCCACGAAGCCGCCGCGCGAGGCCACCAGGCGCAGCTCCTCGTCCGTCTTGTTGCGCGGGAGGTCGGCCAGCGCACGGCAGCCGGTGTGGTTGATCGACACCGGGCGGCGCGCGATCCCGGCGGCCTCCAGGCACGTGCGCTCACCGCTGTGGGAGAGGTCGACCATCAGGCGGTGCTCGTCGAGGGCCTCGACGACGCTCCGGCCGAAGTCGGTCAGCCCCCGGTTCTCCGGCGCCATGGAGCCGTCGCCGATGTGATTGGCCTGGTTGTAGGTGAGCTGGACGACCCGGACGCCGAGGTCGGCGAACGTGGCGACGCGCCCGGTGTCCTCGCCGATCGCGACGGCGTTCTGGAAGCCGTAGATCACGCCGATCCGGCGTTCCTCCCGGGCCCGGCGGATGTCCGCGGTCGTGCGCACCTTGAGCAGGTCGGCCGCGTTGTCCCGGACGATGCCGTCCCAGACGGCTATCTCGTGCAGCGTGTGCTCGTAGGGCGGCAGATCGCCCATCGTGTAACCGAGGGTGATGTTGACGGCGGTGAGGCCGGAGGCGTGGGCGTCCGCCAGCGTGCGGGCGTCGACCGTCAGCTGCTCGCTGGAGGGGTTCAGCTGCGAGGCCGCCTCGGCCGACCCGGGAGCGTTCGGGTTGTCGAGCTGCCCGAGCGCGTTGATGATCATGGGGAGGTCGGTCATCGGGTCTCCTCGACGGGGCGGGTCTCTTCGGCGGGGCCGGTCTCTTCCACGAGCCGGGCCGCGGCGGGCGCTTCGGCCCCGTGGCCCTGAACGCCCTCGGGCCGTGCCGCGCCGGAGGCGGCGCGCTCGAAGTCCCGGCGCTCGAAGCGCCGGCCGCGCTTGACGGTCAGGGTGACGCTGCGCAGGTTCGCGATGTCCCGCAGCGGATCGTCCTCCAGGACGACGAAGTTGGCGAGCTTGCCCGCCTCGACGCTGCCCATGACGTCCTCGGCCCCGGCGCTGCGGGCACCGATCAGCGTGGCCGAGCGCAGCACCTGCGCGGGCGACATCCCGCAGCGCTCCACGAGGAAGGCCAGCTCCTCGTGAAGGGCGGGGAAGGGGTCCTCGGCATCGGTCTCGTAGTCCGTTCCGGTCGCGATCTCCACGCCGGCGCGGTGGGCCTGGGCGGTGAGGACGGCGGCGAGCGCGGTGTTGGCCGCGGCACGCTCCTCGTCCTCGGGCCCCTCGCCCGCGAGGGCCCCGCTCGCCCACATGCCCGCGGTAGCGTCGAGGACCGTACCCCGCTGCCGCATCAGGGCGAAGAGCTCCTCGATCCGGGGGTCGTCACCGGCGGCGAAGCGCTCGTGGTCGACCTTCGGCTTGGTCTTGTAGCTGGTCAGCGGTTCGTCCGTGCCCTCGAAGGCGAGCAGCGTGACGTGCGAGACGCTGTCCGCGCCCGCCGCGACGATCTGGCCGGGCGCGGCGGGGAAGACGGTGGCGTGGGCCCAGACGGGGACGCCCTGGCGGTGCGCCTCCTCGGTGATCGCGGCGACGGTCTCGTGGTCGAGATCCGCGTACACCTTGATCGCGGACGCGTGGGTGCCGCGCGCCAGGGCGACGGCGATCCGCAGGTCGGTGTCCTTCGTGACCGCCTGCATCCACGGCACGGCGCCGGGCGTCTCGCCCTGGGACACCTGATGGGTGCGCGGGTCGTCGAAGAAGCCGGGTCCCGCCATCAGCGCGGCGTAGCGGATGTCGGGGCCGGGGATCTCCCCGACGAGCGTCGCCCGCGCGAGGTCGCCCACCTGACGCAGGTCGTCGGCCATGTCACGGATGGCGGTGACCCCGCCGTGGACGAGCCGGCGCAGCACCGCCTCGGCGGCGGGCCGGTCGGGCGGCGTCGCGATGTGCTGGTGGGAGTCGATCAGACCGGGAATGACGAAGCGGCCGTCGAGGTCGAAGACCCGGGCGTCGGCGGGCAGGTCCGCGGCGATCTCGGCGTCGTCGCCGACGGCGCGGATGACCGGGCCGTCGATCACGATCGACGTCGAGCCGCGGGCCGGCGCCCCGGTCCCGTCGAACAGTGTCGCGCCGCGGTACACCGCGACGGTTCCCTCCGCCGCGGGCGCGTACGGAGCCGGTGCGCCCGGAGTCTCGTCCGTCATCTTCACCTCGGTAGTAGCTCTGACCGGAGCGGCTCTGTCCGGACCGGTCGACCGCTTGATCGATCTTGTTACGCTCTACGTAACAAACGTATCGTCTCTCGAAACATGCGCTACCGTACGCTCGCATCTCACGACGTCACAAGGAGGGGTCGGATTGCCCTCGGCACCCCGTACCGCGGTGGACAAGGCCCTGGACCTGGTCGAGGCCGTGGCCCGTGCGTCCCGGCCGCCGCGCCTCACCGACCTCGCCGAGGAGGTCGGACTGCACCGCGCGACCGCCTACCGCGTGCTCGTCGACCTGGTCCGGCGGGGCTGGGTGCTGCGCGCCGACGACCGCTACCTGCCCGGCCCCGCGGTCCTGCAGCTGTCGTCCTCGGCGGCCAGGAACTCGCTCGGAGCCCTCGCCCGACCGGTCCTCACGGAGCTGTCCGAGCGCACCGGCCTGATGGTCAACCTCCAGGTGCCCGAGGTCGACCGGTCCCGCGTGATCGACGTCGTGCGCCCCGACCGTCTGGCGATGATCAGCAGTCTGACCGGCCAGGCACTGCCCGTTCACCGGTTCGCCGGTCCGCTCGCCCTCGTCGCCGCCCTCACCGCGGCCGATCGCGTCCCCTACCTGCGCGCCGCGGAGGAGTCCGGGTATCCGCTGGACGGGCCCGACGGGCTGCTGGCCGACGTCGAGGAGGCCGAACGCACGGGATTCGCCGTCGAGTACGGGCGCAACGAACAGCCGGTCGCCTCGCTCGCCCGCGCCGTGGTCACGCGTCCGGGCGCGCCCGTCTGCGCCCTCACCCTGGTCGGGCTGGGCCCGGACTTCGGCGAGGCCGGCCTTCCCGGCCTGCGGGAGCGGCTGCGCGAGGCGACGGACGAACTGGCGCGCATCCTCTCCGGTCCCGCGGCCTCCGGAACCCGGGAGGACGACGAGGCCGGAGAGGACTCCGGACGGACGCCGGCCGGACCCGTGTCCCCGTCCCGGCCCGCCTCCCCCTCTTCTTCCCCCTCCACCGAAGGCCCGGCATGAGCGAGATCCTCTTCCTCGACGGGGCGCGGACACGTGCCGCCCTCGATCCCCACCGCGTCCTGGACGCCGTGGCCGCGGCCCTCGTCGCCATCGGCCGCGACGAGGTCTCCGTACCGCCGCGGATCGCCGCCCGCACCCCGCACGGCCTGCTCGGCGCGATGCCCGGTCATGTGCCCGGTCTCGGGCTCGCGGCCAAGCTCGTCTCCGTGTTCGCCGACCCGGAACGCCCCGGCCGCAGCAGTCACCGGGGCGTCGTCGCGCTCTTCGACGAGACCGACGGCCGCCCGCTGGCCCTGATGGACGCCGAGCCGCTCACCGAGATCCGTACCGCGGCGACCGCCACCCTGAGCGCCCGCGCGCTGGCCCGTCCGGACGCCGGGCGGGTCGCCGTCGTCGGGACGGGCGCCCAGGCGCGCGCCCAGATCGCACTGCTCGCGGCCGTGGATCCCGGGACCCCCGTCGCCGTCGCGGGCCGCGATCCCCTGCGGGCCGGGAGCGCCGCCGCGCTCCACCCCGCCGGCCGGGTCGCGGAGAGCGTCGAGGAGGCCGTACGCGGGGCGGACACGGTGTTCTGCTGCACCGGCGCCGTGCGCCCGGTGATCCGTCGCTCATGGCTCGCCCCCGGGACGCACGTCAGCTCGGTGGGCGGCTCCCACGGGCCCGAGCTGGACGCCGCCACCGTCCGGGACGCCGCCCTCTTCGCCGAGTGGCCCGGCGCCGCCACGACCCCGCCCCCCTCCGGCGCCCACGAACTGCAGGACCTCCCGCCCGAACGGCGGGTGACGCTCCTCGGGCCGGTCCTGGCCGGCACCCACCCCGGCCGGCGCGACGACGCCGAACTCACCCTGTTCAAGTCGACCGGCCACGCCGCACTGGACGTCGCCGCCGCCCATGTGGCCGACGCCGTCGCCCGCGCGGAGGGGTGGGGCACCCGTCTCACCCTGTGAGCCGGCGGCCCGGAGGCGCCGACGCCGGTCCGGACGTCGGCGTCGCCCGGTGGCCGACGGGGGCCCGTGGACTTTCCTCCCCCGGTTCGGCCATGCTGAAGGGTGCTTCCGCCGGTCCGCGCACGGCTCCGGATCCCCGGTCGCGGTCCCGGAGACACCGGCCACGGGCAGGCGGCGGGCCCGACGGAACACGACTCGGAGGGAGGCCGGCGCCCCATGAGACGCACCGGAGCGGACGGCGGCGGAATGAGGGAACGGCTGGGCAGCGCGCTGTTCACCCGGGTCGCGGGCCCTGACGGACCGGAGAACCGCGCCCGCATCCACGGAACGCCCGGACCCCGCTGGTTCGGCCCGGACCGCCCCATCCGCACGGTGCACGGGGACGCGTCGATGTTCATCGGCGGCCTCTCCGCGCTGCTGCTCCAGTCGCTCCACCCGCTCGCCATGGCCGCCGTCTCCGCGCACTCGGGCTTCCGCGGGGACCCCTGGGGCAGGCTCCAGCGCACCAGCACCTTCCTGGCGGTGACGACGTACGGGACGGCCGAGAGCGCCCAGGAGGCCTGCGACCGGGTACGGGCGGTCCACGAGCGGGTGCGCGGCACGACCTCGGAGGGCACGCCGTACCACGCGGCGGATCCGCACCTCCTCGGCTGGGTCCACGTCGCGGAGGTCGACAGCTTCCTGCGGGCGCACCGGCGGTACGGCGCGCGCCCGCTGTCCGGCGCCGACTACGACGGGTACGTGGCGGACGCGGCCCGTGTGGCCACCGCGCTCGGGGTCCTGGACCCGCCCGTGGACCGTGCCGGGCTCGCGGAGCGGCTGGACGCGTACAGGAGCGAGGTGCGGGCGACGCCGGAGGCACGCGACGCAGCGCGCTTCCTCCTGCTGAACCCGCCGGTACCGCTCGTGGCCCGCCTGCCGTACGGGGTGCTCGCCGCGAACGCGGTGTCCCTGCTGCCCTCCTGGGCGGCGGCCGAACTCCGGCTGCCCCGGCTGCCGTTGGTGGACAGTGTGTGCGTGCGTCCACTGGGCTGCGCCTTCACCTCCGCCGTACGCTGGGCGATGGCACCGCAGCGGGCGCGAACCGTCGAGGCGGTCGCGTGAGCGGTGCCCGCGCCGCTCCGGCCGCCCGGGCGCCCCTCTCCCTCCCCCGCCGGCGCACGGATCCGTCACCGATCGGGCGAAGTCGGCACATGACGGGGTCCGGGGCCGAAAGACTGTGCGTGTGCTGAGGAATCTGCCGCCCGTTCCTCCCGGTTTCGTCGGACGCCGGGGCGAACTCGCCCACTTGGACGACGTGTTGCGCGAGGAGCGGGTCGTCACCCTGACCGGGGCCGGCGGTGTCGGCAAGAGCCGGCTGGCGCTGGAGGCGGCGGACCGGATCCTGCGCGCGGGAGGGCGCGGAGTGGCGTGGGCCGACCTGTGGCCGTTGCGGGACGACCGGCTGCTCGTCGCGTCCGTGGCCGACGCGGTGGACTTCGCGGACCACACGACGAACCGGGCGCTGGACTCCCTGGCCGACTGGCTGGCCGACCGGGACGTCCTGCTCGTCCTGGACTCCTGCGAGCACCTGGTCGTCCCCTGCCGCCGTCTGGTCACCCGGCTCACGACGGCCTGTCCGCGCCTGACCGTTCTCGTGACGAGCCGGGAACCCCTCGGCGTGCCCGGTGAACACGTCGTCGCCGTGGAGCCGTTGCCGCCCGCGACGGACGCCGTGGAGATGTTCCGGCTGCGCGCGGCCGCGGCGGGCACCCCCGTGTCCTCCCCGGCGGACGTGGCGGCCGTGGCGCGTCTGTGCGCGCGGCTCGAAGGCATGCCGCTGGCGGTGGAGCTGATCGCGGGACAGCTCGCGCACCGTACGGTCGCGGAGGTCGAGCTGGAACTCGGCCCGCGCCTGGACATCACGGCGGAGGGCGGCCTTCCCGGCCCGCCGCGCCACCGGGCGGTACGCACGACGATCGGTTGGAGCCACGAGCTGTGCGCGCCCGCCGAACGCCTTCTGTGGGCAAGGATGTCGGTGTTCCGGGAACCGGTGGACGCGGACACCGTGCGCGTCGTGTGCGCCGGGGGTCCGCTGCCCGCGGACGAGGTCGGCCGGGCTCTGGCGGGCCTGTCGAGGAAGTCGGTGCTGTCGCTCGCCGACTCCGGGTACCGGATGCTCGACACCGTGCGGGAGTACGGCCGCATGTGGCTCGACGAGGTGGGCGAGGGCCGGGAGCTGGCGGACCGGCACGCCGCGCATTTCCTGGGGATGGCCCGCGACGCCGATCAGGGCTGGCTGGGAGAGCGGCAGGCCGCGTGGTACGGGCGGCTCGGCTCGGCGCACGCCGATCTGTGCGCGGCGCTCGACCACCTGCTCTCCGAACGGCCGGACACCGCGATCGAGTTGATCGGCCTGCTCGCC
>NZ_KZ626961.1 GCF_002911015.1 Streptomyces populi
TCCGTCGAAGCGCCGGTGCCGGGCGAGCGTGCGCAGGGGTTCCTTGCCGCGCCGGGCGGTGTCCTGGTCGGTGGTGGTGACGATGCAGCGGCCGCACATCTTGGTGACCCGGAAGGTGACCTCGCCGATGGCGATCCGGGACCAGTGGTCCTCGGCCCAGGCGTCGGTGCCGGAGACGACGACGTTCGGCCGGAAGCGGCTCATCGGCACCGGGCCCTCCTCGGCCCGGTCGCCCTGCGCTATCAAGGAGTTGAGCGCGTCCAGCGAGCCGAGCGTGGTGACGAGCAGCGGGTAGCCGTCGGCGAAGCTGACGGTCTCGCCCGGCAGCGCGAAGTCCGGGTCGACGGGCCGGCGGACGGCCGGATCGTCCATGTGGGCGAGGCGTACGCCGACACCCAGGTACGCGCTGCACCAGTCGTGCGCGGCCGCGTCGGCGAGGACGGCCTCCACCTTGTCGCCGAAGATCTCCACCGTCGTCGTACCGGTGGGTTCGGGCACGGGAACCGTCACGGGTCCGAGGTTCCCGCCGGACAGGCGAAGGCCGCCGCCGGAGAGTGTCTCGGCGGCGGCCAGTGCCAGACGCGGCTGCTCGCGTTGCGTGACGACCTTTCCCCCGTCGTCGATCAGGACCCAGCGTCGGTCTCCGGCCAGCCCCCAGGGCTCGACCTCGGCCTCCTGGAGCGATGTGCTCCGGAAGGCTTTGACCGGATGGACGTGAATCGAGTGCAGTGCCGCGTTCCCCATGACCGCCATGGTGCCAGGAAGCACCGACAGGCCGGTCAGGGAGTGTCAGTACCCGCGGTACTGCTGACCGTTGTACGGGTCCTGGTACGGAGCGGGGGCGGGCCGGGGAGCCGCGGGGCGCATGGCCTCGAAGCCCGTGCCGGCCGCCATCGGGCGGGGCTGCTGCGGCTGGGGGCTGGGATAGCCCCGGGGCGCGCCGGCCTGCTGCGGGATGTACGGCGCGGGGGCCTGCTGCAGCGGAGAGGGCTGCTGGGCCTGCTGATAGCCGTAGGAGGAGGGGCCGGACGGCAGCGCGGGGAGCGCGGACGGCAGGGCCGGGAGGTTGTTGCTGCCCGAGTCGTAGGCGGAAGGGACCCGGATCGGGGCGATCTGAGGAGTACCCCGTTCTGCGACGAGGGAGTCGTAGATCGGGGTGTCAGGGAAGGCGGAGTAGTAACCGCCGCCATAGGTGGAGCGGGGGGAGGTCATGGCCATAAGTTAAGCCCACGATGTGCTGGTTGGGGAGACCGATAAGAGGGTTGTTTTTCGGTGTCCGTGGTGACGCGGGATCCCCAATGCGAGCGAACTTGGCAAAAAAGGACGTCAAAGATGGTTGAGATCGTGTAAAGGCCGAGCCTCGGACGGGTTACCGGCGGTTGACCAGGATCTTCCTGCGAGAGTCATGGGACTCTGCGGACCCTGGGATTAGGTTTGGCGGGAACGGGGCCGGCGGTCCGTTCGGGACTCGCGCCGGCGCGGAGACACGCGATGGGGGCGTACATGTCAATGCCTAAGGGATCTAATGTTCCTGTCCCGACGAGCGCGCTCAGGGTGGAATTGGGGTGGCGTTCGGGACAGGGGGTGCCCGACGTCGATGCGTCCGCCCTTCTGCTGGTGGCCGGAAAGGTTCGTTCGGACGGCGACTTCGTCTTCTACAACCAGCCGGCGCACTCCTCGGGCGCCGTGCGCCACGAGGGCAAGCGGAACGACGGCGGTCAGGTGACCGACACGCTGTCCGTCGACCTCACGCGCGTGGAACCCGTCGTCGAGACCGTGGTCCTGGCGGCCTCCGCGGACGGCGGCCCCTTCGGGCGCGTCCCCGGCCTGTGCATCAGGGTGCTCGACGCACGCGGCGGCGCGGAGGTCGCCCGCTTCGAGAGCGCCGACGCGACCGTGGAGACCGCCTTCGTCCTGGGCGAGTTCTACCGGCGCCAGGGCGCCTGGAAGTTCCGCGCCGTGGGACAGGGCTACGGAAGCGGCCTCGAAGGGCTGGCCACCGACTACGGGATCACCGTGGACGAGCCGCAGCACGTGGCGCCTCCCGCCGCCGCGCCGCGGGGGCCCGCCACCCTCGTGCAGGTCCCCCCGCCCCCCGTGGCGCCCCCGGTCACCGTGCCGCCGCCGGTCGCCCCGCCCGTCACGACGCAGCCGCCCGCGGCCCCTCCGGCGCCCGTCCGCCTCTCCAAGGTGACGCTGACCAAGGAGGCGCCGTCCGTCTCGCTCTCCAAGCAGGGCGGCACCAGCGGTGCCATGCGCGTGAACCTCAACTGGGAAGTGCGCAAGCAGTTCTCGGGCTGGGGCAGCAAACGCGGCCGGGCCGTCGCCATGCACGCGGACCTCGACCTCGACCTGTGTGCGCTGTACGAACTGTCCGACGGCCGCAAGGGGGTGGTGCAGGCGCTCGGCAACGCCTTCGGGGCGCTGCACCAGCCGCCGTACATATATCTCGACGGGGACGACCGCACCGGAGCCGTGGCCGGTGGCGAGAACCTCACCATCAACCTCGATCACAAGCAGAGCTTCCGGCGCATCCTCATCTTCGTGACCATCTACGAAGGCGCGCGTTCCTTCGCCGATCTGCACGCCACGGTCACCCTCCAGCCGCAGAACGGCGCGCCCGTCGACTTCTCGCTCGACGAGTGCACGGTGCCCTCCACGGTCTGCGCGCTCGCCCTCATCACCGGCAGCGGCTCCGACCTCGTCATCCAGCGCGAGGCCCGGTACCTGATCCCCGCGCGCGGGGTGAGCCCGCAGCGCACCGTCGACCACGCCTACGGCTGGGGCATGAACTGGACGCCCGGCAGGAAGTGACCCCCGGCCCGGCGGGAGCCGGTCCTCTCGCCGGGCCGGGAACGACCGTCAGCGCCGACTCCCTCAGTTCTCCCAGTTCTCGTCGAGGGCGGCGCCGGGGCGCGCGTAGGTGCGGCCCTTCCAGGCCGCGCCGCGTCCCCTGTAGTGCTGCACCGCGGAGTCGACCGTCATGAGGAGGTACAGGAACGCGGTGACCGGCAGCAGGGGAGCGAGCACCGTGGGCTGCCGGTAGTGACGGAGCATCGGTACGTAGGTCGCCGTCATCACCAGCCAGGCGGTCCCTCCCGCCACCGCCGCCCACGGGTTCCCCGCGGCGAGGCCCGCCGCGAGGGCGGCCGGCGGAACCAGGTACACCACGGCGAGCCCGGCGACCGTCCCGGCGAGCAGCAGCGGGTTGTGCCGCAGCTGGGCGTACGCGCTACGCGAGACCATGCGCCACAGATCACGCAGCCGCGGATAGGGGCGCACGCTGTCCACCCGCTCGGCCAGCCCCAGCCAGATGCGGCCGCCGCCGCGCTTGACGGCACGGGCGAGCGCCACGTCGTCGATGACGGCATGCCGGATCGCGTCCGGGATCCGCGCCCGATCGGCGGTGTCCGCGCGCAGCAGGACGCATCCCCCCGCCGCGGCCGCCGTCCGCGAGCCCCTCAGGGCGATCCGGCGGAAGGGGTAGAGCTGCGCGAAGAAGTAGACGAAGGCGGGCACGACGAGCCGTTCCCACGGGCTCTCCACCCGCAGCCGCGCCATCTGCGAGACGAGGTCGAAGCCCCCCGTGCGTGCCGCCGCCACCAGGAGCCGCAGGCTGTCCGGGGCGTGCGCGATGTCCGCGTCGGTCAGCAGCAGATACTCGGGTCCCCGCGCGCGGGCGAGGCCGATGCCATGGCGCACGGCCCACAGCTTGCCCGTCCAGCCCGCCGGGGGCTCTCCCGGCGAGCCGACGGTGAGCGGCAGTCCGCCGTGCCGGCGCGCCAGCTCGCGGGCCAGCTCACCCGTGCCGTCCGAGCTGCCGTCGTCCACGAGGAAGACCTCGGCCCGCCCCGGGTAGTCCTGGGCCAGGAGCGAGGGAAGACTCCAGGGCAGGACGGCGGCCTCGTCCCGGGCCGGCACCACGACGCAGACGGAAGGCCATTCCGACGGCTCGCCGCAGGCGGGCAGCCGTACGTCCGTACGCCAGAAAAAGCCCTGGCCGAGCAGCAGCCACAGCCATGCGGCCAGTGATCCGACGGCGATCCACACGAGGGCGCTCACCCGTCGCAGTCTGCCCCACCGTGGTCGCCCGTAAGGGCGGATCGTCTATGGTGACCGGGTGAAGATCGCGCTCATGGACTCCGGAATCGGACTGCTCGCTGCTGCCGCCGCGGTGCGTCGACTGCGGCCCGACGCCGATCTCGTCCTCTCCTCCGACCCCGACAGCATGCCCTGGGGACCGCGTACGCCGGAGGACGTCACCGCGCGTGCCCTCGCCGTCGCCGAGGCCGCCGCGTCGCACCGGCCCGACGCCCTGATCGTCGCCTGCAACACCGCCTCCGTACGCGCCCTGACCGCCCTGCGCGCCCGCCTCGAACCGGAGGTGCCCGTCGTCGGCACCGTCCCGGCCATCAAGCCGGCCGCCGCGGGCGGCGGACCCGTCGCGATCTGGGCCACGCCCCTCACCACGGGCAGCCCGTACCAGCGCGGACTGATCGAGGAGTTCGCCGCCGGAGTGGCGGTCACCGAGGTGGCCTGCCCCGGACTCGCGGACGCCGTCGAGCACGCCGACCAGGCGGCCATCGACGCCGCGATCGAGGCCGCCGCCGCGCGCACCCCCGAGGACGTGAGGGCCGTCGTCCTGGGCTGCACCCACTACGAACTCGTCGCCGAGCGCATCCGCGCGGCCGTGCAGCGCCCCGGCCGCCCGCCGCTCGTCCTGCACGGTTCCGCCGGAGCGGTCGCCGCCCAGGCGCTGCGCCGGATCGGCGGGCTCCCGGACCCCGGGGCCCCCGCCACGTCCACGGTCACGGTGCTGCAGAGCGGACGCGAGAGCGCGCTGCCCGCCACGGCGCTCACCTACGAGGAAGGCCGCATCCTGGCGGCGGTCAGCCCCGCCCGCTGAGAGCCGGCGCCCGCGCTCCCGGCGCTCGGCGGAGTGACACTCCGCGATCCGGTGCCCGCGCAGCGAAACCTGAGTAGTCTCATGAGCATGAGGGACCACCCCCACGGCGAAGTCTCCCCGGATCCGCAGATCTGGACCGGGCGTGCGAGGAACCGCGTCCAATGGCTGCCCGCCATAGGCGGTGTGGCCTGTGTGGCCCTCGGGATCGAGCTGGCCGTCACGTCCGGCTGGACGTCGGGAACGGCGCCGCTGATCATGTCCGTCGTCGGATGCATCGCCGCCGGACTGCTCATCCTCTTCGGCACGCTCGCGTTCGTCCAGGTCGCCGTGAGGGTGGACGAGGACTGCCTGGAAGTGCGGTGCGGCCACATGGGCGTGCCGCGCCGCCGTATCCCGCTCTCCACGGTCGTCGGTGCCGACTTCGCTCCCCAGGTCACCCCGCGTCAGTGGGGCGGCTGGGGGTACCGCTGGCGGCCCGAGCAGGGGACCGCCGTCGTCGTCCGGCGGGGCGAGGGCGTGGTGCTGCGCCTGGGCGACGGTCATACGTTCACGATCACCGTGGACAACGCCGAGGCTGCCGTCCGGATCATCCGCGGCCGTCTGCGCCCGGACAAGTCCGGCGTGGCGCGCTGACGGCCGGTCAGGGCGTCGCTCACGTCCCCGGGCGGCCGTCGGAGTGCCGGGTCGTGGCCGGGACGTCGTCGGGTTCCTCCGAGGTGAGCGGCCGCGCGGTCGCGAACCCCGCCAGCAGTCCCGCACCCGCGGTCACCGTCATGAAGCTCAGCGCGTTGCCGACCGAGGCGACGGCGGCCACCGCCGTCAGGGCCGCGCCCGCCGTCAGCGCGATCGGTGTGGCACGCGGCGAGCGCAGAAGCGCGTACAGGACCCAGCAGAAAGCCGCCGCGAGCAGGAGCACTCCGGTCAGACCCTGCTCGGCGGCCTGCTGCAAGGGTGCGGAGTGGGGTTTGCCGTCGGGCAGCAGGGACCGGGCGACCGTGGGGCTGAGCTCTCCGTAACGGCCGGGCCCGACCCCCAGTCCGGGATCGGCACGGGCCATGCGCATCGCGTCCTGCCAGAGCAGGACGCGATGCGCGGTGAGCCGGCCCTCCAGGGACGAGGCCGGCCCGTCCGGCAGGGTGTTCTCCCCGATCGCCCAGGCCACCCCCGTCACCAGGGCCGCGGCGGCCGCGAACCCCGCCAGGCCGAGGGCCCTGCGGCGCGCACGGGCGGCGGCGAGCGAACACAGCAGGACCCCGGCGCAGGTGACGAGTCCGGTGGTGGATCCGAGGAACGCCGCCGTCACGGCGGCCCCGGCGGCCGGCAGACACAGCGCGAACCGCAGGACGGACGAGCGCGCGGCCCAGGCCGCGCAGCACGCGGCACCGCAGGAGAGGGCCAGCAGGGCCGCCGTGGCACCGGTGTGGCCGAGTTGCAGGCTGATCTGCGGGCCGGGTGTGGAGATCGCGAGGCCGAGCCCGGCCACCGCTCCGGCACAGGGGGCGGCCACCGGCAGGAGCGCTCCGGAGATCCGGCCCACCGCGTAGCCCGCCGCCACGGCGAGTACCGCCAGCAGCATGCCCTCGGGCCGGCCGTCGTGCGCGGCCGCCGTGACCAGCGACCAGGCGGCACAGGCCGCGAGCACGATCACGCCGGCGATGTCCGAGGCGCTGCGTCTTTCGGCCGTGGCCGCCGTCCCCGCGGAACCCACCCCCGTCGTCCCCCGACCCTGCCGGACCCCGGGCGCCGTCACCGCATCGGGCCGCACGTCAGAGGCTCGGCCACACCGTAACGGCTGGTGCGCCGGTTGGGGAGCGGTCGTGCAGAAACGTTGCGGCGGATCCGTGCGGGGGACCGGCCGAGCGGTGTTCCGTCCGTCGGGACCCGGAAGGCCGAGCTGTCGGCGCCCAGGTCAGGCGCCGTACACTCCCCGAGTGACCGCCACCGCAACCACCGTAGACGAGCCGGACCAGCTCGAACCCCAGGCCGTGCCCGCCCCGCGTGGGTCCGCCCTGGTGCGTCGCCTCGTTCCGGCCGCCGCCGCGGCGCTCTCCGGAGTGCTGCTGTACGTCAGCTTCCCGCCCCGCACTCTGTGGTGGCTCGCCCTGCCGGCCTTCGCGGTCTTCGCCTGGACCCTGCGCGGTCGCTCCTGGAAGGCCGGTCTCGGCCTCGGCTATCTGTTCGGCCTCGGATTCCTGCTGCCGTTGCTGGTCTGGACCGGCGTCGAGGTCGGCCCCGGTCCCTGGCTGGCGCTCGTCGCGGTGGAGGCGATCTACGTAGCGCTCGTCGGCGCGGGGATCACGTTCCTCTCCCGGCTGCCCGGGTGGCCGCTGTGGGCGGCGGCCCTCTGGATCGCCGGCGAGGCGGCACGCGCGCGTGCGCCCTTCGGCGGCTTCCCCTGGGGGAAGATCGCGTTCGGACAGGCCGACGGCGTCTTCCTGCCGCTCGCCGCGGTCGGCGGTACCCCGGTCCTCGGCTTCGGTGTCGTGCTGTGCGGCTTCGGGCTGTACGAGATCGTCCGTCTCGCCGTCGAGCGTCGCGGCACCGGAGTCCTGCACCGGGGCGCGGCCGTGGTGGCGCTGCTCGGCGTCGCCGTCCCGGTCGTCGGCGCGCTCGCCGCGCGGGTGCTGGTCAGCGACAAGGCGGAGGACGGCACGGCGACGGTCGCGCTCATCCAGGGCAACGTCCCGCGCGCGGGACTGGACTTCAACGCGCAGCGGCGCGCCGTCCTCGACCACCACGTGCGCGAGACCGAGCGACTGGCCGCCGAGGTCAAGGCGGGCAAGAAGCCCAAGCCCGACCTGGTGCTCTGGCCGGAGAACTCCTCCGACATCGACCCGTACGCCAACGCCGACGCCCGCTACGTGATCGACTCGGCGGCCAAGGCGATCGGCGCCCCCGTCTCCGTCGGCGCGGTCGTCGAGCGGGACGGCAAGCTCTACAACGAGCAGGTCCTGTGGGACCCGGCGAAGGGCCCGGTGGACACCTACGACAAGCGGCAGGTCCAGCCGTTCGGCGAGTACCTGCCCCTGCGCCCGCTGCTCGGAGCCATCAACAAGAACTGGACCAGCATGGTCCGCCAGGACTTCAGCCGCGGCACCGAGCCGGGCGTGTTCAAGATGAACGGCACCGGCGTCGGGCTCGTCACCTGCTACGAGGCGGCGTTCGACTGGGCCGTGCGCAGCACCGTCACCGACGGCGCGCAGATCATCTCGGTGCCCAGCAACAACGCGACCTTCGACCGCAGCGAGATGACCTACCAGCAGCTCGCCATGTCCCGCGTACGCGCCGTCGAGCACAGCCGCACCGTCACGGTGCCCGTGACGAGCGGTGTCAGCGCCGTGATCATGCCCGACGGGAGGATCACCCAGAAGACCGGGATGTTCGTCGCCGACTCGCTGGTCCAGAAGGTGCCGCTGCGTTCCTCCGAGACCCCGGCCACGAAGCTCGGCGTCCTCCCCGAGGCGCTCCTGGTGCTCGTCGCGGCGGGCGGCCTCGGCTGGGCGGCGGCGACGGCGCTGCGGTCGCGGCGGAACACCGGCGTCTAGGACGGACCGACGGCCTTCGCGTCACGCAGGAACACCAGGACCGCCGCCCGGCACCGGGCGGCGGTCCTGGTGTTCCTGCACGACGTGCCGAGGACGCCCGGTCCGGGACCGGGACCGGGGCCGGGACCGGTGCGCGGAACGGCCCGGCCGCGCGGATAGGGTCTGGGCCATGGCAACCCCCGACTTCATCCGCACCATCCGGGCCTTCGCGGGCCACCAGCTCCTCTGGCTCCCCGGAGTCAGTGCCGTGGTCTTCGACGACGAGGGCAGGATTCTGCTCGGCCAGCGCTCGGACAGTCGCAAGTGGGCGCTGATCTCCGGCATCCCCGAGCCGGGGGAACAGCCCGCCGCCTGTGCGGTGCGCGAGGTGTACGAGGAGACGGCCGTGCACATCGAGGTCGAACGCGTCGTGATGGTCCAGGCCGGGGGACAGGTGACCTTCGCCAACGGCGACGTCTGCCAGTTCATGGACACCACGCTCCGGTGCCGTGCCGTCGGCGGTGAGGCCCGCGTCAACGACGACGAGTCGCTCCAGGTCGGCTGGTTCTCCGTGGACGCCCTGCCGAAGCTGGACGACTACGCCCTCGTTCGGATCAAGCAGGCACTGCTCGACGAACCCACATGGTTCGAGCCCACGACCTGAAGGTGAAGTGTGTGGGCTGACCATATCGGTCGGGTCCTGGGTGCTGCCTAGGGTCGAGACATGACCGCGCCCAGCGCCCTCCCGGGCCCCCATGCCTCCGCACTCGACCTCGGCGGCCGTACCGCCCTCGTCACCGGCGCCGCGAGCGGCATCGGCCGCGCCTGCGCGCTGCGGCTCGCCGCCGCCGGAGCCAAGGTGAGAGCGGTCGACCGGGACGCCGGGGGCCTGGAAACCCTGGCCGAGCGGGCGCACGGCCTGACCGGGACGGTCGAACCGTGCGTCCTCGACCTCACCGACCTCGACGCGGCGGAGCAGGCCGCGGCCGGCACCGATGTCCTCGTGAACAACGCCGGACTGCAGCTGGTCCGCCCCATCGAGGAATTCCCGCCCGACATGTTCCACACGGTGCTGACCGTGATGCTGGAAGCGCCGTTCCGGCTCATCCGCGGAGCCCTGCCCCACATGTACGGGCAGGGATGGGGCCGCATCGTCAACGTCTCCTCCGTCCACGGGCTGCGCGCCTCCGCGTTCAAATCGGCGTACGTCGCCGCCAAGCACGGACTCGAGGGGCTCTCGAAGACCGCGGCCCTCGAAGGCGCCCCCCACGGAGTCACATCGAACTGTGTGAACCCCGCCTATGTGCGCACCGCGCTCGTCGAGAAACAACTGGCCGATCAGGCGCGCACGCACGGGATTCCCCGAGAACGCGTCCTGACCGAGGTCTTCCTGCGCGACAGCGCGGTCAAGCGCCTCATCGAGCCGGAGGAGGTCGCGGAGGCGGTGGCCTATCTCTGCGGTCCGCAGACGGCCTTCATGACCGGAACCTCGCTGGCCCTGGACGGGGGCTGGACCGCGCACTGAGCCGGAGCCCGCCCCGCTCGCGCCGTGCCCGCCCGGGTCGGTGGCGAGTTGTCCACAGGGCAGGGGCGCCGCCCGGCGGATGCGCGATCCTGTTGCCATGCCCCGCGATCACCTGTCATCAGCCGGGCGCTCCGCCGACAGCGCGGAAGCGCCGTTCCTGGAACTCCTGGCCAAAGGAGCGAGTGCCGACGCCTACGAGCAGCCGGTGCTGCTCGCCCGCGCCGAGGGCCTGCCCGCCCGGCGCGTCGCCGCGCTCGAACAGGCCAAACTGCTCGCCCTGCGCGTGCGCACGGAGATAGAGGGACGCCGCCGCCGCGAGGCCGAACTCTCCGCGCTCTTCGAGACCGCGCACGACCTCGGGGGCCTGCGCGACCTGGACGCCGTGCTGCGGGCGATCGTGCAGCGGGCCCGGTCGCTGCTGGGCACGGACATCGCGTACCTCAGCCTGAACGACGTGGCCAGAGGCGACACCTACATGCGGGTCACCGAGGGCTCGGTCGCCGCGCGCTTCCAGCAGCTGCGGCTCGGCATGGGGGAGGGACTGGGCGGACTCGTCGCACAGACGGCCCGCCCGTACGTCACCGACGACTACTTCAAGGACGAGCGCTTCCAGCACACCCGGACCATCGACGCGGGCGTGCAGGACGAGGGGCTCGTCGCGATCCTGGGCGTGCCCCTGATGATCGGGCCCCAGGTCATCGGCGTCCTGTTCGCGGCGGACCGCAGGGAGCGGGTCTTCGAGCGGGAACAGATCGCCCTGCTCGGATCGTTCGCGGCCCTGGCCGCGGCGGCCATCGACACGGCGAACGCGCTGACGGAGACCCGCTCCGCCCTGGACCGTCTGGGCCGGGCCAACGAGATCATCCGGGACCGCAGCGCGGCGATCGAGCGCGCCTCGGACGTCCACGACCGGCTGGCCGAACTCGTGCTGCGGGGCGGGGGAGTCCACGACGTCGCCGCCGCGGTGTCCGAAGTCCTGGACGGCGCCGTCGAGTTCACGGATCCGGGCGGCACACCGGCCGTGGCCGTGGAGGCGGCCCGCGCCGGCGGCCACGCCGTACGGCACGGCGACGACTGGGTCGCCGCGGTGGCGGCGGGAGGCGAACTGCTCGGCGCGCTGGTGCTGCGCGGGCATCCGGGCCTCGACCCCGTCGACCAGCGCACCCTGGAGCGCGCCGCGATGGTCACCTCACTGCTCCTGCTCGCCAGACGTTCGGCCTCCGAGGCCGAACAGCGGGTACGCGGTGAACTGCTGGACGATCTGCTGGACGCCCGGGACCGGGATCCGGGGCTGCTGCGCGAGCGCGCGTCCCGGCTGCACGCCGATCTCGACGGTCCCCACGTGGTGCTGGCGGCCCGGCTCGACGTCGTGGCCACCGACGCCGGCCAGGAGGCGGGCGCGCGCGGACGGCTCTGGTCGGCCGCGTCCCATCTCGCCGCCACCCGCCATGGACTGGCCGCCGCCCGTGACGGCGGCACCGTCCTGCTGCTCCCGCTCGGGCCCGGCGACACGGCGACGACACTGGCCCGCCGTACGGCCAAGGAGCTGGGCACCGCCGTCCAGGAGACGGTGACCGTCGGAGCCTCCGCGCCCGTCGACCGGCTCACGGCGCACCCCGAAGCGGTGGCCGCGGCGTACACGGAGGGGCAGCGCTGCCTGGAGGCGCTGCGCCTGCTCGGCCGGACCGGCGACGGCGCGGCCGCCGAGGACTTCGGCTTCCTCGGACTGCTGCTCGCCGGGGACCGGGACATCTCCGGGTTCGTCGGCCGGACGATCGGCGCGGTCGTCGCCTACGACGAACGGCGCGGCACCGACCTGCTGCGCACCCTCGACGCGTACTTCGCCAGTGGTATGAGTCCGGCACGCACGAAGGACGCCCTGCACGTACACGTGAACACCGTGGCACAGCGGCTGGAGCGGGTGGGGCGCCTGCTCGGGGACGACTGGCAGAGTCCGGCCCGCGCACTGGAGATCCAACTCGCGCTGAGACTGCACCGGCTGTCGTCGGGCGGACCGCGCTGATCCCCGCACGCGGCGTCGCGTGCGGGGATCGGGCGGCGCGGGCGCGTGGTCAGACCGTACGAGCGTCCGCCGGTGCGACCGGAGCCCGCTGATCGTCGTCCGCGGTGTCGACGGCGGACAGGTCGCGGTCCCGGGTCTCCTTGGCGAAGCCCACGGCGATCAGGGTCAGCAGAACGGACCCGATCACATAGAGGGAGACGGGAGCCGAGCTGTCGTACGAGGAGAGCAGGGCCGTCGCGATGAGCGGTGCGGGCGCGCCCGCCGCGACGGAGGCGAACTGGGCCCCGATGGAGGCACCCGAGTAGCGCATCCGGGTCGCGAACATCTCGGAGAAGAAGGCGGCCTGGGGCGCGTACATGGCGCCGTGCAGGACCAGGCCGACGGTGACGGCGAGAACGAGGTTCGCGAAGCCGCCGGTGTCGATCAGGGAGAAGAACGGGAACATCCAGAGGCCCACGCCCGCGGCACCGAGCAGATAGACGGGGCGGCGGCCGATGCGGTCGGAGAGGGCGCCCCAGGCCGGGATGACGGCGAAGTGCACGGCCGAGGCGATGAGAACGGCGTTGAGCGCGGTCTGGCGGGAGACGCCGGCGGAAGTGGTGGCGTAGACGAGGATGAAGGCGGTGATCACGTAGTAGCTGATGTTCTCGGCCATACGGGCGCCCATCGCGACGAGCACGTCACGCCAGTGGTGGCGCAGGACGGAGACCAGCGGAAGCCTCTCCGGCACGTCCGTACCGGCGGCCTTCCGGGCCTCGGCCCGCGCCAACGCCTGCTTGAAGACAGGCGATTCGTCGACAGACAGACGAATCCACAAGCCGACGACCACCAGTACACCGGAGAGCAGGAACGGGATGCGCCAGCCCCAGGAGACGAAGGTTCCGTCCGACTGCGTGGCGGTGAGCAGCGACAGGACACCGGTCGCCAGGAGCTGCCCCGCGGGCGCCCCGGTCTGCGGCCATGACGCCCAGAACCCCCGCCGCCTCGCGTCGCCGTGCTCGGACACCAGCAGGACGGCACCGCCCCACTCGCCGCCCAGCGCGAAGCCCTGCACCAGACGCAGCGCGGTGAGCAGGACGGGGGCCGCCACACCGACGGTCGCGTGCGTGGGCAGCAGGCCGATCGCGAACGTCGCCCCGCCCATCATCAGCAGACTCAGCACCAGCAGCCGCTTGCGGCCGAGCCGGTCGCCGTAGTGCCCGAAGACGAGCGCGCCCAGCGGCCGGGCCGCGAACCCGACGGCGTAGGTCAGGAAGGACAACAGCGTGCCGACGAGCGGTTCGGAGTCGGGGAAGAACAGCTTGTTGAAGACCAGGGCGGCGGCCGAGCCGTAGAGGAAGAAGTCGTACCACTCGATGGTGGTGCCGATGAGAGACGCGGCGACGATGCGCTTGAGGTTCACGGGTGGTGGGGGAGCGGTGGTTCCGGAGGCCATGTGCGCCACTTCCTCGTGTGCGGTGGGGACGGGTACGTGTCGGCACACGGTAGGAAGGCGCAGGTCAGGCGCACATGTGGCGGGGCACCATAGTTCGGGGGTTGGCTATGCGTGTGGCCACCATGCCAGGGTTGCGGAAGTCCGGTTCAGGGGCTCGTGGGTGGGAGCAGACTCGGCGCCGCCGAGACGACCGGCTGTGGCCGCAGTGCGGTTGCTGCTGCCCGTGGGGCTCTCCTCCGCCTGACCACCTCGCCCCAGGGCGTCGCAGGAGCAAACAAGGTGCGTGCAAGGGGTGTCGAGCCGTGGGGAGTGAGCAGCACTCGGCCCGGATCGAGCCGTAACCGTTCGGCTCGGATGCCGAAGGCTGCCGCGCCGTCCCGGTCGTCAACGTCCCTTCCAGCAGAGTTGCATACCCCACATTTCAGCCTGCGGGTGAGCGCTCATTCGATACGCCCCGTTGGACCCAGTAACCGGTGTCCCACCCGCAGACCGGTAAGTGAGGTTCGTGCATGCCAAAGATCGGTCCGAAACAAACCAAGCGGCGTCTCCCCGCCGCTGACTGCTGCCCGGATTGGGTGCACCTTTGCTCCCGTCAACTCAAAGACTGAGGACGGTCGCTTCATGGACTACTGCATCCCGTGCAGCCGCACGCTCAACGGCGCCGTTACCTGCCCGGAGTGTGGGGCATGCGACCCCGGCATGGCACAGCTGAGCGATTGGAGAGGCGGTGCTCCGGCCGTCGAGGCCGCGATGGCGGAGGTCCGCTCGAGCAGGGGACCGAGCTCTTCCGAGTCGCCCCTTCCCGGGTCACCGACCGACTCGCAAGACCTGTCGGCTGACCGCTGCGATCGTCCGGCGCGGCTGAAGAAGTATGCCGTCCGGTCTCTTGCCGCAGTCGCCTTCACCCTCCTCGGAGGCCTGGCCACCGCATCGATGTTTCCCCAGTCGACGGCCCCACGAGCAGCCTCGATCCCGGAACAGCCGTCCCCCGAAGAGCCCGGGGTCCGCGTTCCGGATGCACAGGCTTCACCGGAGCGTGTGACCACGCACCCGGCCCGAAAGGGCGTCCGGGACCGAAACGGTGACGGGATCCGGCGTCCTCTGCCGACGGCGACTCGCAGCACGTCACCGGTTTCTCGACCTCCCGCCACCACCAGTGCGCCGCCACCGGTGAAGCCGAAGCCGACCCCGCGAGCCTCCAGCAGTCGCCGCCCCAGCTCGCCCTCGCATGCGGCAACCCCTTCCGCGAGGCCCTCGGCCAGTTCCTCGGCCAGTCCTTCCGTCAGTTCTTCCGTCAGTTCTTCCGGCAGCATCAGCGCCTCTCCCACCAGGTAGCGGCTCACCGAGCAGCAAAGGGGAAGCCGGTGGCTGAAACGCTGGCCGGCTTTCGAAGTGGTCCGGGCCCAGGCCGTGTTGAGTTCGCGGCAGATGTGCTCGATGCGTCAGAGGACCTTGGTCGGACGGGCCGGGTAGTGACTGGACCGCTTGTGGGGCCGTTCATCTCTGTTCGTCGTCCCTCTGAGCCGCACAGCAGGCACCGGGCGCCGGCGAGTAGTCGGCACCGACGATTCGATGCCGGGAGCGTGCGATCGCTCACAGTTATGTTGTGCACAATCAAATTGCGCACTAGCGTCTGCTTGCAGTACACGACGAGAGGGAGGCGGCACAATGAATCCTGTTCGCTACGAGGACTACCGGCCCATCGAACGCCCTTCCTACCGGGAGGAGATGGAAGCGGTCATCGCCCAGGTGGCGCGTCGTACTCGCGCCTCGGTCGAGCGCGAGACCGTGGGCCGTGCTGTCCGCACGGCCCACGGCAAGACCTACGGCCTCCTCAAGGCCACGGTCACGGTTGGTGACAATCCTGGCTTCTACCGGCAGGGGATCTTCGCGCGGCCGACCGCGTACGACGCCGTCGTCCGCTACTCGAACGGCTTGGGCCACGACCGCCCCGACCACCAGCTGGGCGCGGCTTGCGGAATGGGCATCAAGCTGTTCGGAGTCGACGGCCCCTCGCTGCTGGACGACGAGCGAGACAGCGGCACCTTCGACTTCAACCTGATCAACAACGATGTCTTCTTCGCGAACACGGCCTACGACTACATGGTGATCGAGGATCTGTTCGCCGAATTGCCCGAGGCCCTCGTGGACCCGGCCCGCCGCAAGACCTGGATGGCGGAGTTCCTGACCCGCCGGATGACGCTCACCGATCCCGACACCTGGCTGTGGGACGAACTGCTCGCCATGTTGTCGTTCACCGGTGTCCCGCGCAGGAACCTGCTGTCGTACAGCTACAACAGCATGGGCGCCTTCCGGTACGGCGACCACATCGCCAAGATCCGTACCGTGCCGACCGCCGCGTCTCTGGCCTCCATCACGCAGCAGATCGTGGACGTGCGCGCGGACAATGAGGCATTCCGCCGCACCCTGGTGGCCGAGGCCGCGGAGCGAGACCACTCCTTCGAGCTCCAGGTCCAGCTCAACACCGATCTGACCCGTATGCCGGTGGACAACACATCCGTCAAGTGGCCCGAAGACCTGTCCCCCTGGGTGACGGTCGCCCGGGTGGATCTCCCGCGCCAGGCCATCGACGGGTACGACAACCTGGCGGCCGCCGACGCCACGTCGATCACGCCGTGGCGTACGCGCGAGGACCACCGGCCCATCGGCGAGATCCAGCGGGTGCGGCAGGAGGTGTACCGGCGCTCGTCCATCGAACGGCACCGGATCAACGGGCAGGAGCGGCGCGAACCGGCCGGCAGCGCCGAGCTGCTGGGCTGAGCCGCCTCGGTCGCGCCCGCCGCCGCGCAGGTTGCGGGACATGTGCTGCCAGTTCAGCACCTGCCGTGCTCTCGCAGGTGTTCCAGTGGCAGGCGGCTCAGCCCTTCGGGCGTCTCCTCGGGGGGCCCGGTGGCTGACGCCCTGGAGGGTCTCGAACCGGTGCGGCCCGTTGGTCCGCCGCCCGGTCTCCTGTGCGGCGGCCGGGCCGAACGCGCTGCACCTGCGTGCCGCGATCGCGTCGAACACGCCCGCACCCGTGGGGAGGCGCAGCCGGGTCGCGATCCAGCTCTTCATGTGGGGCTTGCCCGCTGTTGAACATGACGCCGGATTCAACTATAACGTTCGGAAGGCTGACTCCGTGTCGCTGCTGCGGCCGTGACTGACGTCAAAGGCCGCTCGAGGAGAGGGTTGATGAGCCATCTCCATAAGGCAGTTGGCGTTCGGCGCCCTCTGCCGGCAGTCGAGCCCGGCTCACGGCGCTCGGAATCCCGGCCCCGAAGCTCCCGGACGAACCGGACCAACAGGAAACAGTGAGGCGACATGAGGGAAGCAGTCATCGTTTCGACGGCACGGACGCCGATCGGAAAGGCCTACCGCGGCGCGTTCAACGACACCCAGGCGCAGGAGCTTGCCGCTCACGCCCTTTCGCACGCGGTGCGACGCGCCGGGCTCGAGGGAGGTGAGGTCGAGGATGTGATCCTCGGTTGCGCCGTGCAGCAGGGGGCCTCGGGTTTCAATGTCGCGCGTCAGGCCGCTCTCCGTGCCGGGCTTCCGGACGTCGTGTCGGGGATGACGATCGACCGGCAGTGCTCGTCGGGCCTGATGGCCGTGGCGACGGCGGCCAAGCAGATCGTCACGGACGGCATGCAGGTCGCTGTCGGTGGCGGTGTCGAGTCGATCTCCCTGGTGCAGAACGACCACATGAACACCCACCGCATGGCGGATCCCTGGCTGGTCGAGCACAAGCCGGGCATCTACATGCCGATGTTGCAGACGGCGGAGATCGTCGCCGAACGCTACGGCGTGAGTCGGGAACGTCAGGACGAGTTCGCGCTGGTGTCACAGCAGCGCACCGCGGCGGCGCAGGAGGCCGGCCGGTTCGACCGGGAGATCGTCGCGCTCACCAGTACCAAGAAGGTTCTCGACAAGCAGTCCGGGGAAGTGCGGGACGAGGAGTTCACGCTGACCCGGGACGAGGGCAACCGCGCGTCGACGACGCTCGAAGGCCTGGCCGGGTTGGCCCCGGTGCTGCCCGACGGCCGGGTGAGCGCGCGTTCCAGCGTGACGGCGGGCAATTCCTCGCAGTTGTCGGACGGGGCTTCGGCGTCGGTGCTGATGGAGTCGAGGGAGGCCGAGCGCCGCGGACTGGAACCGCTCGGTGTCTACCGGGGTATGACCGTTGCCGGATGCGGGCCGGACGAGATGGGCATCGGCCCGGTGTTCGCCATTCCGAAACTGCTGAAGCAGCACAACCTCACCATCGACGACATCGGTCTGTGGGAACTCAACGAGGCGTTCGCTTCCCAAGCGTTGTACTGCCGGGACGAACTGCACATCGATCCGGAGCGGTTCAACGTCGATGGCGGCGCCATCTCGGTCGGTCATCCGTACGGAATGACCGGTGCCCGGCTGGTGGGGCATGCCCTCGTCGAGGGGAAGCGCCGGGGTGTTCGGTACGTGGTGATCTCGATGTGTGTCGGCGGCGGAATGGGCGCAGCCGGACTGTTCGAGGTCGTCTGAGGTCCCCGTCCCTGCTGGAGAACGTGGCTGCCGTCGGATCGCGCGGCAGCGGGCCGATCGTGAGGAGAGACGTGGACACCGTGTCGAAGTCGGCGGCAGAACCCCGAACCGCGGTCCTGGTGGACTTCGGTGGGGTCATCACCTCCAGTGTGCTGCAGGCTTTCACCGCCTTCGGCGCCTCGCTGGGCGGCGACCCGCGCCTGCCGCTCGACCTCCTCGCCCGGGACCGGCGATCACGCACCCTCCTGGCCGATCACGAGTGCGGCCGTCTCGACGCCGGGGGCTTCGAGCGGGGATTCGCCGAACGCCTCCGCGTCCACGGCGCAGACGTACCGGCCGAGGGGCTCACGGCCCGGATGCAGGCGGGCATGTCGATCGACCAGGACATGCTCGCGCTGCTCGGTGATCTTCGAGCCGCCGGC
The DNA here is from genome assembly GCF_002911015.1 of Streptomyces populi. Classification (GTDB taxonomy): domain Bacteria; phylum Actinomycetota; class Actinomycetes; order Streptomycetales; family Streptomycetaceae; genus Streptomyces; species Streptomyces populi. The sequence goes on from NZ_KZ626961.1 coordinate 18,357, forward strand.
CGTCCCGTTGCGCTCGTGTCCAATTCGTTCGGTACCGGAACCTACGACGGCGTCGACCTCTCCGCCGTTGCCGATGCGGTCGTGATCTCCGCGGAGGTCGGGATCCGCAAGCCCTCCCGGCGGATCTACGCGATCGCATGTGAACGCCTGGGCATCGACCCCGAGGAGGCGGTCATGATCGACGATCTGCAGCAGAATCTCGACGGAGCGGCACGGATCGGAATCGAGGGCGTACTGCACACCGGCGCCGCCGACACTCGCCGCCAGCTCGCCGAACGCTTCGGGATCATCGCCTGATCGCCGATTCGGCGGGGGTGGGACCCGCACGGCCACCTGCTCGCGTCCTCGGCAGGCCGCCCACGATCAGCGATTTCGATCCTGTGTGCCGCCACGCGCCGTCACCGTCGACAGCCTTGCGCTACGCGGCGTCAGGGATCAGTCCCACGTTTGTGACTGTGGCGTCGGATTCAAGTACCGTTTCCGGAATGGACACCACTGCGCCCGAGGAGATCGACGGCGAGTACGCACCTCCCATGGCGCCCCTCTCGAACCTTCGCGAGCCACCTGCGACGAAGCGCGGAGCGCGGACACGGGCCGCATTGGTGAAGGCCGCGCGGACGGTGTTCGAACGGGACGGCTACCTCGACACTCGCCTGACCGACATCACCAAAGAAGCTCAATGCGCGGCAGGATCCTTTTACACCTACTTCGCCAACAAGGAGGAGGTGCTCGCCGCCGTCCTCCTGGAGGCGCAGGAGGACATGATGCACCCCGGCATGGGCCGGGTGCAGGGTACCGACGATCCCTATGCGGTACTCGAGGCGAGCAACCGCGCGTATCTCGAGGCGTACAAGCGGAACGCGAAGCTGATGGCCCTTCTTGAGCAGGTCGCACAGGTGGAGCCGGAGTTCCGCGAGTTCCGGAGCCGGCGCGCCGACGCGTTCATCCGCCGCAATGCCCGCGGCATCGCCGACCTGCAGGCGCGGGATGTCGCAGACCGTGGGGTCGATCCGATGATGGCCTCCCGTGCCCTGTCGGGCATGGTCAGCGTCTTGGCCTACAACGCCTTCGTGGTCGGTGAACGGCAAGAAGAAGGTGCACCGGTGGACTTCGAGGAGCTGGTGTCCACGGTCACCCGTCTCTGGGCGAACGCCCTGCGGTTCCCCGGCCACCGCTGACCCCGGCGGCTCGGACCGCCTGGCCCACCGCACCCGGTATCACCGGGTGCTTCTCATTTCTCGGCTCCCTTTGCCGTCCCCTCCGCGGGAGGTGGGCGGCCTTCTCCGCGCGTCGTCGTGCACCCCACTGTTGAACTTGACGCCAGATTCAATTATAAAGTTCGACAAGAGCATGGTCACGCAGGCTCGCGGCCGTGCCCCGGCTTCGCACGCCCCGCCACGGAGAGGGTTCGCCGAGACCGTTGCCCGAGGAGCGGCCGTCGTCACCGGTGGTGGCGACTGCATCGGCAGCGCGCGGGAGGCGCCGGAGAGAGTCCACGCCGACCATCCGGGAAGCGCCGTCAACGCGACTTTCCCTTCCCACCGTCAGGAGTCCGGATGTCCCTGTTCGAGATACGGGATCGCGCCAAGAAGTACCAGGCGGATCTGCTCGAGTTCATGGATCTGCACGTCTACCCCGCTGAGGCGGTGTACCACGCGCAGATGCGCGCGTCGGGTGACCCGCACTTCCACCCGCCGATCATCGAGGAACTCAAGGCGGAGGCGCGAAGGCGCGGACTCTGGAACCTGTTTCACCCGCACCCGGAGTGGGGCCCCGGGCTGACGAACCTCGAGTACGCGCCGCTGGCGGAGATCATGGGGCGCAGTCACATCGCCCCCGAAGCGTGCAACTGCAACGCTCCCGACACCGGGAACATGGAGGTGCTCACGCTGTTCGGCAGCGACGAGCACAAGGAGAAGTACCTCAAGCCCCTGCTCGACGGCACGATGGCCTCGGCCTTCGCGATGACCGAGCCGCGTGTCGCCAGCTCCGACGCCACCAACATCGAGTTGCGGATGGAGCGCGACGGCGACGAGTACGTGCTCAACGGCCGCAAGTGGTTCGCCTCCAATGCCCTGCACCGCAACTGCAAAGTGCTCATCGTCATGGGGAAGACGGACCCCGGCGCTGCTCCGCACCGGCAGCAGTCGATGATGGTCGTGCCCATCGACGCTCCCGGGATCACGGTGATGCGCGGCCTGCCGGTGTTCGGCTACCAGGACCGTGAGGGGCACGCCGAGATCGACTTCGCCGACGTACGGGTGCCGGCCAAGGACCTCCTCAAGGGTGAGGGCGAGGGTTTCGCGATCAGCCAGGCCCGGCTCGGGCCCGGTCGTATCCACCACTGCATGCGGGCCATCGGCGCGGCCGAGCGGGCGCTGGAGCTGATGTGCCGGCGCGCGCAGTCACGGGTGACATTCGGCAGTCCGGTCGCCGAACGGTCCAACATCCAGGACTGGATCGCGGAGGCGCGCATCGACATCGAGATGATCCGGCTGCTCACGCTCAAGGCCGCGCATCTGATGGACACGGTCGGGAACAAGGAAGCGCGCACCGAGATCGCGGCCATCAAGGTGGCCGCCCCGAACATCGCTTTGAAGATCATCGACCGCGCGATCCAGGTACATGGAGCAGCCGGCGTGACCGAGGACTTCCCGTTGGCGATGATGTACGCGCAGCTGCGGACACTGCGGCTGGCGGACGGCCCCGACGAGGTCCACAAGCGGGCCATCGCCAGGCAGGAACTGCGGCGGTACCGCGACGGGGCCACCACGGCGGCGAGCGGCACGGACACCCCCGGCGGCCACGAGGCAGGGGTGAACTGACATGACAGGGCTGGACCTCAGCGGCCGCACCGCCGTCGTCACGGGCGCCTCCCGCGGTATCGGATTGGCGATCGCCCAGGCCATCGCCGCCGTCGGCGGAAACGTCGTCCTCACCTCCCGGTCCCAGGAGGCGGCGGACGCCGCGGCGGCCCAGGTCGGGGGAACGGCGATCGGCGTCGGTGTGCACGCGGTCGACGAAGAAGCGGCCCGGCGCTGTGTCGATCTGACGCTCGAGCGCTTCGGAAGCCTCGACATCCTCGTCAACAACGCGGGGACCAACCCGGCCTTCGGGCCCGTCGTCGACCAGGACCACGTCCGGTTCGCCAAGACCTTCGACGTGAACGTGTGGGCTCCTGTCCTGTGGACGGGGCTGGCCGTGCGGGCCTGGATGGGCGAGCACGGCGGCGCGGTCGTCAACACCGCCTCGGTCGGCGGCCTGACCTTCGAGGCGAACATCGGGTTGTACAACGCGTCGAAGGCCGCACTGATCCACCTCACGAAGCAACTGGCCCTGGAACTCTCGCCCAAGGTCCGCGTCAACGCGGTGGCGCCGGGTGTGGTGCGCACGAAGCTGGCCGAGGCTCTGTGGAAGGACCATGAGCAGGCCCTGTCCGCCGCGACGGCACTCGGGCGCATAGGGGAGCCGGCCGACATCGCCTCGGCGGTCGCGTTTCTCGTCTCGGACGCCGCGAGTTGGATCACCGGCGAGACGATGGTGATCGACGGCGGCCAACTCCTCGGTGACGCGCTCCCGTTCAGGCAGGGAGCCGACACCGGTGTCTAGGACCTGGTCGGCCGGTCACGCCGCAGACGCAGCGCCGGGCAGGCGCCGTTCCTCTCCTGCGACTTGACCGGCCGGACAGGCCCTGGCCCGGCCTGGCCAGCGTCGTGATCGAGGCCGAGGCGCGTCACCCCCGTGGCCGCTGCTGCCCTGAGGCAGCTCCGTGAGGAGGCCATCGGCGTGGAGGCGGCGGGCGAGGTCGATGGCGGCGCTCGGCGCGGGGTGTCCGGGGAGTGAGGCGTCGTCGGGCGGAGCCGGTCCTGTCGCCTCCGCCCGTGCCGGGCGTTTCAGCCGGGCGGCGCCGACAGATGGATCAGGATGCCGCACACCTCGTCCACGATCTCCCGGGCTTCCGTCTCGTCCCCGCAGTCGCCCAGCTCGCGCGCCGTTCCTCCGATGACGGTGGTCAGCACGCTCACCCTGACCCGGCCGGCGCGTCGCCGCTCGTCGATCTCCAGGAGCCGGGCGTTGCGCCGTACCCACGCGCGGTCCCACTGGCGGCGCAGCGCGTCGAAGCCCGCGGGGCCGTCGTCCTCCACGAGGAGTCTGCCGAGCCTCCGGTTGTCCCAGGCACCCTCCAGGTAGGCCCTGGCTCCCGCCACGAAGAGGGCGACGGGGTCCTCCACGCCGCGGTTGCGCTCGGCGGTCAGTGTGGCCGCGGTTCGGCGCTCCTGCTCCTCCCGGAACTCCTCCCACAGGGCGAGGTACAGCCCTCGCTTTCCGCCGTAGTGCTGGAAGAGGCTGCCCACCGGGATGCCGCAGCGCGCCGCGATCTCGGTGAGACCGGCGTCGGTGTAACCGCGCTCGGCGAACACCTCCAGCGAGGCGTCGAGCAGCGTGCGCCGGAGGCTTCCGTCCTGCCCGGCGTATTCCTCGGACAGACCCATGCCCCCCTGGCCGCCCGGCAGCTGACGTACCGCTTCGGTCCCGTCGGACTCCACCGTGCCGCTCATTCGCCTTCCCCGCCTTCCTCGGCCCCGTCGCGGATGGCGAGGGCGACCAGTAGTTCCAGGAGGTCGGCGATCCGGCGCGGATTGCGGCCGGTGCGTTCCTCGATCCGGCGCAACCGGTAGTGCGCCGTGTTGTGGTGCACCCGCAAGCGCTCGGCGGCCAGCCGCAGGTTGAGGTCCGCTTCCGCGAAGGCCCGTATGGTGGCGGCCAGCGTGTCGCCACGTCTGCGGTCCTCCTCCAACATCGACCGCACCCGGGGATCGACCAGCTGGCGCGCGAGGTCGTCGGCGCGCAGCGCAAGGTAGTCGAACGGGGACAGCCGCGGCAGTGCTGCCACCCCGCCCCCGC
>NZ_KZ626962.1 GCF_002911015.1 Streptomyces populi
CGACAAAGGGGGACGGTCGATGACCGCACCGAAGGCCGCAGGGCCCGCCGCGACCGGTAACGCGTCCGGCGAGCTGAACTGGCTGCTCGACGAACTGGTGGACCGTGTCGCCAGTATCCGCAAGGCGATCGTGCTCTCCGGCGACGGCCTTCCCACCGGGGCCTCGAAGGACCTCACCCGGGAGGACAGCGAGCACCTGGCCGCCGTCGCCTCGGGCTTCCACAGCCTCGCCAAGGGCGTGGGGCGGCATTTCGAGGCGGGCAGTGTCCGCCAGACCGTCGTCGAACTCGACGAGGCGTTCCTGTTCGTCACGGCCGCCGGCGACGGCAGCTGCCTCGCCGTCCTCTCGGACGCCGACTCCGACGTAGGCCAGGTCGCGTACGAAATGACGCTCCTCGTCAAGCGAGTCGGTGTGCATCTGGGTTCCAGTCCGCGCACCGACCTGCCTTCGGGCGGGTAGTGGGATGACATGAGCGGAGACGGTCAGGGAAGACGCCACTGGTTCGACGACGAGGCGGGACCGGTGGTCCGCCCGTACGCCATGACCCGCGGACGCACCACCAGCGCGGCTCAGCACCGCCTCGATCTGATCGCGCTGGTGGTCACGGAACAGCACGCCGAGGACCCCGAGGCGGACCACACGCTGTCCCCGGAACACGTGGACATCGTCGAACTCTGCCGTGACGTCCCCCAGTCGGTCGCGGAACTCGCGGCCGGACTCGATCTGCCCGTCGGAGTGGTGCGGGTCCTGATCGGGGACCTGGTGGATGACGAAATGGTCCACGTGACACGCCCCGTACCCCCTGCCGAGCTGCCGGACGAGAGTATTCTGCGCGACGTGATCAGCGGCCTCCGGGCGCTCTGAGCTGGGCGGAAACGGGGAACAGACGTGACAGGCTGGCAGTTCTGGGTCGACCGGGGCGGTACCTTCACGGACATCGTCGCGCGGCGTCCCGACGGCCGGCTGCTCACGCACAAACTGCTGTCCGACGATCCGGCCCGCTACTCCGACGCGGCCGTCGCGGGCGTCCGTGAACTCCTCGGCGGTGAAGGGGACTCCACGGACGCCCCGGTCGACGCCGTCCGCATGGGCACCACCGTCGCGACCAACGCTCTTCTGGAACGCAAGGGCGAGCGCACGCTCCTCGTCACCACCCGGGGCTTCCGCGACGCCCTGCGCATCGCCTACCAGAACCGCCCAAGCATCTTCGCCCGGGCGATCGAACTCCCCGAGCTGCTTCACGAGCGGGTGGTCGAGGTCGACGAACGGATCGCCGCCGACGGCACCGTCCTGCGCGCCCCCGACCTGGACACCCTCGCCGTGTCCCTCCAGGAGGCGTACGACGACGGGATCCGCGCGGTCGCCGTGGTCTGCATGCACAGCCACCTCCACCCCGCCCACGAACAGGCCGTGGGCGCGCTGGCGACACGTGTCGGCTTCCCACAGGTCTCCCTGTCCAGCGAGGTCAGCCCGCTGATGAAGCTGGTGCCGCGCGGTGACACGGCCGTCGTCGACGCCTACCTGTCGCCGGTGCTGCACCGCTACGTCCAGCAGGTCGCCGCCGAACTCCGGGACGTACGGCTGATGTTCATGCAGTCCAACGGAGGCCTCGCCGAAGCCGGCCAGTTCCGCGGCAAGGACGCCGTCCTGTCGGGCCCCGCGGGCGGCATCGTCGGCATGGCCCGGATGTCGCAGCTCGCCGGCCACGACCGGGTCATCGGCTTCGACATGGGCGGCACGTCCACGGACGTCTCCCACTTCGCCGGAGGCTACGAGCGGACCTTCACCACCCGGATCGCCGGGGTCCGGCTGCGCGCCCCCATGCTGGACATCCACACGGTCGCCGCGGGCGGCGGATCGGTGCTCCACTTCGACGGTTCCCGCTACCGCGTGGGCCCCGACTCGGCCGGAGCCGTCCCCGGACCCGCCTGCTACCGCAACGGCGGTCCGCTGACGGTCACCGACGCCAACGTCGCCCTCGGCCGCGTCCAGCCCGCCCACTTCCCGAAGGTGTTCGGCCCCGGCGGGGACCAGCCCCTCGACGACGCTCTCGTCCGCGACCGGTTCACCGCCCTCGCACACGAGATCCACGAGAGGACCGGCGACGACCGCACCCCGGAGCAGGTCGCCGAGGGCTACCTGCGGATCGCCGTGGCCAACATCGCCAACGCCGTCAAGCGGATCTCCGTGCAGAAGGGCCACGACGTCACCCGCTACGCGCTCACCACGTTCGGTGGCGCCGGCGGCCAGCACGCGTGCATGGTCGCCGACTCGCTCGGCATCCGCACCGTCCTGGTCCCGCCCATGGCAGGCGTCCTGTCCGCCCTCGGCATCGGACTCGCCGACACGACCGCCATGCGCGAACAGTCCGTCGAAACCCGCCTCGAACCCTCCGCGATGCCCGGCATCCTCAAGACGGCCGACGACCTGGAGAGCGCCACCCGCGCCGAACTCCTCGACGAGGACGTCCCCGAGCACCGCATCCGGATCACCCGCAGGGCCCAGCTCCGCTATGACGGCACGGACACGGCGCTGACCGTCGAGCTCACCGAGCCCGACACCATGACCCACGCTTTCGAAGAACGTCATCGCGCCACCTACTCCTTCACCCTCGACCGTCCGGTCGTCGTCGAAGCCCTCTCCGTGGAAGCCACCGGTCTCACCGAACCCCCCGACCTCTCCGCCCTCGCCCCCCGTGAAGCCGCACGCGCCTCACGCCCGGCCACCGCGCCGACCGTCGGACTCCACACGGGCGGCGCCTGGCGCGACGTACCCCTGCACCGGCGCGAGGAACTCCCGCCCGGCGAGACCGTGGACGGACCCGCGATCATCGCCGAGGCGGGCGCGACCACCGTCGTCGACGACGGCTGGCGGGCCGTGACGACCGACGACGGGCATCTGCTCATGGAACGCGCGGCGATTACGGAGAGTTCCGATCTCGACACGCAAGTGGATCCCGTTCTGCTCGAGGTCTTCAACAACCTCTTCATGTCCATCGCCGAACAGATGGGCGCCCGCCTGGAATCGACCGCCCAGTCCGTCAACATCAAGGAACGCCTGGACTTCTCCTGCGCTCTGTTCGACCCCGACGGGAACCTGGTGGCCAACGCCCCGCACATCCCGGTCCACCTGGGCTCGATGGGGACGAGCGTGCGGGAGGTCGTCCGGCGCCGCCGCGGCACCATGCGGCCCGGCGACACCTACGCCGTCAACGACCCCTACCACGGCGGTACCCACCTCCCCGACGTCACCGTGATCACCCCGGTCTTCGACACGGAGGGTGAGCGGATCCTGTTCTACGTGGCCTCGCGCGGCCACCACGCCGAGATCGGCGGCATCGCGCCGGGCTCCATGCCGGCGAACAGCAGCGTCATCGACGAGGAGGGCGTCCTCTTCGACAACTGGCTGCTCGCCGAGAACGGACGCTTCCGGGAGGCGGAGACACTGGCCCTGCTCACGGCCGGACCCCACCCCTCGCGCAATCCGGGGACCAACCTCGCCGACCTGCGCGCCCAGATCGCCGCCAACCGCAAGGGCGTCGACGAGGTCGGCCGCATGATCGAGGACTTCGGGCTCGACGTCGTCCAGGCGTACATGAAGCACGTCCAGGACAACGCCGAGGAAGCGGTGCGCCGCGTCGTCGACACGCTCGAGGACGGCGAGTTCGCCTACGAGACGGACTCCGGGGCGGTCATCCGGGTCCGTGTCTCCGTGGACCGCGAAGCACGCTCCGCCACCGTCGACTTCACGGGCACGTCCGCACAGCTCGTCACCAACTTCAACGCGCCCCTCGCCGTGGTCAACGCCGCGGTCCTGTACGTGTTCCGCACCCTGGTGGACGACGACATCCCGCTCAACGACGGCTGTCTGCGCCCCCTGCGCATCGTCGTGCCGCCGGGGTCGATGCTCGCCCCCGAGCCCCCGGCCGCCGTCGTCGCGGGCAACGTGGAGACGTCCCAGGCGATCACAGGAGCCCTCTACGCGGCCCTGGGCGTGCAGGCCGAGGGTTCCGGCACCATGAACAACGTCACCTTCGGCAACGATCACCACCAGTACTACGAGACCGTGGCCTCCGGATCGGGCGCGGGCGACGGTTTTCCCGGCGCCCCCGTCGTACAGACCCACATGACCAACTCGCGGCTCACCGACCCCGAGGTCCTGGAGTGGCGACTGCCCGTCAGGCTCGACGAGTTCGCGATTCGACACGGCAGCGGCGGCCCCGGAAACTGGCGGGGCGGCGACGGCGCCGTACGACGTATCCGGTTCCTGGAGCCGATGACCGTCTCGACGCTCTCACAGCACCGAAGGGTGCCGCCGTACGGCATGGCGGGCGGCGAGCCCGGTGCTCTCGGCGCCAACCGGGTCGAGCGCGCCGACGGCACCGTCACGGAACTCGGCGGAAGCGACGCGGCGGACGTCGGACCCGGCGACGTGCTCGTCATCGAAACCCCCGGCGGCGGGGGCTACGGCCCACCGCCGCGCGACCCCCACACAGCAGGAGAAGAGATCGATGATCTTCGGGCGTTCTGAGCGCGGGAAGCCTCCGGTCGAGCCCGTCACGCTCAAGATCCTGGTAGCGGGCGGCTTCGGCGTGGGCAAGACGACCCTCGTCGGCGCGGTCAGCGAGATCAGGCCGCTGCGCACCGAGGAACTCCTCACCGAGGCGGGCCGGCCCATCGACGACATCAGTGGTGTGGAGGGCAAGCACACCACGACCGTCGCCATGGACTTCGGCCGGATCACGCTGCGCGAGGACCTGGTGCTGTACCTGTTCGGTACTCCCGGCCAGGACCGTTTCTGGTTCCTCTGGGACGAGCTCGCCACCGGTGCCCTGGGTGCCGTCGTGCTGGCCGACACCCGCCGCCTGGAGGACTGCTTCGCCGCGGTCGACTACTTCGAGCGACGCTCCATACCCTTCGTGGTCGGAGTCAACTGCTTCGAGGACACCGCCCGTTACCCTGCCGAGGCCGTCCGCCAGGCCCTCGACCTCGACCCGGGTGTGCCTGTCGTCCTCTGCGACGCGAGGGACCGCGAGTCCGTCAAGGAGGTCCTCATCCGCGTCGTCCAGCACGCGATGGCGCACGCCGCCGCCGCCCGTGAGGCCGTCACGACCTGACGCCCGCGCGGCGCCGCGGCCGTCACGAAGCGCGGGTGCGGCCCGTACCCCCGCCGACCGGGGTACGGGCCGCGGCCATGCACGCGCGCGTGGTTCACCCGAACCGCACGCGCGCGTGAACCTCTGTCCCGCGCCGGCTCCGTGCCCGCGCCGACGCTCCGCCGGCGCGGGCACCGGGGTCATCCGGCGGTGTCGTCGTGCCAGCCGAGGCTCTTCTCCACCGCCTTGCGCCAGTTGTGGTACTCGCTGTCGCGCACCGAGGCCTCCATGGACGGCGTCCATTCGACGTCCTTCTGCCAGTGCGACTTCAGCTCGTCGAGGTCGTTCCACACGCCGGTCGCCAGCCCCGCCGCGTACGCGGCGCCCAGACAGGTCGTCTCGGAGACCTTCGGGCGGATCACCGGCACGCCGAGGACGTCCGCCTGGTGCTGCATCAGCAGATTGTTCCCGGTCATGCCGCCGTCCACCTTCAGGGTGGTGATCCGCACCCCCGAGTCCTGGTGCATGGCGTCCACGACCTCACGCGTCTGCCAGCTCGTGGCCTCCAGGACCGCGCGAGCGAGGTGCGCCTTCGTGACGTACCGCGTGAGACCGGTGATGACGCCGCGCGCGTCCGAGCGCCAGTAGGGGGCGAACAGGCCCGAGAAGGCGGGCACGATGTACGCGCCGCCGTTGTCCTCGACGCTCGCGGCCAGCGTTTCGATCTCGTCGGCGGAACGGATGATGCCCAACTGGTCCCGGAACCACTGCACCAGCGCGCCCGTGATCGCGATCGACCCTTCGAGACAGTAGACCGGAGCCTCGGTGCCGATCTTGTAGCCCATGGTGGTCAGCAGCCCGTTCTTCGACGGAACGGGCCTGTCACCGGTGTTCAACAGCAGGAAGCTGCCGGTGCCGTAGGTGTTCTTGGCCGTGCCGACGTCGTAGCAGGCCTGGCCGAAGACCGCCGCCTGCTGGTCGCCGAGCGCCGACGCGACCGGCACACCGCCGAGCTGGCCCACGGCGGTGCCGTACACCTCGGCGGAGGACCTGATCTCGGGGAGCACCGCCTCGGGGATGTTCATCGCGGAGAGGATGGACGGGTCCCACTGGAGGGTGTCGAGGTTCATCAGCATGGTGCGCCCGGCGTTGGTCACGTCGGTGACGTGCCGCCCGCCGTCGGTGCCGCCGGTCAGGTTCCAGATGAGCCACGAGTCGATGGTGCCGAAGGCGATCTCGCCGCGTTCGGCGCGTGCGCGCAGGCCCGGGACGTTGTCGAGCAGCCAGGCCGCCTTGGGCCCGGAGAAGTAGCTCGCGAGCGGGAGTCCGGTCTGTTCGCGGAAACGGTCCTGGCCGTCCGGACCGCCCAGTTCGGTGCAGAGTGCCGACGTGCGGGTGTCCTGCCAGACGATCGCGTTGTGGACGGGCTTGCCGGTGGCGCGGTCCCACAGGACCGTCGTCTCGCGCTGGTTGGTGATGCCGAGCGCGCTGAGCTGGTCGGTGCGCAGTCCGGCCTTGGCGAGCGCTCCCGCGACCACGGCCTGCACCTTGGACCAGATCTCGGTGGCGTCGTGTTCCACCCAGCCCGGTTTGGGAAAGATCTGGCGGTGTTCGCGCTGGTCGACGGCGACGATCGCGCCGCCCCGGTCGAAGATGATGCAGCGGCTGGAAGTGGTGCCCTGGTCGATCGCGGCGACGTATTTCTCGGCGTTGTCCGTCATGTCGTCCCCTTACGTGTTCTTCGTCAGGAGGCTGTGTTCTCGTCAGGAGGCCGGACTTCGGCGGTGGCGGCGTCCGGTCAGAAGGCCACGTTGTAGATGCCGGCGCCGACGGCGGCACCCGCGATCGGGCCGATCACCGGAATCCAGGAGTATCCCCACTCCGAAGTGCCCTTGTTGGGGATCGGCAGCAGCGCGTGGGCGAGACGCGGTCCCAGGTCGCGGGCCGGATTGATGGCGTACCCGGTGGGGCCGCCCAGCGAGAGACCGATGCCGACGACGAGGAAGGAGATGAGCAGGACCGGCAGCCCCGCGTCGCCGATGCCGGCGACGTGCTTGCCGCCGCCGACCATTCCGAGGATGGGCAGCATCAGGGCGGCGGTGGCGATGATCTCGGTGATCAGGTTCTGCACCGGGTTGTCGATCTCGGGACGCGTCGAGAAGATCCCCAGTGTCTCGATGGCCTTGTCGTCCTCGGCGTTGAGGTTGAACTGGCCGAGGTAGAGCAGCCAGCACAGGACCGCCCCGATGACGGCCCCGGTGAACTGCCCGAGGACGTAGAAGGGTACGTCCGACCACTTCGTGGAACCCTCGATGGCGAACCCGATGGTGACCGCCGGGTTGATCTGCCCTCCCGACAGGGGCGCCGAGGTGTAGGCACCGGCCAGGACACCGAAGCCCCATCCGAAGGTGATGACGATCCAGCCCGCTCCCTGGGCCTTCGATCTGTGCAGGGTGACAGCGGCGCACACACCCGCGCCGAAGAGGATCAGAATCGCCGTGCCGATCAACTCGCCGACAAAGATGTCTCCGTTGCTCATGGCGGCTCCTAGGCTCTCGCCCGGAACGATCCGCTCCGGGCCACCGTGCAGAGTGCGTTCCCATGGCTGCTTCAGCCGGAGGCAGGGAGGTCCCGCGCCCCGTCCGGCGTCCGTGACGAGCGTGCCGTCGCAGCGGAATCGCCTGTGGGGAACGGCCCTGGGCGCAGGTCGGAAACCCGAGCGGAGCGGCGTCCGATCGCGGCGATGCCGACGACACCCGGAAGTGTTCACCGGCGCCCAGGGGGCGTCAAGGTCGCGGACCGCACCGGTTGGAGGGCGCGAAGAAGACGTGCCGCGGAGGGGTACGGGGTCGTGCGGGTGAATTGTTTTCGGCCGGGCGGCCAGGTCATCGGATGGCCAGGTCATCGGATGGCCGGGGCGCCGGATGGCCGGCCGGTCAGGAGGCCGGGACGTTCGGCCGGGTCAGCCGGTCAGCGTCTGCCCGTACGGCTCCATCGGACCGTGTCCGGTCCCGGTCCCGCGGCGGACCTCATGACCGGGCAGCCCCGCACGTCCCAGCACCCAACTCGCCCCGTCCAGAGCCTTGGCGGCCTGTTTGAGGGGGGCCAGGGAGGTGGCCGCCTGCCGGTGGTCGACCACACTGCCGGGCGCGCACAGCACCGTGGCCAGCGACAGTGTGACGGCACGGCCGCCCGCCGCCCAGGGAACGTCGAGCACCGAGGCGGCCAGCGGATCGAGGGTGTCCGGGTCGGCGAGGACCAGGAAGTCGTCGCCGCCGATGTGTCCGACCATGGTCGCCCCGGACGCCGAGTGCTGCAGCATCCGCCCCACCGACCGGATCAGCTCGTCGCCGGCCGCGAACCCCGCTCCGTCGTTGACCTGTTTGAAGTGGTCGATGTCCAGCCAGCTCAGCGCGAACGTCCGGCCGTCCGCGATCCGCCGGTCCACCTCCCCGGTGATGGTGTCCGAACCAGGCAGCCGGGTCAGCGGGTTGAGCCCGGCGGCCTCCTCGACCCGGCTCTCCGACAGCGCCCGTACGAGGTCCGCCAGGCGTACGACGCCCACGCACCGCCCGTACCGGTCGACGACCGCGACATCGTCGGACGTGCGGTCCCGGTCCCCGTCCGCGACGACGTCGAGCACTTCCCAGGCCGTGGCGTCGACGCCGACCGTACGCGGCACGTCACCCAGTCGGGCGGCCGGTCGGTCGGCGTACAGCGCGTGCCCGTAGCGTCCGGACATCGACAGCAGGAAGCGCGACCGGTGCACCGAGCGGACCGGTGTCCCGGACGGGTCCACGAGCAGCACACCGGACACGTCGGGCGACCCGGTGAGCAGGGCCCTGACCTGTCCGGCCGACGCGGTGGCCGGCAGCAGCGCGGCCGGGCGGACGAACTGTCCCACGGACGGCCCGGACCGGGGCGCTCCGTGGACACCGGACGTCAACGCCGGAACGTACACGTCCGCCGAGGGGCGCCGGGCGGGCGGCGCGAACAGGTCGCCCTGCGCGAGCTGTGCCCCCGCAGACAGCGCGGCGGCGCACTGCAGTTCCGTTTCGACGCCCTCGACGGACAGCAGCGCGCCGAGTTGTTCGCACAGCGTCCGCATCGCGCGCACCGCCGCGGGCCGCGACAGCAGGGACACGTCGAGCTTCATCAGCTCCGGGGCGAGATCCGTGAGCAGGCGCAGCGGTACGTCGCCGTCACCGATCCCGTCCGCGCAGATGTGGAACCCCTCGCCGCGCACCGCGGCCACCGCCTCCAGCAGGGCGTGCTGCGGCACGTGCGTGTACGGCGGGACGACGTCGACGGTCACCTCGCAGGGCAGCCGTCCGGCTTCCCGCACCTCGTCGCGCAGTGCCGAGAGCCGGCCGAGGTCGGCCAGCGTTCCGGCGAACACGTTCACGTGCAGGGGCAGCAGCGTCTCCCCGCGGGCGGCGGCCCTGACCGCCAACGCGGCCAGTCGGCCGTCCAGTTCGGGGTCGCGACGTGCCTGCGCCAGGATGTCGCCGGACTCCGGACGGGCGAGCGTCTCCAGCGCCGCGACCCCTCCGGTCGTCAGATTGACGACCGGCTGGAAGGCGAAACGGATCATATCCGTCCAGGAGGGCACAGCAGCATGGTGCCGCTGTCGGCGTACGCCGGTGAGCGATTCACGAGGTGTTCACGCAGGATTTCCGGGTCGTCACGGTAAGTGTCGGAGAGGGCCCGGGCGCGCCGCACGCAAGGGTCGACCGGGACCGGTCCGTGGGTGGTGTCATCCGTGCCGGGGGAGACGCATGGGGCGGTCCGGGGCGGCGGAGCGTGCGCCGGTCCGCGCCGGATCCCCGGATCAGGCGCGGACCACCGCGGGACCGATGCCGCGGGACCACCACCGCGGTGCTACCGCACCGCCACGACCGAAGAACCGTGGCCGAACAACCCCTGGTTCGCGGTGATCCCCACCCGTGCCCCGGTGACCTGCCGGTCACCCGCACCGGCACGCAACTGCCAGGTCAGCTCGCACACCTGGGCGATGGCCTGCGCCGGAACGGCCTCCCCGAAGGAGGCGAGCCCGCCGCTGACGTTCACCGGTATGCGCCCGCCGAGTGCCGTGGCGCCTTCCCTCAGGAGTTTGGCGGCCTCGCCCTCCCCGCAGAGCCCCAGGTCCTCGTACCACTGCAGTTCCAACGCGGTCGACAGGTCGTAGACCTCGGCGAACGAGAGGTCCTCGGGCCCGATACCGGCCTCCTCGTAAGCCGCTCGGGCGATGGAAGCCCGGAAGGTCTCCTCGGCGGGCTCCGCACCGGCAGCGGAGTCCGTGGCGATGTCCGGCAGGTCCAGCACGGTGTTCGGATAGCGCGGCGACACGGTCGACACGGCGCGGATCCGTACGGGCTCGGCGGCCCCGTGCCGCCGGGCGAACTCCATGCCGGCCAGCACCACGGCGGCGCCGCCGTCCGACGTCGCGCAGATGTCGAGCAGCCGCAGCGGATCGGCGACCACGGCCGACGAGGCGACCTCCTCGGCCGTGACCCTCTTGCGGTAACGGGCGTTGGGATTGAGCGCGCCCAGAGCCGCGTTCTTCACCTTCACCTGGGCGAAGTCCTCCGGGGTGTCGCCGTAGAGGGCCATCCGGCGCCGCGCGTACAGCCCGAAGTACGTCGGATTCGTCGCCCCGAGGACACGGAAGCGCAGCCAGTCCGGATCGTC
Organism: Streptomyces populi; assembly: GCF_002911015.1. Classification (GTDB taxonomy): domain Bacteria; phylum Actinomycetota; class Actinomycetes; order Streptomycetales; family Streptomycetaceae; genus Streptomyces; species Streptomyces populi. The sequence continues at coordinate 10,788 of NZ_KZ626962.1, forward strand.
CGGCCGGTCCCCGCCGGCGGGGCGGAAGAACCCCTTGGGCGCCGCGTCCGCGCCCACCACGAGGACCACCTCGGCGAGGCCCGAGAGTATCTGCGCACGCGCCGTGCCCAGTGCCTGCGCCCCGGAGGCGCAGGCCGCGTACACGCTCGCCACCCGTGTTCCCCGCCATCCCAGTGCCTTCGCGAACGTCGCTCCCGCCACGTACCCCGGATAGCCTCCGCGCACGGTGGCTGCGCCCACGATCGAGTCGACGTCCCGCCAGCCGATCCCCGCGTCGGTCAGTGCCGCGCGCGCCGCGGCGACCCCGTACTCGACGAAACGGCGACCCCACTTGCCCCACGGGTGCATCCCCGCACCGAGCACCGCCACGTCACCGGTCATGCCGTCACCCCTGTCCGCCCCGTGTCCTTCATGCCGTCACCCCTGTCGGCCGCCAGTGCCACGTCGTCCAGGTCGTCTCCTCGTCCTCGTGCAGCACGCCGGGGACGACCTCCACCTCCATGCCCACCGCCAGATCCGCGACGGTGATCCCGGGAACCGCCTGGCCGAGCACCACGAGGCGCTCGGATTCCAGCTCCACAGCGATCAACGCGCAGGGCTTCCAGGAGAGTTCCGGGTCGGTCACATAGGGTGACGGCGGTCGGTACCGGCTGTCGGTGTACGACCAGACGCGGCCCCGGGGGGACAGTGGCACCTCCGTCAGCTCGCCGCCGGCGCACCCCGGATCGCGGCAGAAGGCGTCCTCGCGGGGGAAGAACACCGAGGAGCACGCCGAGCACCGTGTGCCGAGCAGGCGGAAGCCCTCCCCCTCCCCGGTGAACCACCCGGCGACGACAGGTGTGCGTGTGTGCGACACGGTCCCTCCAGGACACTTGATCTGACGGAACGTCAGAAGTGTGTCACGGGCACCGCGAATTGGGCAGGGCGCCGGGCGGGCCGGCGGGTGCTCCCGGGCGAGGGAGCGCCCGTCGGCCCGCCCGGCGCCACGGGGATGATTCCGGACGCCCCGCCGGACCGTTCCCCGCCGGACCGTTCCGCCCCCGCCCGCCATCCGGTCCGACACGGAGACGTCCGTTCCGTGATGGGCTACAGTCCGCGGCGTGTCCGAAACCCCGCACCCGCCCGCCGACTTCGCGCCCGACTCCCACTGCTCGAGCTGTGGCGCCCCCTACGGAGAGGGCGTCTCCGGCTGGCCCCGTACCTGTGCCGCCTGCGGCACGGTCGCCTACCGCAATCCGCTGCCGGTCGCGGTGGCCCTGCAACCCGTGTACGACGACAAGGGCGCCTCCTTGGTCGTCATCACCCGGACCATCGCCCCCGCGCGCGGGGGCGTGGCGCTGCCCGGGGGATTCATCGACCACCGGGAGGACTGGCGGCAGGCCGTCGTGCGCGAGCTCAAGGAGGAGACGGGCATCGACGCCGCGAACAGGGACGTGCGGCTCGCCGACGCGATGAGCTCTCCCGCCGGTCACCTGCTGCTCTTCGGGCTCCTCCCGGAACGCCCCGCCGCCGAACTGCCGCAGCCCGCCGCCACGAACGAGACGGAAGGCTGGCATCTGCTGCGCCGCCCGGCCGAACTCGCCTTCCCGCTCCACACCGCGGCGGCCCGCGCCTGGTTCGAGGGACGGTACAGCTGAGGGTCAGGACCCGGTATTCCCGAGTCCCCGCACCCGCACCGGGTACGACGGCTCGCTCAGGCCCCCCGCGCCGTCGGCCCGTCGGACCACCACCTCGTCCCCCTCCCAGCGGGACACGTGGCGTTCGGCCTCCGGCTCCTCCCGGCCGTCCCCGGTGTCCGGCACGACGAGCCCGCCCCCACCGCCTCCGCGCGCGGGCGCCCACGCCTCCAGCTCCAGACCACCGTCGGCGCCGCGCACGGGCAGGACGGCACCGGCCCGCGCGAACACCGGGATCCGCGACAGGGGGGCGTCCACGGACACCTGAGCCGGCCCCTCGTACGCCTCCTCGGTGAACGTGTCGTACCAACGCCCCCTCGGCAGTTGCACCGTCCGCCGCAGCGCACCCCGGTCCAGCACCGGCGCCACCAGAAGGCCGTCGCCGAGCAGGAAGGCGTCCTCGCAGTCGCGCAGTGCCCGGTCCTCGGGACCGCCCCACCACAGCGGCCGGACGTACGGGGCGCCCGTGCGGCGCGCGGTGTGCGCCAGCGTCATGAAGTACGGGAGCAGCCGCCGCCGTTCGACGAGCACCACGCGCGCGTGCTCCAGCACCTCGTCGCCGAACTCCCAGGGCTCCCTGCGTCCGGCCCGGGGACCCGCGTGCGTGCGGAACAGCGGGAGGTACGCCCCGAGCTGGAACCACCGCAGATAGAGCTCGGGCGACGGGCTGCCGTCGAAGCCGCCCACATCGGGCCCCGAGTAGGGCACCCCGCACAGTCCGAGTCCCATCACCAGGGACAACGACGCCCGCAACCCGGGCCAGCCCGTGGCCACGTCCCCGGACCGTGTCCCCGCGTAGCGCTGCAACCCCACCCATCCGGAGCGCGAGAACAGGAACGGCCGCTCCCGGGGAGCGAGTTCACGCAGCCCCTCGTAGGCGGCACGGGCCATGCCCAGCGCGTACACGTTGTGCGCCTCGCGGTGGTCACCGCCGCGGCCCTCCAGGGAATGCCGGGCCGAACGCGGCAGCGTCGACTCCCCGAAGGCGGTGAACGACGTCGGCTCGTTCATGTCGTGCCAGAACCCCGCGAACCCCTGCGCGAGCCGCTCCTCGTAGAGCCTGCCCCACCACGCGCGCGCCCGCGCGTCCGTGAAGTCCGGGAAAACGGCCTCCCCGGGCCGTGCGACGCCGCGCACGAGCTGCCCCGAGGCGCCCCGCACGAAGGCGTCCTCGCCGAGACCGCTGTCGTACACGGCGTTGCCCGGCTCCGCCTTGACCGCCGGGTCGACGACGGACACCAGGCGTATCCCGTCGCGCCGCAGTTCGTCGGCGAGCAGCGGAAGCTTCGGGAAGCGGTCGCGATCGACGGTGAACACCTGGTGGGCGTCGAAGTGGTCGACGTCCAGATGCACGGCGTCCAGCGGCAGGTCCCGCTCCTGGTAGCCCGCGACGATCCTGCGCACCTCCTGTTCACTGCCGAAACCCCACCGCGCGTGCTGGTACCCCAGCGCCCACGCGGGCGGCAGCGCCGCGGCACCGGTCAGCGACGCCCACGAGTGCAGCACGCGCGCGGGAGTCCCCACCATCACCCAGCAGCGCAGCGGGCCGCCGTCCATGCGCAGCTCGCACGAGCCCGCCCGGTCGTGACCGGAGCCGGCGCCCTCCTCGCCCTCCCGCAGGGTCACGGTGCCGTCCCACGACGTGTCGTGGAACACGAGGTGCGTGCCCGCGTCGGCGACGACCATCTGCACGGGCATTGTGAGACACGGCGGACCGTCGCCCGGCCCGAAGGCCTGCCCCGGATCCGTGTTCCACAGCCGGTACGTCCCCTCACGCAGCCGGAGTCCCGCCGCCCGACCGCCCAGACCGAAGAACCGGGCGTCGGCCGCCACTTCGGAACGCTGCATCCAGCGGCCCGCGCCACCGCCGACGGGTTCCCACCACCGGGGCGGCAGATCCCGGCGCAGGGCCACTCCGCCGGGGGTGAGGACCTGGACCGCGCCGTGCCGTGAGACCACGACCGTGACCCGTTCGGCCACGACCCGCCAGCCGCCGTCCTTGTCCGGCTCCAGAACGGCCCGCGGGTCCGGCTCGGGGGAGCGGTCCGCGAGGGCGTACGACGGCTCCGGCGCGACCGCGTCCCAGCCCCAGAAGACCGCTCCGCCCACCGTGACCGTGATCCGCAGTTCCGAGCGCGTGAAGCGGACCACTCCGCCACCGGGGCCCGGCTCCACACCGAGCACCGGCCCGGGCACCCGGGCCCGCTCCGAGCCCTGCCGCGGCAGCCCGGTGGCATCCGCGCGCCTTCTACGCCACGCGGCCCGCACCGTGAGGAACCCCCGAGTGGTGCCCCCCGAGCCGACCGCTTTCACCGAACGCACCAGGTCACGACCGTTCATGCTGCTCACCCTGCCATCACCGGCGCCCGTCGAGTGAGCCGTTCAACTGCCGTTCACCTGTTGCAACGCCACATCTTCATGTAGCCGACTATGTGGGGCGTGCCCTGGTAAAGAAGTCGATCACATGGCATCGTCCGTGTCAGCCGCGTGACGCGCACACCCCCGCTCGTGCGCGACCGACGCCCACGACGCGCACAGCCCGGGAGCCGCCCCATGTCCACCACGAACCCCTCACCGCTCTGGCAGCCCACCGCCGAGGGCATCGCCCAGGCGCAGGTCACGAAGTTCCAGGCCTGGGCGGCCGAACGGCACGGAGCCCCGGCGGACGGAGGCTACGCGGCCCTGCACCGCTGGTCGGTCGACGAACTGGACACGTTCTGGAAAGCCGTCACCGAATGGTTCGACGTACGGTTCTCGACCCCCTACACGCGCGTGCTCGGCGATCGCGCCATGCCCGGCGCGGCGTGGTTCCCCGGAGGAACCCTCAACTACGCGGAGCACGCGCTGCGCGCCGCGGAGACCCGTGCGGACGAACCGGCCCTCCTGCATGTCGACGAGACCCACGAGTCCGTCCCCGTGACGTGGTCCGAGCTGCGCCGCCAGGTCGGATCCCTGGCCACCGAGCTGCGTGCCCTCGGGGTACGCCCCGGAGACCGTGTCAGCGGCTACCTCCCGAACGTCCCCCAGGCCGTGGTCGCCCTGCTCGCCACGGCCGCCGTGGGCGGAGTCTGGACCTCCTGCGCCCCCGACTTCGGCGCCCGCAGCGTCCTCGACCGCTTCCAGCAGGTCGAACCCGTGGTCCTGTTCGCCGTCGACGGCTACCGCTACGGCGGCAAGGAGCACGACCGCCGTGACACCGTCGCCGAACTGCGCCGTGAACTGCCCACCCTCAGGGCCGTCGTCCACATCCCGCTGCTGGGCACCGAGGCGTCCGAGGGCGCCCTGGACTGGTCGGCGCTGACCTCCGCCGACGTGGAGCCCGTCTTCGAGCAGGTCCCCTTCGACCACCCGCTGTGGGTGCTCTACTCCTCCGGCACGACCGGCCTCCCCAAGGCCATCGTCCAGTCCCAGGGCGGCATCCTCGTCGAGCACCTCAAGCAGCTCGGCCTGCACTGCGACCTGGGTCCCGGGGACCGCTTCTTCTGGTACACGTCCACCGGCTGGATGATGTGGAACTTCCTCGTCTCCGGCCTCCTGACGGGCACCACGATCGTGCTGTACGACGGCAGCCCCGGGTACCCGGACACGGGCGCCCAGTGGCGCATCGCCGAACGCACCGGAGCGACCCTCTTCGGTACGTCCGCCGCGTACGTGATGGCCTGCCGGAAGGCGGACGTGCACCCCTCGCGGGACTTCGACCTCGGCCGCGTGCGGTGCGTCGCCACGACCGGCTCGCCGCTGCCGCCCGACGGATTCCGCTGGCTGCACGACGAGGTCCGGGAGGACCTGTGGATCGCCTCCGTCAGCGGCGGTACCGACGTGTGCTCCTGCTTCGCCGGAGCGGTACCGACCCTCCCGGTGTACATCGGCGAACTCCAGGCCCCCGGCCTCGGCACCGACCTCCAGTCCTGGGACGCCGGCGGGAAGCCCCTCACCGACGAGGTCGGCGAACTGGTCGTCACCAACCCCATGCCGTCCATGCCCATCCGCTTCTGGAACGACCCCGACGGCAGCCGCTACCACGACAGCTACTTCGACACGTATCCCGGAGTGTGGCGCCACGGCGACTGGATCACCATCACCTCCCGGGGCTCCGTCGTGATCCACGGCCGTTCCGACTCCACGCTCAACCGAGGCGGCGTGCGCATGGGCTCGGCCGACATCTACGAAGCCGTCGAGCGCCTCCCCGAGATCAAGGAGTCGCTCGTCATCGGCGTCGAGCAGCCCGACGGAGGCTACTGGATGCCGCTGTTCGTCCACCTCGCTCCCGGAGCCGTCCTGGACGAGGACCTCCTGAAGCGCATCAAGGGGACCATCCGCGAGCAGCTCTCCCCGCGCCACGTTCCCGACGAGGTCATCGAAGTGCCCGGAGTGCCCCACACCCTGACCGGCAAGCGCATCGAGGTGCCGGTCAAGCGCCTCCTCCAGGGCGCGTCCATGGAGAAGGCCGTCAACGTCGGTTCCGTGGACGACGTCGAACTCCTGCGCTTCTACGAGAAGCTGGCCCGCGAGCGCGGCTGATCATCCTCCGTAGGTGGCCTCCGACTCGCCGAGCACGGCGGTGAAGTCGGAGGCCAGGCGCACAGCGTCGGCGGGCGGGAGTTCCGCGACCGAGATCCGCACACCGGGCGCGGCCGAGGTCCTGAAACGCGCGCCCGCCGCGACCCACCATCCGTGGGAACGCAGCCCGTTCACGACCGCGGACTCGTCCCGCACCGGCACCCAGACGTTCATCCCGCTCGCACCGTGCGCCTTCGTGCCGCGGCAGGCCAGTTCACGGAGCAGCGTGTTCCGGCGCAGCGCGTAGGTCTCCCGGGCGCGTGCCACCAACGCGCGCGTGCCGTCGTCCGTCATCAGCCCGTACACCGTCTCCTGCAGCAGATGGCTGACCCAGCCCGACGTCAGCAGCAGGCGGCCGTCGTGACGGGCCAGTGTCGTCGGATCGCACGCCGCGGCCGCCCACCGCAGGTCGGTCCCCAGGAACTTGCTCACCGTACGTACATGGACCCAGCGGTTCAGACCGCCCGCGGTCAGAGTGCGCAGCGGCGCGTCGGCGACCGACGACGCGTGATCGTTCTCCACGACCAGCACGTCGGGTGCCTCCTGGAGCACGTCCACGAGCGCGTCCCGCCGGGCTCCCGAGAAGCTGCCCCCGCAGGGATTCTGCGCCCGCGGGCTGAACACCACCGCGCGCACCCCTGCCCGCAGGGCCGCCCGCAAGGCCTCGGGGCGGATGCCCTGCTCGTCCACCGCGACCGGAACCGTGCGCAGTCCCAGCGCCGTGACCAGGTCCAGGAGATGGTGATAGCCGGGATCCTCCATCGCGACCGCGTCCCCCGGACGCAGCTCCACCGACAGCAGCCGTCCGATCAGGTCCAGCGCACCGTGAGCGAACGTCACGTGTTCCGTCGGCACCCCATCGGGCTCCAGCCAGTCGCGCACGACCCCTTCCAACCGCGCCAGACGCGGCGTACTGCGGTGGGAACGAGCACCCGGGGAGAGTCGCGACGGCGGCACCAGACGAGGGAGCAACTCGGGGTCCGGATGGCCGCCCGCCAGGTCGCGCAGCCCGTCCGGCACGCGCGGTGGCCGCCGTGACGCCACCGCGGGTGCGGCGGCCACCACGGTCCCGCCGCGCCCGCGGGTCACCACGATCGCGCGTTGCCGCAGTTCCTTGTACGCCGTCGCGACCGTCCCGGGGCTCACTCCGAGCCGGTCGGCGAGCGCGCGCACCGGAGGCAGTGCGGTACCCGGCTCCAACGCGCCCTCGGACACACCTCGTTCGACGGACGAGGCAATTCCCTTGGCCGTCGTGCCACTGATCGAATATTGTGCTGCCACGTTTCTGAGTATGTATCAATACATAATTCGAGGCAAGGGGGAGCAGTGAGTCCGACGCGTCGCGCAGCCGCACGGCCGACACGCACGCCAGGAGGCCCCGACGGACGGAGAATGCTCTGGATCTCCCTGGCCGACCGCATCGGCAGCGGCCTGTGGGCGTCCGTCTCCGTCCTGTACTTCACCTACGTGGCCGGCCTCTCGGTCGCGCAGATCGGTACCGTCGCGGCCGTGGCCGGAGCGGTCGGCATCGCGGGCCCGCCCCTGGGCGGGATCGTCGCCGACCGTCTGCCGCTCACCCGCGTGCTCATCGCGCTCCAACTCCTGCGGGCCTTCGCCTCCTTCGCCCTGCTGACCACCGACGACTACGCCCTCCTCCTGGTGTTCTCCGCCGTCGGCGGCTTCGGGGACCGCGCGGCGAACGTCCTGACCAAGCTCTACGCCACCCGCGTCTCGGGTCCCGACCGAGTCCGTTACCAAGCACTCAACCGCACCGTCGCCAACGCCGGCTGGGCCCTGGGAGGCCTCGTGGCGGCAGCGGCACTGACCCTCGGGACCACGGCCGCGTACCAGTGGCTGCTCGCCGGTGACGCCCTCTCGTTCGTGCTCGTGGCTCTCGCCACCGCCCGCTGCGGCGAACCGCCCTCGGCCGCCCGCACGGTCGCCACATCGAAGACCTCCGCCCCCGCGGCGCGGCCCGCCGGTCCCTGGCGCGACCGCACCTACCTCGCCTACGTCGCCACCGAGACCGTCCTCTTCCTCGACGACGCCGTGTTCAAGGTCGGACTGCCTCTGTGCATCGCCCACTCCGACCGTGCGCCCCACGGCCTCGCGCCCCTGCTGCTGGTCCTGAACAGCGTGATGGTCGTGGCCCTCCAGGTCCCCCTGGCCCGGTTCGGCGCCACGACAGCCGCCGCACGTGCGCTGCTCGTCCCGCTCTCCGCCTTCTTCGCCCTCGGCGGTGTCGCCATGGCCCTCTCCGCGACGGGGGGAACCGTGGCCGTGACCCTCTCCCTCACCGCGGCGGCCATCACCTTCACGGTGGCCGAGATGCTCCATGCCACCGTCTCCTGGGAACTCTCCGTCGCGCTCGCCCCGGACACCGCGCAGGGCGCCTACCTCGGCGTCCACGGACTGGCACAGGCCGCGCAGCGCAGCGTCGGACCACTCGCCGTCACAGCGGCCATCGCCGCCGGCCCCCTCGGGTGGACCTTCTTCGGCGCGACCATAGCCGTGACCTGCGTGTTCCAGCATCACCTCGTGCGCGACCGGCTCACCCGCCCCGCGTTGTCAGTGCCGCCGGTTACTGTGAGTGAGCATTGATCGACTGTGCACAGGGGGAAACATGGCGCACACCCAGAACCACAGCATGCGACGCGTCCTGCGCCGCGAAATCGCCGGCACCATCGGCCTGCTGACCGACGAACAGGACTTCCGGGCGATGCGGCGCTACCGCACCTTCGCCTTCGACGACCACACGACCTATCTCCAGCAGGTCGAAGCCCTGCTCAAGACCCTCGCGGCCCAGGGCGGCCACACCACGGTGGCACTCTTCGACCCCGAGGAGTACGCCGAATTCTGCGCCGAAAGCGGCCTGGAACCCGACACCCCGGTCAGCCGAACCCGCTTCACCGCCCAACTGGCGGCGACCGGCCCCACCGTCCCCTACGACGGACAGCCCCTCGACCAGCTGGTCCCCGACCTCGTCGACGAAGCGGTCCGCCGGGCCACCTGGGAGTACGCGACCACTCTCCTGGCCCGTACGGGCACCTGCGCGACCTGCGGCGAGGACATCGGCCGCGCCTCCTTCGTCCGCGCCGCCCATCTCCTCACCCGTGTCGTCGACACCGCGAGCCCGGGAGAACTCCACCTGGTGTGCAGCGTCTCGTCCGCCCCCGACACGCTCGTCGCCGTACTGCGGACGGAAGGACGCACCGAAGGCGCCGCACACCTCGACGAATCCGAAGCCCTCGAATTCACCACCGTCCTGGCCCTCGGCATCGCCACCCGAAGCGCCTGCGGTCTCGTCATGCGCATCACCGCACCCGACACCACCGACCGTGTCTACGGATGGCGTCTGCGCGGCGACGACCTGGAGCCCCTCACCGCCGGAGAGGTGTTCGACGCCTACTGCACCGACATCGAATCCGGGGATCTGGTCTCCCCGGAATCAGGCGTCGACTATTGCGTACCGCCCGACCTCGGAGACGAGGAAAAGGGGACGGGCCACACGCACTGAACGCGAAAAGGGGCGCCCCATCCGCAGATGGAGCGCCCCTCCGTACCGTCAACCGCTGCCGTCGACCGACGGCGCCGTCCGGCTCACTCGCCGGACAGCACCGCCTGCGCCGCGATGCGCGCCTCTTCCGCCGTGTCCGCGGCACGCGCGGCCGAGGCGGCCCGCTCGCACTGGGCCAGCGTGTACTTGGCCAGCGTCGCCCGCACATAGGGGATCGACGCGGCACCCATCGACAGGGAGGTGACACCCAGACCGGTCAGCACACAGGCCAGCAGCGGGTCCGACGCGGCCTCACCGCAGACACCGCAGCTCTTGCCCTCGGCCTTCGCCGCCTCGGCGGACAGCGCGACCAGGTCGAGAAGGGCCGGCTGCCACGGGTCCTGCAGACGGGACACCGCGCCCACCTGCCGGTCGGCTGCGAACGTGTACTGCGCGAGGTCGTTGGTCCCCAAGGAGAGGAACTCGACCTCCTGCAGAATCGACCGCGCCCGCAGCGCGGCCGACGGGATCTCCACCATCGCGCCGAACTTCGCCCGCAGCCCGGCCTCACGGCACGCGTCCGCGAACGCCTTCGCGTCCGTACGGTCCGCGACCATCGGCGCCATCACCTCGAGATAGACCGGCAGTCCGTCCGAGGCCTTCGCGAGAGCGGTGAGCTGCGTACGCAGTACGTCGGGGTGGTCGAGCAGCGTACGCAGTCCGCGCACGCCGAGCGCGGGGTTCGGCTCGTCGGCCGGGGTCAGGAAGTCCAGCGGTTTGTCCGCGCCCGCGTCCAGGACCCGCACCACGACACGGCCCTCGGGGAAGGCCTCGAGCACCTGGCGGTAGGCCTCGATCTGCTTCTCCTCGGACGGCGCCTGCTTGCTGTCGTCGAGGAAGAGGAACTCGGTACGGAACAGACCGACGCCCTCGGCACCGGCCTCCACGGCCGCCGACACGTCCGCCGGGCCGCCGACGTTGGCCAGCAACGGCACCTTGTGCCCGTCGGAGGTGGCCCCCGGGCCGGTCGACGCGGAGAGCGCAGCCTTGCGCTCGGCGGCCGCGGCCTCCAGCTGTGCCTTCTTCTCCGCGCTCGGCTCCACGAAGATCTCACCGGTGCTGCCGTCGACGGCGATCACCGTGCCCTCGGCGAGCTCACCCGCACCGGGGAGCGCCACGACAGCCGGTACACCCAGCGCACGCGCCAGGATCGCGCTGTGGCTGGTCGGCCCGCCCTCCTCGGTGACGAAGCCGAGGACCAGGGTCGGGTCCAGCAGTGCCGTGTCGGCGGGCGCGAGGTCACGCGCGATGAGGACGTAGGGCTCGTCGCTGTCCGGGACGCCCGGCATGGGCACGCCGAGCAGCCGGGCGACGATACGGTTCCGTACGTCGTCGAGGTCGGCCACACGGCCGGCGAGGTACTCACCGGCGCCGGCCAGCAGCGCCCGGTAGGCGGCGAGCGCGTCGTAGACCGCGCGCTCGGCCGTGCTGCCGACGGCGATCCGCCGGTTCACATCAGCCGTCAGCTCGGGGTCCTGAGCCATCATGGCCTGGGCCTCGAGCACCGCCTGGGCTTCGCCTCCCGCCAGATTGCCGCGCGCAATCAGGTCGGCCGCCACAGCTTCCACGGCCTTGAGGGCGCGTGCCTGTTCGCGGGCCGCGTCCTCCGGCGGGATCTGCTTGGCAGGCGGTTCAAGGACTGCCGTTCCCATGTGCCGAACCTCGCCGATCGCCACACCGTGGCTCACGCCGACGCCTCGCAGCGTTGTCTCCATCTCACCCGTCTCCGAATAGTGCGGCGGGTACCGCCGCCGTGATCGTTGTCGAACGCGCTGTCCTGGACAGCGCCGGTGTCACTGCCAACCGAAGAGCGAGTCACCGGCCTTCACGTCGCCGACCTCGATGACGTCCGAGAGGGAGTCCGCCGTGGCTTCGAGCGCCACGACCGGGCATACAGGAGACTTGCCGGCCTCTTCGACGGCGGCGGGGTTCCACCGCACGATGCCCTGGCCGCGCGTCACGGTGTCTCCCTTGTTGACGAGCAACTCGAAGCCCTCGCCGTTGAGCTGCACGGTGTCGATGCCCAGGTGCGTGAGCACGCCGTGGCCCTCGCCGTCGACGACGACGAACGCGTGCGGGTGAAGGGAGACGATCACTCCGTCAACGGGAGCGACGGCCTCCGAGGGCTCGCGCTCGGGGTCGATGGCCGTGCCGGGGCCGACCATCGCTCCGGAGAACACGGGGTCCGGTACCGCGGCGAGTCCGATGGCGCGTCCTGCGAGAGGGGACGTCACGGTGGTCATGGAAAGCCTCCGAGGGGGGTGGAGATCTGTACGGGCCGTCACTGCCTGTCCCGAACAGGGCACTGTTGAGCAGGGTATGTCATATGAAGTGCCGGTTCCGCGCGAGAGATCCCGGTTGGCGCCGAAGAGGACAGGGCAAACGATTTGCGCCCGCTCCCGCACCCCATGTAGAGTCGTACTCCTGCTTGAGGATGAGCGGCGTGAGCAAGGCGTCGTTGCCCGGCAGCACCCAACTTGTCAGATCCTATCTCGGGTCGCGTTCCGCATGTCCGCGGGATGGCGGTCAGTGAGACGGAAAAGGACTGATAGAGTTTGGACTCGCCGGAAAGGGAAACGCGGAAGCGGGAACCTGGAAAGCACCGAGGAAATCGGATACGGAAACGGTCTGATAGAGTCGGAAACGCAAGACCGAAGGGAAGCGCCCGGAGGAAAG
>NZ_KZ626963.1 GCF_002911015.1 Streptomyces populi
CGACCAGGCCGGTGACCTTGACCAGGTCGTCCTGGTCGGTGGTCTCGACGGCGGCGCAGCCGTAGAGGTGGATCTGTTCGGGGGCGACCTCCATGAGGGCGATGACGCTGCCGCCGTGCTGTTCCTGGACCTCGACCATGCGGGCGAGCAGGGGGTCGCGGGGGTCGATCAGGTCGTCGCCGAGGAGGACGGCGAAGGGTTCGTGGCCGACGTGGGGGGCCGCGCACAGGACGGCGTGGCCCAGGCCCCGGGGGTCGCCCTGGCGCACGTAGTGCATGGTCGCGAGGTCGCTGGACTCCTGGACCTTGGCGAGCCGACTCGCGTCGCCCTTCTTCTGGAGGGCGGATTCCAGCTCGTAGTTGCGGTCGAAGTGGTCCTCGAGGGGGCGCTTGTTGCGGCCCGTGATCATCAGGACGTCGTCGAGACCCGCGGACACGGCTTCTTCGACCACGTACTGGATCGCCGGCTTGTCGACGACCGGCAGCATCTCCTTGGGAGTGGCCTTGGTCGCCGGCAGGAACCGGGTGCCCAGACCCGCCGCGGGAATGACAGCCTTGGTGATCCTGGGGTGCGATGCCATGGTGCTTCTCGGTTTCTCTCGTTGAACGGCCGAGTGGCCCGGAACCGGTCCGGGCCACTCGCTGTCAGACGTACGTCGGCAGGATCACGCGTCGATGAGGCCGTGCTGCTCGCCGGAGCGCTGCGCCACGATCCGCGCCGGGGCGGCGTTCGGGGCCGGAGCCGGGGTCCGCTCGTCCAGCGGGACGATGGCCGGCTCGGGCTCCTGGTTCAGGTACAGCCTGCGCACGACACGCTCGGCGGCGTTGCCGTCGTCGAACTGGACGAAGCGCTCGCGGAACGCCGCGCGCAGCCCGGCGGCCCGCTCGCCGTTCCAGGCGCCGGAACGGAAGACCTCGATCAGCTCGTCCTCGTTCGTCGCGCTCGCGCCCGGCGTCTCTCCCGGGTTCCCGGAGAGGATGTCGAAGTACACGCCGCGGGCCCGGCTGTAGACCTCCCAGTCGTCCGCGTAGGTGACGATGGGACGGTCCAGGCAGGCGTAGTCGAACATGATGGACGAGTAGTCGGTGATGAGCGCGTCGGCCGCCAGGCAGAGGTCCTCGACCACCGGGTAGGCGGACACGTCCTTGATCAGACCGCGCTCCTGCAGCGCCTGGAGCTGCGGGTCGGCACCGTAGAAGTAGTGGGTGCGCACCAGGACGACGTGGTCCGGGCCCAGTTCACGGCAGAAGCGCTCCAGGTCGATCCGCGGGACGTATCCCGTCTGGTAGTCGCGCACCGTGGGGCAGTACAGGATGGCGGTCTTGCCCTCGGGAATGCCGAGCTCGGTACGGATCCGCTGGACGTCCTCGGCGGTGGACCGGAAGTAGACGTCGTTGCGGGGGTAGCCGTACTCGACGGCCTCGAAGGCGCAGGGGTAGACGCGCTCCCAGATCTCCGTGGAGTGCTGGTTGGAGGTCAGGCTCAGGTCCCAGCGGTCGGCGCGCTCGAGCATCTTGCCGAAGCTCATGTTCTTGGCGGCCGCGGGGAAACGCTGCTGGTCGATGCCCATCTGCTTCAGCGGCGTGCCGTGGTGCGTCTGCAGGTGGATCTGCCCCGGACGCTTGACGAACTCGTTGGGGAAGTTGACGTTGTTGATGAGGTACTTGGCGCGCGCCATGACCTCCCAGTAGCGGGGGGAGTTCGCCACCACGTAGTCCACGCCGGCGGGGATGTTCTCCTCGGCGCCGCGGCGCACGACCCACACGCCGTGGACCTGCGGGGCGAGTTCCTTGGCCTTGTGGTAGATGGCCGCGGGGTTGCAGGCGACTCCACGGTTCCAGTAGGCCGCGTAGACCGCGAGGTTCTCGTCGATCGGGCGGCGCTTGTGCAGACGGTAGAGCCGGTTGTACGCCGTCTTGCCGAGCTTCGTCTTCGCCTTCGTGATGCGCTTGATGGTCTTCTGGCGGGTGGAGGACGCGATCGTCATCGCGGCGTACGCGGGGTACGAACCGCGGCCCAGGAGGTCGAACTTCACGCCCATGGTGCCCTCGGGAACCGTGAAGTCCTTCGGCTTGAAGCGCTTGTACTGTTCGGCGGCCAGCTTGAAGAACGGCGCCCGGTCCTGCGGGACGATGCGGTCCTCGCGGGCCAGGGTGAACAGGAAGTGGCTGGCCATGCGCTCGAACAGCAGGGCCCGCACGGGCTCCAGGTGCGGACGCTCGTCGAGGAACTCGAAGAGCCGGGCGTACTGCTCGAAGATGCCGAAGTGCTTGCGGCCGGGCGTGCGCATGGAATTGCCCTGGCGGCGCTGGCGGTATTCGACGCAGACATGGTCGGTGGCGGCGATGCGGTCGGCCGTCAGCATGGTCTTGTAGACCATGAGGGCGTCCTCGTAGATGCCGTCGGTGAAGGTGAAACCGTTGCCGACGTAGAAGTCCCGGCGGTACGCCCGGTTCCACACCACGGCGAACATGTTCAGGTATTCGGGGCGCTCCAGCGCCGTGAAGACGTCCGTGCCGGCGGCGGAGAGCATTTCTCCGGCGGCGCTCGCCTGGACCCGGTTGTTCCAGTACGTGCGGACGTGGTTCACCAGGAGGATGTCCGGGTCGCCGGTGGCTTCGAGCCGCTCCGCGATGGCCTGGAGCGCGCCCTCGGCGAGGGTGTCGTCGCTGTCCAGGAAGAGGATGTACTCGCCGCGCGACTTCAGCGCGCCCGCGTCGCGCGCCTTTCCGATCCCCTGGTTCTCCGTGAAATGCACGGGAACGACACGGCTGTCGATCCCGGCGTATTCATCGAGTATTCGGCCGCAGGAGTCCGGGGAGTGGTCGTCCACGGCGACGATCTCGAAATCGGTGAAAGACTGCTGGAGAATGGAGTCCAAGCAGGCTCGCAGGTATCCCTGAACCTTGTAAACGGGTACGACAACGCTTATCTTGGGCGAAGCGTTACCATTCGGCACAGGCATACTCAGGGCTCCTGGGATCGCAGATCAAACTCATCTGCGCCTCGTATTCCGGTCCTCGGGACCGCGGCGAGGCGCAGGGGACACAGCGCTAGGTTAACGTAGCCGGAACCCTAGCGTACGCTCCGGTATGGCCGAGGCTGCCGGAGTGTGGCGTGATTCATCCCGGCCGCAGTACATCCATCCCGCCTTCTGAAGCGTCCGCGGTTCGCCCCGTGTCGCCGCCTGTTCAGGTCCTGGCCTCGGGAGATCCGGAGGGTATTGCTCCGCGGTGTTTCCTTCCCCCTTCGGACCAGCGGCGTTCCGTCCAGCCGTGCTTTATGCGTGAGTTGGGTAAGAGCCGGGTGAAGACGCCGTCCGGGGCAGGCCGTTCGCCGGTGGCCGCGGGTCCCGGGGTGATGTCGCCCCGCGGGGCGCGAAGGGGGCGTGTGAGCCCTGCGTCACGCCGACGGGGAGCGCCGGAGCGCCCGCCGCGCCGACGAGGGTGCCCGCCGTGCGCGGGATCCGTCCGTGATCGAGTGCGACGGCCGATAATCCTCTCGAAAGGGAAAAACCTTTCCGTCCGTGACTTTGGCGCTCACACGGGATCCACGGAATCAAGAAGATTTTCGGCTTTTCTGGTGGCGGGCCGTTGGGGCACCTGGATTCCCCGACGGTCCGGAGGGCCGCATTTCGTTCGCGCCGGATTCCCCGGTCACCGTGACCGGGGATCTTCCGCGGCCGAGGTCGCCGCGGCCGGAAATCGAGGTCGTTTCCGGTGACGAGAACGCCGGCGGGACGGTTCTGCACCGCATCCGTTCGAGCCGGGTCCTCACGGGTACGGCGGGATGATCGGAGCCGTGTTCGGCGAGCGTCACGGCCCTCCGTAATTCGTTCGCGGGCAAGGGCGGCGCCGGCCCGGCCGCCGTGTACGCGGAGGCCGGTCCGCCGGGGTGACGCGGCCGCGCTCCGGTCCGGACCGTCCGCCCACCGAACGGCGCGGACACGCCGTGCCGCACTTCCCGTAGATTGTCGAAGCCGGAGAGCGCGGTGCAGGGGACGCGCGCGTGAAGGGGACGGATCGCAGGTGGCAAGCGCAAGGTACGCCGTGAACGAAGCACACAGGATCGTCGTCAAGGTGGGCTCCTCGTCGCTCACCACCGCCTCCGGCGGCCTCGACGCGGACCGGGTCGACGCGCTCGTGGACGTCCTCGCCAAGGCGCGCGACGGCGGAGAGAAGGAGATCGTCCTGGTCTCCTCCGGTGCCATCGCGGCCGGCCTGGCACCGCTCGGACTGCGCCGCCGCCCCAAGGACCTCGCCCGCCAGCAGGCGGCCGCCAGCGTCGGCCAGGGCCTCCTGATGGCCCGCTACACGGCCTCCTTCGCCCGCTACGGCATCCGCGTCGGACAGGTGCTCCTCACCTCCGACGACACCAGCCGGCGCGCCCACCACCGCAACGCCTCGCGCACCCTGGACAAGCTCCTCGCGATGGGCGCCCTGCCGGTCGTCAACGAGAACGACACGGTGGCCACCGACGAGATCCGCTTCGGCGACAACGACCGCCTCGCCGCCCTCGTCGCCCATCTCGTCCACGCCGACCTGCTGATCCTGCTCTCCGACGTGGACGGGGTCTACGACGGCGACCCCTCCCGGCCCGGCACCTCGCGGATCGCCGAGGTGCGGGAGCCCGCCGACCTCGCCCACGTCGAGATCGGCAGCGCGGGCAAGGCGGGCGTCGGCACCGGCGGCATGGTCACCAAGATCGAGGCGGCCGGGATCGCCGCCGCGGCCGGCATCCCCGTGGTGCTCACCAGCGCGGTCCACGCCGCCGACGCCTTCGCGGGCCGGGACACCGGCACCTTCTTCCACGCCACCGGCAAGCGGTCGGCCGACCGGCTGCTGTGGCTCCAGCACGCCTCCACGCCGCAGGGCGCCATCGTCCTCGACGACGGGGCGGTGCGCGCCGTCGTCGAGCGGCGCACCTCGCTGCTGCCCGCGGGCATCGCGGGCGTCGAGGGCGAGTTCGTCGCGGGCGACCCGGTCGAGCTGCGCGACGGCACGGGCCGGGCCGTGGCGCGCGGGCTGGTCAACTTCGACGCCAAGGAGATCCCCCAGCTGATCGGCCGCTCCACCCGCGAGCTGGCGCGCGAGCTGGGCCCCGCGTACGAGCGCGAGGTCGTGCACCGCGACGACCTGGTCCTGCTGAACCCGTAGGGCACGCGTCCCGTCGTGCGCGTCCGTGGTGCCCGCGTACCGTCCGGCGGTCGTCACGCCGGCCCCGTCCGCCGGACGTCGGCACAGGCGCCCCAGGAGCATCACGGAAACGGCTGTCCACTACACCCGTAAACGGCCGAATCCCCCGCCCCCACCGGTGGACGTTCCGTAAAACCGCCACACGGCGGCTTCTCACCTGCTCAACTTTGTGGCAGGGAGAGTCCGGGATTCGGTACGACCGATCGGGTAAAGGAGGCCGTCGTGAGACGAGTACGCCCTGGGGCGGCGGCGTCGCGCGGTGGTCCCGCCTCCCGTGCGATGGGCGAGGAACGGGCCCTGACCAGCGTCGCGGCCGGTGACACCTACGAGGGCGAGCAGCCGGCGGACCAGCCCCGGCTGTGGCACGTCACGCTGAGCGTGTCGGGCGGCGAGGCCCCGCTGAGCGAGGTGCGGCGCGGTCTCGAACAGCTCGCCCACGACCACCCCTTCCTGCTGACCAGCCGGTACGCGGGCGACCACGCGGAGATCCGCTACTGGGAGGAGGCCCGCGACCTGCACGACGCGGCGGCCGTCGCGCTGCGGCTGTGGGGGGAACACCGCCAGACGGCCAAACTCCCGCCCTGGGAGATCGTCGGCCTGGAGGTCATCGACCGCGAGACGTACCACCAGCGGATCGCCGAGGGGTACGGTCCGCTGCCGGCGACACCTGTGGGAGTTCATCCCTTTTGAGCCTGTCTCGCCGAATGGGACGACCGCCGGTCCGGCCCGCCGGGAGCACTACCCTTCCCCCATGACCACGCTCTCGCCGTACGACTCCATGTCCCCGGTAACCCAGGCCGCCTACCGCGCGAAGTCCGCCGCCGCCGACCTGGCGCCTCTGCCGCGGTCCGAGAAGGACGACGCGCTGCTCGCGATCGCGGACGCGCTGGAGGTCCGTACGAGCGAGATCGTCGCCGCCAATGCCAAGGACGTCGCCAAGGCCCGCGAGGCCGGGACCAGCGAGAGCGTCATCGACCGGCTCACGCTCACCCCCGAGCGCGTGCGCGCGATCGCCTCCGACGTCCGCGACGTCGTGGCGCTGCCCGACCCGGTCGGCGAGGTCGTCCGCGGCTCGACCCTCCCGAACGGCATCGACCTGCGCCAGGTCCGCGTCCCCCTCGGTGTCGTCGGCATCATCTACGAGGCCCGCCCGAACGTGACCGTCGACGCGGCCGCCCTGTGCCTGAAGTCCGGCAACGCGGTCCTGCTGCGCGGCTCCTCCTCCGCCTACGAGTCGAACACGGCCCTGGTCCGGGTCCTGCGCGACGCCGTGGGCGGCGCCGGGCTGCCCGCCGACGCGATCCAGCTCGTGCCCGGCGAGGGCAGGGAATCGGTCGGCGAGCTGATGCGCGCCCGCGGCCTGGTCGACGTCCTCATCCCGCGCGGCGGCGCGTCCCTGATCCGCACGGTCGTCCAGGAGTCCACCGTCCCGGTCATCGAGACCGGCACCGGCAACTGCCACGTCTACGTCGACGCCCAGGCGGACCTCGACATGGCCGTCGACATCCTGATCAACTCCAAGGCCCAGCGGCCCAGCGTCTGCAACGCCGCCGAGACCCTCCTGGTCCACCAGGACATCGCCGCCGCGTTCCTGCCGCGCGCCCTGGAGGCCCTCGCGGACGCCGGGGTCACCGTGCACGCCGACGAGCGGGTCCTCGCCTTCGCCCAGGACTCCAAGGCCACCGTCGTGGAGGCCACGGCGGAGGACTGGGACACCGAGTACCTCTCCTACGACATCGCCGCCGCCGTCGTCGACTCGCTCGACAAGGCCGTGTCGCACATCCGGCTGTGGAGTTCCGGCCACACCGAGGCCATCGTCACCACCTCGCAGCAGGCCGCCCGCCGCTTCACCCAGCTGGTCGACTCCACGACGGTCGCCGTGAACGCCTCGACCCGCTTCACCGACGGCGGCCAGTTCGGCTTCGGCGCCGAGATCGGCATCTCCACGCAGAAGCTCCACGCGCGCGGTCCGATGGGGCTGCCCGAACTGACGAGCACGAAGTACATCGTCACGGGCGACGGCCACATCCGCCGCTGAGACGCCGCCGGGGGCGGGGCGGGCCCTCTCGGCCGTCCCGCCCGGGAGACGGCCCCGTGCGGGCGTACCGGGCGTCCTCGGGCCCTGTCCGGAGGCGCGTGCCCGGCGCGCGGGCGGCGCGGTGCCGGGCGCCGGGGCGCACGGCGGACGGTTCACGGCCCGCGATCCACTGAGGCGCGGTCCCGTCATGCGGACGAATTTCCGTACCGTCTGCCCAAATTGACCCCCCAGGTCTACTCTGGACCCGTGCCGGAGGACGTGGGGGGCACGCCGTTCCCTGACGGCTGGGAGCCCGACGACGACCACGACCGCGGGGGCGCGGACGAAGAGTTCGCCTCCGTGGTCTTCGACGAGGACTTCGTACGGGCGGCGGTGTTCCACGAACCGACCGCCGTGGAGCGGCTGCTCGCGGCCGCCCAGGCCCGCGCCGAGGCGTCCGAGGCCGAGGCGCGCCGCGCGCACGCCCGGGGCGCCCGCGGCGACGACGAGCGCTACGAGGACGGCTTCGGCCACGGCGACTTCGCCCACGATCCCGACCTGGACGACCCGGACGACGCCGAGATCCTGGAGGGCCGTCACGGCTTCCCGGGAACGTACGGCCGGCCCTACGGCAAGCAGACCCGCTGGCACCGCCCCGTCGCCTGGCTCCTGGCCCTCGTCATGGGCATCGGCATGGTCGCCCTCGCCTTCACCGCGGTCTACCGCGGCGCGTCCTCCGGCGGCCGGGACCAGGTCCCCTCACCCGCCTCCTCCGGCCTCGAACAGGGTCAGGAGAAGCTCACCGGCCCGGGCCCGGCGGTCTCCGCCGTCCCCGCCCGGCCGACGGTGTCGGCGGTGCCGCGAACACCCTGAGGCCGCTCACCCCACCGGGGCGCCAGCGTCCGTCGCACAGCGTGACCGTCCTGGTGAGAACCTGTCAGAACTTGTCGTGCACCGCAGCGTTTACCGGAGCCTTCGGAGACCTACTCTGAAGGTATGGGCGGGCCTGGAGACCCACCTGAGGGGACGCCCGAGGGTGCTCCCGCCGGTGGCGAGGACGAGTACCGATCCGTCGTCTTCGACGAGTCGTTCGTCCGCGCTGCCCGCCTCCAGGAGTTCTCCGCCCGGGAACGCATGGCCGACCACAGCCCGGCCGTACGCCGTCGGCCGCCCCTCCAGCGCGGACTGTCCCGGCAGGCCCTGATCCTCGTCCTGCTGATAGCCATCGCCTTCGGCACCGCGATCTACATGGGTGTACACCACCCGTACGAGGCCCCCGCCACCCGGTCGGCCGAACCGCTGCGCATGACGGTGATCCCGCTCGCCCCGGGGACCGCCGTACCCGGCTCCACCAGCACCGACGAGCTGTACACCGACAGCCCGGCCGCCCAGTTCCGCACCGGTGCCGACGGCATCACGATGCCCGCCGTCCGGCGCACCGCGCACTTCTCCGACAGCCAGGTCGTCACCGCCCTGACCACCGCCAAGGACTACCTCGTCGAGTCGTCCCTCGACCCGAGCGTCCTGACCGGGGGCACCACCCGGCCCGTACGGATCCTGCTCGACCCGCGGCAGCTCGACCAGTTCGACCGGAGCTTCGACCACCCGGCCGCCGACGGACGGCACGCCCCGACCGGCTGGCTGGTCCGCTTCGACGCGACCCGGACACAGCTCGCGGACAAGAGGATCCGGGTCCAGGGCACCCTCCAGGCCACCGAGTTCGACGCGAACACCCTGGAGGTCGTCGCCGACCACACCTTCGTCTACGCGCTGAGGCCGACCGGCGCGAACGCCCGGGCCAAGGCCTCCCTGTTCACCGTCCGGCGCGAGCTGACCTTCCGCTTCGACCGCGACGACCTGCGCATGCACCAGGCCGAACTGGCGGTGTCCTACGTCCAGGCCGGCCCGCTCGCCTGCTCGGACGACTCGGTGAGCCGGCTGCGGCCGCTGCTCGCGGGCGAGACGGCCAAGGCGGGAGGTCCGGCCGGCACCGACCCGTACGCCACCGGCAGCGCCACCGCCGTGTGCGGTGCGCTGGCCAGGAGCGCGCAGCCGACGGTGTAGCCGGACCGCCGGGCGGCCGCACCCCGGGCCGGGGTGCGGCCGCCCGGCGGGTGGTCAGTCCCGGGTCCCGGTGCCCTCGTCGTCGGAGCGGTCCTCGCGCGGAGTCCGCCCGGTTCCGGTGTCCCCGCCGTCCGCGGCGTCCTTGGGAGCGCCGCCCGCGAAGCCCCCGAAGCCGCGCCGTACCCGGCCCCCGAGGTCGCCCGCGCCGCCCGCGAGGTCGCTGACCAGCTTCATCAGCGGGTCCTTGGAGTTCTTCACGTCGCTCGCGTAGCTGGCCGCCGACTGCCGGAAGGAGTCCGACACCGAGGTGTCCTTGTCCGCGTCGCGCCGCGGGTAGTGGCCGTCCATGATCCGCTGGTGGTCGCGGGACTCCGCCCACTTCTTCAGCTCGGCCGCGCGGACCGCGGTGAAGGGGTGCGTGCGGGGCAGCACGTTCAGGATCTTGAGCACGGAGTCCCGCAGGTCGCCCGCCGACTCGTACTCCTCCGCCTGCGCCAGGAACGCGTCCACGTTCATCTCGTGCAGGTGGTTGCCGCCCGCGATCTTCATCAGACCGCGCATCGAGGCCTGTAGGTCCTGGCCGACCAGCAGTCCGGCCCGGTCCGCGGACAGCTCCGACTTGCGGAACCACTCGCGCAGCGCGGTCACGATCGCCATGATCGCGAGATTTCCCAGCGGGATCCAGGCGACCCGGACCGCGAGGTTGGTGAGGAACAGCAGGATCGTGCGGTAGACGGCGTGACCGGACAGCGCGTGGCCGACCTCGTGGCCGATGACCGACCGCATCTCCTCCTCGTCGAGCAGTTCGACGAGCCCGGTCGTCACCACGATGATCGGATCGTCCAGACCGATGCACATCGCGTTCGGCTGCGGGTCCTGGTTCACGTACATCGGCGGGACCTTCTCCAGGTCCAGGATGTAACAGGCGTCCCGCAGCATGTCGTTGAGATGCGCGAACTGGGCGTCCGAGACGCGCACCGAGTCGGACAGGAAGAGCAGCCGCAGACTGCGCTCGGGCAGCAGGCCGCTCAGCGCCTTGAAGACCGTGTCGAAGCCGCTGAGCTTGCGCAGGGCCACCAGGGCCGAGCGGTCCGCCGGATGTTCGTAGGCCCGCGAGGAGATCCCCTCGAAACGCCTGCGCCGCCTGCTGGGCACCTTCTCGTGCCCGTTTCGTTCGTGGCCGCCGTCGGACATGTGTTCCCCCATGTGCGTCTGAATGCCTCATGCGCCCCCGAGGCAGAGCCCAGCCTAGGCGGAGATACCGTGGACGGGCAGTACAGAGAAGGAGTCGTACGACATGGAGCACATCCCCACGGCCGCGTGGCTCACGGAGGCCGCCGCGGCGGCGGACAAGCAGGGTCCGGGCAATCTGCTCCGCGTCGTGCTGATCGTCATGATCATCGGCGTGGTCCTGGCCGCCTGGTTCCTGCTGCGCGGTTACAAGCGCGACGACTGACGGCCGGCGGTACGACGGCCGGCGGGCGGCGGCCGGCGAGCGGCGGCCGGAGCGCCCTCACCATCGGCGGAGTCGGCGTGTTCGCTGCGTGGGCGCCCGCATACGATGGGCCGACATCTTTATCCCGCACCCACTGGATAGGTCCTGCCGAGATGAGCTTCCAGCACACCGCCGCACAGTTGGCCACCGTCGTCGCCGAGGGCGAGAACGGCGGCAACCACGAGAGCCTCAGCCCCTACCTGACCGGCGGCGGGGCCCTGTTCGTCCTGCTCCTGCTGCTGTGGATCACCACGCGCTTCAACCGCGACCGCTGAGTCCCCGAGGGCCCGCTCGGGCCCCTGTCGGCCGGAGCCCGTCGGCCGGGCCGGTAGGGTCTGCACGCATGGGAGAGCAGGACATGCCTACCGGTCCGGCGAGTGACACGGAGAGCGGCGCCGTCGGCGACGCCACGGGCGGTGCGGGCGCGGCGGACGGCGGCGCGGCGAAGCGCCCGGCGACCGGCCCCGGCAACGGCCCCTCGAACCCGGGCAAGCGCCGGCTGGGCGTCATGGGCGGCACCTTCGACCCGATCCACCACGGACACCTGGTCGCCGCCAGTGAGGTCGCCGCGCAGTTCCACCTCGACGAGGTGGTGTTCGTGCCCACCGGGCAGCCGTGGCAGAAGACCGACCGCACGGTCACCCCGGCCGAGGACCGCTATCTGATGACGGTCATCGCGACCGCCGAGAACCCCCAGTTCTCGGTCAGCCGGATCGACATCGACCGCGGCGGCCCGACCTACACGACGGACACGCTGCGCGACCTGCGCGCGCTGAATCCCGACGCGGACCTGTTCTTCATCACCGGCGCGGACGCGCTCGGCCAGATCCTCACCTGGCGCTACACGGAAGAACTGTTCTCCCTTGCGCATTTCATCGGGGTCACCCGGCCCGGTCACACCCTGACCGACCCGGGACTCCCGGAGGGCGGTGTCTCGCTGGTCGAGGTCCCCGCGCTCGCCATCTCGTCCACAGACTGCCGTGCGAGAGTCGCCAAGGGCGACCCCGTCTGGTACCTGGTGCCGGACGGTGTGGTGCGCTACATCGACAAGCGTGAGCTGTACCGCGGCCAGTGAGCCGAGAGGGGCACCCGGTGAACGACCGATACGACGGATACGCGGGCGGCGACCAGAGTTACGAGCTCGTCGGCTACGACGAGTACGGCCAGCCCGTGTACCGGCAGGTCCCGCAGCAGCCCGCCCAGGGGTACGACGGCTACGACGCCCCGCAGCAGGGCTACGGCTACGACCCCTATGCGACGGGCCGTCAGGAACCTGTCCAGGCCTACGACACCGGCCACCAGCCGCCCGTGTCGTCCTATGACACCGGTCGGCACGAAACGGTGTCCCCTTATGACACGGGCCGGCAGGAAGCCGTCTCGTCCTACGACACGGGGCAGCAGCCGTCCGTCTCCTCGTACGACTCCTTCGACCCGTTCGGCACCGGCACGCCGCGAGGCGGCGGGACCGGGACGGCCGGGCCGTCGTACGACGGCTACGGGCGGACCGCGGGCACGGCCGGTGCCGCGGGCACCGGACGGCAGCCCCGGGTCGCCGAGCAGACCCCCCGCATCCCGCAGCAGCCCGGACCTGCGGAGGACGGCACCCCCCGGGCCGACCGGGACTACCGCACCGAGCAGTTCGCCTTCGTCGAGGACCAGGAAGCCGAGTCCGAGGACGTCATCGACTGGCTGAAGTTCACGGAGAACCGCACCGAGCGCCGCGAGGAGGCCAAGCGCCGCGCCCGCAGCCGGATCGTCGCCCTGGTCGTGGTCGTCGCCCTGGCCGTGGTCGGCGGCGCGGGCTACCTCTGGTACGCGGGCGAACTGCCCGGCACCGCCGCGGACGCCAAGCCGGGGACCACGACGCCCGTCGCCGCGCAGAAGCGCGACGTGGTCGTCGTCCACCTGCACAACACCAAGGGCGGCGACACCTCCACGGTCCTGCTCGTCGACAACACCACCACCAAGCGGGGCACCACCGTCCTGCTGCCCAACTCCCTCGCCCTGACGGACGACGACGGCTCGACGACCACGCTCGCCAAGTCCGTCGACGGCGACGGCTCCTCGGGCACGCGGGACGCGCTCGACACCGTCCTGGGCACCAGCATCCAGGGCACCTGGCGGCTCGACACCCCCTACCTGAACAACCTCGTCGAACTCGTCGGCAACATCGAGGTCACCACCGACACCGACGTGCCGGACCCCGACGCCAAGAAGAAGGGCGAGGCCCCGCTCGTCAAGAAGGGCGAGGACCAGACCCTCACGGGCAAGACGGCCGTCGCCTACGCCACCTACCGGGCCCCCGGCGAGGCGCAGAACGCCCAGCTGGAGCGGTTCGGGCAGGTCATGCAGGCGGTGCTGCGCAAGCTGTCCTCGGACAAGCAGGCCGCGACCACCACCGTGCAGACCCTGGCCCAGATCCTCGACCCGTCCCTGACCGACCAGGACCTCGGCGCCTTCCTCGCCAAACTCGCCGACCTCGCCAAGGGCGGCGACTACAAGACCGCGATGCTGCCCGTGCAGGAGGACGGCACCCTGAGCGCGAGCACCTCCAGCAGCGTGATCAAGGACGTCCTGGGCGGTACGGCGAAGAGCCCCGACGCCGGCTCCGCGGTCCGCGTCGGCATCGAGAACGCCACCGGCCTCAAGGCGGCCACCAGCCAGGCCCGTGTCGTCCTGGTCAACGGCGGCTACACGTTCCTGGACTCCGGCACCTCCGGGACCGTCCAGAGCGTGTCGCAGATCACCTACGGCGATTCCGCCAGGAAGGCGGACGCCGTCGAGGTGGCCAAGACCCTGGGGCTGCCCACCAGCGTGGTGAAGAAGGGCAAGGCCGCCGGCAACGCGGACGTGTCCGTCGTCCTCGGCCAGGACTACAAGATCACCAGCAAGGCGACGGGATGACCCGCGGGTGACCGCCGTCACGCCCCGGGGTCCGGCCCCGGGGCGTGACCGGAGAAACGCGTGGGGTGTCCTCGGCGGTCCGTGAGACCCTTGGGTCATAACCGACCGCCTACGGAAAGCCGCGTAGTGACCGCCACGGACCGCTCCATCGAGCTCATCAACACCGCCGCGCAGGCGGCCGCAGACAAGCTCGCGCACGACATCATCGCCTACGACGTCAGTGATGTGCTCTCCATCACCGACGCCTTCCTGCTGGCATCGGCGCCCAACGACCGTCAGGTCAAGTCGATCGTCGACGAGATCGAGGAGCGCCTGAACAAGGAGCTCGGCGCCAAGCCGGTGCGCCGCGAGGGCGACCGCGAGGCACGCTGGGTGCTGCTCGACTACGTCGACATCGTGGTGCACGTCCAGCACAGCGAGGAGCGCGTCTTCTACGCCCTGGAGCGGCTCTGGAAGGACTGCCCGGAGCTGGACCTGCCCGACGAGGCCAAGGCGACCCGCGGCAAGGCCGCCGAGCACGCCAGGTTCCAGGCCGAGGAGGACTCCGCCGGGACGGGGGAGCTCCGGTGAGCGCCGGGGCCCGTGGGGCCGCGGCCGCCGAGGGGAAGCCCGGAAGGGGCCGCCGCATCATCCTGTGGCGGCACGGCCAGACCTCCTGGAACGTGGAGCGCCGCTTCCAGGGATCGACGGACGTCGAGCTGACCGAGACGGGCGTGGGTCAGGCCCGGCGGGCGGCCCGGCTGCTCGCCTCCCTGAAGCCCGACGCCATCGTCGCCTCGGACCTCAAGCGCGCCGCCGCCACGGCCGCCGAGCTGGCCGCCCTCACCGGCCTCGACGTCACCCACGAGGAGGGCCTGCGCGAGACCTACGCGGGCGTCTGGCAGGGGCTGACGCACGAGGAGATCATCGCCCGCCACGGCGAGCAGTACGCCGCGTGGAAGCGCGGTGAGCCGGTGCGGCGCGGCGGGGGCGAGCTGGAGACCGAGGTCGCCGACCGGGCCGCCCCCGTGGTGCTGCGGCACGCGGACAAGCTCCCCGACGACGGCACCCTCGTCGTCGTCAGCCACGGCGGCACGATCCGCACCACCATCGGCCGTCTGCTCGGTCTGGAGTCCCGGGACTGGGAGAGCCTCGGCGGGCTGTCCAACTGCTGCTGGTCCGTCCTCGGCGAGGGCGTCCGCGGCTGGCGGCTCCTGGAGCACAACGCCGGCACGCTGCCCGAGCCGGTCCTCGGCGACGACGACTGAGACGCGCCGGACGGCCCTCCGTCCGGTCGCGAGGGCCCGGCGGGACCGGATTTCACTTTCCGGCTGGTCGCAGGCTAAAGTTCTTCTTGTTCGGCCCGCAGGGCGGGAAGAACGCAAGGGGCTATAGCTCAGTTGGTAGAGCGCCTGCATGGCATGCAGGAGGTCAGGAGTTCAATTCTCCTTAGCTCCACAGACCGAACCTCTCCGGAGTCGTCGGACAAAATGAGGAAAGATCCCGTTCCCGTGAGGGAGCGGGATTTTTCGTTGTCCGCCCGTGAGTTGAAGACGTTCCGCCGGGGGCGCGCCGGAACGGGCGCAGTTGGCGCGCGCTGCCGGACGGACGCCCGGGCTGTGTCGTGGATCACCGCCGGACGCCCGCCCCGGCTTCGGCCGTCACACCGTCAGGGGCCGGGCGCACGCTTCGGACCGGTGGGCGCCGTGGCCTTCGGCACACTCTTCTCGGATCCGCTTGAGTCACTTGGGGTCTCCGGGGCGTATACCTTTGCGGACGCGCTCCCGGCGTGCTCGTATGCGCCGCCCCGTACGGCCGCGCTGGGTGCCCGTGTCCGGACTGGTACGCAGGCGTCGCTGACCGTATTGCTCCGGCCGTGGCAGAATCAAACGGCCGGAAGGGGGCGCGGCCCGACGGGAGGGAGTAGCGATGCCTGCCAGCATCCTCGAGGAGGTCCACGATCTCCTCGAAGTGGCACTGAACCGTAAGAAAGCCACCCTCCTCGACTGCCCTTCCTGCGGATCGGTCCACGTTGCCCAGGTTCTCGGCGACAACGGTGGAATCTCCTACGTGTGCACGGCCTGCGGCCACAGCTGGAGCTGATCGATGGGTGCACACAGGCGGAAATGCGATTGGTGCGGCAGTGGTACGCCGATCGTCCGCGACATGGAGCCGGTCAACCACGACTACCAGTACTGGTGCGAGGAATGCGCACGGGCGCTGATCATAAAAGGCGACCCGATCGAGACGTACCGGGAGCTCGAGGGCGAGCCGATCTACGCACGGCTCCTCGACGAGCACTGCACTCTCAAGCGGTTCTATTCGTTCGCCACGGCCTGATCGGGGCCGTATGACCCCGGGGGCGGGCCGCCCCCGGGGTTTCGTGCTTCCCGGGGCCGTCCCGTCCGCCCGGGGTCGTCCCGTCCACCCGTGAGCCGTTCCGCCGCCGCGGGCCGGCGGCGTCAATGGGGTGCCGTCGCGGTGCAGTTCCCGCGCGTCCGTGCGGCTCGGCCCCTCGCGCCCCTCGCGTCCCTCGCGGCACGTACGCGTGAGCGGGACGCCATGACCGGCCCTGGAGCGGCCTCGGCGCACCCCGTGTGCCCCGGAGCGGCCCGGAAGGCCGAAGGGGGTCGGAAGGGGCCGCCACGAGGTCCCTGGGGCCGTCCAGGGGTCGCGCGGGGGTCCGGGGGCGTCTTCTCGGCCCGCCCCGTCCCCTCGCGTCTCCTGGAGCCCCGTTCGGCCCGGCCGCCGCGGCGGGGCGGGCCCGGTGCGCGGCACGGCCCGCGGAATGCGACATGAGACGCGAATCGGTACAGACGGGAAACGATTTGGTGGTTCACCAGGGGAACCGTGTAATGTTGGCGTCGCCGCCGGGGAAACCGGGCGACACGGTGAAAACGCGGTCTCGCCGCGTGGCCACAAGGGGCTATAGCTCAGTTGGTAGAGCGCCTGCATGGCATGCAGGAGGTCAGGAGTTCAATTCTCCTTAGCTCCACAGACGTTGAAAGCGGGCCACCCGATCAGGGTGGTCCGCTTCTTCGTTTCTCCGGTACTTCGCGTCCTCGGTGCTTCGGTGCTTCGGTGCTTCGGTACTGCGCGGAACGGTCCTCCGGTCACCGCGGGGAACACGCCCGAGGCGGGCCACCGTTTCCCGGTGGCCCGCTCCTTCGGGTCAGCGGCCGCTGCCGAGCGCCCGGCGCCCACGTCCCTGGGAGAGGACCGGCAGGTTGGGGCGCGACGAGGACGCCCCCCTGGTGTCCTCCTCGATGCGCAGGGCGAGCGCCGGGCAGCGGCGCACCGCGCGCAGCGCCTTCGCCTCGACGGACCGGGGCACCGGGGCCTGGGCCACGGTCGGGAAGCCGTCGGCGCCCAGTTCGAAGACTTCGGGGAGGAGGTCGGCGCACAGACCGTGCCCGCGGCACAGCGTCCAGTCGACGAAGATCTTCTGGCGGCTGGAGCCCGTCTCCTGCTCGCCCGGGCCGCTCAGGATGCCCATGGGCACCTGGCCGTCCTCGAAGAGCGGCAGAACGCCCTCCACGGGCCTTCCGCAGCCGTTTCCGAGGACGTGTGCGGCCAGGTCGTCCGTGAACGCCTTCAGGGTCGACTCGATGAACATCGCCGAACCGTCCGGGTGCGAGCAGGCGCCGCGCCGCTTCACGGACTTGGCGACCTGCTTCACGGCCTCCAGCGCCGCCGGGCCGCCGCCGTTGAGGATGTCCGCCAGGCCGCGCGCCGCGGCGGGCAGCCCGAGGTAGCAGGGACCGCACTGGCCGGCGCTCTCGTCGGCGAGCCACTGCGCCACGCGCAGCGACTCGCCCAGGGGGCAGGTCTCCTGGGTGATGGGGAGGATCGCGCCGGCGCCGAGCGCGCCGCCCACCGCGGCCAGGGAGTCCCGCGAGACGATCGCCTCGTTGACCGTCGCCGCGTCCAGCCACTTGCCGTGGTAGCCGCCGGTCAGCACGCCCTGGGGCATGGCCGGGGCGCCTGCGAGCTGGAGCACGTAGCGCAGGGGCACTCCGGTGGGGACCTCGATCACCATCGGGCGCGCGACCGCGCCCGAGACGGTGAGCATGACGGTGCCGGGCTCGTCGTACAGGCCCGTGTTGCGGTAGCGGTCGGGGCCGATGCGGGCGGCGATGGCCAGCTGCGCGAACGTCTCGGCGTTCGACAGCAGGGTGGGCGCGCCCCCGACGCCCGCCTGGGACGCGCTGACCTTGCGGCCGGGCGGCACGGCCGGACCGCCGTCGATCGAGCGGATCAGCGAGGCGGCCGCTCCGGTCACCATGCGGATCGGATTGCGCTGCACGCGCGCGCGAAGGGGCGATCCCCTGCGGTTGCTCAGCCCCCGCTCCTCCAGCGCCGCCTCCATGGAGCGCTGCGTGGACTCGCGGGTCACGCCGATCACGAGCTGGCGGGCGCCCATGGCCTCCGCGACCAGGAGGGCGCCGTCCAGGATGAGGTGCGGGGCACGGTTGATGAGCACCGTGTCCTTGCGGCAGGCCGGCTCGTCCTCGCTCCCGTTGACCACCACCACGGGGCGGATGCCCTTCTTGATGGCTGATTCCGCGACCGAGCGCAGTTTCTTGCCGAACGGGAAGCCCGCCCCGCCGCGGCCCTTCAGATTGATGTCCTCGGCGAGGCTCGCGAGATCCTCCCCGCCCAGGGGTTCGAGCGGACCGTGCACCTTGAGGTGCATGGGTAGATCAAGTCGTTCAACCAGGTCGAAACCCGACGTGAGCTGCGGAAGTCCGACCACTCGGACTTCCGGGACGTCGGGCAGGGCCTCGTTCACTTAAAGCCTCCGGAAGGGGCATTCCAGGATTCACCGGAGCCAGGAGCGTCGAAGGCGCCCGGCAGTACGTCAGTCGTGGGACCGCTGTCGTACGTGTCGTTGCTGTTGTACGTGCGGTAGGACGCGTTCGTCTCACCGGTGTTGTACACATCACTCGTGCCGTAGCCGCCGGCGGGCGGATTGCCATAGACGGGGGTGGTGTATCCGGTGTCCTGGAGCGGGTCGTACGCCGACGCCGGGGCCTCGCCGACGGACGGGGCGGGGACGGGCCAGCCGCCCTGCGCGCCGCCGTTGTCGGCGCGGGGAAACGTCTCTGTGGGCTGAGCGTTCCCGGGCATCGGGAACTGCCCCGTCCCGGGGGCCGTGACCGTGGGCATCGTCCCGGTCCGGTAGGCCGCCGCGAAGCCGGCCGTGTCCGCCGCGCCCTGCGTGCTGCCGAACAGCGTGGACGAGGACTCCTTGCGCTCCTTGCGGGGGGAGGGGGCGCCGTCGCCCGCGGAACGCCGGTCGCGGCCTCCCGAACCCTGCGGGGACTCCATCACGGCGGCGCGGGAGGCCTCCAGGTCCTCGCGGAACCCGCGGGCGCTGCCGCCGCCGGTGAGTGCCAGGATCCGCGCCGCGATCTTGTGCTTGACGGGGTTCGGGGCGGCGCGCACCAGGAGGGCGGCCATGACGCCGACCAGGCACAGCTCGTACGAGACCATGAAGAAGGGCTTCGCCGCACGGCCCGCGAACAGGCCGTGGATCAGGGCCGCGCACAGCGCGGGGTAGGCCAGCATGTGCATCGCGCGCCAGCGGGCGGCGACCACGGCCGGTGCGGCGAACTGGTTGCGCAGCGCGCCGGTGATGCCCACGAAGATCATGAGGAGGCCGGCCAGGGAGCCGAGGCCGATGAGCCCGCCGAGGCCGGTGACGCCCAGGCTGAAGGGGATCAGCGCGGCGATCAGGACGGTGTGGTCCAGTGCCAGCTTGACGGTGATGTGCACCAGGAGGAACGCGATCGAGCCGACGGCGGTCACGCGGTGGATGCCCTGCGCGATGATCCGCTGACGCGTGTCGAGGAGGAGCCGGTCCTGGGCGACCAGGCCCCAGATCACCGAGCAGGTCAGGGAGACCAGCGACAGGACGCCGGCGCCGAAGTTCAGGAAGTCTTGGACCGCGTTGCCTCCCACCAGCACGATCACGGGTATGAGGAACACGGCGACAGCCGTGGCCACCCCGTAGGCCGAACGGCCCATCCGGGGAAGCGAGCTGTTGTTGCGACGAGGGTTCATGAGGGGTACTCCCTACGGTTCGGGGAAGCGGTCCCGAAGGCGCACTCTAGGTCGAGAAAACGTGCCGAGGTCCACGTTTGAGTTATTGCGTTGTTACCAAAGGGCAATGAGGTCTTTGTGTTGTCCGCAAGCGTCCGTTAAGCGAAGTAAAATTTGAACAATGGTCAACGATTTTTTGCCGCCCGCGGAGTGACGCGGAGTGTCGGCGGACCCGGAAGCTCGTCGCGGCCCGTGCGGGCACTGCGGTACCCTGACGCCATGCGTGCCGTACGCCTTCTGCTTAGCGAGCCGCGCTGATCAGCCCCGACCCTGACACATCGTGGTCGGCATCGGCGCGGCGTCCCCTCCTGTGCGAGGGGATTTTTCATTTCCCGAGTGACTGAGCCGCTGGCAGAGACGATCGATGGAGCTTTGAGGACATGAGCGAGACGAACACCGCTGCCGCCACCGCCGAGTCGGCCGCGCCGCACCGCTACACGGCCGCCCTGGCCGCCGACATCGAGGCACGCTGGCAGGACTTCTGGGACGCCGAGGGCACGTACGAGGCCCCGAACCCCACCGGTGACCTGGCCGGGGACCCGGAGCTGGCCGCCCGGCCCAAGAAGTTCATCATGGACATGTTCCCGTACCCCTCGGGCGCGGGTCTGCACGTGGGTCACCCCCTGGGCTACATCGCCACCGACGTGTACGCCCGGTTCCAGCGGATGACCGGCCACAACGTCCTGCACACCCTGGGCTTCGACGCCTTCGGCCTGCCCGCCGAGCAGTACGCCGTGCAGACCGGCACGCACCCGCGCGTGTCCACCGAGGCCAACATGGAGAACATGAAGGTCCAGCTGCGCGCGCTGGGCCTGGGCCACGACAAGCGCCGGTCGTTCGCCACGATCGACCCGGAGTACTACAAGTGGACCCAGTGGATCTTCCTGCAGATCTTCAACTCCTGGTACGACGACGAAGCGGCGAAGGCCCGTCCCATCTCCGCGCTGGTCGCCCAGTTCGAGAGCGGTGAGCGCGGCGTTCCCGCCATCGGCGGCACCACGCGCGTGTGGAACGAGCTGAGCGCCGCCGAGCGCGCCGACGTCCTGAGCGGCTACCGCCTGGCGTACGCCTCCGACGCGCCGGTCAACTGGTGCCCCGGCCTGGGCACCGTCCTGGCCAACGAGGAGGTCACCGCCGACGGCCGCAGCGAGCGCGGCAACTTCCCCGTCTTCAAGGCCAAGCTGCGCCAGTGGAACATGCGCATCACCGCCTACGCGGACCGCCTGCTGGACGACCTGGACGCGCTGGACTGGCCCGAGGCCATCAAGCTGCAGCAGCGCAACTGGATCGGCCGCTCCGAGGGCGCCCGCGTCGACTTCCCGATCGACGGCGAAGCGATCACGGTCTTCACCACCCGTCAGGACACCCTGTTCGGCGCCACCTACATGGTGCTGGCACCGGAACACCCGCTGGTCGAGAAGTTCACCCCGGACGCCTGGCCCGAGGGCACCCACGACGTGTGGACCGGCGGTCACGCCACACCCGCCGAGGCCGTCGCCGCCTACCGCGCGCAGGCCGCCTCGAAGTCCGACGTCGAGCGCCAGGCCGAGGCCAAGGACAAGACCGGTGTCTTCACCGGCGCGTACGCCACCAACCCGGTCAACGGCGAGAAGGTCCCGGTCTTCATCGCCGACTACGTGCTGATGGGCTACGGCACCGGCGCGATCATGGCCGTCCCGGCGCACGACACCCGTGACTTCGCGTTCGCGCGCGCCTTCGAGCTGCCCATGCGCTGCGTGGTCGAGCCCTCGGACGACCGCGGCACCGACGCCTCCGTCTGGGAGGACGCCTTCGCCTCGTACGACGCGAAGATCGTCAACTCCGCCGGCGAGGACGTCTCCCTGGACGGCCTGGGCGTCGTCGAGGCCAAGGCGCGCATCACGGAGTGGCTGGAGCGCCGGGGCATCGGCGAGGGCACCGTCAACTTCCGCCTGCGCGACTGGCTGTTCAGCCGCCAGCGCTACTGGGGCGAGCCCTTCCCGATCGTCTACGACGAGGACGGCGTCGCCCACGCGCTGCCCGAGTCGATGCTGCCCCTGGAACTGCCGGAGGTCGAGGACTACTCGCCGCGCACCTTCGACCCGGACGACGCGGACACGTCCCCCGAGACCCCGCTGTCCCGCAACGACGACTGGGTCCACGTCACCCTGGACCTGGAGGACGGCCGCGGCCCGCGCAAGTACCGCCGCGAGACCAACACCATGCCCAACTGGGCCGGTTCCTGCTGGTACGAGCTGCGCTACCTGGACCCGCACAACGACCGGAAGCTGGTCGACCCGGCCATCGAGCAGTACTGGATGGGCCCGCGCGAGGGACAGCCGCACGGCGGCGTCGACCTGTACGTCGGCGGTGCCGAGCACGCCGTGCTGCACCTGCTGTACGCGCGCTTCTGGTCGAAGGTCCTGTTCGACCTGGGCCACGTCTCGTCCGCCGAGCCGTTCCACAAGCTGTTCAACCAGGGCATGATCCAGGCCTACGTGTACCGCGACAGCCGCGGCATCGCCGTACCGGCCGCCGAGGTGGAGGAGCGCGACGGCGCCTACTTCCACCAGGGCGAGAAGGTCTCCCGGCTGCTGGGCAAGATGGGCAAGTCCCTGAAGAACGCGGTCACCCCGGACGAGATCTGCGCCGAGTACGGAGCGGACACGCTGCGCCTGTACGAGATGGCGATGGGTCCCCTGGACGTGTCCCGCCCGTGGGACACGCGCGCGGTGGTGGGCCAGTACCGCCTGCTGCAGCGGCTGTGGCGCAACGTCGTCGACGAGGCGACCGGCGAGGTCGCGGTCGGCTCCGCCGAGCCCGACGAGGACACGCTGCGCGCCCTGCACAAGGCGATCGACGGGGTGCGCCAGGACCTGGAGGGCATGCGGTTCAACACCGCCATCGCCAAGGTCACCGAGCTGAACAACCACCTGACCAAGGCGGGCGGCCCGGTCGCGCGTCCGGTCGCCGAGGCCCTGGTGCTGATGGTCGCGCCGCTGGCCCCGCACATCGCCGAGGAACTGTGGCGCAAGCTGGGCCACGCCGACTCGGTCGTCCACCAGGACTTCCCCGTCGCCGACCCCGCGTACGTCGTCGACGAGGCCGTGACCTGCGTCGTGCAGATCAAGGGCACGGTCAAGGCGCGCCTGGAGGTCTCCCCGTCGATCACCGACGCGGAGCTGGAGAAGGTGGCGCTGGCCGACGAGAAGGTCGTCGCGGCGCTGGGCGGCGCGGGGATCCGCAAGGTGATCG
>NZ_KZ626964.1 GCF_002911015.1 Streptomyces populi
TGTGACGCGCCTCACACTCAAGGGCTGTCGCACGGTCAACTGCAGCCCCAACTCGCAGTGCTCCACCGGCTCTCCATGGTTGTGGTGGTGCTGCTTGTCCTCGATGGTCGGACCGACATCGCTGGCTCCTGGTGCATCGGATCGCTGCCTAGCCGAACAGCAGACGCTTTTGTTCGGATGTCTTCGCCCATCGAGTCGAGTTGACTGTCGGCCGCAAGGAGGTCGGCCTCTGGCCGGCTGAGTGTCTAACTGCGTGACAACGGTGACGGACCAGGACGGGCGAGTACAGACACCAGCGGACCATCACCACAGGTGAGCCGCGGCGCAACCCAAGGCAGGGCCCCCTCCAAAGTTGCTTCGGGGCGAAGAGGTCGCTCGGTTGAGGTGCGCCGCACGATCAGCGATACCGAGGCCGCGCAACGGCATCACCACCGGCGGCGGCGGATCTTACCCGTCTTGCGAATCTGCCGAGCAAAGATCTTGCCCGACTCAATGAGGTACCGCCCTCCATCAGACGTGCTCACCTCTATCTCCAAGATCCGGCGCTGAAGACGTGGAGGCAGGTGCGGGTACATGTCACAGCGTCTCTGCCTCCAAATGGTGATCGATGCGAGGGGGAGCAGATAGATGTTGCCGCGCTTGTCGCTGTAGTACAGGGTCCGATTGGTGAGTACGAAATCCCCGTCAGGGGCGGGGAAATGCGTCAAGATCTCGTCCGCTGATGCACCCTCAGGAGGCATCGGTTCCTGGCGGACGAGGTCGCCAGCGCTACTTGCGATGGGCGTCTCTCCCTGCTGAAAGCGATCTCCGAGCGTCTGAGTCCTGTCGGCAAGACGCTGAGCGAGCTCTGTCCTGGCTGTTTCCCGTATGCCCATTGGTGCCGGTCCTCCGTGTGCGGGACGAGTTGCGGCATCTTCTCGCGGTTGGAGGGCCCGTATCACGGTTTTGGCGAGTCGGCAGCTACTGGTTGCGACGGACTCCATGGCGCCACACCGCAGGGTCATCGCGGCAGGCGCACTTACCGCAGCGGCCTTCCCCCGCTGCACCACAACCGCACCAGATCGAGCGGGGAACAGCGGGGAATCACGGTGAAAGCGCCCGGCCCGAAGAGGCAAGGCCACGGCCGTTTGTACAGGTCAGCGCCACAACTGGTCAAAAATAATCCAGCTTCCCAAGCCGAGGGCTCGGGTGTTGGCGTCACGGGTCGGCCGTCGCGGCTTGTTCTGGTCGACGGCACCGACGGCGTGGCTGAGGCCCGCGGGGGCGGAGCGAGGCATACGCGTGCGTGGTCGGTCGGCGCACCCGCCGTCGTGGCTGACTGTCGTCGGCTGAGGTTCAGGCAGCGCGCATCGAGGGTGCCGACCGTCAGTCACGCGCGGCAAAGCTGGGCCGTCTCTGGGCCGTCCGAGGTTGCTCAACAATGGCCAATGACGACCAATGACGACGACCAGGCGCACGAGCCCACCGTCCCTGAGCTGGGGAGCGGCAGGTCGCCAAGATCTCCGGCAAGAACCAGGGCAAGAAGAAGTAACGCGACACCAGTAAGCCCCCGACCTGCGAGTTTCTCGCGGGCGGGGGCTTTTTGGTGGGGACGGGGTGCCCCTGGGCCGTCGGGCGTTCGGCCGGGCGGCGCAGGGTGGTGCTCAGACGGTGCGCCTGACGACGACCGAGCCGGCCATGGAGTCCACCAGGTTCTGCTTCTCGCTGCCGAAGAGCTTGAACAGGTTGACCCAGGCGGCTATGGACAGCGTGATCGCGCTGAGGAAGCTCATCACCACGCCGGCCAGCAGGAAGTTGCGGACGAACATCCCGCCCCAGGTCAGCCGGACGCCGGTGTCCTTCTTCACGATGCTCAGGCCCATGAGCTTCTGGCCCGGGTTCGCCGAGTCGGTGGACCAGGTGACCATGGCCCAGATCAGCCAGCCGATGCCCAGGGTGACGACCATCAGCAGCAGGTTCAGCAGGTAGGCGGCGAAGCGCACGCCGCCGCCGACGCGCAGTTCCTTCGGCACGGTCTGCGCGACGTACACGGCGTAACCCGACGCCTGGGCCGGGACGAAGGGCGCGGCGTGACCGGCGGGCACGGGCACGGGCGCGGGCCCGAAGCCCGGGGCCGGCGCGGCCGGGGCTCCGGGGGCGGCGGGAACCGGGGTCTCGACGGACGCCTTGTCCATGTTCATGGCGCTGCTCCTTGAAAGGTCGATGTGTTCAGGGGGTGAGGAAAAGTCGCTCGGGTGCTGCTCGGGTGCTGCTCGGGCGGGCGCGGGTGTGGTGGGGCGGGGTACCCCCCCCCCCCACACCCGCGCCCGTCACCGCGTGAGGAGTCGGTCGCGGCCGGAGCCGGTCACCATCCGTAGCCGGATTCGAAGGTCACGGCGGGGGAGGAGCCGGAGAGGTCGACGGTCGCCGAGAAGGAGTCCGTGCAGGTGTCCTTCTGCTTCTCCTTCTCGTCGTCCCAGTTGTCGACGCTGACCCAGCTCACCTTGAAGTCCAGGTCGCCGGTGACCGTCACGGCCCCGTCCTCGGCCAGCTCGGTCTCCAGCACCGGCTCCGACTGCTGGGTCCAGTGGACGTCCTCGGCCTCGTCGACCGAGGAGTAGTAGTTGTCGGGGCTGATCGGGCAGTCCTCGGGTTCGAGGGTCGTGCTCCGCTCCGCGCACTGCGCCAGCTCGGTGACCACGGCCTGCTGCGCGGCGTGCTCGCCCTCTGCGGTGAGGGCCGCGTCGAGACCGTCGGCGCTTCCGCTGTCGCCGGGGTCCACCACGACCGAACCGCCGCCACTGGCGGCGACGTAGCCGGAGTCCACGCCCTCGACGGTCACCGTGCCGGGAAAGACGGTGAGTTCGGCGGAGCCGTCCTCCAACGGCACCGTCACACCGTTCACCTTGGCCTCGCGCAGCAGGGAGGACGCCGTCACGTCGACCCGCGCCAAGCCGTCCGAGACCTTCCAGCGCCGCCACAGGCCGAGGTGCTTGTCCTCCTCGTCGGCGACCAGCAGCAGCGAGGTCTCGTGCTCATTCCCGCCCACCGAGTAGGAGACGGTGACGGTGGCCGTCGTGTCGGACGCGTCCACCTCGTCGACGCTCACGTCGGTCATCGGGGCGGCCTTCCGCTGGGCGGCCAGCGCGGCCTGCGTCAGCAGCCGGCCGGAGGGGGAGCCGTCGAGCAGTTCCAGGGCGTCCTCGGCGCGTCCGTCCGCGACGGCCTGGACGTAGTCCTCGGCAGCGGCCTCCGGGCCGTAGACCTGGGAATCGACGACCGCCCAGGCGGCCGTGCCGCCGCCGCCGAGCACGACGGCGACGATCAGGCCGACGCCGGTGAACCGCGCCCACTTCGCGTCGGTGGCCAGCGGAGGACAGGCCAGGGGCTCGGTCGACGCGCTCGCCAGCCGGGGCGGCACCGGGCGGCCCCTGCGGTGCGCGGCGTCGGCGAGCAGCGCGGCCCACTGCGGGTGCACGGGCAGACCGGGCAGCCGCAGCACCCGTGCACCCGCGGAGGGGAAGGCGCTCAGCAGCGGCCGGGTCAGGAACTGCGCCGCGACGAGCAGCAGCCCGCCCCACACCAGCGCCAGGAGCAGCGTCCCGAACACGCTCAGGCCGAGGGACACGGAACCGTGGGCACTGCCGCTGGCGCCGATGGGTCCCACCCCGAGGTCGACGCCCCCGTCGACCGTGACGCTCGGCCCGGACATGATGCCGAGCGGCGTCCACAGCACGGCCATGGCGACCGCGAACCTCCACAGGGTGCTCAGCGTGCGCTCCCGGGGGTCGTGGGCGAGCGCGTGACGCACCGCCGCGACGATCACCACCAGGGCGACGAGGAGCAGCAGCAGATAGGCGGCCCCGGGCATGCCACCGGTGAACAGGCCGGCCTTCACGTCCTTGAGCTGACTCGTGTCATCGCCTCCGAAGAGGGACTGGATGCTCGCGCTGCCGCTCAGGGAACTGCCGACCGTGACGCCCATGGCCACACCGGCCAGGCAGACGGCGGAGTTGACGAGGGTGAGCAGCGAAAGGCCGAGCGCGGCACCGGTGTTCAGGTCGTCGGTGTCGGCGAAGACCGCGTAGCCCAGCGTCGTCAGGGCGCCCAGGCCGAGCAGCACCGCGCTCACGGTGCTCGCGGCGATCCACGGGGACCGCCAGTCGCGCAGCCGGTCGGCGAGTCCGCCCGGCAGCGCGCCCGGAGCGCCGTTGCGGACGGCGGCACGGGCGGCGAGGTCGGCGAGGAAGACGAGGACGACGGTGTACGGAAGGAGCGGCCACACGGCGAGGCCCAGGTCGACCGACGCCGGCTCGAGTTCCTCGGTGTTCATCCCGAAGACGGCGGAGGAGTGGGTGGCCAGGGCCAGAACGGTCATGGCGAGGGCGTAGACGAGAGCACCGGTGGCGGACCGGCCCGCCACGCGGGCCCAGGTGTCCGCCGCGGTCCGACGCTCGTCGCGCCGGGCGAACCACCACACCGCGAACAGGGCGGTGCAGGTGAACAGCATCAGCTGCAGGGTGAGGCCGATCTCCAGCTGCCCGGAGAACCTGCCGGGCATCGAGTCGCCGAAGCCGCTGCCCGATCCGGATTCCCCGCCCCCCTCGATGGCCAGGCCCAGCGTGCCCCGAAGGGCCAGTCCGGCCACCCACACCGTGGCCGTCAGCCAGTCGCCCACCGTGCCGGTGTTCTTCTCGGGCAGGAACTGGGCGGCGACGGCGAGGACGACGAACAGCAGGCCGAGCTGGGTGCCCAGGGCCGACAGGGCGCCGACGGCCGCGGCCTTGGCGGACTGCGTGTCCGGCCGGACCCGGTCGAACCAGACGGACAGACGGCCGGGGGCCGTCGGGCCGGGCTGCCCGGGTGCCGGCTGCGGCGCGGCCGTCGGTGCGGGAGGTGCGGACGGCGGCGCGGGAGGTGCGGACGGCATCGGTGGCGGCGTCGTCGGCGCGGCCGCCGACGGAGCGGGTGCCACCGGCGTCCCGCAACCACCGCAGAACGCGTTGCCTGCGGCTATCGGTCCAGCGCAGGACGAACAGGTGCTCATGTGCTTCCCTGAAGGACTAGCGGCCCGGGGGCCTACGGGCGGAATCGCGCGAACTCCCCCGACCACCCGGTCGCATCACGGTGCCGGGCACCGGTCGGGGGGACCGGCATTCGGCATGCGGTCCGCTGCTGCGACCGCGCCCTGAGCGCCGAACCGACAAAGAAGTTCTTCACGTTGTGAAGATCCCGTGGTTGATGCGTGGGGCAATTGATAGCAGCCCCGGGCGACCGATGCAATGTGCATGTGTCGCCATGGTGGCTCTGACCGGTCAAAACGGCGTCAAAATCCCGACGGGGTGCGGCCGGTGACACATTCGACGGGGCATCCGGTGGGGCGGCCGCGCCTCCGTGAGGTCTTCACATGTCCGCCCGTGCGGTAGGGCGCGCCGTCACCCGAACGTCCCGATCCGTCCCGTGGCCGAACCCGGAGCGCGGGTGCCCGGCCCTGCCCCCGAGTGCCGCAGTCCCCCCACGGCTGTCAGGCCGCTGACAGCCGTGCCGGCGCCTGCCGGCGATCTGTCAGCGCCCTGACGGCGGGCCCCGGCAGGGTCTTCCTCGTCGGGAGCGGAGAGAACCGCGGAAGCGGACGAGCGAAGAAATGGGGAAGGCGCAGATGTCGTACGCCATCCGGGCCGAGGGCCTGGTCAAACGGTACGGGGACATGGTCGCGCTGGACGGCGTCGACCTGGAGGTGCCGGCCGGCAAGGTGATCGGTGTGCTCGGGCCGAACGGGGCGGGCAAGACCACCACCGTACGGATCCTGTCGACACTGCTGCGGCCGGACGCCGGCCGGGCCACGGTCGGGGGACACGACGTGGTGCGGGACCCGGTGCGGGTGCGCCGGCTCATCGGTCTCACCGGGCAGTACGCGTCGGTCGACGAGGACCTGTCCGGTACGGAGAACCTGGTGCTGCTCGGACGGCTGCTCGACCTGCCGAAGCGGGACGCGAAGGCACGGGCCGCCCGGCTCCTGGAGCAGTTCTCGCTGACCGAGGCGGCGGACCGGCCGCTCAGCACCTTCTCCGGCGGGATGCGCCGCCGGCTGGACCTGGCGGCGAGCCTGGTGGGCCGGCCCCAGGTGCTCTACCTGGACGAGCCGACGACCGGCCTCGACCCGCACGCGCGCGGCGAGGTGTGGGACGTGGTCCGGAGTCTGGTCGACGACGGTTCCACGGTGCTCCTCACCACGCAGTACCTGGAGGAGGCCGATCAACTCGCCGACAGCATCACCGTGTTCGACCGCGGCCGGGTCGTCGCCGAGGGACGCCCGGGTGAACTGAAGCGCAGGGTCGGCGGGCAGATCCTGCTGGCCCGTCCGTCGCTGCCGCAGGACGTCCCCCGGGTGGCCGCCATGCTGACCGAACTCACCGGTACCACCCCCGTCCAGGACGGTGTGAACGGGCTGCTGACCGTGCCCGCGGACGACCCCCTGCTGGTGTCCGCCCTCGCCCGCCGCCTGGCCGCGGACGGCATCGGCACCGACGAGATGGGGCTGCGCCTGCCCAGCCTCGACGAGGTCTTCCTGGCCCTGACCGGCCACCCCGCCACCACCGACGACGAGAAGAACGACGACACCACCGCCGAAAGGACCGCGGCATGAGCGCCCAGACCGTCTCCCCCGTCCACACCACCGGCCGGGCCGCCGCCCCCCTGCGCATCGGCGCGGTCCGCTCCCTGCGGCACAGCCTCGCCCTCGCCGGACGCGGCGTCACCAAGTTCATGAAGTCCCCGATGCAGCTCACCGACGTGGTGCTGACGCCGGTCATCTCCCTGCTGATGTTCGTCTACATCTTCGGCGGCGCGATTTCCGGCGGCGACGACGACGCCTACCTGAGGATGATCACCCCGGGGGTCATGGTGATGACCGTCTTCCAGGCGAGCATCGGCATCGGTGCCTCGCTCAACGCCGACGCGAGCACCGGGATGTTCGACCGGTTCCGGTCCATGCCGATCGCCCGGTCGGCGCCGCTCGTCGGCGCCGTCCTCGCCGACTTCGTGCGCTACGCGGTCTGCCTCGGCACCCTGCTGGTCCTCGCCCTGGTCATGGGTTACCGGATCGGGACGGACCCGCTGTCCACGCTCGCCGCGCTGGTCCTGCTCATCGGATTCGCGCTGAGCTTCTCCTGGCTGTCGGTGTACATCGGCATGTTCGCCAAGACCCCCGCATCCGTGCACGGACTGATGACGATCGTGGTGCTGCCGCTGACCTTCGCCAGC
This sequence comes from Streptomyces populi, assembly GCF_002911015.1. Taxonomy (GTDB): domain Bacteria; phylum Actinomycetota; class Actinomycetes; order Streptomycetales; family Streptomycetaceae; genus Streptomyces; species Streptomyces populi. The sequence continues at coordinate 7,243 of NZ_KZ626964.1, forward strand.
AACGTGTTCGTGCCCGACCGCACCATGCCCGGCTGGCTGCGGGCCTGGTCGAACGTCAACCCGGTCAGCCTGATGGCCGACACCGTGCGCGGACTGCTCAACGGCGGGGCGGTCGCCCATCCGCTGCTCGGCAGCCTCGGCTGGATGGCCGGCATGGTCGTGGTCTTCCTCCCGCTGGCGATGCGCGCCTACCGCAAGAACCTCGGCTGATCCACAACCGCCTTGTGCGGCAGAGCACTTGGACGCTACGAGGGCACCGGCCGGCCGACTTCCCCGGCCAGCCGGTCCAGCGCGTCCGGCCGTGCCAGCCCCGCACCCTCGTCGAACGCCGCCCGGTACTCCCGCTCGCCGAGCCGCCCCGTCAGCCGCTCGACGAGTTCGCGCAGCTCGGGTTCCCCCGCGTCGAAGGCGCCCCGCATCACCTGGCTCATGCCCAGCGAGCGTGCCGCGCCGACGGGGGAGCCCTCCAGCGCGAGCAGTCCGCCGAGCAGCTCCGCGACCCAGGCGAGACCCGCCCCCGCGCCCTGGGCCAGCAGCCCGCCGGCCGCCTCGGGCAGCAGGGCCCGCGCCCCGACGGCGTCGCCCGCGGCCAGCCGGTTCTCCACCCGGGTGCTGATGATCAGGTCCCGGGCCAGCTCCGCGGGGATGGACCGGCTGCGGACGAACGACTCCAGCGCGTCGAGAACCCGGTCGGCACCCGCCAGGTCGCCCTCCCTGCGGTGCAGATTGGCCAGGCCCGCCACGATGTTGGCCTCCAGCCGGCGATGCCCCCGCTCCCTGGCCCGGTCCTGGACCCACTCCAGGTCGCGCCGCGCGCCGGCCAGGTCGCCGCTGCGCCGCCGCTCGCGGGCCAGGCGGACCCGGCCCAGGTCCAGGTAGTCGTCGGTGCCGAGCTCCGAGCTGAGCGCGACCACCCGTTCGAACGTGGCGATGGCCTGTGCGTACGAGCCGCGCAGGGAGTGGTCGCGGCCGATCGGGAGCAGGCTCATCACCAGGCCCCACCGGTCGCCCACCTCCTCGAAGCCGCGCAGCGCCGCCAGCCGGGAGGCCTCGCCGGTGCGCAGGTCGCCCCGCTCGGTGAGGACGAAGTCGTACGCGAGGTGGGCACTGGCCCGCACCCACGGGTCGGGGGACCGGAGCGAGTGCGCCAGACGGTCCTCGGGGGACTCCGACTCGTCGCCGGAATCGGCGAGCCGGGAGATGCGGAACAGCAGTCCGGCCGGGTGGAACTCGCGGGCGCCCGCCGAGTCCACGTCCTCGATCAGCGAGCGTGCGCCGGTCGGCGCGCCCTCGAGGGCGCGCAGTTCCTCCAGTGCGGAATCCAGTCGGGAGCTCATGCCGCGCACGCCCCAGTACCAGGACAGCGCCTCGACGAACCGGGCGGCCGTCTTCCCGTCCCCGGCGTCCACGGCCGTTCGCAGCGCGTGCACCAGATTGGGGTGCTCGGCGTCGAAGACCGCGATCGCGTCGAGCTGCCGACCGGTGCGCAGCCGGGGTTCGTGCTCCTGGGCGAGGGAGAGGAAGTACCGCGTGAACGGGCCGGTGAGGTCGTCCCCGGAGGCGTCGAGCCGGGTGGCCGCGTAGGCGCGCACGGTCTCCAGCATCCGGTAGCGCGGCTCGCCGTCACCCGTGTCCGAGGAGTCGACCAGCGACTTCTCGATGAGCGCGTCGAGGACGTAGAGGATGTCGTCGGCGGGAAGCGCCGCGTCCGCGCAGACCGTTTCGAGGGCGGCGAGCGTCGCTCCGCCGGGGAACGCGGACAGGCGGCGGGCGAGGATCCGTTCGGGCGTCTCGAGCAGGTCCCAGCTCCACTCGACGACCGCGAGCAGGGTGCGCTGGCGCGGCAGGGCCGTGCGGCTGCCCGAGGTCAGCAGCCGGAACCGGTCGTCGAGGCGGCGGGCGACCTGGCCGACGCCCATCGAGCGCAGCTTGGCGGCGGCCAGCTCCAGGGCGAGCGGCAGCCCGTCGAGCCGTCGGCAGATCTCGACCACGGAGCCGACCGTGGTGTCGTCGAGCGGGAAACCCGGACGGACGCTCCCGGCCCGGTCGACGAACAGTCGCACCGCGGCCGACCGTGCCGCCTCGGCGGGCTCCGGCAGGCCGTCGGGAACGTCGAGCGGGCCGAGATGGCACAGTGCCTCGCCGTCGATGGCGAGGGGTTCCCTGCTGCTGGCCAGGATCCTCAACTGCGGCAGGCGCTGAAGGAGCCGGCCGGCGAGTTCGGCGGCGGCGTCGACGATGTGCTCGCAGTTGTCCAGGACGAGGACGGCGTCGCCGATGTCGAGGAGTTCCGCCATCCGGTCGACCGGCGCGGCGTCCTGGGTGTGCCCGGCGTCGTAGAGACCCCCGACCGTGGAGCCGAGCGCGCCGAGCACCGCGTCCGCCAGCTGACCGGGCGCGCCGACCTCGGCGAGCGGCACGAACCAGACACGGCCGCGCTCCTGGGCCCGGTCCCGGCCGACGGCTTCCAGGGACAGCCGGGTCTTGCCCGCGCCGCCGGGACCGACGATCGTGACCAGACGGGACGAGGCCATCAGAGCGGCCAGCCGGCCCAGTTCGCGCTCGCGGCCGACGAAGCTGGTCAGCCGGGCCGGCAGCCGGCTCGCCGCCGTCTGCGGCCGGGGCGCTGCCGGACGCTCCAACTCCCCACGCAGCAGGGCGAGATGGGTCTCCTTGAGGCCGGCCGACGGATCGACGCCCAGCTCGTCGGCGAGCCGCTCCCGGATCTCCTCGTACGCCGCGAGCGCGTCCGACTGGCGGCCCGCCGCCCACAGCGCCCGCATCCGCAGCTCGGCCAGGCGCTCGCTCAACGGGGCGGCGGCCGCCGCGGTGCCCAGGTCGGCGAGGATCTCCGCGTGCCGGCCGAGCCGTAACTCGGCCTCGAAGAGGTCCTGGACCGCCGCGGCCCGCAGGTCGTCGAGGCGGGTGACGACGGCGGCGGCGAAGGGCGCCTCCCGCACGTCGGCGAGGGCCTCGCCCCGCCACAGCCCCAGCGCCCCGCGCAGCACGGCCGCCGCTTCGTCGTAGTGGCCCTCCGCGCACCGCTTGCGGCCGTCGGCGGCCAGTTCCTCGAACCGGGCGGCGTCGACCTCGATCGACTCGTCCGCGGTGAGCCGGTAACCCCCGGAGGTGGACTCCACCCGGGCCGTGCCGCCCAGCGCCCTGCGCAGCCGTGACACCAGGGACTGGAGCGCGTTGCCCGCCTCGGCCGGGGGTTCCCCGCCCCACAGGCCGTCGACCAGCGAGTCCACGGACACCGGGCGTCCGGACTCCAGGGCGAGCCGGGCGAGCAGCATGCGCAGCCGGGTCCCCGAGACCGCGGCCGTCGGCGCACCGTCGGCGCCGTCCCCGTCTCCCCGCACCTGGACCGGGCCCAGCAGAACTATCCGCACGACATCCCCCATGATCAACCGGCGATCCGACACAGCATCCAGCACGGGCCGTGCCCGGTAAAGGCCGGTGACGGGGACACCGGGCGAGAACCGCGGGACGAGAAGGCGTCCGGGCGCGGCCGGCCGGGTCCTAGCCGCCCGTCGCGCGGGAGCGGTCCGGTACGGCGGTACGGAGCCAGTGGGCGAGCGCGGAGAAGTCGTCCTCGGCCAGGCCCTTCGACGGGTCGACGCGGTGGAGCAGGGAGGGGCCCTCGTACTGCGCGGCGACCCAGAGCCGGTCCACGGCGCCGATCTCGTCGTCGACCCAGATGAACGGGCGACCGCCGGCCCGCTCGACGAGGGTGCGGGTCTTCCAGTGCAGGCCCCGCGGCCCCGTCTCGGCGGAGGCCTCGGGCCATTCCACCACGGGCAGCCGGGGCAGTCCGATCCGTGGGCCGACGGACTCGTTGGCCTCGTCCATCCACGTCGTGGCCCACATCAGGTCGCACCCCAGCGCCGTCAGACACGGGCCCACGGCGGGGTCGAGCCTGCCGAGCAGCGGATTCCCCCGGTCGGGGAGCGCTTCGGCGCCGGATGCCGGGCCGGGGGTCCCGTGGCGGGTGGACGAAGGGCCGAACGGGATGAGGGGCCCGTCGACGTCGAGGAAGAGGATCGGACGTTCCACCGTGGGTTCCCTGGTCTGCCGGGGAGGGCGGGCCGCCGTCCCCGGCAGACCAGTCAACCGGCGGGCCGAGCCGTGGTCAATGCGCCGATCAATCGGGCCGGCAGGAAGCCGGCCCGTCGCTCCGCCGGCCCGTCGGTCAATCGGCCAGGCGCAGGGCGGTCCGTACGTCCGGGCCGTGCCAGCCCGCCGCCGTCCGCCATACGACGTGCACGCCGAAGGCTTCCCGGATCGCGTCGGGAGCCCAGTCCTCCGTGGGCGGCTCGGACAGGACCAGGTACCGGGTGTCCGCGGAGCGCGCTTCCGCCCGGTCGAGTTCCATGAGACGGACGGCTCCCGCGCGCAGGTGCGGGTAGCCGGAACGGCCGGTGCCGAGCACCTCGTAGCGGAAGAAACCGTCCGGGCTCTCCAGGACAGCGTCGGAGATCCGGGAGTCCGAAGGCCACAGCCCCGCCCGCAGGAGCGCCGCCTTCAGTTCGTAGCGCACGGCCTCGTGCGTGTTGCAGTCCCGGTCGGCCTGGACCTCGACGGCCAGTCGGCTCGCGAGTGCCCCGCTCCAGGACGGCGCTTCCTCGGACGGGGCGGGCTCGATCTCCAGGAGTGCGGCAGTGTTCATGGGGTCGGTGTCCTTCTGTTCGAGTGGTCGGCGAGGCTGGGGGAGTGGGGGCGTGATCGTCCCGGGAGGTGGCATTTCCGGTTCCGTCGTGGGTGCGGGTGCGGGTGCGGGTGTGGGTGCGTGTGCAGGCTCGGGTTCGGTCCGGGGGGCGGTCTCGCCCTTGACCTTGACCTCGCTCTCGACCTCGCTCTCGACCTCGCTCTCGCTCTCGCCCTCGCCCTCGGTCGAGGGGCCCGTCCCGGTCGGCGTCCCGGTCTCGGGACCGGTGTGGAGCCGGTGGCGGAGTTCGTCCCGGGCCCGGTCGAGGGTGTCGGCCCAGTGGCGGAACACCGGGTCGTCCGGCAGGGCGGCCCGCAGGCCGGAAGCGTCCGACCCGATCGCCTGCCGGGTCCGCCGGGCCAGGTCCGCCAGATCGCTCAGCCGGTCGCGGTCGGCGGACCCCAGCAGACGCCAGACGCTCAGCCAGTCGACCCGGTCGCGTCTCAGACAGCGGGCGGCCATGCCCTTCAGCTCGGAGAGCAGGGCCGTCGTCTCCGGCGGGGGCGTGCCGGCGCCGTGGGCGATGTCCCGCAGGACGCCGAGCGCGGCCTCGTAACGGGGGGCCATCCGGGAGGAGATGGGGCGGCGGCCGAAGTCGCCCGCCGAGACCAGGCTCAACTGGCCTTCGTTCCGGGTCACCCAGCCGTCCAGCCGGGAGCCCGTGGCCGGGGTGGGTTCGCCGTGGCGCGGGACGAGGAGGACGGTTCGCTCGGTGGCGGGCGCGAGGACCTTCACTTTCAGGTGGGACCCCGGGCCGGGGCCGAGCACCCGGACCTCGACGGGTGTGCCGACCGGCAGGTCGTCGCCGCAACCGTTCTCGGTGGAGGCGCGGAGGGCGGAATCGCCCGTCCCGGGCGCCGGCCGAGTCGTGGTGGGTGCCGGGCAGGCGTACGCGGACATGGCCTCGCCGTCAGTGGCGTCGTCCGGCGTGCCGAATTCCGGCGGCAGCGGTGTCGTGTGCAGGACGGTCAGCGTCTGGGTGCTGCGGGACAGGGCGACGTACAACTGGCGCAGCCCGGCGGGACCGCGGCCCGCCATGACCGTCGGCTCCAGCACCAGGACGTGGTCGAACTCCATGCCCTTGGCCTGGGCGGCGGGGAGCACGGACACGGTCCGCAAGGTCTCCTCGGTCATGCCGTCCACGAGGTCGACGCGTCGGCGGATCTCCTCCTGCCAGTCGGAACCGTCGGGGACGATGACCGCGATCGACCGCGGGGTGCGGCCGTCGTTCGTGCCCGCGAGCAGCGCCGTACGGGTCGCCGCGTCGTCCAGCAGCTCCCAGGGGGTCGTGGGGACGAGCCGTACGGCCCCGTCGCCTGCCCTTCGTACGGCTGTCGGGTAGGGCAGGGAGGGGGCGATGGCCCGGGCCAGGGGCGCAACGAACTCCATGACCTCCGCGGGGACGCGGTAGCTGGTGTTCAGCTCGGCCACGCGCCAGTCGCCCTGCGCGGACAGGATTCCGCCCAGCTGTTTCCAACTGGTGTAGGAGTGCGGTCCGGTGGCCTGGGCCAGATCGCCGAGCACCGTCATCGAGCCGGTCGGGCACCGTCTGCGCAGCGACCGCGCCTGCATCGGGGTGAGGTCCTGCGCCTCGTCGACCACGATGTGCCGGTACCTCCGCGGGGTCTCGCCCGCGATGAGGAAGCGCAGCTCCTCGAGGCAGACCAAGTCGTCGATCGTCCAGGGCTCTTCGGTGGCGCTGTCGGCCTTCTGCCGTTGCAGGGAGCCCTGTTCGTCCTGGTCGAGGATCCCTTCGGCGCACTCGCGCAGTCTGGTGGGGGAGTTGAGCAGACCGCGCAGCGCCTCCTCGGGGCTCAGCGCGGGCCAGGTCCGGTCCACGAGCGTGGTGACCTGCCGGTTGCGCTCCAGCTCGCGGCGCACGGTCGCGTCCCTGCCGCGGTGCGGGGCGACGCTCACGAGTTCGCTCAGCAGCCGGTCCACCAGCAGGGTGCGGAACCGGTCCCGGCGGGCCCGGTAGCCCTCGGTCGCCTCGCGGGTCCCCTGGAGGAGACCCAGGACCTCCGAGCGCGGCAGGCGCAGGGAGGTGCCTCCCACGACCACGACGAAGGCCGGCTCGTCCTGGGCGTGGGAGGGGGCGGAGACGACGGTGTCCAGGGCCTCGGGCCGGCATTCGCTCTCCACCCGCCGGCGCAGTACGGCCGCCATCCGCTCGTCGGACTTCACCAGCCGCGCGGTGGGGGAGTCCGCGCCCCGGACCTCGCCCTCCCAGAGGCGGGCGAGCTGTACGGCGGTGACGTTCCGGGTGCCGAGGGTCGGCAGGACGCGCCCCACGTACTCCAGGAAGTTCTGGTGCGGGCCCACGACCAGGATGTCCTGGGCGCGGAAGTGGTCGTTGCCGACGAGCCAGGTCACCCGGTGCAGTCCGACCGCGGACTTGCCGGTGCCGGGTCCGCCCTGGATGACGAGGACGTCCGTGGGGGAACCGGTGACCAGCGCCAGCTGGTCGCGTCTGATCGTCTCGACGATGTCGCGCATCCGGCCGCTGCGGGAGCGGCGCAGCTCCCGCAGCAGGAACTCGTCGACCGGCTGGGGTCGGTGCCGGCGCCGGCCCGGGGGCTGGCGCTGTGCCGGGATCGTGCGCGGCCGTGCGTGGCGGCCCCCGGCGGGCGGGGCGGTGGTGCCGGCCGTCTCCTCCGGGGAGCCGTCACCGTCCAGGGGGTCAGGGCCGCCCTGGCCTTCGGGGGCTTCCAGGGGCTTCGGCGCGGAGTCGGGGTACGGGCCCGCGGGCGGGGTGATCTCGTCCAGGAAGTCCTCGACGAGGCGCCCGGCGCAGTGCAGCCGGCGTCTCAGGAGCACGTCGCCCGGTGTCTCCGGCCGGGCGTTGTACCAGCTCACGGCGATCGGGTTGGTCCAGGAGACCACGACCTGATCGCGTGTCTCGGTGTCGAAGACGTGGCGTCGTCCGACGTAGAACGTCTCCGGCTCGGCGTCGTCCGTCTCCTGGACGTCGACACGGCCGATGACCAGGGCCTCGCCCCCGAGACCGCCGTACTCCTCCGCCGCGCCCTCCGCCTTCTCGCGGACCGCGATGCCGTCCTTGCCGCTCGCGGAAGCCGTGGCCGTGGACGGCGACGTCATCTCCGCGAGCCTGGCCTCGTAGCAGTCGTAGGCGCGGTCGACGGCCTTCTGTTCGATGGCGATGACCGCGTCCCGTGGTGTCGTACTCACGTGTGTCCCCTCCTGGCGACGCGCTTCGCGCCGCCGCGGGCCAGGGCCCGCCTCCCCTGTCCCAGAGGTAGCAGAGTTCGTCGGTCAGACCACGGTCAATCGGACAACAGCGCCACAATCGAGCAGATTTCGGTCGTTCCCGTGCGCATCCGGTCCTCGCGTGCACGTCTTCGCGTGCACGTCTTCCCGCGACGGGCCGTGCCGTGGATCGCGGGGCGGGCCGCGAGCCGGGGCCGGTGCCGGACGGCGGCGGGCAAAGGGGAAGGGCCCCGTCATGGTGACGGGGCCCTTCCGGACGTACGTACGTGATCAGCCGCACTGGCAGGGATTGCCCGACTGGCAGCCGCAGCCGCAGCCTGAGCCGCAGCCGCAGGCGCCGAACAAAGGGAGGCTCTTGATCTCGGCGGGCTGTTGGGTGTCGCGGTCCTGGGTCGGGTCGGGCGTGCTGGGGGATTCGGCCATGGGTCCCTCCTTCAGGCACGGGGGCGTCCGGCGCACCCCGCGCCGCACGGCTCCTGTCGCCCATCTCATGCCCGGTCCGGCGGGCGCATCAACGGCGCACTGAGGCGTCCCACGCGCCCGGAACGCGAATCCCGCGCCGGGCGGACGTCCGCCCGGGGGCGCCGCCCGCGTCCCCGGGGGCAGCCGTGTCCCCGGGCAGTGCCCGGCAGGAGCTGCGCGTTTCTCCTGGTCCCTGCCAGGCAGGGGGTGCGCGTCTCTCCCGGTCCCCGCCCGGCAAGGGCTACGCGCCCTCCACCCCCGTGACCGGCTGGATGTCCGACTGGAGGTCGTCGGCGTGTTCGCCCGTGACCAGGTAGACGACGCGCTTGGCGACCGAGACCGCGTGGTCGGCGAAGCGCTCGTAGTAGCGGCCGAGGAGGGTCACGTCGACGGCCGTCTCGATGCCGTGCTGCCACTTGTCGTCCAGCAGGTGCTGGAAGAGCGTGCGGTGCAGGAGGTCCATCTCGTCGTCGTCCTGCTCCAGCTGCATCGCCAGGTCGACGTCCTTGGTGATGATGACCTCGGCGGCCTTGGCCATCAGGCGCTGGGCGAGCTGGCCCATCTCCAGGATCGTGGCGTGCAGGTCGTGCGGGACCGCGCGGTCGGGGAAGCGCAGCCGGGCCAGCTTGGCCACGTGCTGGGCCAGGTCACCGGAACGCTCCAGGTCGGCCGACATCCGCAGCGAGGTGACGACGATCCGCAGGTCCGTGGCCACCGGCTGCTGGCGGGCCAGCAGGGCTATCGCGCGGGCCTCCAGCTCGTGCTGGAGATCGTCGACCTTCTGGTCCGCGGCGATCACGCTCTCGGCCAGCTTCAGGTCGGAGTCGAGTATGGCCGTCGTGGCGCGCCCGATCGCCGACCCGACGAGCCGGGCCATCTCGACCAGGCCGTCGCCGATCGAGTCAAGTTCCTCGTGATACGCGTCACGCATGTGGTCGTCCCTCTCGTACGTCAGCTTCCGGGGTCCGGGGTCCGGGGCCCGGCAGCCGCGGCCGCCGGAGGGACCCGTGAACCCCACGCTCCCACGTTCGGGGCCGTACGCGTCCGTTTCCGGCATCTCAAGTGAATCAGTACTAGCTACTGGGTGAACTCTGGGCGACGAGTGTTCGAGCTCGTACGCGGATGGCTGTGGCCAGGAGCGACGGCATGCCTAACCTGGGTGCATGGACGTGAACGCGGCGGTCGCCGCAGCGGCAGCGATCGCCGGAGTGCTCACCGGCGTCATCGCCATGCTGGCGTTCCGCTGGAGCGAGCGCGACCAGAAACGCCCCACCCGCACCTCCCTGCACACGGACGCGGTGCTTCCGCCCGGTGTCGACACCGTGCTCTCCGTGCTCCGGTCCTCGGCGGTCGTGCTCGACGAAGCGGACGCCGTGGTCAAGGCCAGCTCGGCGGCGTACGCCCTCGGCCTGGTGCGCGGCGGCAAACTGGCCGTGGAACCGATGCTCAACATGGCGCGTGACACCCGTCGGGACGGGGAGATACGCCAGGTGGAACTGGACCTGCCGAGAAGGGGCACGGGCCGGGGCGAGGCACTCGCCGTCTCGGCCAGAGTGGCTCCCCTCGGATCGCGGCTGGTCCTCCTCCTCGTGGAGGACCTGACGGAGGCGCGCCGCATCGAAGCCGTGCGGCGGGACTTCGTCGCGAACGTGAGCCACGAGCTCAAGACCCCCGTCGGAGCGCTCTCCCTGCTCTCCGAGGCCGTCATGGACGCCTCGGACGACCCGGAGGCCGTCGAGCGCTTCGCCGGACGCATGCAGATAGAGGCCACCCGGCTCACCAACCTCGTCCAGGAGCTCATCGACCTGTCGCGGGTGCAGAACGACGACCCGCTGGAGGACGCCGAGCCGGTCCGGGTCGACGAGCTGGTGGCCGAGGCGATCGACCGCTGCCGCCACCAGGCCGGCACGAAGCAGATCACCATGGCCGCCGGCGGCACCGCCGACCTCAGCCTGTGGGGGAACCGGGGCCAGCTCGCCGCGGCCCTCGGCAACCTCGTCGAGAACGCCGTCAACTACTCGCCCGCCCGCACCCGCGTCGGGATAGCCGCCCGCCGGGTGACCGCGCCCGGCGGGGAGCACATCGAGATCGCCGTGACCGACCAGGGCATCGGCATCTCGGACAAGGACAAGGAGCGCATCTTCGAGCGCTTCTACCGGGTCGATCCCGCCCGCTCCCGTGCCACCGGTGGCACGGGCCTAGGGCTGGCGATCGTCAAGCACGTGGCCGCCTCGCACGGCGGGGAGGTCACGGTGTGGAGCTCCGAGGGTCAGGGCTCCACGTTCACCCTGCGGCTGCCGGAGGCGAGCGCGGCCCGCGAGCGCGTCACCGATCACCACATGCCCGGACTCGACGAAGAGGACGAGTCCGGGCAGCCCGACGGGACGACCACCGTCACATCCCCGTACGAACCGCTTCCTGCCCCGGAGGTCCTTCCGTGACCCGTGTGCTCGTCGTCGAGGACGAGGAGTCGTTCTCCGACGCCCTGTCGTACATGCTTCGCAAGGAGGGCTTCGAGGTCGCCATCGCGACCACCGGGCCCGACGGCCTGGACGAGTTCGAGCGCAACGGCGCCGACCTCGTCCTCCTCGACCTGATGCTGCCGGGGCTGCCCGGCACCGAGGTCTGCCGTCAGCTGCGGGGCCGCTCCAACGTCCCGGTGATCATGGTCACCGCCAAGGACAGCGAGATCGACAAGGTGGTCGGACTCGAAATAGGAGCCGACGACTACGTCACCAAGCCCTTCTCCTCCCGTGAGCTGGTCGCCCGCATCCGGGCCGTCCTGCGCCGCCGCGGGGAGCCGGAGGAGGTCGCCCCGGCCGCCCTGGAGGCCGGTCCCGTCCGGATGGACGTCGACCGTCACGTCGTCACCGTCTCCGGCGGCAAGGTCGACCTCCCGCTGAAGGAGTTCGACCTCCTGGAGATGCTGCTGCGCAACGCGGGCCGGGTGCTGACCCGGATGCAGCTCATCGACCGGGTCTGGGGCGCCGACTACGTCGGTGACACCAAGACCCTCGACGTCCACGTCAAGCGCCTGCGCGCGAAGATCGAGCCGGACCCGGGCGCGCCCCGCTACCTGGTGACGGTCCGCGGTCTCGGTTACAAGTTCGAGCCGTAGGCCGGCCCCGTCGCCCGGCGGCACGGCACGGCGGTAAGCCGAAGGGCGGGACCCCTCTTTCCGGGGGTCCCGCCCTTCGGCGTGGGTGCTGCTGTGCGTACGGGCCGCGCGGCGGGCGCGCCGGGCCGTGCACGGCCCGTGCACGGGCCTTCAGTGCGCGCCCGGCGTCACTGCTCCGCGGACGCCGACGCGGTGGCCTCGGAGCTCGACGACTCCGTGCTGCCGGGCTTGCCGGACGCGGACTCCGACGGCGACGGGGAGCCCGTGGCCGACTCGGACGGCGAGGTGGCCGGGGAGGCCGGCGCCGACGGGATGTCGCTCGGGCCCCACTTGGTGAAGTAGCTCTCGGCCGGGACGACGAAGGCGCCCAGGCTCACGTCACCGGTCTCGCTGAAGGAGAAGGTGACCTTCTGGAGGCTGCCGTTCAGGACGGTCTGGGAGGGGCTGGTCAGCGCCGCGGAGGCGTTGCCCTTGCCGCCGAGGACGATCGAGCCGCCGGCCGGGACGGTCAGCTTGCCCTTGCCGCTCGCGGGCGTGAGCTGGGCGGTGCCTTCGCCCTCGACGCTGATCGAGTCCAGGGTCTGCGCGGTGGTGCCGTTGTTGAACAGCGTCGCGGAGATCACCGCCGGACCGGTGGCCTTGACGTCGGGCTGGGTGATGACGAGCGCGTTCTGGACCTTGATGACGCCCACGGAGGTGGCCGCGTTGTCCGGCTTGATCTCCTGCGTCTGGGCGTCGTTGCCGGCACCACACGCGGCGAGCGAGGCGATCGAGAACGCGATGACGGCGGCGGCGAGAGTGCCGCGTCGAAGGCTGCTGCTCACGGCGGCGGCAACTCCTTGAACGTGGGCGAAGCAGGACGACCTCTGTGTAAAGCCGCCCTAAGGGTCTGTCAGCGGCCTTAGGTTACCGATCCGTTCCCGCGTGACCGCACCCGACCCTCCCCAAGCCGCCGACTTTGCTCTCCCCAGGGGAAACGGGGGCGCGCCCGGGACGGCCGGGCCGGGCCGGCGGGACGTGCGCCCGCGGGCTCCGTTGCGCCGGGTGTGCGCCCCGTCGGCCATGTCCCGCTCCGGCGGCGCGTCCGCTACTTTGATCGCGCCCGTCCGTCATTCACATAAGTTCCGCAGACTGTTCCGCCGACTTCGCCTTGCGCATTTCGCGGAATGAATGCCCGGCCCTCCAGGAAAAGGATCACGGGGTCGTCGAGGGCCGATGAGCAGGTGATCACCGAACTTCTTGATCAATTCCAGATTCGTCTCGCACTCGACTCCGTCCGTCGAACGGAGTAGCGGAAGTCGCGCTCCTGGAGCAGGACAAAACGGGATGTTCAGACCCTGGCGACGGGCTCCGGGTGTGTGTAACGTACGCGTTTCACTCCGCATGGACAGCCGCTCCGACCTGCGAATACCCTCTTCCGCTCGCCCCTCGCAGCACGTTCCTGTTGCGGTTGTCAAGCCCCGAGATATGCCCTGACCTGCGAAAACGCCATTCAGAAGACGCCGTTTCCGTGTTACTCTGGATAGCCACGGAAGGGGTACCTGTCACATGACGTTCAAGGTTGGCGACACCGTGGTCTATCCCCATCACGGGGCCGCGCTGATCGAGGCCATCGAAACTCGTCAGATCAAAGGCGTGGACAAGACCTACTTGGTGCTGAAGGTCGCCCAGGGTGACCTGACGGTACGTGTGCCAGCGGACAATGCGGAGTTCGTCGGCGTGCGTGATGTGGTCGGTCAGGACGGGCTGGACCGGGTCTTCGAGGTGCTGCGCGCGCCGTACGCCGAGGAGCCCACGAACTGGTCGCGTCGCTACAAGGCAAATCTGGAGAAGCTCGCCTCCGGCGATGTCATCAAGGTCGCGGAAGTCGTGCGTGACCTGTGGCGTCGTGAGCGCGAGCGCGGACTCTCCGCAGGTGAGAAGCGCATGCTCGCCAAGGCGCGCCAGATCCTGGTGAGCGAGCTCGCCCTCGCGGAGAACACCAACGAGGACAAGGCCGAGGCCCTGCTCGACGAGGTGCTCGCGTCCTGACGCCGGCTCAGTCGCCGAGACGCGGACCGTCTTGACGCACGCCCAAGCCTGCGCAGCAGCGCAATGAAATGCCGCGGTGCCCGATGACGCAATTACTGTATTGCTGTCGCCGGGCGCTGCGGCATGTTCGTACCCGCACCCATTCGGTAAACCGGACGTTCATCCGGCATCGGCTTTCCCGCGGTATACCGGCGTATCCGATACTCGGGATGCCGACCCGGACACCCGACTTGACCGGATGTCACGGAAGGGTCCGGTCAAGGCGTCGCGCCCGGCGCTCCCCCAGCTCTCCGAGCAGGGGGTACCCCCAGGCCATACCCATCCCGGTCGAGCACACAAACCTGACAGGAACCGATGTCTGACGTTTCGCTCCCTTCGCCGCCGGAGGCCCGTACCGCGGCCGTGATCCCGGCCGCCGGACGAGGTGTGCGCCTCGGCCCGGGCGCCCCCAAGGCGCTCCGCGCGCTGAACGGCACGCCCATGCTCATCCACGCGGTCCGCGCGATGGCCGCGTCGCGCGCCGTCTCCCTGGTCGTCGTCGTGGCCCCGCCGGACGGCGCGGCCGAGGTCAAGACGCTGCTCGACGCCCACGCGCTGCCCGACCGCACCGACTTCGTCGTCGTCCCGGGCGGTGACAGCCGCCAGGAGTCCGTGAAGTACGGGCTGGACGCGCTGCCGCCCGGCATCGACATCGTCCTGGTGCACGACGCGGCCCGGCCGCTCGTCCCCGTCGACACGGTGGACGCCGTCATCGAGGCCGTACGGGACGGCGCCCCCGCCGTCGTACCGGCGCTGCCGCTCGCCGACACCGTCAAGGAGGTCGAGCCCGCGGCCGTCGCCGGGGAGGTCGAGCCGGTCGTGGCCACCCCCGAGCGGGCGCGGCTGCGTGCCGTGCAGACGCCCCAGGGTTTCGACCGCGAGACCCTTCTGCGGGCCCACGAGACCGTCACCGACGACGTGACCGACGACGCGAGCATGGTCGAGCAGCTGGGCGTGCGGGTCGTGGTCGTGCCGGGCCACGAGGAGGCGTTCAAGGTGACGCGCCCGCTGGACCTGGTGCTGGCCGAGGCGGTTCTCGCACGGCGGAGGCTGAACGATGGGTTCTGAGACGCCGGAGCGGACGGCTGGTCAGGGCCCGGTCCCGGTGCTCCCGCTGGTCGGGATCGGCACCGACATCCACGCCTTCGAGGAAGGGCGGGAGCTGTGGTGCGCCGGCCTGAAGTGGGAGGGGGAGGGACCCGGACTCGCCGGGCACTCCGACGCCGACGTCGTCGCGCACGCCGCGTGCAACGCGCTCTTCTCGGCGGCGGGACTCGGTGACCTCGGGGCCCACTTCGGCACCGGGCGCCCGGAGTGGTCCGGGGCGCCGGGGGTCGTGCTGCTGAGGGAGGCGGCGCGGATCGTCCGCGAGGCCGGCTTCGTGGTCGGCAACGTCGCGGTCCAGGTCGTCGGGCCCCGCCCGAAGATCGGCAAGCGGCGGGACGAGGCGCAGAAGATCCTCTCCGAGGCGGTCGGGGCGCCGGTGTCGGTGTCGGGCGCCACGACGGACGGGCTCGGGTTCCCGGGCCGCGACGAGGGTCTGATGGCGGTCGCCACGGCACTGGTCGTGCGGGCGGGCTGAGGGCGCCGGCTTCCGGGGCGCTCTCCCCG
>NZ_KZ626965.1 GCF_002911015.1 Streptomyces populi
TGGCCAACCTGGCGATGGCCTGCGGCAACATCGGCCGTGACGGCGTCGGGGTCAATCCCCTGCGCGGGCAGAACAACGTGCAGGGCTCCTGCGACATGGGTTCCTTCCCGCACGAACTGCCCGGCTACCGCCATGTGTCCGACGACGCCGTCCGCGAGGTGTTCGAGAACCTGTGGGGCGGCACCCTCCTCGCCGAACCCGGACTGCGCATCCCCAACATGTTCGACGCCGCGATCGACGGGACGTTCCGCGGCCTGTTCGTGCACGGCGAGGACATCGCGCAGTCCGACCCCAACCTCCAGCACGTCACCGCCGCCCTCGAGGCGATGGAACTCGTCGTCGTGCAGGACCTGTTCCTCAACGAGACCGCCAGGTTCGCGCACGTCTTCCTGCCCGGCGCCTCCTTCCTGGAGAAGGACGGCACGTTCACCAACGCCGAACGCCGGATCAACCGGGTGCGCGCGGTGATGAAGCCGAGGACGGGCAGGCACGAGTGGCAGATCGTGTGCGAGATCGCCACCGCCATGGGCTACCCGATGGCGTACGACCGTCCGGCCGCGATCATGGACGAGATCGCCGCCGTCACCCCGACGTTCACCGGCGTGTCCTTCGGCCTGCTCGACAAACTGGGCAGCGTGCAGTGGCCGTGCAACGCCTCCGCCCCCGAGGGGACACCGGTGATGCACGTCGACGCATTCGTGCGCGGCAAGGGCCGGTTCGTCGTCACCGCGTACGTGCCGACCAACGAGCGCAGCACCCGCCGCTTCCCGCTGGTGCTCACCACCGGGCGCATCCTCAGCCAGTACAACGTCGGCGCGCAGACCCGGCGCACCGGCAACGTCGCCTGGCATTCCGAGGACGTCCTGGAGCTGCACCCGCACGACGCCGAGGTCCGCGGCATCACCGACGGCGCGCTGGTGACGCTGGCCAGCCGGGTCGGACGGACGACGCTGCGGGCGGAGATCTCCGACCGGATGCCGGCCGGTGTCGTGTACACCACGTTCCACCACCCCGTGACCGGCGCCAACGTGGTGACCACCGAGAACTCGGACTGGGCGACCAACTGCCCCGAGTACAAGGTGACCGCCGTCCAGGTCGGACTCGCCCACCCGCTCGGACACGGCGACGGGACACCGGAACGGGCCGGGGACGAGCCTGCCGGACGGGCCGGGGGAGGGGCGCCGGAGCCGGCCGCCGGCGACGTCCTCACGGCGGTGGACTGACATGACGGCGACCGTGCCCCCGGAGCGCCGCATGGCCAACGACATCGCCGCCAACCTCGGCCACCTGCCCGAGGAGTCGGCCGTGGCGGCCGTCGCGGATCACATCGGCCGCTTCTGGGACCCCCGCATGCGCTCCCGGCTCCTCGCGCACGCCGACGCCGGAGCCGAGGGACTGCACCCCCTGGTGATCGCGGCGGTACGGCTCCTGCGCGGGTCCCGGACGCGGGAGCGCGGGCCGCGGAAGGCGAGAGAGGAACAACCGTGACGACAGGACCTGCCCAAGGAGGATCCCGGACCATGACCACCACCTCGACACCGGAGACCACGGCGGACGCCGACCTGCGGACCGAGCTCACCGACGGGTACCACCTGGTCGTCGACGCGCTGCGGATGAACGACATCGACACGATCTACGGGGTCGTCGGCATCCCGATCACCGACCTGGCCCGTCTCGCGCAGGCGCGGGGCATCCGCTACATCGGCTTCCGGCACGAGAGCAACGCGGGTCACGCGGCCGCGGCCGCCGGCTTCCTGACCAAGAAGCCCGGCATCTGTCTGACCGTGTCCGCGCCCGGATTCCTCAACGGTCTGGTCGCCCTGGCCAACGCCACCACCAACTGCTTCCCCATGGTGCAGATCTCCGGCTCCAGCGAGCGGCACCTGGTCGACCTCAGGCAGGGCGACTACGAGGAGATGGACCAGCTCGCCGCCGCGCAGCCGTTCTGCAAGGCCGCCTACCGGGTGAGCCGCGTCGAGGACATCGGCCGGGGCATCGCCCGCGCGCTGCGCACCGCGGTCTCCGGGCGCCCCGGCGGGGTGTACCTCGACATCCCCGCCGCGGTGCTCGGCTCCGTCATGGACGCGGAGGCGGGCGCGAGGACGCTGAGCCGCCTCGTCGATCCGGCGCCGCGCCAGTTCCCCGGGCCCGAGGCGGTGGACCGCGCCGTCGAACTGCTGGCGGGCGCCGAACGGCCGCTGCTGGTACTGGGGAAGGGCGCCGCGTACGCGCAGGCCGACGACCGCGTCCGCGAGTTCGTGGAGTCCACCGGCATCCCGTTCGTGCCGATGTCGATGGCCAAGGGCCTGCTGCCCGACGACCATCCGCAGTCGGCGGCCACCGCCCGTTCGCTGGCCCTGAAGAAGGCCGACGTCGTGATGCTCGTCGGCGCCCGCCTCAACTGGCTGCTGAACCACGGTCAGGCACCGCAGTGGAACCCCGGCGCCCGGTTCATCCACGTCGACATCGAGGCCCGGGAGATGGACAGCAACCAGCCCGTCGCGGCCCCGCTCGTCGGCGACATCGAGTCGGTGCTGGAGGCGATCGCCGAGCGCGCCAAGCCCGGCCGGATCACGGCCCCCGCCGCCTGGCGCGCGGAACTGGGCGCGCGGTCGGCGCAGAACGTGGCGAAGATGGCGGAGCGGCTGAAGGCGGACCCGCATCCCATGCAGTTCATGGGCGCCCTGAAGGCCGTACGCGACGTCGTGCGCGAGCACCCGGAGACGTACATCGTCAACGAGGGCGCGAACGCCCTGGACATCGCGCGCAACGTCATCGACATGCACGTACCGCGGCACCGCCTCGACAGCGGCACCTGGGGCGTCATGGGCATCGGCATGGGCTACGCGATCGCCGCCGCCGTCGAGAGCGGAGGCGCCCCGGTCGTCGCCGTCGAGGGCGACAGCGCCTTCGGGTTCAGCGGCATGGAACTGGAGACGATCTGCCGGTACGGGCTGCCCGTCGTCACGGTCGTCATGAACAACGGCGGTGTCTACCGCGGCGACGACGTCAACCCCCTCGGCGACGCGCCCTCCCCGACCACCCTCATGTCCGCGGCCCGCCACGACCGGATGATCGAGGCGTTCGGCGGCAGGGGCTACCGCGCGACCACGCCCGCCGAGGTCACCGCCGCCCTCACCGAGGCCCTGGCCTCCGGCGGCCCGGCACTGATCGACTGCGTCATCGACCCCTCCGCCGGAACGGAGAGCGGCCACATCGCCCACCTGAACCCGAAGGGGATCACCGGGGGGAACATCGGGTCGGGGGGAGGTGAGCGAACTTCCCGTGTGAACAGCTGATTTACGTGCCGACCAGTGACACGGGCACCCCGTCGAATGCACTTCGACGATCACCGTTCTCATTGGTCGGCCCCACAAAAGAACCTGACGATGGATACCCTGGGCCCGGCAAAGACGCGTGCGGGTTGGGGGAAGTGTGGGGCTGGCGAACGAGACGTTCATTTCCCAGGTGGAAGACCTTCTGAACGGCAGGGTCGTCATTCCCTCGATCCAGCGGGACTTCGTATGGATGAGGCCCGACGTACGTGACCTCTTCGACTCCCTTTACCGGGGATACCCGGTCGGCGCACTGCTGCTCTGGAAGACGAACCTGGCCGTCCCCTTCAAGACGGCTGCCGTGGTCCAGGCGTCGAAGTCGGTGCACCAGCCCCTCTATCTGCTGGACGGTCAGCAGCGGCTGACTTCACTTGCCTGGGTGTACCGACCGGAGTCGAAGGCGGACGGCCGTCTCATCGACCTTCGTTTCGACGTGCGCACCGAGGAGTTCGTCAATCCCAGCGCGGTACAGCGCAAGGATCCGCTGCTGTTTCCGGTGTCGACGCTGTTGCAGGCAGGCACGCAGTTCTATCAACTCCTGCTCAAGGCCGGAGTCTCGTTCGAGGATGAGAACTTCGGCGCGTGGACACGACGCATGGAGAAGGTGAATGGCATTCGGCATCATCAGATCGCCGTCATCACCTATGAGTCCGACGACTACGAGGAAGTGGCCGAGGTCTTCGCCCGGCTCAACAAGGGCGGCCGGCGACTGTCCAAGGGCGATCTCGTGTACAGCGCCATCGCAGCCCGTTGGGCCGACGGGCTGGACACCATGGATGCCTTCCACCAGGAACTCCAGGACAGCAACTTCGCGCTGAACCGGGAAGCCGTCCTTCGGCTGATGAGTCTGCTCGCGGGAACCGGCGCCCACCACATCAAGCTCATCGGAGCCGACGTGGACGAGGCGGCCCTGAAGGAAGCATGGCAGGCCACGGAGCGAGCCTTGCGCTTCGCCGTCGACTTCCTGCGCGGGGAATGCTCGATCCCCCGTTCCGAGATCCTCTCGTCACCGAATGTCGCCATCGTGCCGGCCCTTCTGCTGCACCACCGCGACGGCAAGCTGCATCCGGGAGAAGCGCAGCAGCTGCGCCGGTGGGTGTACACGGCGATGGGCTTCAGCCACTACTCGCTGCAGGTCGAGGGCAAGCTGGACGCGGAGGCCAGGCTCATCAGAGCGCGAGGCGGGGAGGACCTGTTCACCGAGCTCATCCGCCGCGCTTCCGGCACCCGGTCCGCGGACAGTCCCCTCCACGCGAGGGACCTGGAACAGAAGTACTCCACACATCCCTTCTTCCGGCTGCTCTACATCGCCGCCTTGCGGGGCAGGGCGCGGGACTGGGCCACCAACATCGCCATCAGCGATCAGCCGATGACCAGCGGCGCCAAGATCGAATTCCATCACGTCTTCCCACGCGCCCGAGTTCAGACAGCGTACGCAAAGGAGGAATGGAACAGCCTCGCCAATCTGGCCTTCGTGACCGGCCAGACGAACAAGATGATCTCCTCCAAGCTGCCTGCCGAATACACGGTGGGGATCGCGCCGGAGCGCTTGGCCGAGCAGTGGATCCCCGACGATCCGGACCTGCGGTCCTTCGACCGATTCCCCGATTTCCTGGCCGCGCGCAGGCGCTTGCTGGCAGCCGTCCTCAACGAGATGCTGGGGCTTTCTGCCGGTGCGGGCCAAACCGCCGACCGGGACGTCGACGAGCTGCCGGCCGACGAAGAGGTGATCGCGGAGGACACCACCGCGCCCACTCTTGTCGGAGCGGAGGTGCAAGAGCTCCGCACGGAAAACGGCGTTGAGGTCCATGCCGTTTACGACGGTCGGCATGTCGCCGGCTACTACGACCCGTCCTCGCGAGGAGTGACCATTCCATCCGGCCCCGGCCAGGGTGCGTACGAGAGTCCCAGCGGAGCGGCGGTCGCCGTGGTGATGGCCCTCAACCCGCATGTCAGGCCGCAGCGCAACGGCTGGTCCTTCTGGTACGTAACGGCGACGGGGAAGCTCCTGCAGAGCATTCGTTGACGGAGCGCTCCCGAGCAGGCAGCGGTTGTTCGGCGTCTGGGGCAGCCCCTCGTCCAGATGGGTGCGTTCCGCCTCGGTGACGGGGCTGGTTGACTACTCCCGCGCGGGCCGTCGATGGCGAGTCGCTGGTCGGACGGTTCGTGCACCGACATCACCCCCGGCGCTCATCGGAGGAAGTGGACGTGGAGCAGTTCGCCGCGGGCAAGGTTCTGCGCGGCAGGTACCGGCTGGACCGGATCCTGGGCAGGGGAGCCATGGGACAGGTCTGGCAGGGGACGGACGTGTATCTGGAGCGTCTTGTCGCGGTCAAGACCGTGGCCACTGATCTCCTGGCCCTGCCGGACTGGCGTCCCACCGCCCTGGCGCGCTTCGAGAGGGAGGCCAAGGCCGCCGCCGGCCTGGACCACGTCAACATCACCACCGTGTACGACGCGGCCGTCACCGAGGACGTCTGCTGTCTGGTGATGCAGCTCGTCGACGGGACGACCCTCGACAACGTCATCGACGGCGCCGACGACGGACGCCTGCTCGTGCCCGCCGCGGCTGCCGCCGCCGCGCAACTGTGCTCGGGGCTGTCCGCCGCACACGCGGTCGGACTCGTGCACCGGGACCTCAAGCCGCAGAACGTCATGGTCCGGGGCAGCGGTCTGGTGAAAATCCTCGACTTCGGCCTCGTGAAGGTCCTCTCGGACGCCGACCCGCGGCTCACCATGACGGGGGAGACGCTCGGCAACGTCACCTACGCCTCACCCGAGCTCTTGACCGGCGAAAAGCCCTTGGACGGTCGCAGCGACCTGTACGCGGTGGGATGCCTGCTGCACCACATGCTCACCGGCCGACCTCCTTTCTCCGGCGAGGGGCCCGCCGAGCTGGTGACCCGGCATCTCACCGTTGCCCCGCCCCGGTTGGCCGACTGCGGCGTCGACGCCCCGGCCGCGCTCCAGGACCTGTTGCACGGACTGCTCGCCAAGCGTCCAGAGGACCGTCCCGACGACGCGACGGAGGTCTACGCGGCCCTCGCACCGTACCTGCCGGCCCCCGATCCGGCACTCGCGATCCGCAGGATGCCGCCGGAGGATCCCCGGCGACCCTTCATCGTGCCCCAGGGGCCGGTCATGCCGCGCTAGCCGAGGCGAACCGCGGCACGACCCCGGCTCCGGTCAGGCCGCGGCCGGCGGCCGAACCCTGATCAGCTCCTGGAGGAACGGGCTCGGCTCCCCGTGCCAGAAGACGTCCAGGCTGTCCCGGGCGCGCGTGGCCGCCACGAAGAGCAGGGACCGGGCGCGCTGCATCTCCGTCCGGTACCGCGCCGGGTCGCTGGTCTGCCGCTGCCGGACGCTCGCGTGCGGCACCAGTCCGTCGGTCACCCCGGCGATGATCATGTGCTGGTACTCGAGCCCCTTGAACCGGAACATCGTGCCGATGTGGACGCCGCTGTCGCCGCGGGGCCCGTCCGGGCCGATCTCCAGCGCATGGATGCCGTGCTGGCGCAGCGTGTACGCGGTTTCGCGCGCCATGTCGTTGCTCGGCACGGCGATGGCGATCTGCTCGTGCGGCACCTGGCCCCAGGACTCGATCAGCACGGCGATCGCCTCGCGCTCGGCCTCCCAGTCGCTCAGCCGGTGCAGGTCGGGCACGGCGCCGCTGAGCACGGACCTGTACCCGGCCAGCGTCTCGCCGCCGCCGTCGAGGTCGTCGTACGTCTCGTCGCCCAGCACGTTCAGCGCTGAGCGCAGGATCTGCCGGGTGGTGCGGTAGCTCAACGACAACTTCGACGACCGGCCGCGGATATTGATGCCGAGGCTGCCGAGCGTCACCTGGTTCTTGTAGATGCGCTGGTGGGTGTCACCGACCAGGAAGAGGTCGTTGCGGTCCGCAGCGGTCATCGCGCGCAGCATCTTCCAGTGCGCGGGCCGCAGGTCCTGGGCCTCGTCCACCACGATGTGCCGGTACCGGTAGCGCAGCCAGCCGCCCGAACCGTCGGCCACGTGGATGTTGTCGAGGCCGCCAGCCTCCTCGCGCTGCCGGTCGATGGTCTGGATGCGCCGGGCGCGTCCCGTCTCCAGCTGGGCCGCGCGCTCCGCGATCTGGTCCCAGGTCTGGACCTCGAGCCGGTCCAGGCGCTGGGCGAACCGTTCGGCAAGCTGCCAGATCTCGGCGCGCTCGGGCCGACTGACCGTGCGTCCGCGACCGGCACGGCGCGCCCGGAAGTAGTCGGTGCGGGAGGTGACGGCCTGGCCGAGGATCACCTGGGTCCATTCGTCGTGCAGGAACTCTGCGTCCCAGCCGTCCTCGCCGAGTTCGTCCAGGAGCGAGCGCCATTCGCGGACCGCCTGCGCCTCGTCGATGATTCGCTTGCGGTTGCCGGGCTCCGCCTCCCGGACCGTGCGCAGGGCGAGCTGGTCGACGTGGCTGATCTCGACCCGCGACAGCAGCGCCTCGCCGCCCAGGGCGAGCAGCCGCGACCGCAGGTCAGCTGCGAGATTCTTGTTGTACGTGGTCAGCAGAACCGGCTTGTTCCGGCCGGCCGGGAGCCGCTCGACCAGGTGCTTGACCCGGTGCAGCGCCACGATCGTCTTGCCGGTGCCGGGCCCGCCGCCCACCCGGGCCGGACCGCTGTAGTCCCGCGAGACGAGCTTGGCCTGCGTGGGGTGCAGGAACACCTTCCAGCGCCCGAAGTCCTCGCCCTCCAGCGCCTCCCGCAGCGCGTCGTCGGTCGTGGTGACGATGGTGGCGGGACGTTCGGCGGCGGCCCGGAAGTCCTCCGGGTCCACGGGTTCCGGTACCGCGACGGGAGCGGTGACCTGCTCCAGGACGTCGTCGTACTCCTTGCCGTCGTACAGCGCCAGCAGTACCTCGCCGGAGAGCTGCGGCGCGTATTCGACGAGGCCGAGGAGCTGGTCCTCGGTGGTCAGCGCGGCGACGACCGGGACGAGGGACGGGGCCACACCCAGGTCGGTGAGCTGCTGTTCCGACCACTTCGCGAACAGCGGCAGCGGCGCGGCCGGCTCGACGGGTGCGGCAGGTTCGGCGGTCCGCGGGGCCGGGGGCCTGAGTACCTCCTCCTGCACGACCTGTAGGTCCACGTACTCGATGCCGCCGGTGACGCGGTTCACCGAGTAGGTGAGCCGGTCCAGGTGCGCGTACACGTCCTTGCGGTGCTTCACCGAGACGATCAGCCAGTCGTCGTCGGCCAGGCGCAGCAGCAACGCACGGTACTCGTCGTTGACGCGCGCCGAGTGCAGCTTGTCGTGACCCTGCAACTGCTTGAGACGCAGTCCCGCGGAGTCGGGGTTGGTCTTGAACTTGTGCTGGAAGTCGTAGATCGCGCCCTTGACCGGCCGGGGGAGTTTGAGGATCTCCCGGTCCGCCTTGTCGAGCAGGCGCAGCGTCACGTTCTTGCCGGTCACTGTCGTCCGTTCTTCCCGTTCTCTGTGGTGGTGCCGTCGAGCGGGGCACGGTGTCCCCGGTCGCCGGACGGCGGTGCGCCGTCGAGGCGGTCCGCGATGTCATGGGCGGTCCAGTCGGCGGCGGGCCGCACCTCCCAGCCGGCCGCGGCGAACGCCCGGTCGCGGTCCACGGCCTCCGGATCCTCGTCCTCGCCCTTCGGTGGGCTCGGGGCGAGGACGACACCGACGCGTGCGGCGGGCCAGGCCAGCTCGGCCGGCCAGCCGTGGTCGTCGAGTTCGTAGCCGGCCTCGGGAACCGGGACACCGCGCGCGGCGAGGGCCTCGACGAGTGCGTGCAGGCCGGGCTCGTCCGGGTCGAGGTATTCGACGACCTGGTCCCATGCCGCGTCCCGGACGCCCGCGGCAGGCGTCTCCTCCGTGGCCGGGGCCTGCGGCAGGGGCGCGGCGGTCCCGGCAGGCACGGGCGTGGCGTCGGCGGTGAGCGTGGCGCGGACACTGTCCAGGACGCCGCTGCCGCCGGTGACCGCCAGGGTCTCGACGGGGAATCCGTCGAGGTGACCGGTCGTCAGCTGGACGGCGTCACCGCCGCCGCCGTCCAGGAACTGGAGCAGGTTGGACCAGTACAGCCAGGCCCGCCAGCGGCGCTTGTGGGCCTCCTCCTGGGCATGTACGCCCGGTGCGTCGTCGAGGAGACAGACACCGGTCCACGCGGGGGGTCTCACCCGGCCGTCCGCGGCGAGGACCAGGGGCAGCCCCGAACGGTCGGTGACCGTGAACAGCTGCACCGGGCCGCGCGGCCCCGTGGGCGTTCCACCGTGCAGCGCCGCCGTGATCTGTTCGCCGAGCATGTCCGGTGACAGCGCGACGGGGCGAGTCCCGTCACCCATGAAGCCCGCGAGGGCCGCCTCCGCCCGCCACTGCCAGCGCTCGGCGTCCGGCCGGCGCAGGTACTCCACGAGCTGCACGGCCGGGTTGACCCACACCGTCTCCGCGAGTTCACCGGGCAGCCCGCCCCGCACCCTGGCGTAGTAGTCGCGTGCCTTGCCGCGCGCCTGCTCGCCGTACGGCTCCCACACCGGGTCGGACGGGCCGGCGCCCGCGTAGCCGGTGTCCCGGACACGGCGCTGCCACTCCTTGACGTCGCCGTAGGTGAGCTGGAAGACCCTGAGTCCCTCCGCGCGCAGCCGCGTGCGCTTGTCGGCGTCGTCGCCGACCCGGTTGTGCTCCCGGCCGGCGTGGAACTCGTAGCCGTCCAGGTAGAGCGCCACGCGCGGGCCGGGCGCGTCGACCCGCTCGAACAGGACGTCGGGGCGGGTGCCGTCGAGGACGCGCTGCTGCGACACCCGCCAGCTCAGCGTGGTGCCGTCGGCCGCGGTCAGCCGCAGGTCCAGCGCGTGGGTGCCAGCCGGTGTTATGTAGGCGTCGCCGCTCGCACGGCTCTCCGGGAGCGCGGCCCACTCCCGCAGGGTGTCGATGAACAGGACTTCGAGGTCGCTCTCGGCCTGCCGGTGCATCGGGATGTGCTGGGTGGTGGCGACGGGCGAGGTGTGCCAGCGCTCACCGTCCGCGCCGAGCAGCTCGTCCAGCATCTGCCGGACCTCGTTGCGGCTGACCTTGTCGTAGTCGGCCGGCGGCACGCGGCGCAGCAGGCAGCGGTGACAGCCGTCGAGGCCCTTCCTCAGACAGCCGCAGCTCTCGATCACCTCACGGGCCTTCAGCAGGACCTCGCGGAAGCCGTCGGAGGTCGCCAGGCGGTGCAGGTACCCGGTGCCGCCGGGCAGCCGGTCGTACACCACGAGGAACCGCCGCGGCCAGTCGCGGTCCTCGCCGTCCGGCATGGACGCGTCGGTGATGTCGATGTGGTCGGGATCGCCGCCGTAGCGGGCCGCGATGCCCGCGAACAGCGCGGCGGTGAACGAGGCGAGCCGCTCCTTGGCCCGCGCGACGGACGCCGGCAGCAGGATGCGTACGGCCTCCGTCGACAGCTCGTGCGCCAGCAGCAGCGGCACGTCCGTACCGGCGCCCTGCTCCTCGCTGCTGCCGCGCAGCCGTCGGCGCGGGCACCACAGCTGGTGGTGGGCGCTCGCACGGGTGGAGCGGGCGAGCGAGGCGGTGAGCGCGTGCTGCGACTGGTCGACGACCGGCCGCCCGTCGGCCGTCGCCCCACCACAACTGGTGCACACGTAGAACGGGTTCAGGCGCACGTCGTCACCGGCCAGTGGAACCGTGCTGCTGCCGTCCTGCCGATCGACCCCCAGGTTCAGGGTGCGGACGACGGCCCTGCGCGTGAAGTCGGCGCCGAAGACCGCGGTGTCGTGCCGCCACGATCCGGCCGCCAGATGCGCCGGGTCGATGTCGACCGTGGTGAGGACCGCGTACCGCCTCCGGTCCCGCTCGTCACGGTCGTCCCGCACCCGGGCGTCGTCCCGCTTGTCCCGGGACATCACCCGCCGGGGCTCCAGCGCGTGGTGCACGCATCCCGCGTCGGCGATCTCCCGGGAACCGCACCGGGGGCACGGCGAGGTGTCGTTCTTCGGGTCGCCGTGCGTGCGCGCGTACCCGCAGGCCGGGCACAGGCGCCACACCGCCCAGGCACGCCGCTCCGGGCTGCCGATGTCGAGGGCGCGCACGACGTGCCGGTAGCCGTTGACGTAGAAGCTGTTGCCGGGCGCGAGTTCGGTCAGGGCCAGTTTGCGGGAGCGCTCGTAGTCGCGCACCTCGCTGCGGTACACCCACTCCCGGCGCTCGTCCTCGCCCCCCGGGGCCTCCGTGCCCTCGTCGTCCCCGGCGGCCTCCTTCCAGTAGAGGGTGGCCTCCAGCGAGGTCGTCGTGTCGGTGAGGCTGTAGTTGGGCAGCAGGCCCAGTTCGACGAGGGTGCCGTGCGCGCTGGTCTGGCTCAGCTCGCGCAGCAGCTCACCGGTGGCGCGCCGCTCCGCGAGCAGCTCGCGCCGCTCGGCGCCCTGTTCACGGTCCTCGGCGAGCAGCCCGTCCACGGCGGTGTCGATGGCGGCGATGCGGCGGCGCAGTTCCTCGCGGCGCACCGTCCACTCCTCCTCGGCCTCCTGGAGGGCGCGCGCGATGCCGCCGGTGGCGTAGGCGCGCAGTTCGTCCGCCGCGTGCGTGGACACCCCTCGGTCGTCGTCCGGGCCGCCGGGCGCCTGCGGGAACAGCGCCAGGAACTCCTCCACCAGCCGCGCCCCGTGGGTGAGCGCCGCGTCCGACAGGTCCTGGCACCAGCCGGTCGTGCCGAACAGCGCCGACGACAGGCGCGGCACCGGCATGAGCAGCTCACCGTCCGCCGTCGTCAGCTCGCCGCGCGCCGCTCTGTCCAACAAGTGGGCCGTGTACTGGCGGCGCAGGATCTCGACGGCCGACAGGTAGCAGCCCGGCGGCACGATGTCACCGGCGATCATCTCGGTCGGGTCGTCCAGGTAGTACCGGTCGCGGGCCCGGCGTCCGCCGAAGGCGACCACCAAGGCGTTGCCGGTCCTGCGTCCGGCGCGTCCGGCACGCTGCACGTAGTTCGCCGGGCCGCCCGGCAGCGAGCCGAGCAGCACCGCCGACAGGTCGCCGATGTCGATTCCCAGCTCCAGGGTGGGCGTGCAGGAGAGCACGTTGGGGTCGGTGTAGTGGGTGCCCTGCCGGAAGGTCCGTTCCACGCGCTCCCGCTCGGGCCGGGTCAGCATGCCGGTGTGCTCGGCGGTGACCACCCGGTAGGTGCCGCCGGTCAGATACAGACGGCGGTAGTAGTCGGCCCGGTAGTCACGCTCCAGCTTCCCGCCGAAGCCGCCGCTGCCCGCCCCGGTCGACGACATGCCTTCCTGGGGAGGGGTGAGGACGCCGGTGCAGCGCCAACGCGGGCAGGGGTGCCCGTACCAGCGGGTGCGCCGCTCGGGCACCACCACCTGCTGCCAGCCGCACTCCTCGCAGGACACGAACGCCTTGTTGACCAGGTCGTCCGTCAGCAACCGCACCTGGATGTGGCCCGGCTGCAGCCCGTAGACACGTGTCGTGCGGTCCTTGGCGGTGCGCGCCGACAGCACGCCCTCGTCCGTGAGGACCGGCAACAGTCTGCGCAGGTACTCGGTCGCCTGCGCCGGGTCCAGGCCGAGACAGCGCCGCGTCCAGTCCTGGTACCAGTTGCCGCGACCGGTGATCGTGTCGAACTTCGTCTTCTCCTTGGGCCCGGCGAGCAGGAACCTCGGCGGCGCCACGTACCCCTCGGGGAAGGCAGGCATCCCCTCCGGCCGCTGTCCGGAGATCAGGTACTGGTTGACGCCCGCTTCCCTGATCCAGGTGTCCAGCCACCGGTGCCGCACGCCGCCGCGCAGCCGCACCCGCTCCAGCAGTCCCCGCACGTACGCCAGGTACCGCTCGGGCGTGGGCATGCCGCCGTCAAGACCCAGCTGGCCCGGCAGCGCGAGGTGCAGGTCACGGGCGAGCGCGACGATCCGGTCCGGTTCGGCGATCACCACCTCCGCGGCCGTGGTCCGGGTCAGCTCCAGGGTGCGCCCGAGCCGCGAGCGCAGCCCGAACTCCATGACGGTCGCGAAGGCGAGCCGTTCGCCGATGAGCTTCCAGGTCCGCGCGTCCCCGGTGCCGCGCCCTGAAAGGAGCCGGTCCACGCCGGGTTCGTCGTGCAGGTCCGGCGGGACGACCGCGGCCAGCGTCTGCGGGTCGTCCACGGAGTCCAGGACCTCGCCGATGAGGTCGTTGAGTGGAACCGGCGCACCGGTGTCGTCCAGTTGGTGCGCCAGCAGCGAGCGCAGCGAGAACTTGTACGAGGCGTTGGCGACGTATCCGGCGCGGTGCGCCGCGTCCTGCGTGGAGTCGTTGAACAGCAGCGTCTTGCGCTCCTCCGGCGCCAGCGCGATCTCCTGGCCGCCGGTGAACAGCTGGGTGACCGTGGCGGAGGCCAGCGCGGCGAGCGCGGTGCCCAGGAACCTGATGCCGTTGTCGGTGTTGCACGCCGGGCAGGTGTCGTCCTTGGCGGCCTGGTCGGCGGTCTTCTTGTCCAGGATCGCCCGCGCGAACCACGCGTCCTGCAGTGCCTCCCCGTCCTCGGCCACCGGCAGACGGTAGGTGCTCTGCGCCCCGTCCAGCACCACCACGGACTGCGGGTCGACACCACCGGCCTGCTTCGGCGCCGTGCCGGTGAGCGCCGCGAGGGCGTCCCGCGCCTCGGCCTGAGTCGCCGAGATGAAGTACCGCAGCCGCCGCTTGTCACGTCCGACCGCGGCCTGCCAGATCCGCAACGGGCTGGTCTCCAGCTTCTGCGGATCGGCCTCCGGGGACAGCGCCGCCCAGCCCGAGCGGCCGCACACACGACAGTAGACCGCGGGCAGATGGGCCTGGGCCGGCCGCTGCACGGTGTCCGAACCCGGCAGCGCCTGCGGCCGCCGCGAGTCCGCCGTCGGCCATTCGTCGCCGTCGGACGACTCCTCGGACGCGGACGCAGCGGTGAGCGCGGAACGCCGCGCAACGGTCCGCTCGTCCTCGTACCAGCGGAACTCCGGCCGGGCACCCACCCCGCCGAGCACCCGCCCCACCGGCCGCACCCACAGGTGCGCCTCGATGTGCAGCAGCGGACGCGGCCTGCGCTCGTCGGACCCGGGGTCCCGCGCGGACGACAGCAGCGCCACGAACCGCGACAGCGCCTCCAGCGCGAGCCGCGGGTTCTCCCGTGCGGTGCGCGCCCACGCGTACCCGAAGCGGGCCATGCGGTCCCGCAGTCCCCACTCGTCGAGCGGCTCGCCGTTCAGCAGCGCGAGCACGCCGTGGGTGAAGTCGTGCTTCTTCAGCAGCCGTCCGATCTGGAAGGCGTCCAGGCCGCGCCGCCCCAGCAGCCGTTCGGCGAGTCCGTCCAGGTCGAGGCGGTCCGGGTCGGACTCGACGCCCGGTCCGCCCGAGACGTCGATGACCTCCTTGGGGGTGGGAGGTTCGGGCAGCTCGTAGTCGATGTCGCCGACGAAGTCGTCGGCGCTCAGCCGCTCCTCGCCGATCACCGCGTCCGGACCGAACGGCACACCGAACACCTGCTCGGCGACGGTGAGGATGCCGCCGGTGTCGCCCCCGCCCTCGCCGAGGGTCGCCGAGGTCGCCACCGGGCAGATCGACCCGAGCGGACGCTCCGGCTTCGAGGCCCCCACGGCCGCCGCCAGCCGCCGCAGCAGCATCGCCACGTCGGTGCCCTGCGCGCCGTCGTAGGTGTGGAACTCGTCCAGCACCACGTACGCCGGGTCGGCGCCCTCCCACAGCGGCAGGTCCTCGGCCCGCTGCAGCAGCAGGTCCAGCATCTTGTAGTTGGTGATCAGCACGTCCGGCGGCGACTGGCGCATCTCCTCGCGCCGGGTCATCACCCGCCGGAAGTCCGTGTCCGGCTTGTCCCCGATGTAGAGACCGGCCGTCACCTGGGCCAGTTCCGGCTGCGTCAGGTAGTCGCCGATACGGCCGGCCTGGTCGGTGGCGAGCGCGTTCATCGGGTACAGCAGCACGGCCTTCACCCCGCGTCGGCCCAGAGCCTTCTGCCGTCGGCAGTGGTCGAGCACGGGGATCAGGAACGACTCGGTCTTGCCGGACCCGGTGCCGGTCGTCACGAGCGTGGGCTCGGCCGCACCCCGGTACGTGCTCAGCCGCTCCCACGCCTTCGCCTGGTGCCGCCACGGCGTGAACGACGGCTGCCACTCCAGCGCCGACCGCCACCCGTCGTCGGCGGGGTGGAACGGCGTCCTGATCCGCAGGTACGGCCCCCGGAAGATGCCCGTCTCCGGGTCCCCGAGGAACCGCTCCAGCGCGAGCCGCGTGTCCTCGTCGGCCAGCGCGTACGTCGTCGTGAGGTACTGCGTCAGACTGCCGCGGAGCTGAGCGGCGGCCAGGGTGGGCTTCACGAGGACCTTTCGGGCAAGTCGGATCACAGCGACCGTCCGTGCGTGACACCGAGACAGCCGGTGAAGGCATCGTGACGATCGGCATCAAAAATAACCCCCACCTCGGACAACGACACCCACCTGGTCGAATCCCGAACTTCGACCGCGAACCATGCAGGGGAATCGGGTGCTGCTCCGGCGATGCCGATGGCTTGAAACGCGCCGCTGGATCGTCCGCCCTCTTCTCCGGTGGCCCGTCAGCCACCACTCTGTCTCCACCGTGGGGGAGCTGAGGGGGGCGTGAGCGTTGGGACTGGGCACCGATTTCGAGCGTGCGGAGGAGAACACCGGCGAACCGGACAGGGAGCCGAACGCTCAACCGCCTCGGCGGAAACCGCGGTGGACGGCCTTGCGCAAGGAACCGGTCATGCCGCTGCCGGGCGATCACCTGGTACCGAACCAACGCGCGGGGGAGGAGACACCTCACGAGGAGAAGGCGTCACGCCGACCGGAGACCTCGGACGTGACAGGCTGGTTCTGCGCCGCCCCGTACTTGCGTGACGACCACGCCGAGAGACTGGCACGCTGGATCTCCCGCTATGCGACCGCCGCGCCGCGGCTGGCGTGGATCTTCCTCACCCGGCGCGACCGGGAGAAGCGGGAACGCGCGCTGCGGGCCGTCGTCGAGGACCTGCGTCCGGTGGACACCCAGTGGCCGGTGTTCCTCGGCCACGACTACGTCCGTTGGGTGCGCCGCCGTGTCTCCCGGGGACATGCCGTTCCGCCGCACGGCTTCCATCTCACCCCGGTCCTGCAGAGTGCGGCCACCGCGGAGAGCCTCACTCTTTTCAGGCGAGTGCTGCTCCTCATGGTCCTGGCCGGCGCGGCCGTCACCGGCTGGACCACGGGCTTCGCCCTCGTACTGCCCGTCCTGGTGGGCGGCGCGTGGGCCGTGTGTTACGTGGACCGTCTGTGCGCCTACGTGCGGTTCCGCCGGGCCCGCTGGACCGATCGGCGCCCGGCTCGCGACCTGCGCTGGTGGGTGGGACCCCGACGCCGTCGCGTGCTGCGCAGGGAACCGCCCGAGCGCGACGGACTCGTGGTGCCGTACGCGCTGCGTCTGCGGGGAGGCACCGAGCCCCTGCACCACCTCGTGGGCGCGGGCACCCTGTGGTCGGAAGAAGCCATCGGCATCGACGTCATGGCGGCGGACGACCGGGACGCCTCGCGCGACGAGACGGAGGAGGAGAAGATCGTCCGCCGCACCTTCCGCAGTGTCGAGGAGATCGTGCACGGCAGGGCGGGCCGTGCCTTCACCGACTTCACACCCGATGAACTTCACCGCCATGTCGCCGGCGAACTGACGGAGTTGCTCGACAAACGGCCCGCCTACCACCCGGACAACAGACTCGACGTCTTCGACGTGGCCGCCGTCTCCGCCGAACGCTGGAAGGACATCACCGACCCCGAATGGGAGTCCCTCCTCGTCCTCGCCCGGCACGGCACCGGTGCGGACGGCGCCAGCGCGGCTCCCAAAGAGGCCCGCCGGATGCTGTGCACCCGGATCGTGTCCTGGGACGGCGAACTTGTCGCGGCGTTGTACGTGAGCTTCGCCTACGAACACCACTTCCTGCGCATCACCCTGCGCTCGCAGGTCATGAACCCTGTCCACCCGACGCTCCGCACCGGCATGAGGACGGCGCGGCGCGGCGGGGGCGCGTGGCACGCCCGCACGGTGTTCAACGCGCTGCTGGACGTCTTCGCGCTCGTCAACCGTCTGCGCGCGCCCCTGCATTCA
The DNA here is from genome assembly GCF_002911015.1 of Streptomyces populi. Lineage (GTDB taxonomy): Bacteria > Actinomycetota > Actinomycetes > Streptomycetales > Streptomycetaceae > Streptomyces > Streptomyces populi. Next base: position 17,436 of record NZ_KZ626965.1, read on the forward strand.
CGCCGTCCGCCGACGGACCCGGGCGAGGGGCCGGTGAGCCTGCGCGAGGTGTACTCCTCACACTTCATGGACGACATGCTCCAGTACGACGATGCCCGCAGGTACGTGGACTGGATGCAGCGCTGTGTCTTCCGCGCCGCTCTCGGGTTCCTGAAGGACCACGACGCCGACATCAGCGCCTTCGTGCAGCAGGCGACGTACATCCTGCAGAACAGCGGCGTCATCAACTCGGGCGTCATGGGCGATGTGCAGAACCAGCCCGGTGCCCGCAACTCCACGACCACCATGACCCGGACACCTCCGGCCCAAGGAGACGCACCGTGAACCCGTTTCGCCGCAATGACGACGAGCCCGACGACGAATTTGAGGACGAGTTGGAGGACGAGCCCGAGAACACCGAGCCGACCACGGGCAACCACAACTCAGGAGTCATCAACTACGGATCCGCCGGCGACATCCAGAATCAGCCGAACGCCAGGAACTCCCGCCAGAGCATGGTGACCGCCTCGGCGCCCGAGACCGCCGACCGCTGGGCTCGGACGATGAACCAACTCGCGGACGCCCTCGCGGCGGAGCGGAACAAGGTCACCGACCCCGGGACGTGCGAGGCACTGCTCGGCGTGCTCCGCGACCAGCAGGTTGCCCAGGAACCGGACCGCAGCGCGGCGGGCGCGATGCTCAACAAGCTGAGGACCTTCTGCGGCGACGCGAACAACGTGCTGACCGTGATCAGCACGGCGCTGGGGCTGCTGGGGCTCGCAGCGGGCTGAGGGCAGGACGTACGAGGGTCAGGTCCAGTCCGACAGGTCCCCGACGAAGTCCGCGTACGAGCGGTTGCTGCCTCGTGGCGAAGGGATCAGCCGGTGTTCCAAAGCCTTTCGGGCGACCGTGGGGCCGTCGCTCTCCCGGAAGACCGGCTGGCCGAGCCCCCGTTGTCGTCGCGGTCGCACACCACGAACTCCTCCGGGCGCAGCCGGTTGACGAGCGTCAGGTGGAGCGGGTCAGGCCCGGGGACGGGAGCTCACACACCGCCCTCGATGAGGGTCCAGCCCGAGGAGACTTGGGGCAGCGGGCCGACGTTGGTGTAGTTGCCGCTCACCAGCGTCGAGATCCAGGCGGTGCCGTCGTCCTTGTAGAAGAACAGGCTGTCCGACGTCCGGCCCACCTTGCTCCATAGGCCGGAGGTTCCGACCTCCTGGAAGGAGATGCCGGTGCCGTTGGCAGCCTTGGACACCCGGAACTCGAGTTCGCCGCCCGCCCTGGCCCACGACAGCACGGAGTCGCTCGTGGCGGTCAGCTCCCCCAGGAAGGCGTCCCTCGGGATGCTGCCCTTGTCCGTGTAGACGCCGCCGGAGAGGGTGCCATACCCCACGTTGCTCCAGGGGAACTCGGTGGAACCGTGCCGGGCCGCCGAGACCAGAGTGTCGCCGGAGGAGGCCATGGTGCCCCAGCCCGAGCTGAAGTTGTCGTATACGCGGACCTGCTGGAACGCGCCGTTCTTGAGGGTGCCCGTCACTCCGCGGCCGCTTGAGTTGTAGAAGATCACGGAGTCGCTGGACGCCTCGATGAAGATCCAGTTCAGGGCGAACCCGTGGGTGTTGACGCGGGTGTACGTGCCGTTTGTGAAGGTGCCGACCTCCCCGGCCCCGGTGCTCTGGTTGTAGAGCAACAGCGAGTCGCGGCTCGCGGCGCCGTGTGTGTACCCGGTCGGGAGGTGCAGCGTCGCCTTGGCCTGCCAGTGACCACCGGAGAGAGTGCCCGTGCCGGCTTGGCCGTTGTCGGGCCTGTAGAACAGGATCGAAGTATTCGGCGTGGTCATGGATGCTTCCTTATTTTTCGCACTCGGACGCGCAGCTGACCCCGTCGGGGCACGCGCCGTCGCGGTGCGGTCTGCAGGAGGACCCCCGTACGCGCGGACCGGCCTGCCGCTGCTTCGCCCCCGCAGGCCCGGCCGTTGCTGCTGTTCGGACGTTCTCGTTCATCCTCCGCCTCGGGGAGTCGCCCCGTATCTCGGGGTCACGTGCGGCGGTGGACACGAGTGCCGGACGGCCCGGCGGCAGGCCGAGGGGGTGCGGCAGTGGGCGTGAGCGCCTGCGCAGGGGTGCGGGGCCGATCGCCCGACGCGGTGGTCACCACCGCCCATACGGTCTTGCCGGGACCGGAACGACGGTCGGTGACGCCCCAGCCGTCGGCCAGGGCGGCGACGAGGAGGAGGCCACGGCCAGACTCGGACTCGGAGCCGGGGACCGTGGGGGTGGCCACGGCGGGTCGGCGTTCGGTGCGGGTGTCGGAGACCTCCAGGCGCAGTCGCCCGCCGTCCGCCTCGGCGGCAAGCCGGACGTGGAAGTCCCGGCCGGGCACCCGCCCGTGCCGTACGGCGTTGGCGCACAGCTCGGCGGTGATCAGGGTCATCGTCTCGTTGACGTCGCCGTCGTACGGGTGCCCCCAGGAGTCCAGGCAGTGCGAGACGAAGAGCCGGGCCAGGCGGGCGCCTCGCGGGGTGGAGGTGAAGGCCATGGCGAACTCGGCGGCGTCTGTGGGGCGTGGGGGAGTGGAGAGCGGGATGCGAGGGGTGTGCATGGGCTCAGCGTCGCGGCCGTGCCGGGCCCGCCACCAGCAGCGACGCTTGTACGGAAGCACGCTGTACATGAGGCGGCGGGCCACTGCGGGGGCGTGGTGTCAACTCGCCGGAGGACGCCGGTTCCGGTTCCGCCGATTGGTCCCCGTGGCCGGACGGCCGCCTCGCGTCCTCGCCGGCGTCAGACTCGGCAGCAGCGATCCCGGAGTTCCGAGATGACGGCCTTCTCGCGCGCGTTGATGTCACCGTCCACCGCGGCCACCCGGTCGGCCGCGTCGAGGACGTCGCTCAGATCGCCCGGCTCGGCGTCTATGCGCTGCCACACCTCGGCGGGGTCGAGGTCGACGAGGTTCGCGAGTTGTTCGTCGACCACCTGATGCCGTTCCCGGACCACCCTCACCAAGTGCCGCATCAACAGCGCCTCGTCGTCGGCGATCTTGCGGTTCGCCTTGATGACGAGCCATGCGGCCCACAGCATCAACTGCGGGTGCCGGCTCCGCTTGCTCAGGTTCTCGGCGAGTTCGATCACCCGCGCCTCGTTCCGGAAGACGGCTTGCGCGTGCCGGCCGGCGAGGAGGGTGGTGTAGCGGTTCAGGACCACGGCGAGGGGTACGCCGACGAGGGGGATACCTATCTTGATGATGTTCTTCCGCAGGAGGTACTTGCCGACGACCGGGAGAGCCTTGGCGGCGGCGAGTACGTCCCCGGAGTAGAAGCGCCTGATCAGCGGTCGTACGAGGGCCGGGACCGCCTTGGTCACACCTTCCCGGACCGCTTCCCCGCTCTTGATCGTGAAGGCCACCCGGATGAGCTTCCACATGTCATCGGGGTCGGTCAGATCGAGCGGGACCCGGTACAGGACAGCGACGTCGTAGGCCAGGTGGAGCTGGAGCCGGGTGATGTACGCGACGTCGACCATCATGGTCGTGATGGCGGCCGGGACGGTCGCCGGTGACGCACCACCCGCGCTCCCGAGGGTGGCGACGACGGTCGCGGTGTAGGCCCCGGCGGAGAGTCCGCCTTCGAGCGCGGCGTACCGGGACGCCATCTTGATCCGCTGGTCGACGATGGCATCCGGGGGGACACCCTTGTAACGCTCCTGGAAGTACTGCCAGTCGACCTTTTCGGTGTAGGAACTCATGGCGTGGGCGCAGAGCTTGGTGAACCAGCTGCCCGACTTGATGTCGTCCCCGCTGAGCCCCTTGATGAACTCTTTGAGCTCGGCGCGCTCCTCCTCGACGACCTTCCGGTCGGCGTCGTCGTCTCCGTCGGTGTCGGCAGCGTCCATCGGAGCTTCGATCACGGCGAGTTCCCCCCAGGCGGTTCGGCGAGTAGCCAGGTTGCGAGGCTTGGACGTCCTCGCTGATGTCTCAACACGGTTGACCAGTGGGCAGCACATGGGCCGGCTGATGTCATGTCACGTTGACCCGCACCTTAGCTGGTCATCATGCAATTTGTGCCAGAGCTTCGACCTTGGTCGTGACTGTCTCCACTGCGGCGAACCGCGTCTCGCACAGGGCGATTTGGAGCTGCGAAGTCCCGGTATGCGGTCGGGCTCATTTGTGTACGAGCTTGCACAGACCGGTGCTGTATGCCGGGGGCGCCGGTGCGCGGTGCGGGGGAAGCGGTGCCGAGTCCGGGATGGGCACGGTACGTGCCCTTATCGTGAGCGGAGAGCAAAGCTCGCGCGATGCTGTGGTGCCACCAGATCCACTTGCGGACCAGGTGCCGATGCGGATCGGTGGGCTGCTTGTCCCTGCTCGTCGTTCTCTTCGATCTTCCACCGGATCCCGGCCTGGTCGATTGCCGCGGGTGCCGGCGATGGCGTGGACGATGAAGTAGGCGTACTCGTAGTCCAGACGTCAGCCCGCAGGTGTGTCTTGTGTGTGGGGAGTCCGACAGAAGGCCCTCGATCAGGAGGTCCACGAACACCTCCCGCGGCTCCGGCCGCGCGAGCAGTCGATCCGGACTACCCAACGGTATGGCCAACTCCGCGTTTCACTTGCCGATATGCCTGTCCATTGCATCCACCAGCATGACCGCAACAACCGATCGGCGGGCACATGATCTGCCGCTGTAGTACTGAGCGTTTTCAGCATGGCCACTGATCGGGTGACGGAGTGGGGTACGCAACGGACAGGGCTCCCGTGCCGTTGAGGGAGGTGTTCGACGTCTCAACTCAGCAGCACAGGAGCCCTGT
>NZ_KZ626966.1 GCF_002911015.1 Streptomyces populi
AGGGCGGCGGCGTCGCCGGGGACGGAGCGGGCGCCGGGGCGGTGGTGGGCCGGCCGCACGAGACGCAGTAGCGCGTCCTGTCGGTCGCGGAGCCACCGCAATGCGGGCAGAAAGCAGGCATCGATTCCCTCGGTGAAAACAGGTGAGCAGATGTGAAGGCGGTGAAAAGGCTGAAGCGGGCCTCCTCGCGGGGAGGCGAAAGGAAAGGCCGGCCCGTCGGCGACGGATCCGAAGGTCCGGCGGGAGCTTCGGGAGCGGGCGGGCGGGGGAACGGCCCGCCCGGGGTGAGGGAGGGGAAGGACCCGGAGATCGACGCGCCCGGACGCTGTCGTCACCCGTGGAGGACGGCTGACCTGCGACGGACGGCGGTGTCGTGACCGTTTCGGCGGCCCGGGGTCAGCGCCCCGTCGGGGCGTGCCGCCGAAGCCCTCGGAGGGTCGCCCGGGGCGCGGTCGGCGCTAACCGTGTCGCGCGGGAAGGACGGGTCGTCAAGGGTTCTCTCAAGTCGCCTGGATGTGAAGATCATGTAAGTGAGACTTGATCATGAATATCAGGGCACGGCGTCGTGATCAAGAGGTGTGGGGTGAATAGCTGTAGGTCGCATGAGTCGCCTGAGGCATCCTTGACGGGGCCGAGTGGCGGGGGAGCGGAGCGACGGTCCCAACTCGGCCTCGGCCCAGGCGACTTCGTGGGTGGTGGCCGTGCCCGCGCTTCCCTCGCCGGAACATTCGGGCAACCCGATCCACCCCGACCCGCCCCCCACCGACCCGACCCGCCCCCCACCGATCCGGTCCGGCTCGCGCCGTCCTGCCCGTGCCCCGCTCCCGCTCCCTCGCCCTGATCGCCTCGTCGCCTCATTGCCTCATCGCCGAATGAGCGTCACCTCGCGACGGCGGGCGTCCTGGATCTCGGGAGACCAGTCGCCGGTGCAGTAGACGGACATCTCGCTCATCGAGCCGTCGCGCACCTCGGCGCGGATCAGTTCACGGCAGTACCAGCTGCCCTCGGCGTCCTCCCACCGCTCCTCGACCTCGACGACGAGGCCGGTCCCGGTGACGTCGATGCGGTGGCGCGGAACGGTACCGAGAGTGGGATGGCTGCTGCGGCGCAGGGCCACGAGGTTGTCGCGGCCGGCCGTCTGGAGCCGCCACCGGGGCAGGCTCAGGTCCACGAACACGTCGTCCGTGAACAGTCCGGCGGGGGCGCTGTTCGTCCGCAGGAACTCCACGAAGAGATCGGCGAGTTCCTTGGCCCGGCGGGTGTCGAGGGTGCTCATGACGCCGCCCCCGCGAGATTGCGGCTGACGGCCCGCATGGTGCGGTCCAGTTCGGCGGTGGGGCTGAACTCGACCACTTCGGTGCCGGCGAAGAGGAGGGGCAGGTGCCCCGGTGCGCCGTAGTAGGCGTCTCCCGCGTGGAAGACCTCGTCGTGGTCGGCGTACCGGAACACGATCTTTCCGGAGATCACCTGACCCCAGTGCGGGCACTGGCAGCGGTCGTCGGGCAGCCCCCGGAAGAGCGGGCCCGGATCCATGTCCGCCTTCATGGTCTCGTACGAGACGGTGTACGGGCCGACCTCGGCGTACCGGCCCTCGATCACCGGCTCGTCCACCTTCAGTTCCGCCTCTGCTTTGGCTGTGCGCGGCATGACGTCCGCCCTTCGTTCCCGGCCGTACCCGGTTTCGTACGGCGTCCTCACCCCTCAGGCGTGAGGCCGGACGGCACGATGTGAGGTGACGGCTCACCGGGCCCGGCTGCCGGGGCGCGCCCCCGGGGTTCACAGGCGCCAGGCGGGCGGGTCCTCGGGCTCGTAGACGCACAGGGTGCCCGTGCGGACGGCGGTCCGCAGATGGCGTCCGAGTTCCGGGTGCACCGCGGCGACACGGCGTACGGCGGCGCGGACACGGGCCGTCACGGTCGTACGGGCGCGTTCCGCGGGGGAACCGGCGCGGCGGACGCGGCCGCCGATGCCGTACGCGGCGGATAGCTGACGGACGAGTGCGTCCTTCTCCTCCGCGATCCGGCGCGACCGTGCCGTGTCGCCGCCCGCGTCGGCGTCCTCGGCCTCCTCCTCCAGTTCCCGCAGCCGTCGCCGGTACGCGGCGCGCGCGGTCGCGTCGATCACCTCGCCCAGGTCACCGGGAGGGTGCAGGTCGCCGTCGTCCGTTCCGGCGTCGCCGGCGGTGGCGCCGGGCGCCGCCAGATCGACCGCCGGGACCGGAGTGCCCGGGCGGCCGAGGAGCACCGCGATGTCGTGCAGGCCCTTGCTGTCGGGCAGGCGCACCTCGCGGCCGGCGTACACCAGGAGCCACAGTGGTCCTTCGCGGCGGAACTGCGGTGCGGGCGGCGGAGAGTCCGGCCGCCGTTCACCCGCGGCGGCCCCCGGCGCCGTGCGCCCCGCCGTGGCGCGCCCCGCCGTGGCGCGCCCCGTCACGGCGGGGTCCGTCGGGCCGTCGGACCGCGCGTCGCCGGAGACCGGGACCGCGGGGCCGTCACCCGGGCCGTCCTGCGCCCGGACGGTGCCGTCGCGGAACTCCGGCGGTGCCGGAACGGCCGCCCCGGGCACGCCGTCGCTCCCCGGAACCCCTCGTGCCTCCGCCGTCCCGGCACTTCCCGCGGTCCCCACCGCCCCGGACGTTCCTGCCGTTCCCGCCGTTCCTGCCGTCCCCGCCGTCTCTTCCGCGATGCGCTCGGCGAGCGCGACCGCTCCGGCCGCCACGGCGGCCCGCACGGCGTGGTCGCGGTGGTCGCGGGCCGTCCGGTCGTCGCCCATGGACCGGGCCAGGAGAGCCAGATGCCGGTCCACCGGGCCACGGATCGCCGCGCCGATGCCCTCCACCGCGAACAGCCCCGCGTACGGTGCCAGGGCGCCGTAGAGCGCGGGCGCCGACGGATGGGTGCCCACCGCGCCGACGGTCTCCGCCGCCTGCGCCATCATCGGCAGCCACTCGCTGTCCCGGGGAGCCCCGAGGAGCGACGGCATCACTCCGGCCAGGCGACGCGAGGCCTCCTCCCGTTGCCCCAGCTGCGCCGCGAGCAGTGCCAGGGTGACGCGCGGCCACACCCCCGGCATCCGCTCCAACGGCGCCCGCTCCCGCAGCCTGCGCAGATCGTCGAGGTCGCCGGAATCCGCGTACAGGCACCAGCGTTGCGTCTCCGCGAGCAGTACGGCGTTGGGGCTGCCCGCCGCGCCGCCCAGCGCCTCCACCTCGTCGAGCGCGGCGGCACAGTCTCCGTAGCGCCCCTCCATCAGCGCCCGCGTGCCGCGCCACAGGGGCACGTACCACGCGTACAGCGGTCGCCGCAGCAGCCGGGCCGCGGTGTCGTACGCGGCTGCCTCGGCATCCGCCCCGGCGAACGAGCCGGTCTCCATGAGCGCGACCAACCGCAGCCGCCGGCCGAGGAGTTCGAGCGGGAGGTCGCGTCGGGCACGAGCCACGTCGATGATCTCCCGGGACCGGTCGAGGCGGTCGCGGCAGTGGTCGGGGCCGGAACGGGCGTCGCACAGCGCCGCCAGCGCCGGTCCGAGGGCGGCCGGGGCGTCGGCCTCGCGTGCCGCGGCCACCGCCTCCTCGGCGAGGGCGACCCGGTGCTCCTCCGGTTCGAGGAACGCCGCCGCGAGGGACAGCCGGGCGGTGACGGCGGCACGCAGCGCGGTGTGCGCCGGATCGTCCGCCAGAGCGGAACGCGCCTCGCCGAGCAGGTCGGCCTGTTCGCGGTCGGCCACATCGACCTCGAAGCCGACGGGACCCGTGCCCAGACCCAGCGCGGCCCGTGCCAGCAGATCGGGGCGGCCAGCCCGGCGGGCGAGCGAAGCGGCGCGCAGCAGCGCGGTACGGGCCTTCGTCCAGTCCCCGGACCCGAGCCGCGCCGCCCCGAGCCCGAGCAGCACCTCGACGAGCTCCTCGGCGTGACCGGGCTCCTGACCGGCGGCACCGCCACCGTCGAAGTCGGCACCGGCACCGCCACCGTCGAAGCCGGCACCGGCACCGCCGTCGGTGTCGTCCCCGGCCTGCCCCGCCGTGTCGAAGCCGGCGGTCGCGTACGCCCCCACGGCCCTCTCGTACCAGCGGGCCGCCTCCTCGAACGCGAGAAGCGCGGCGGCACGGTCGGCGGCCTCCCGGCAGTACCCGGCGGCCTCGCGCGCGTGCTCCGGGCCGGAGAGGAGGAGGTGGTGGGCGACCTCGGCGGGGCCGGTGTCGCGGCCGCGCCCGGAGTGCTCGGCCAGTACGGCCGCCAGCGCGCGGTGCAGCCCGGCCCGCTCACCGGGTGACGGTCTCCCGGAGACGGCCTCGCGCAGGAGATCGTGCCGGAAGCGGCCCTCGTCGGCCCCGGCCTCCGCCAGCAGTCCGGCCCCCGCCGCCTCCCCGAGCAGCACACGCACCTCGTCGAGGGGCACGGCCGCGGCATCGGCGAGCAGGTCGAGCCGGAACCGTGTTCCCAGCAGGGCGGCGAGATCCAGCAACCGCGCGGCCCGGGGCGACAGTTCGGCGGTACGGGCACGCACCGCGTCCCGGATCCGTACGGAGACGGCCGTCGCCGGGATCTCGGAAGCGGGCCCGCCGAGGCCGCCGCCCGACCGGAGGAGCTCGGTCACGAAGAACGCCTCACCACCCGTGTACCGGGCCAGGGCGCGCACGGCCGAAGGCGCGGGAGTGCCGCCCGTCGCCGCGTCGAGCAGCGCCCCCACGTCCTCCTCCCTCAGCGGCCCCACCGGCAACGCGCTTCCTCGGCACAGCAGTCGGGCGCGCGCCCAGGAGCGGTCCTGCCAGGCGGTGTCGTCGTCGCGGGCCGTGGCCAGTAGCAGGACCCGGGAACCGCGCACGGCGTCCGCGGTCTCCAGCAGCAGCCGCAGCGAGGAGGCGTCGGCCGCGTGGACGTCGTCGACGACCAGCAGCAGCGGCCGTCGCCGTGCCGCCGTCGCCAGGATCTCGGTGACGTCCCCCGCCAGCCTCACCCGCGCCGCCTCCGGGTCCGCCTCGGTCCGCCCGCCCGCCGCGGACCCGGCCAGCACCGCCCGCAGCGAGGGTGACGCGGCGACCAGCCGCCCGCAGCGCACGTCGTCCACGACGAGTTCGCGCAGCAGCCGTGACCAGGGCCTGAGCGCGTGTTCCACGGCGTCCGGCGGGCACCACGTCCACACCGTGCGAAAGCCCTCGGCGCGGGCGGCGGCCTCCTCCGCGACGCGGGTCTTGCCCGCGCCGGCCGGTCCCGTCAGGGTGACGAGTCCGCCCCGGCCCGCGGCGGCGCGCTTCCACGCCCCTCGGAGCTCACCGAGTACGTCCTCGCGTCCCACGAACGGGAAACCCGTCACCATGGCAGTCCTCGTCGGTCCGTCTCCACCGCACCCTCCCGTAGAGCCTAGGCAGGGCGCACGAGGACCGCGAGGCACGGGCGCGCCGGGGGAGCCGAGCGGCTGCCCGCCCGTGCCCGTGCCCGGGTGCGGACGTGGGTGCCGGGGCCGTGCACGGGAGCGCTCCGCTCCTCGGCTGCGTGCCGAAAACATGTCGTGCGTGCGGAGAGCGGATTGATATCAAGAGGGATGACCACACATGATCTCGATCCGCTGGAACGTCTGCTCGCCGAACGCGCCTGCGAGCGGCTGGTCCTGGAGCTGGTGCACCGGCTCGACCTCGGTGAACCGGGCACGGTCTGCGACCTGTTCACGTCCGACGGCGTCTGGGAGTGGCCGTACGACGGGCGGCGGATCGAAGGACGGGACGCTCTGCGTGCCTACTTCGGCTCACGGCCCGCGGACCGCCTCTCCCGGAGGATGTGCACGAACATCCTGGTCACCGTCGACTCACCGGACACCGCGACGGCGACGACCTATTTCGCCACCTACCGGGTCGACGGCTACACCGAGGGCACGCTGGTTCCCACCCCGCTGCCCGCGAACGTGGGGCACTACGAGGACACCTTCCGCAGGACCGACGGCGTGTGGCTCATCGCGACCCGCACCCTCGTCCTGCCCTTCGGCGGACCGACGAAGCGTCTGGACCCGCTGGACGGCCTTCCCGCGCCGCGGTGACGCCGGCACGGACGGCGGGCCGGGCGGGGGTCAGCCCGTCGTCGCCGTGCGGTAGGGACGGAAGAACGCGCGCAGTTCCTCCGCGTAGAGTCCGGGTTCCTCGAACGGGGCGAAATGGCCACCGCGCGCCGGCTCGGTGAGGCGGGTGAGGTTCGTCGTGCGCTCGAGCCACGCCCTCGGCGGACGGACCAGGTCGCCGGGGAACAGCGAGAAACCGGAGGGCACCTCGACCCGGCGGGCCAACTGGGCGCGCGGGATCGCCCCGTTCGCGGTGTACATCCGCATCGACGAACCGATCGTCCCCGTGAGCCAGTAGAGCGTCACGTTCGTGAGGATCTCGTCCCTCGTGAAGGCCCGCTCGACGTCGCCGTCGCAGTCGCTCCACGCCCGGAGCTTCTCGACGATCCAGGCGGCGAGCGCGGCCGGCGAGTCGTTCAGTCCCACGGCGGCGGTCTGGGGTTTCGTGCGGTGCACCGCGGCGTAGGCGCCCTCGGCGGCACCCCAGGCCGCGGCGTCCTCCATCCATGCGCGCTCCTCGGGCGTGAGGTCGGCCGGGTCCCCGGTGAACACGGGCAGCCCCCCGTCCATGCGGTGGACGGCCACGACACGGTCGGGGTGGTCGAGCGCGAGGTAACGGCTCACATGGCTGCCGATGTCACCGCCGGCCGCGCCGAACCGCTCGTACCCGAGGACGTCCATGAGTTCGGCCCACAGACCGGCGACGGCGATCGAGTCGAGCGGTGGTCCGGTCGGGCGGTCGGAGTGTCCGTAGCCCGGCATGTCGGGCACGACCACATCGAACGCGTCGGCGGGATCGCCCCCGTACGCACCCGGATCGGTCAGCAGCGGGATCACCTTCGTGTACCGCCAGAACGAGTCCGGCCAGCCGTGACCGAGCACCAGCGGAAGGACCGGACCCGCCGGTGCCACGGCCCGGGCGTGCACGAAGTGGATCCCGAGACCGCCGAGCCGGACGCGGAAGCGGGGGAGCCGGGCCAGCTCCGCCTCCCGGGCCGGCCAGTCGAACCCGTCGGCCCAGTACGCCACGAGCTCGCGCAGGTAACCCAGATCGGCTCCCAGCGACCATCCGGCGTCCGCGGGGGCGTCCGGCCAGCGCGTCGCGCGCAGCCGTGAGCGGAGGTCGTCGAGCGCGGACGGGTCGGTCCGCGCGGTGAACGGCTCGGGGCGGGGCGGGACATCGGACATGCGTCGCATCCTAGGCAGGCCGCCGGGCGACTCGAGCGACGTGGCCCCGCACCGTGGCGCCGCGCCCCTCCGGGCGGCCGCATCGCGGTGAACCCGAGATGACGCGGCGGCGCACGGCCGTCCGTGACGGCGCCCGGCCGACGGACCCCACGCACCCGCCGCGCCCGGGACCGGCCCCGGCTCGGGGCCGCCCGCCGGCGCCGACGGGCGGCGGCCCTCGGCCCCCGCCGGCGTCAGCCCGCCCGTTCCCCGTACGCGGCCCTGCTGGCCTCGATCTCCGCGATGTGCTCGATCGCCCAGCCGGCCAGCGCGAGGGTCGGCGGGATGAGGCTCTCGCCGGTGGGGGTCAGCGCGTACTCGACGCGGGGCGGGACCTCCGCGTACACGGTCCTCGACACCAGGCCGTCGCGCTCCAGGTTCCGCAGGGTCAGCGTCAGCATCCGCTGCGAGATGCCGGGAATCTGCCGCTGCAGATCCGTGAAACGCAGCCGGCCCTGTTCGAGGGTCGTCACGATCAGCAGCGTCCACTTGTCGCAGATCCGGTCGAGGACGGCGCGGATCGTCCGTCCGCCGTCCCCGCGGATCATGCAGGTGTGCTCGTACTGCGACACGACAACTCCCTGTGGGTAGCGCACATCCATGTGCCTTTTGTAAGCCCCCCGTCGGTAACTCATCATGGGGCCACTTACGCCTGGTAACCATTGTGCGAGGGGCCGCCATGAACGTCGCCTACTGGATCGTCGCAGCGCTGCTGGCGGCCTTCTACCTCTATGCCGGAGGCATCAAGGTCCTGCGGACCCAGGAGCAGTTGCGGCCCATGATGGGCTGGGTCGACCGCATCCCCATGCCGGTCGTGAGGATCGTCGGGACGCTGGAGGTCCTCGGCGCGGCGGGGCTGGTCCTGCCGCCGCTCACCGGGATCGCGCCCTGGCTCGCCGTCGCCGCGGCGACGGGCCTCGTCCTGATCCAGGTCGGCGGCATAGCCGTCCACGTCTCGCGCGGCGAGGCACGGATGACCGGCCTCAACATCGCCCTGCTGGCGGCGGCCGCCGCGGCCGCCTGGCTGGGAACCACCTGGCTCTGACCGTCCGGCGGGAAACGGCTCCGGCACATGCGAAGGGCGGGAGCCCGGCACGTGGTGCCGGACTCCCGCCCCGGGAACGCGACCGCTCAGGTGCGGTAGGCGTAGTACGCGGCGTTCGGGTACGACGCGATGATGCTCGCCAACGACCGGTTGTAGGTGTTGGTCGAGTGGTACGACAGGTACGGCACACCCTGCGGGCTGCGGTACGTGACGATCATCGTGTGGTCCTTCGACCCGTCCTTGTTGAAGTCCACCTGGACGACGTCACCGATGTCGGCCTGGTAGACGTTCGCGAGGCTGGTGACGCGCTTCGAGGACAGCGCGAACCACGAGAACTCGTTGACGCCGACGAACGAGTCCGACTGGATGTCGGAGTTGCCGAACCACTTGTGGAAGTCGTTCACGTAACCGGGAACGTGCTTCCAGCCGCCCGCCTTCAGGGACTGGCTGACGAAGTTCGTGCAGTCCCCGCCCGCGCCCTCCCCGTTGAAGTTCGGGTACGCCGGGTTGTAGTTCTTCCAGTACTTCGCGGCGTACGCGGCCATGGCCTTGTAGTCGTAGCCGGTCGCCGAGAAGTTCTTCGCCTTGGCCGGCGCCGGCCACGTGGTGGCGGAGCGCGTCGCCGAGGGCGGCGTGCTGTCACCGGTCATCGGCGTGGCGACGAACGTCGTGGCCTCGACCTGGTTGACCGCGACCCCGGCGTCCGTGTCCTGGACACCCGTGAGCTGCCAGTCGCCCTTGCGGTCGGCCTTGAACGTCAGCGTGTGGTGCGCCTCGAAGCCGGTGGTCTTCGGCTCGGTGCCCGTGGCCTTGTCGTAGGCCAGCGTCGTCGTCTCGGTGACGTCGACCGTGGCGTGACGGCCCTTCACCCGCGTACGGTCCAGCGTCACCTTGGTGTCGGCCGAACGGTACTTCTCGCCGAGCTCCGCCAGACGGGCCTTGCGGCTCTCCAGCTTCGCCAGCGCGGACTTCTCGGCACGCGACTGGGTCGAGGACAGTCGCACGTCGCCGGAGAACCGCGACGTCTTCTGCTTCGCTCCGTCGTCGCCCACCAGGGCGTCGGTGCGGTCGGTGAAGACCGCGTCCGCCAGCCGCTGGAAGGTCGCCTTCGTGGCGGCGTCCACCTTGGGGTCGGCGTTGACGCTCGCCGCCCCCGCGGACCAGTTGGGCAGCAGGGCTGCGCCGGCGACGACCGAGGCCGCCGCCGCGGTGACTATGGTCGCGCGTTGCCGCTTACGGCTCAGTTTCCTTGATTTCAATGGGGATCCCCTCTACACCGGTATTGAATACCGGAGCCGCATCCTCGCACGGCGTGTGTGGCTCCTGTGAAGGGGGTTGCCGAAGCGGTATCAAGGCGCGGAGACGGAAAGCCGCAGCTCCGCGCTCGGAAGGGCAATCCCGGCAGTCGGCCGTCCTGTCGGCGACCGGCGGCCCGGCCGAAGGGCGTCCGGACTGTGACGACGGAGCTTACGCCGATTTCAGTGCCGGAGCGTCACATACGTGTGTGAGCCGGAATGCTGGAAGGGAAGGCGCTCTGCCGGACGACTCTGCCGGACGACTCCGGCGGGCCGCTTCTGCGGGCAACTCTGCCGGACGACTCCGGCGGGCCGCTCCTGCGGGCGACCCGGTGGGGCGGTCCGCCCGCGTACGCTCTTCACCGTGCCGCCATCCCCCCTGCGCCGTGTCGCCGTTCTCGTGCTCGAGGGTGCCAAACCACTTGATGTCGGTATTGCCGCGCAGGTGTTCACAACTCGGGCGAGCATGCCGTACGAGGTGCGGGTGTGCGGTGCGGAACCCGGTCTCGTGACCGGCGGCGACGGCCTGTCCTACCACGTCGCCCACGGCCTCGGGCAACTCGCGTGGGCCGACCTCGTCTTCGTACCCGGCTACCGCTTCCCGGACCGTGAGGACCCCCCGCCCGCCGTCGTCGACGCGCTGATCGAGGCCCATGCCCGGGGCGCGAGGCTCGCGGCCATCTCGACGGGCGCGTTCGCGCTCGCCGCCACGGGGCTGCTCGACGGCAGACGTGCCACGACGCACTGGCACTACACACGGGCGCTCGCGGCGAAACACCCGCTCGTCAACGTCGACGAGAACGTCCTGTTCGTCGACGAGGGGAGCGTGCTCACGTCGGCCGGCGCCGCTTCGGGCATCGACCTGTGCCTCCACATCCTGCGCGGTGATCTCGGCGTGGCCGCGTCGAACCACGCGGCCCGCCGTCTGGTCGCGGCTCCGTACCGCAGCGGTGGCCAGGCGCAGTACGTGCCGCGCAGCGTGCCCGAACCGCTGGGCGAACGGTTCGCCGCCACCCGCGAATGGGCACTGCACCGGCTCGGTGAACCCCTCTCCCTGGAGATGCTCGCCCAGCACGCGGCCGTGTCGCCGCGCACCTTCTCGCGGCGCTTCGTGGAGGACACGGGATACACGCCGATGCAATGGGTCATGCGGGCCCGCATCGACATGGCCCGCGAACTCCTGGAGCGCTCGCAATGGAGCGTCGAGCAGATCGCCGCGGGCGTCGGCCTCGGCACCGGTGCCAATCTGCGGCTGCACTTCCACCGGATCCTCGGCACCTCCCCGAGCGAATACCGGCGCACCTTCACCCAAGGTGAATGAGCGGTCACGGAAGGCCCGCTTCCGCGGCTGGCGCGATCCTTGCGGACCATGGCGATCTCGCCGCTGTCACCGCCCCCGGCGGCGCGCGAACCTGGGAGGGAGCCGAAGGGACATCACTCATGACACGTATCGCCATCAATGGATTTGGCCGCATCGGACGCAACGTCCTGCGAGCCCTGCTGGAACGCGACACGGACCTCGAAGTCGTCGCGGTGAACGACCTGACGGAGCCCGCCGCCCTGGCACGGCTGCTCGCCTTCGACTCGACGTCCGGCCGCCTCGGCCGCCCGGTCACGGTCGACGGCGACACCCTCGTCGTGGACGGCCGGCGCATCAAGGTGCTGGCCGAGCGCGAACCGGGGCAGCTGCCCTGGGCCGAACTCGCCGTCGACGTCGTGCTGGAGGCCACCGGCCGCTTCACCTCGGCCAAGGCGGCCGGGGCGCACCTCGACGCCGGTGCGCGCAAGGTGCTCGTCAGCGCCCCGGCCGACGGTGCCGACGTCACGCTGGCGTTCGGTGTCAACACCGACGCCTACGACCCGGCCCTGCACACGATCGTCTCGAACGCGTCCTGCACGACCAACGCGCTCGCCCCGCTGGCCGCGGTGCTCGACGATCTCGCGGGCATCGAGCACGGCTTCATGACGACGGTGCACGCCTATACCCAGGAGCAGAACCTCCAGGACGGCCCGCACCGCGACCCGCGCCGGGCCCGTGCCGCCGGCGTCAACATCGTGCCGACCACGACCGGCGCCGCGAAGGCGATCGGCCTGGTGCTGCCCAACCTCGACGGCAAGCTGTCGGGCGACTCGATCCGGGTGCCGATTCCGGTGGGCTCGATCGTCGAGCTCAACACCACCGTGGCCCGTGACGTGACGCGCGACGAGGTCCTCGCGGCCTACCGCGCGGCCGCCGAGGGCCCGCTCGCCGGTGTCCTCGAATACTCGGAGGACGCGCTCGTCTCGTCCGACATCACGGGCAACCCGGCCTCGTCGATCTTCGACTCGGCCCTCACCCGCGTCGACGGCCGTCACATCAAGGTGGTCGCCTGGTACGACAACGAGTGGGGCTTCTCCAACCGCGTCATCGACACGCTGCAGCTCCTGGCCGCGGGCTGACCCGAGTCGGCGCGACAGGCGCAAAGGGGCCGTCCGGCCAAGGCATCGGGCGGCCCCTGAGCCCTCCGCCGACCGCGGTGCGGCAGGATGGACGCATGAGCGTAGTCAAGATCAACGTCCTGACCGTCCCGGCGGAACAGCGGGAAACCCTCGAGAAGCGCTTCGCCTCGCGCGCCGGTGCCGTGGAGAGCTCCGACGGCTTCGAGTGGTTCGAGCTTCTCCGCCCCGTCGAGGGCACCGAAGACTATCTGGTGTACACGCGCTGGCGTGACGAGGAGTCGTTCCAGGCATGGATGGAGGGCCCGATGAAGTCGGCCCACCAGGGCGGCGGCGACCGTCCCAAGCCCGCCGCCAGCGGGTCCTCGGTCTGGTCGTTCGAGGTCGTGCAGCAGGCGGCGCCCAAGAACGCGTGACACCCTTGCGAACGGAACCTTCGCGGGTCCCGGGTTCGGACATCTGAGGAAGCCCGTTGGAAAGGCCCAGGACAGTACTTCTGGACTGGGCCTTCTCGTTTTCTTCGGCGGCGCCGCTTTTTCGGCGTGTTCGCCGCCTTCTCCGGCCGTGTCGGCGTCTCCGCTGCGGATGAGGGTTCGCAAGGGCGACTCGCATCACGCCGTGCCCGGACGCCGTGATGCGGGCGGGCGCCAGGCGGAGGAGCTGGTGACCGCGTGGACGGTCTTGAGGCTGGTCCTCCCGGTCTCGCGGTGGACGCGGTGGCGGACGATCCGGACGGCCCGGCGGGTGCCGGCGAAGAGCAGGTCGGCGATCGTGCGCACGAGCAGTCCGAGGCCACGGAGCGCAGAGAACTCCGTGATCGCGGACGTCCGTGCCCGCTGTGTGCCGAACCCCGTCCGACGTGACGAGACGTCGGCGACCTGGTGTCAGCCGGCTGCGCCGAAGTCCTGACCGAAGTGGGCGCGGTAGTGGGCGACTTCCGGTTCGCGCTCCATCAGGATGTTGCCGGTGGGGGTCTCCGTTGTCGCGTCGCGGACCATCCGGCTGGTTTCCGCTGCCTCTTCGAGGCGCGCGGTGAATGGATCGCCTTGCCTCACCGCCGCCCCTCGAAGGGGATATGGGTGATATCTACCGTAAACTCTCTTTTGGTTCCTTCGCGCTGCCCGGCGCATCGAAATGCAACCGCCGGTTGATCCCCGACGTCATGACGAGGGACACTGCCCGGCGGATGCGTGTTCCCGGCCGAGTGGCACTCGCTCCGGCATCCTCCCGTGCACGTCGTCGAAGGCCATTTACCCAAAGATTACTGGGCAGTTGACCTCGGGGTTTCGTGGTAGCGTCCTTGTTCGGAGGGACAGTGCAACCTGAAAGGGAAATCGTGAACACGGAGAAGATCGCCGCTCGCCGCCTCTCGCTGGAAGAGGTGACGAAGCTCGGCGTGAAGGACAGGATCTTCGTTTCCGCCGACACGGCAGAACTCAAGCTTCCCGATTGCTATGTCCCTGCTTTTCTGACCAAGTCCGGTGAGAATTTCGAGGGCGGCTCGATCACGGCGAGAACCGTATTCCAAGAAGAGGTCTCCCTCCTTCCCGACGACGAGAACGAAGCCGGAATCTACTTGGCCGACGAGAAGGGCTCGGTGACCATCGAGGTCCTCCAGTCCGCCGGTGTCGTGCTGGACCTGGCGCTTTTCGTCCCCGGCGGGGACAAGGGGGCCCTCACGGCCCTCTACGCCGCGGCCCGGCAGGCGTTCGGCGCCGACATCGTGCAGATCTGGCGCCAGGGCCTCAAGGAGGTCCCCGACGTGAAGGTCGACATCTTCGAGGAGCAGATTCCCCGGGGACGCAAGGGGGGCGACAGTCCCAAGCGCGACCGTCGCGCGATCGACACCTACCCCACCCGTGCGGACTTCATCGAGTTCTCCGCGGGGTGGAAGCCGATCGTCGAGATTCACAGGCCGGTTGTCGACGACACCCCGACCATCTGAGGCTACGTCACCTTTCCTTCTCGGCCTGAGAGAACGCCGAGAACGCATGCGCCGGACCCGGTCGACCCCTGAGCGGTCCAGGGAGCCGTCGGAAAACAACTCACGAACGCCGAAGCGCCGTTCCGCACCGGTCCGTGACCGAGCCTGAGTCGCTGGACTCTCCGAGCGGCCCGACGAGGGTCGGCAGGACGGCCACGAGAGGCCCTGCCCCTGGAGGGGCAGGGCCTCTTTGCGTCGCAAGGGGTCCGCGTCGGAGGTGCTTCCGTGCCCGGGGTCGCAGCCGGATGAGATGATGACCGGCGACATAAGGCGACGGCGGTACGAGGAAGCCGGTGTGAATCCGGCGTGGTCCCGCCACTGTGACCGGTGAGTGAGTTCCGTCAGGCCACCGCCCCGACCGGGGCAGGAGGGCGGGACGATCGGAGATCCGGGAGCCAGGAGACTCACGCGGTCGCCTCCTCTGACGACACCGGGGCGGATCTCCCCGGGAGGGGAGTGGTGTGCTGTGCCCGAGACGCCGTCGGAAGAGACGCCGGGTGAGTCCGTGGGGGTGGGCGACCCCGTGCCGTGCCGGGTCGTCGTGTGCCGGGACTGCTGCTGCGGCAGTCCCAAGGTGACCGGAGTGGATCACGCCGAGCAGACCGCGCGACTGCGTGCGGCGGTGCCGGTGCGCATCTCCGAGTGCCTCGACGTGTGCGACCAGGCCAACGTCATCGTCGTGCAGCCGTCCGCCGCGGGCCGGGCCGCCGGTGCGCGGCCGATGTGGCTCGGACTCGTCAACGACCCCGACGCGACCGAGGACATCGTGGCCTGGGTGCGCGCCGGAGGCCCGGGAGTGGCTCCGCTGCCGGACATCCTCGACCTGTACACCTTCACTCCGCCGCGGCGCACGGTGGGTTCCTGAGGCTCGCACGCCTTGCGCGGAGCCTCGCCCGGGGGCCGGGAAGCCGTCACCGCCGAGGAGTTCCAGGCGGTGACGGGGCGTCGTCGAGTCACTCGCGTGTCCGGGCGCCGACCGCGGGACGGACGTCACCGCTGTCCGCGGCCAGGCCCGCGAGCAGGCGCAGTCCGTCCTCGGCCGGGCTTCCGGGGGCCGCGGAGAGCACCAGCAGCTCCATGCCCGACCCGTCCGGTGACGCGAAGTTCTCCTGGTGCAGCTCCAGCAGGCCGACCAGCGGGTGCCGGTACGCCTTGCGTCCGTGTGTGCGGGCGCGCACGTCCGCGCGGGCCCAGAGGCGGCGGAAGCGCTCGCTGCCCATCGCCAGTTCCCCGATGAGCGAGGCCAGTCGGGGGTCCTCGGGGTGTTCGCCGGCGGCCAGGCGCAGATGCCCGACCACGTCGAGGGTGCAGTTCTCCCAGTCCGCGTAGAGGCCGCGCTCGGCCTCCTCGAGGAAGATGTGCCGGGCGGTGTTCAGGCCCGGCATCGGCCGGCCGAAGAGGAGTCCGGCGAGACGGTTCCCGGCGAGCACGTCCAGGCGGTGGTTCATGAGCAGCGCGGGTGCGTCGGCGACCAGGTCGAGGACGCGCAGCAGCTCCGGCCTGACCCTCCCCCGGCCTCCGGCCGGGGGGACCCCCTTGCCCGGCGCCTTCGCACGGCGGCGCTGCCGGGCGAGCCGGTGGAGGTGGCCGCGTTCGGTCTCGTCGAGGCCGAGGACGCGGGCGAGCGCGTCGAGGACCTGCTCGGAGGGCTGGGTCGCGCGGCCCTGCTCCAGACGTACGTAGTAGTCGACGCTGACCCCTGACAGGTGCGCGACCTCCTCGCGGCGCAGCCCCTCGACCCGGCGGCGGCTGTCGGTGGGTATGCCGGCGGCCGCCGGGTCGACCCGGGAACGCCGGGTCCGCAGGAAGCCCGCGAGATCGTCCATGCCTCCGAGTATGGCTTCGGCGCTGCCCGCGAAGGTGGTCCTGCCAGTACCAGGAAGTCCTGTCCCGCGGAAGCCCGGTCCCGCGGAAGAGGCGTCCCTGAACGCCGGGCGCCGCGGCGCCCAGGATCGGGGCATCCGATCCGAAGGAGTTCCCGTGAAGACACTGATCGTCTACGCCCACCCGGAGCCGAAGTCGCTCAACGGCTCGCTGAAGGACCTCGCGGTGTCCACGTTGGAGGGCGCCGGGCACGAGGTACGGGTGAGCGATCTGTACGCGATGAACTGGAAGGCGGTCGTGGACGCCGCGGACTACGGTCCCGCCGCATCGAGTCCGCTGAAGGTCGCCCTGGACTCGGGCCGTGCCTTCGACGCCGGGACGCTTACCCCGGACGTCCTCGCCGAGCAGGAGAAGCTGCTGTGGGCCGACACGGTCGTCTTCCAGTTCCCGCTGTGGTGGTACACGATGCCCGCGATCCTCAAGGGCTGGGTGGACCGGGTGTTCACCTACAACTTCGCGTACGGCGTCGGCGAGCACAGCGACACCAGGTACGGCGAGCGCTTCGGCGAGGGCACCCTCGCGGGCAGGAAGGCCCTGCTGTCGGTGACCGCCGGCGGCCCGCGGTCGCACTACGCCGCTCGCGGGATCAACGGCCCCATCGGCGACCTGCTGTTCCCGGTCCACCACGGCATCCTCTACTACCCGGGCATCGAGGTGCTGCCCCCGTTCGTGCTGTACGGCACCGACCGGATGACCGGCGAGGACTACCCGGACGTCGCCAAGGCCTGGGAGCAGCGCCTGCTCACCCTGGAGACGACCGATCCGATCGCGTTCCGGCGCCAGAACTTCGGCGACTACGAGATCCCCTCGCTGCACCTGAAGGAAGGTCTGGAGCCCGTGGGCCGCACGGGTTTCGGGCTGCACGTACGCGACTGACCGCCGACGACGGACAGGGTGGGCCGGGCGCGGATCCGAACCGCGCCCGGCCCGCCGGGCGCACACGGTTCGGATCGCCCGGCGGTGCCCCTTCCTTCAGCCGGAGCGGCCGACGCTCCCCGGTGCCGTGCCCGTGCCGTCCAAGAGCGTGTCGAGCACCTTGGTGCTGAGGAAGGGGGTCACCTGCACGGACGGGACGACCAAGGGGGTGTCGCCGATGCCGTTCGCGAACGCCCGGGCACCGCCCGAGCCCGGCTCGGAAGGGGCTGTCGCGGCCAGCGCCGGTGCCACCGGCACGGAGACGGCGGCGAGAGCGGCCAGGGCGACCAGAACGCGGGCAGGGCTCGAGAACATGCGGGTCCTTTCAGGAACGGTTTCGCCCCAATCCTCCGGCCGCGGCGGTGCGGCCTTCCTCCCGACGCGCTGGGCTCACCCGAAGAGGCGCAACCACCCGGCGGCGCGGTGGCCGAGGGCCCGCCGAGGCACGGTGCGGGTGCCGGGTGGGGCCGGGTGCCTACCGGTCGCGCGTCACGCTCCAGGCCGGCAGGTGTTCGAAGAACTCCACGGCCTGCGTCCGCCAGCGTCCGTGCCACGTGGCGGCCCGGTCGGCCGCTCGGCGCGCGTAGCGGTCGGCTTCGGTCCGAAGTGTCCGGTCGATGCCGTGCGTTCGCGCGATGCGGCGGATCCGGCGCAAGGTGTCGTCGTCGCAGTCCGGGTCGCCCAGGGCGCCTTCCAGCACTTTGCGTTCGGTCTCGTCGGCCGAGGCCAGCAGGGCGGCGAGGGCGTAGCTGCGTCGGCCGGAACGGACGTCGGATCCGGGGGTCTTGCCGAGAGCGGCGGGGTCGCCGAACAGGTCGAGCCAGTCGTCGTGGATCTGGTTGGCGATGCCCAGCGCTCCGGCGTAGGCGCGCAGTTCGCCGTCGTACGGGGCGAGGTCGGCGCCGGCGGCGAGCAGGCCCAGTCGCAGCGGGGCGAGCACGGAGTAGCGGGTGGACTTGTATTCGGTGACCGTGTGCAGGAGTTCGGCGTCCGGGGCGGGGTGGAAGTCGCGTTCCAGGTCGAGGATCTGTCCGGTGACCGTGGTGGCTCCGGCGTCGGCGTGGACGGCGGCCATGGCCAGGGCGCGGGCTGGGGGCAGGTCGCCGGTGAGCAGCACGCGCACGGACAGGAAGGCCGCCAGGTCGCCGGCGAGGACGGCCAGGGCGAGGGCGGTCGCCGGCCGGTCGGGGAACTCGTCCCGGTAGGCGTAGTAGGTGGAGGGGCCGCCGCGGCGCCGGGGCGTGTCGTCGATGATGTCGTCGTGGATCAGGCCGTGGGTCTGGAGCAGTTCGACGCTGATGGCGGCCTCGTCGAGTCCCGGCACGACCTCGTCGGTGACCAGCGCCGCCGCCTCGTGCAGCAGGGCCACGCGCAGGCGTTTGCCGCCGCGCAGCGACAGCTCGCGCACCAACTCCAGTGCGCGGGAGGGGAATCTGCCGTGCGGCGGCATCTCCAGGGCGCCGCCCGCGGCGTCGGTCAGGGAGTCGAAGTAGGCGGCGAAGCGGGCGTCGAACCGGTGCTGATGGCCGGCCGCGCGCCGCAGGGCGACGGCGATGTGGTCGTTCACCGGCCCAGACTCTACGGCAACCGGCGCCGGGCGCGTCGGTACGGGCCGCCCCCGGCCGACGGCCACCGGGCAGGTGCCGACCGCGTCGCCGGCCCGGGCGGCCGGCCGATTGTGCCGAGCACGGGCCGCCGGCGGCCTCGGAGTTGTCGTACCGGCGCACACCACGTGACCATTCCCTCGCCCTCGCCCTCGCCGTGTCCGGAGGGCGGATCGCGACCGCCACGCGTCCGCACGACCGGGCACCCCGACCCGCTGTCAGAGGAAGACGCGTGCCAGCTCCAGCCACTTCCGGGCGTCCTCGCCGGTCGCGGTCAGGCCGGTCCCGGACCAGGGGCGACGCCGGGTGACACACAGGCAGAAGTCCATGGCGCCGCCCCGTACTCGCTGCGCGGCAGCCTCGGGGCCCCACACCCAGGTCCGTCCGTCGGGCGCTGTCAGCTCGACACGGAAGGGATCCGCCGGCTCGGGCAGTCCGACGGCGGCGAAGGACAGCGCCCGTCCCAGCACCCCCAGCGACGCCACGTGCCGCAGTCGATCCGTCGGGCGGTGCGCCACGCCCACGGCGTCGAAGACGTCCTGCCCGTGCGCCCAGGTCTCCATCAGACGGAGGGGCACCATCAGGGCCGGGGTCACCTCCGACATGTACCAGGGGAATGCGTGGTCCCACGGCGTACCGCGCAGTGCCGCCGCCAGTTCCGCTCGGCCGGCCCGCCACTCGTCCAGGAGCACCGGCCGCGGTTTGGCCGCTCCCACGGCGGCGGCCTTGTCCGCGTACCCGCCGCCTTCGGCTTCCGCCCGCTCGAGCTCGGCGCCGAACGCGTCCGGAGTGCGCAAGGCGCTGAGCGCGTTCGCGTCCGCCCACGCTAGGTGGGCTATCTGGTGGGCGATCGTCCAGCCCGGTGCCGGGGTGGGTACGGACCAGTCGTCCACCGTCGTGACCAGCGCGTCGAGCTCGTCGCCCTCGGCCACCAGCGCGGACAGGACACCGGTGTCGTCCACATCGGGGACGGCGAGGTCGTAGTTCAGCATGGGAGCCATGGTGCACTCCTTCCTGAACGGCGGAGGAGACGAAAAGCGGGCAGACTCCGATGCCGTCGGAGTCCGCCCGCACGGTGGCGGGGCCCGTGGCACCACGGGACCGTCGTGCTTCCTCGACGGCGGCGCACCGCCGGTTCACCCGGTGAGCGCGCGGCGGGGACCGGGGTCGGCAGGGGGGACGGTCACGGAACGCCGACCTCGAACAGGACGTATCCGGCGTAGGAGCCGGAGGCGAGTGCCGCGACGGTGAGGACCGCGCACAGGACCGGAGTGCCGATCCGGCGCATGGCGGTGGCGCAGGGGATGAGGAGGGGGAAGGCCGGGAGCAGGTAGCGGGACACGTTGCCGAAGATCTGCTGGCTGCCCAGGACGAGCGCCATGGTCAGGAGGGTGCTGACCGTCAGCACGAGGGGAGGGCGCAGCCGGAACAGCAGGGGCAGGCTGATCAGGGCCAGCAGGACGGTGCCGGCGGCGACGACGTCCTCGTGGGGGAAGGCGTAGAGGTAGTCGTAGTGGCCGACCATGAGGGACGTGAACACCCTGACGGTGTGCCGGCCCCCGTCGAACGAATGGCCCCAGGCTTTGTCCTGGAGGGTGAAGTAGCCTCCGTAGTCGCCCATCCGGTGACCCACCCAGCCGAGGTAGCCCGCCAGGCCCAGGGGGGCGATCACGACGGCCGCCACCGGGCGCACGACCGCGTCCCGGCGCCGGGCGCCTTCCGGGACGGGGGAGTCCCCCCACCGGCGCGCCGCGCGCCGCTGCCGGACCACTTCCACGAGCGCGGCGACGGCGAGTGCCGCGATCAGCGCGGTGGCCGTCGGCCGGGTGAGGCCTGCCGCACAGGTCAAGAGGCCCGCGGTGAGCCAGTTCCGGCGCATGACGGCGTGGCAGGCCCAGGCCGCGAGGGCGACGTAGAGGGATTCCGAGTAGCCGGACCACTCCACGCCGGAGCCCGGCCACACGGCCCACAGCCCGGCGGAGGCCAGCCCCGCGCGCCGGCCGCTGACGCGGGCGGTCACGGCGTGGATGCCCAGGACGGCCACGAACGAGGCGACGACGGAGACCGCCAGGCCCGCGCCGAGCAGACCGAGCCCGGTGCAGGAGGAGACCAGACGCATCAGGGCGGGGTACAGCGGGAAGAATGCGGCGGAGTTGCCCTCGAGGGTGATCAGGCCGGTGGCGCCGGGTACCGGTACGAGGGCGGGGTGGTAGCCGTGCGCGGCGATCTGCTGGTACCACCAGCCGTCCCAGGTGGCCAGGACGTCCCAGACGTGGGCGCCGCCTCCGAAGCGGGGGTTCTTCCGGCGGAAGTCGCCGGAGGAGTCCAGCAGGTACATGAAGACGCAGAAGCCGACGAGTTTCATCGTGCCGTACAGCGCGAGGGCCGGACCGTACCGTCTCGCGGCCCCGTGCAGCCGTTGCCGCCGGACGAGATTCCGGTCCGGACCCGTGCCGCCCGGGTCCGCTCCGCCCGGCCGTGCGAGCACGGGCCAACGGGCGGCGGTCCGGGGCCGGCCGGCCCGGAGGTCCGAGGCGGCGGTGGGACCGGGCTCGTTCATCGTGCTCCGCTTCCCGTGTCGTCGCGCCGGACGGCGGCGGTGAACACCCAGGTGCGCAGGAGCAGGAAACGCAGCAGTGTCGCCGCCAGGTTGGCGATGACGAGGACCATGATCTCGGTCGACCGCCGGGGCGTGTGCGACCAGTGGTGCAGCGCGGCCAGCGAACCGCCGGTGAGCGCGAGGCAGAGGCCGAGGACGGCCAGCCCCTTGGTCTGGTGGCGCAGTGCGCCGCCCCGGCCGCGCAGCCCGAAGGTGAGCCGTCGGTTGGCGGCCGTGTTGGCGACGGCGCAGACCAGCAACGCCCACGCGTTGGCGGCCTGAGGTCCCGTCACCGGGCGCAGGGCCGCGTACAGGAGGACGTATCCGATCGTGCTGAGCGCGCCCACGGTGCCGAACCGCAGCAGCTGAGTCGTCAGGGACGCCCGTGGCGGGCTCTCGGAGGCGCGTCCGAGCCGCGCCGTGGGCAGCGTGCCGCGGGCCAGTGCGCGGCCGATCCTCGCGATGCCACGCAGGTCGGCCACGGCGGTGGGGACCAGGTCGACCCGGCTGTCGGGGTCGTCCACCCAGTCGACCGGCACTTCGTGGATGCGCAGCCCGGCGCGTTCGGCGATCACCAGCAGCTCGGTGTCGAAGAACCAGCCGGTGTCCTCCACCAGGGGCAGCAGACGGGTCGCGACGTCGCGGCGGACGGCCTTGAAGCCGCACTGCGCGTCGGAGAAGCCGACGGCGAGGGCGGACCGCAACAAGAGGTTGTAGCAACGGGAGATGATCTCCCGCCGGGGACCGCGGGTCACCCGGGAGCCGCGGGCCAGCCGGGAGCCGATGGCGATGTCGGAGTGCCCGGATATCAGTGGGGCGACCAGCGGCAGGAGCGCGTTCAGCTCGGTGGACAGATCGACGTCCAGATACGCGAGCACCGGTGCGTCCGAGTTCGACCACGCGGTGCGCAGGGCACGGCCGCGCCCCTTCTCGTCGAGCCGTATCCACGTCGCCTCCGGCAGGTCGGCGGCCAGCCGGGCGGCGATCAGCGGAGTGGCGTCGGTGCTCGCGTTGTCGGCGACGGTGATGCGGAACGGGTACGGGAACGTCTCGCGGAGATGGGCGTGCAGGCGGCGCACGCTCGGCTCCAGGTCCGTCTCCTCGTTGAACACGGGGACGACCACGTCCAGGACGGGTTCCGTGCGGCCGGTCGGCAGCGGA
>NZ_KZ626967.1 GCF_002911015.1 Streptomyces populi
TGAACGGCATGCCATCATCCACCTGGTCCAAGCCCGCGAAGCCGATGAACTCGCCCGTGGCCTGCAATTGAACTGCCCACCATCCGTAGCCTCGCTGGTCGAACTCGGCCTGGAACTGCGCCATGGAGGCATCGCTCTGTTCACGGGTGAGCAGGTCGCCCAAGTGCTCCCGGACATCGGGATCAGCATTCATCGCCGCCCACGGTTCAAGGTCGGAGTCTTGCCATCGCCGGAGCACGAGGCGATCGGTATGCAGTTCAGCCATGCTGCCCAGCCAACGTGAGCGCTGTCCCCCAGGCAATCCATTTTCTTCGGGACTGCTACCGCCGCTCAAAAGGAGAATGCACCGCTGGCTCCAGGACCGACGAAGCGACCACGGACCCGGCGAACCTTCCCGGTCAGAGCACTACATGCTTCAGACAGCGGTGATCGGCGCACGCCTGCTGGACTGGCCCGCCCAAGACATCTGACGCCCGCCCCGGGCGCAAACAGTCAAGAAGTCCGAGGCTGTGCGCGGTCCCGTGGTTTTCGCCGGAGACGCCAGGCGGCGCTTCTGGTTCATCGGGCGGACACGCTGGGTGACAGCTGGTGCCTGCCCGGCAAATCTTGCGTGCGCAGAGCGCGCGGACGGCAGCGTAGCCGG
Organism: Streptomyces populi; assembly: GCF_002911015.1. Taxonomy (GTDB): domain Bacteria; phylum Actinomycetota; class Actinomycetes; order Streptomycetales; family Streptomycetaceae; genus Streptomyces; species Streptomyces populi. Next base: position 644 of record NZ_KZ626967.1, read on the forward strand.
ATGGAGACTGCCGGACACCGGCATAGTCAGGTACCACCGGGTTCACTGACAATACGGCGTGTTCAGGCCGGGTGTTCCTCGCGGCCTCGGGCCTCTTGCGGTCGGAGTGGAGTGACACCATGGCATGGGTAGTGGGAACGGGCCTGTTCTTGGGGCTGCTGGCGATCGCATTGGGATTTGTCACGCTCCGGACGGGGTGGATTCTTCCCACGGCCCGCCGCCACGTCACCAAGCCTCAACTCCACGGTCTTGGCGGCATGTTCACGGGCAGTTCTGTCGTTCTGCAGGGTCTCTTCTACTTTCGAGTGCTGCCGAGCGTTTCCTGGGAGGCCCGTTTCTTCCTCGGAAATGCTCTCCTGTTCACCGGTCTGCTCCTGATTGTCCTCAGCCAACTGCTGTCGTCCCGTCGAAACCCGGATCAGGCCGGCCCCTCAGCTGTCTGAGGAGCGTTGGCTGGTCACGGTCCGGAACCGGAGCCGCTCTGCCAAGAGGGCCCATGAATGGGTGAAGGCGTGAGACAAACAGCTGGGGCGGACTCCGAGACGGATGCAGGGCCCCAGCTCAGCGGCGCCAGAGTGGTTCCGCAGGATGAGAACCTGCAAGAATCGTCTGGCAAAACACCAGAGTTTTGAGAGAAGTTCTGCGAATCGCGACCCGCGGAAATGTGATCGCCTTCGGAGCTCTCTCAGAACTCTCGCAACTGGACTTTTACGATAATGACCGCCCACGGCGGCTGTCGCGCTCAGTCCACGCTGGGGCTGCGGCACTCGACGAGGACAACGTCCCGCCATGCTCCACGATGGCAGCCGATCCGTTCGCAAGTGCCGATGATGCGGAACCCGGCCCGCTGGTGCAAAGCGAGGCTGGCAGTGTTCTTCGGGAAGATGACGGACTGCACCGTCCAGACGCCCGCGGCCTCGGTGGAGGCGAGCAAGGCCGTCAGCAGGGCCAGGCCCACCCCCGGCTGCGGGTGTCGGGGTGGGGGCCGTACACGGAGTACTCGATGACGCCGGCGTAAGCGCACCGGTCGGAGACCTGCACCACAACAGCCCGGCCCACCGCCTGGCGACACATGCAGGATCCCGAACGTCGAGCGGAGGCCAAGCCACACCCGAGGCAGTGCCGGGCGGGATGCGAACGCCGCTGACGTCTCGAGGCCCGCCGCAGTGGCCTGCCGGATCAGTTCGGCACCCAGGAAGCCACCGCCTCCGATGATCAGGATTTTCATGGTCCGACACGGCAACCAATGGGAAATCGAGTCACGGACACACGCCAGGACTCCCACAAAGGCCGAATATCGATGCACGAGGCCAACTATCGGGGAACGTAGCACTCATAGCAGCAAGAATGCGCCGCAAATCGAATACATGACTCAATAACTGGTATGTGTTGCTCTACTCCCCCTCCCCGAGGATCTGGTGGCCGCGCAGGGCACCTGGGAACGAACTATGGAGCTTTGCCGACCCTGCCGACCGGCAGCGGACGAAAGCCCTACACCACCGCTTGCTGCAGCCGTCGGTCCAGGTGTGATGGCCCACCCCTACTGGCAGCAGGTCCGAACCGGGCAGCGCTGCGCCTCTCGGCGCAGAAGCTGGAACCGGGGCCGGTAGGTGACCGACCCGCACGGTAACCGGCGAACTGTCGGGTCCCCTCCGGCCGACACGGCGCTGACACTGCCGGACGGGCAGGAGTTCTCTGGAGCAGGTGCTGTGGCGCGAGGCAGGTCTGGGGGATTCCCGCAACAGGCGTTGCACGATCGCTGGTTCGGGTGGTGCGCACCCAGAAGGGAGCACTCGTGCCGGTGAGAATGAGCCTCTCTCCGACGTGCCGAGCCCAGCTTGGTCTTCGAATCGGGTGGCCGAAGCAAAACTGGTCCTCATTCGCTTCGTCCGCCCAGGGCGCGCGCGGGGGCCGTACGGATGATGCGCAGGGGCCGTACGGGTGGCGGGCGCGACGAGCTCCCATCCGTGCCTGACGGGGCGGCGGATTCCCTTCAGAGCTCCGGGCGATCTTGCCCGGGGCACGGGAAAGGGAAGAGAACATGCGTAAACGTGTAATGGCGGCTTCCGCTGTCGTCCTGGCGGCTTCGTGCGCGGCTCCTGCGCTCGCACTCAGCGACGTCCCGGCGTCGGCCAGGAGCGGCGGGCTGACCGCGATCGGCCTGACGAGTGATCAGCGGCTGGTCGAGTTCGACGTCGACAAGCCGGCCAGGGCCTGGTCGATGGGCAAAATCTCCGGGCTGGCCGGGGACAGCAGACTGGTGGGTATCGACTTCCGCGTGCAGAACGGGAAGCTGTACGGCGTCGGTGACAGGGGCGGCATCTACACACTGGACGCCCGCGCGAAGGCGTGGAAGGTCTCCCAGCTGACCGCGGCGCTTTCGGGCACCGCGTTCGGGGTGGACTTCAATCCGGCCGCGAACCGGCTGCGGGTCGTCTCCGACACCGGGCAGAACCTGCGGCACAACATCGACGACCCCGCTGCCCCGCTGACCACCACCGTCGACGGCACACTCACCAACCCGACCACACCGCCGTCCACCGCGCGGGGCGTGACCGGCGCCGCCTACACCAACAACGACCTCAGCACCGCGACAGCGACGACCCTGTTCGACCTCGACACGATGGCCGACCGGATCTCGCTGCAGTCCCCTGCCAACGCCGGCACCCTGGCGCCCACCGGAAACCTCGGTGTCGACGCGGCCCCGGACGCCGGGTTCGACATCTACTACAACCCGGCCACGGGCATGAACCACGGCTTCGCCGCCATCGGCACGGCCGGTGCCTACCGCCTGTACGGGGTGAACCTGCTGACCGGCAAGGCGACGGACAAGGGCTCCTTCCCGAAGAAGTACCAGGTCACCGACCTGGCCCTGCCGATCAACCAGCAGTAGCCGCACAGGACACCAACGGCTGGAAAGCGGCCTGCGGGAGCTGTCTCCCGCAGGCCACCCGGCTCGTGCCAACGGTCGGTGCCGGAATCGGTGCCGCGTGTACATGGTTGCGGCTGCCGTTCATGAGCCGGAGTGCTCGACGCACTCGACGGCCGACGGCGGGCAGCAGGACGAACCCGGAGATTCCCTTCGGACGAGCAGCGGTCCAGACAGTGAGGTTCAGATGGCGTTCGGACCAGGTCACGACGTTGCCCCCGACAGGGCGGGCAGCCCGGACGACGGTGATCCCGAAGTGCATCAGCCGTGGCCGGAGAAGGACTTCCTTCGCCGCATGGGCATCGTGGAGCTGGACGGGGTGGGCCACGACCAACAGGGGCAGGTCGCAGGCGCCCGCCACGAGATGCCGTACACAGCTGTCGATCTCTTTGCCTGGATCGTGACCGCGGGAGCCCTTCCTCACGGCCGATGCGGTTTCGACTGACGCAGAGCCACGGGTGGGCCCAGCTCCGCGCGGGTTGTGTGACATCCCGCGAGCCCGCCTGCCAGGCTCCGCAGCACGGGTAACCCGCGATGCCGCTTCGCCGACGCTCACATCGTCTCTTCGCCGGCGCAGCCGCGCCGTGGCAACCGTGCTAGGAGCCGACGGGGATGATGCCGAGGGGTTCGGTGGTGGGCTGGCGGGATCCGCCGACCGGTTCGACGGTGATGCCGACGGCCACCGTCTGGCCGAGCGGCCGGTCCAGGACACGGGCGGAGCGACCTCCGCTACCCGGCAGAAGCCCGGCTGGGCGGAGGCCGCCCGAGGGGGCCGCGTACCAGAGTTCGTAGACCTTGTCCGAGCTGAGAGCGGGCAGGTCCGCGGCTACGAAGGCGGCTCGGTCGGCGGCGCGGGAGACGATGACGGCGGCGGAGGCGCCGTCGGCCAGTTTCGTGGTGTGCAGGGTGGCATCGGGTGCGGTCAGTACACCGGCCAGTGCCTTGTTTCCGCTCTGCAGTGCGTTCTGCAGTCCGCTCGCCTGGTTGCGGGCGTCATTGGCCTGGACGGACTGCCAGGCCGCGATCCCGCCGAACGTGGCAGCGGCTGCGAGACTCGCGGCCAGGGCCCAGGACATGAGGTGCCTCTTACGTCGGCCGGGCGACAGGCCGGTGAGTACGTGTTCCTGCGGGGTCCGGCTGATCTCGTCCAGGACACGGTCGAGGAGGTCGGCAGGAACGACAGCGGCCCGGGCCGGGGTGAGGGCGAGGCGAGCTGCCGCCTCGGCGAGTTCGGCCGCTTCGCGCCGGCAAGCGGGGCAGCCGTCCAGGTGCCGTTCGAAGGCGGCTTCCTCGTTCGGAGGGAGAGCGTGCAGGACGTAGGCGCCGACCGGCTGGTGCGGGTCTTCCTCGGCTGTCATCACCGGGCCTCCAAACAGTCGCGCAGCAGGCGCAGCCCGGTGCGCATCCGGGACTTGACGGTGCCGGCCGGTGCGGACAGAGCGGCCGCCACCTCGACGTAGGTCAGCCCCTGGTAGTACGCCAGCGCGAGGGGGACCCGGTACATGCGGGCGAGCCGGGCCATGCACTCCTGGGCACGCCGGCGTTCGTCATCGTCTTCCACGGCCTCGGCCACCTCGTCATGCTCACGGCCCGCGAGCACAGCCCCCGCGCGGCGCTCACGCTGCGCTGCCGCCTGCGCGTGACGGACCCGGTCCACCGCCCGGCGATGGGCGAGGGTGAACACCCAGCCCTTGGCGCTCCCGCGTTCGGGGCGGTAGCGGCATGCCGTGCGCCAGACCTCGACCATCACCTCCTGCGTGACCTCCTCCGCCTGTGCCGGGTCGCGCAGGATGCGGCAGGCCAGCCCCATGACCGGGCGTGCCAGGGCCTCGTACACGCCCGTGAACGCGTCCTTGTCGCCGTCCGCGACCCGGACCAGCAGCGCCTCGACGCTGTCGGCGTCGTCTCCGGCGGGCGGCTCGGGTTCCTCCTCGTAGACCGTGCTGGGCATGGTTCTCACGTTCCGTCGACGTGCTTGTCCCCGGCCGACCGTGCGCCCCACGGCGTGGGCGCGCAGCCCGGGACCGCCATCCGGCTCAGCGCGCTCACTCAGTAATGCCATGAGGTGCCTCACCGCGGAGGTCAAGAGTGGCCTTCACCGCCTTGCCCCACGGTGTCCGGGTGACGGTGAGCCGGGCTCCCATGTCGTGCAGCAGCGCCAGACCACGCCCGCCGTCTTCGTTCGCCGCCGAACCCGACCGCATCCGCGGGAGCTGGGTGCTGGTGTCGGCGACGGTGATGCAGACCGTGGTGGCGTGCGCGGTGAGCGTGAGGGTGCAGATGCCGCTGCTGTGACGCAGGGTGTTCGTGACCAGCTCGGAGACGACGAGCAGTGCGTCGGACACCGAGCCTGAGGACACGCCACGTGTGGCCAGCCACCGCGCCGTGATCCTTCGGGCAACCGCGGGAGCGTGACGGCTGCGGGCCAGTACGACACGGTGACCGGTGCCGGTGCGGTGGACGGGTGGCGTGGCGATGGTGGTCATGACCGGCCCCTCAACGATGGCAGTGACGCGGTTTCGTCAGGGATTCGATGCCACCCTGACCATGGATGACTCCTGGTGAAGTCACATGCTCCGCTTGTCGGATGAGAATTTTCCCGGTCGGTGAGTCATACGCGGGCCTGAGTGCCTCGAACCCCTTGTGCCAACTGCAACCGACCTCGAAGGATGAGGTGAGCCTCCATGACTGCATCCATGCGAGTCCGCCGTCTGGTGGCCGGTGCCGCCGCCACCGGGCTGCTGGCCGGTGGCGCCGCCCTGGGCCTCTCCGGCACGGCCGCCGCCGCGCCGGCGCCCACGACCGCGGCCACGGCGCTGGCCGGGAACCACCACGACCGGTGCGAGTGGGTCAAGGGGCACTGGGCCAAGGAATGGGTCAAGGGCCACTGGGAGAAGAAGATCCAGTACACCAAGACCTGGCACATGGGCCACTACGACAAGCACGGCACGTGGCACAAGGGCTACTGGGACTACGACCGCTCCTACACGTGGGTCTACGTCCAGGGACACTGGCACTACTACTGGGTGAAGGGCTACTGGGACTGCCACCACAGGTGACCTCACAGCTCGCGTGACCCTGCGGTGCGTGCCAGCCAAATGGCACGCACCGCGGAGTGTCGGCCACACCCCGACGGACCGTCCTGCGTTTCCCATATCCCCTCCTTGCGGGTGATCGGCAGCGTCCACGGCAATCGAGGAGGGAGCCTCTTCAACGCCCCGTCCGTCAGAGGCGGCGATCCCGCCTGCTCCACGGCCCCACGATGGAGCACTTCGTCGCCATGCCGGAGGATCTCTCCTGGCCGCCGCCGAACGGCCGGGACGTACCCGCGCCGGACGCGAAGTCGTCACCGCTGCCAGGGTCGCCGCCCCGATCCCCTCACCGACTGCGGCGCAGCAGCCTCGGCCACCGCGACATCACCGGTGGCACCGTGTCCCGCCCAGCAATTTGCCGGCGCCACGATGCACGCCCGTCCTGGGACGATGCCCGTCATACAGCCGCTGCTGACGCCCTGTCCCGTGGCCTGGTCCCGGACGCGCCCGCCCCGGACGCCTACAACGCCGTCTGCACAAGGGCCGAACAACAGCGTGCCGTGTTCGTCACCGTCGAACACCCCGCTGACCGCTGGACCGGCAAGGCAGATACGCTCACCGCCCCGCAGCACGCCGTTGGCACCACGACGTACGACGCCGTCCGTACCGTGGTCATCCACCTGATCCGCGGCCGAGAGATCCGCCCACTCTTCGTGCTGTACGACGTGGCAAGCGAGCAGGGCTCGAGAACCCACCGCCCCCACTCCACGCCACCCTCCACGAAGACCCCCGGCCAGCTGGCCCAAGCCCGGCATTCCCGCCTGAGCCCGGCAACCTGTGCTCCGGAATGCCGCCCGGCGCCCAAGATCGTCCATGAAGGGCCTGCGGCTGCTTCACGGTCCCGAGACCCTGCCCCTACAGACACGAGGGGGACGATGGCTGACAGCTGGCAGCGGTCAGCGAGCGGCCGCCCGTCGGGGCGCAGGGCGCATTCTCGGTGCAGCCAGGTGCCAGGGCCGTGATGTCCGGCAGCTGTCCGCTCGTCCTCCATGCAGGGTGATGGTCGCAGCGCGGGGCTGCTGTGGGCGGTGCCGCAGCCACAGCCCCGACACTGTCGGCTTTCCGGCCTGGCCTTGCTTGATCGACACGATGTCTTCCTCCCGGAGCCACTGTGCGGGAGACATCTCGCACAGGGAATCCGCGGCTGTCTCCGGAAAGGCTTGGTACCCATCGGCATCAGGAGCCGGGAGCATGCCCGTGTCTCTGACTTCGGCGACCGGATGAACGCGGTCGCCTCTGTGTCCGGCTCGGGTTGCCCGGCCCGCATGCGGTTTCCCCGACTGTGTCTCAGCGGATGCCTGAGACGGTGCAGCGGTGTAGGGCGATCGGGGGATCCGCGCTGCCTGGAGCAGTCCGCGCTCAGCATGGCAGCGGATTACGGGTGCCTGGTCGCATCGAGCGGCCGGTCGGCGGCGGCTGCCGCCGCAACGAGGAGGAAGGCACGTGAAGATGACGCTTCTGCGGTCTCGGGTGGTACGGAGTGCGGGTCTGGTGGCTGCTGCGGGCGCGGTGGTACTCGCCGGTGCGGCGGCCGCGTCGGCCGACAGCGGTGCGCAGGGGGCTGCGATCGGCTCGCCGGGTGTGCTGTCGGGCAACGTGGTACAGATCCCGATCAGCATCCCGGTCAACGCCTGCGGCAACACCGTCAGTGTGATCGGCTTGCTGAACCCGACCTTCGGCAACACCTGCGTCAACACCGGCTGACGCACCGACATGTGAGCCGGCAGGGTCACCGCGAGGTGGCCGCCGGGGGCCTGTGCTCCGGCACAGGCCCCCGGGTCAGGGCATACGTCCGTTCTCCGGGGGCAGCGATGCTGGTGATCTCTGTCAGCCGACAACTGGGTAATCCGTTGCGGAATGCGGGGCGGATTGGTGGGAAATCTCTTTTCACCTGATCAGGTCCGGGACCAATCCGCGCCGGTGTGCAGGACCGGATTCCCGGTGTGAGGGACGAAGAGAAGGACCAGCAGGTGCGGCCGGGTTGGCTGCGTCTGGCGCTGGGGGCGCTGAGCGGGGCACTGGCCGGTTTCACTGCGCTGGCGGTGGCCGAACTGGTCGCGGCTGCGGTGCGTCCGCAGTCCAGTCCGGTCATCGCGGTGGGTGGCGCGTCCATCGACGCGACGCCCGCCGCGGTCAAGGACTGGGCGATCCGTCACTTCGGCACCGACGACAAGCTCGTACTGCAGCTCGGCATCCTGACCGTGCTGACCGTGCTGGCGCTGGTGCTGGGTGTGCTGGCGGTGCGGTTTCGACGGGCCGGAGCCGCCGGGGTCCTTCTCTTCGGGGCCGTCGGGGCAGCTGCCGCTGTCGGCCGGCCCGACTCCATCGGCCTCGCCGACGTACTGCCCTCGGTCGTGGGAGCCTTTGCCGGGGCTCTGCTTCTGTACGTCCTCACGGGCCGCCTGACCACGGTGAGGCGGCCACCGGCGTCCAGGCACGAGGAGGTGCCCGAGGAAGCCGGGGCCGGTCTGCCCGCGTCCGCGGGGTGGGATCGGCGGGGATTCGTCCTCATGGCCGCGTCCGCCGCAGCAGCCTCTGCCGTAGTGGGTGGTGCCGGCCGGTCACTGAACGCCTCGCGCGGCCAGGACGCCGTTGCCTCACGTGACGAGGTCGTGCTGCCGCGACCGGGGTCACCGGCCGAGCCGGTACCCGCGAGAGCCGCACTGCGTGTTCCGGGGATCAGCCCTTTCACCACCCCGAACAGCAGTTTCTACCGGGTGGACACCGCGTTGGTGGTGCCGAAGGTGGACGCCACGACCTGGCGACTGCGCGTCCACGGCCAGGGTGTACTCCGTGCGGCCACCTACTCCTTCGACGACCTGCTGCGCAGGGAGCTGGTCGAGCGGGACATCACGTTGACCTGTGTCTCCAACGAGGTCGGCGGCCCGTACGCGGGCAACGCCCGCTGGATCGGCGTGCGGCTGGCCGATCTGCTGGCCGAGTGCGGGGTGAAGCCGCCGTCCCGGGGAGGTCCGGCGGACCAGTTGGTGGCGCGTTCGGTGGACGGCATGACGATCGGCAGCCCGGTCGAGGACGTCATGGACGGTCGCGACGCGCTGCTCGCCCTCGGCATGAACGGCGAGCCGCTGCCCTTCGCACACGGTTTCCCGGTGCGGATGGTGGTCCCGGGCCTGTACGGGTTCGTCTCGGCCTGCAAGTGGATCGAGGACATGGAGCTCACCACCTTCGACGCCTACGACCCCTACTGGGTCAAGCGAGGCTGGGCGCGCAGGGCCCCGATCAAGACCGCCTCGCGGATCGACACCCCCAAGCCCTTCGCCCGGCCCGACGCCGGCACGGTGATGGTCGCCGGAGTCGCCTGGGCACAGCACCGGGGCATCGACAAGGTGGAGGTCCGCGTCGACGACGGTCCCTGGCAACAGGCCCACTTGGCCACCGAGGACACCCGGGACACCTGGCGGCAGTGGTCCTTTCCCTGGCGGGCCACCCCGGGCAGCCACACCCTCACCGTACGGGCCACCGACCGCACCGGCACCGTGCAGACCGACCGACGCACCCGCACGATCCCCGACGGCGCCAGCGGATGGCATTCCGTCGTCGTGACCGTCGACTGACCACCTGTCCCAAGGGACCTGCGCTCTTTCCGAGCCGGCTTTCCGCAACAACCCATGGGCAGCCGCATCGTGCTGCCCCCGTTCAACAGGAGAACCTCATGAGCACCCGTATCCGTCGTACCGCCGGCCTGCTCGCCGCTGCCGCCGTCCTGCCCCTGGCGCTGACCGCCTGCTCGAGCAGCAGCGATTCGGGCAAGTCCGACGCCTCGACCAAGGCGTCGGATTCGGGTACCAAGAGCAGTGACGACATGGTCGGCTCCGGCAGCAGCGCGAGCAGTATGGATCAGCCGTTCGGGCCCGCCTGCGCCTCCGTTCCGAAGGACGGTGCCGGCTCCTTCGACGGCATGGCCAAGGACCCGGTCGCCACCGCCGCCTCCAACAACCCCGCGCTCTCCACCCTGGTGACAGCGGTGAAGAAGGCGGGTCTGGTCGACACCCTCAACAACGCGCAGAACATCACCGTGTTCGCGCCGACCAACGACGCCTTCGCCAAGATCCCGAAGGCGACCCTGGACAAGGTCCTCAACGACAAGGCCCAGCTGACGAAGATCCTCACCTACCACGTCGTCGGCCAGAAGCTCACCCCGAAGGACCTGGAGAACGGCTCCTTCACCACCCTGGAGAAGTCGAAACTCACGACCTCCGGCTCCGGCGAGTCCTACACCGTCAATGACTCCGCCAAGGTCGTCTGCGGCAACGTGAAGACCGCCAACGCCAACGTCTACATCATCGACACCGTTCTCATGCCCAAGAGCTGACACCCGCGGGCCGAGGACGCACACCCCGCCTGGTCGCCTTGACGGGAGTGATCCGGGCGAGCGCGTTCCTCGTGTCGGGGCATCCGGCCCGCCCGACTGCCGGCAGGGCGGCAGGTCGGCAGGCGGACCGGATGCCCTTCCTCACGGCTGGTCTGCCGGTCACAGCGCCGGCAGACCAGCCCTATGAGGTTGCCGTTCAGTGTCCGGGAGGGAGAGAACACCATGCAACGACCGTCCGGTGCGACGCCGAGCGGACGGGTAGCGGGTACCGCGCGCCTGCGTCGTACGGCCGTCATCGACAGTGGAGTGGCGGGACTGACCGCGGCGCACATCCTGGCCCGCACCCACCACGTCACGCTGTACGAGGCCGATGGCCGGCTCGGCGGCCACGCCCACGACCTGGCCGCGTCCGACAGGCGCACGCACCGCGTCGACTCCGGTTTCATCGTGCACAACCGCCGCACCTACCCGAACCTGCTCAGGCTGTTGTGTGAACTCGGCGTTGCCACAAAGGAGTCGGAGATGAGCATGTCCGTGCGGTGCGAGGGCTGTGGTCTCAAGTACGCCGGCGCCTGCGGGCTGCGCGGACTGTTCACCCAGCCGAGCAACACCCTGCGCGTGCCCTACCTGCGGATGCCGACCGAGGTCCCGCGCTTCCACCGGGTCGTCCGCCTCCTGCTGGAGCAGACCGGGGCCGAGGACATTCGCCCCGGGGGGTGAGGTGGTGACCGCTGCCCCCGCCAGCCGATCGGAGCGGCCAGGGCCGCCAGCTCTGTATCCGTGCACGATCAGCCACCTGAGGCGGTCACCCTGGCGCTACGCCCTGCGGCACCGCACCCATCTGTGGCTGATCGACCTGGACGACCTGCCAGTGCCGCCGTATCCGTTGAAGGGGCTCGCGGCTTCCGTGCCCACGACCACTTCACGGGGCGTGCGGTGTCGATCAGGACCGCGCTCGACGGTTTCCTGGGCGAGCGCGGCATCGAACTGCGAGATCGAACTGCGAGGTGGCCGGGTGCTGATGCTCGCGCACGCAAGGGTCCTCGGACATGTCTTCAACCCGTTGACGCTGTACTGGTGTTACGACCGTGACGGCGGTCTGCGCTGTGGTGCCCCAGGTCCACAACGCCTACGGTGAGCGCCACGCCTACCTGCTGCGCACCGACATGGACAGCACCGCCAGGATCGGCAAGGACTTCTACCTATCACCGTTCCACCCCCTCGACGGCCACTACGAGATGAGGCTCCCCCCCCCCACCCGGTGAACACCTGCGTCTGTCGATACGGCTCCACAGGCCCGGCAGCATGCCCTTCACCGCCTCGGTCCACGGCCGGCGCCGTGAGGCAACGGCCTCAGTGCTGCTGCGCCTGGCACCGCGTCGTCCCTGGTCGACCCTGAGGGTGTCGGCCGCCATCCGCTTCCACGGTATCCGCATGTTTCTGCGGGGCTTGCCGGTGCAGCAGCACCCAGGCCACCGCACCCCGGAGAGTGCCTCATGACCACAGTCGACCCGTGCCCCGCCGCCCGCCACCGTCTCGGCGGCCACCGAATCACCCCGGTCGCATCTGGCCGCTGGCCCGATGTGACCGCCGTACCCAGGGCGTCCTGGCCGGTGCGGGCCCTCACCGCGTCCGTGGTGGAACGCGCACTACGACGACTCCCCTTGCGAGTGCGGTTCGCGGACGGCACCGCCCTCGGCCTGGGCGGCCCGCTGATAGAGGTGCGCGACCCGAAGGCGTTCCACTCCCGTGTCGGCACCCACGGGCTCATCGGTTTCGGTGAGTCGTACATGGCCGGCGAGTGGGACGCTCCGGATCTTGTCAGCGCGCTCACCGTGCTCGCCACGCACGCGGCCGACCTGATTCCGCCCCGGTTGCAGCGGATGCGCGGCCTGTGGGCGCAACGTCAGCCGGGCACGCAGCGCAACACACCGGACAGATCGCGCAGTAACATCAGCTGTCACTACGACCTGTTCGCGCTGTTCCTGGACGAGACCCTCACCTACTCCGCCGCCGTCTTCCGTGGCTTCCCGGCCGACTGGTCGCTGCTGCAGACCGCCCAGCACCGCAAGATCGACCGCCTGCTCGACCTGGCCGAGGTGCGCAAGGGCACCTGCCTGCTGGAGATCGGCACGAGCTGGGGCGAGCTCGCCCTGCGGGCCGCCGCCCGCGGTGCGCACGTCACCTCGCTCACCCTGTCCAAGGAGCAGCGTGCGCTGGCCCTGGAACGCGTACGTGAGGCCGGGTACGCCGACCGTGTGGCGGTCGAGCTGCGCGACTACCGCGAAGCACGCGGCACTTACGACGCGGTGGTCGGCGTGGAGATGACCGAGGCCGTCGGAGCCGAGTTCTGGCCCGTCTACTTCCACACCGTCGAGGACCGCCTGGTACCGGGCGGGCGGGCTGCGCTGCAGGCCGTCACGATGCCGCACGAGCGGATGCCGGCCAGCCGTGATACCCACACCTGGATCCAGAAGTACATCTTTCCCGGCAGGCTGATCCCCTCCACGCGGGCCATCGAGGAGACCGCCCGCGCAGCGGGGCTGACGGTTGTCTCCCGGGACGGTTTCGGCGCGCACTACGCCGAGACGCTGCGCCTGTGGCGCGAGCGTTTTACCGATCGCGCCGACAGTGTCGCCTCTCTCGGTTTCGACAAGGCATTCCGCCGTCTGTGGACCTTCTATCTGGCCTACTCCGAAGCCGGCTTCCGCTCCGGACACCTCGACGTCCACCAGTACCTGCTCGTCAAGGAGACGCCAACCCGATGACGACCGGCCGCAAGCTCGCCCTGGTGCCCGGGACCCGGCTGCTGGACATCGGCTGCGGCTGGGGCTCACTGCCCCTGTACGCAGCGCAGGAACACCATGGGCAGGTCACCGCCGTCACCCTGGCTCGGGAGCAGGCCGTATACGTGCGGGAGCAGGTGCGCGTCCGAGGGCTGGAGCACCTGGTGGAGGTGATGTGCCAGGACTACCGGGAGATCACCTGCTCCGCCTTCGACGCCGTGGCCGCCGTCGAGATGGGTGAGCACGCCGGGGACGACGAATACCCTGCCTTCGCCACTGTGACTGTGACGGCCTTCGGCCTCTCCGGCGGCCAGGGAGATCCGGGCAGGCGCGTCCTGGTCGCCGCTCTCACTTGCGTGTGGGGGCTGCGGGTCTCGATCCACATCGCCCGCCGGGCCGACAGCCACGGCGAGGACCCTCGCTACGAGGCGATGCCGACCCGCTTCAAGGCGAACCCGGCCGACCGGGGCCGCATCATGGGCCGGGGACTATGGCGGCTGACCCGGCGCCCCAACTGCTTCGGGGACTTCTGCATCTGGTGAGGGCCTTCCCTCGTGGCCTGCGACGGCGGGTGGCAGGCCACAGCCATGTCCGTCATCTCTCCGCTGGTGATGAGTGTGCTGCTGATCCACGAAAGCGGGAAACGGCTGCTGGAAAGGCACATGGCTCACCGGACCGGCTAGGACACGTACGTGGCACACACCAGCAGCTTCTTCCTGCGACCACCACGCTCGGACCAGTGAACCGTATGGCTGATGGGTGGGGGAGCCTGCCGACCGACGGGCTCCCCCACCCACACACCGGCACGTATCTACGCCGGAACGCTCAGCAGGGCGATCGGTGCCGAGGTGGGCTGCTTCGATCCGCCGGCCGGCTCCACCGTGACGCCGATGCCCGAGGCGCCGTCGACCGCACCCTGCATGAGCACGGCCTGGCTGCTGCGGCCGGGGTCCATCAGCCCGGCAGAACGCATCTTCCCGCCGTCGGCGAACCACAGCTGATACACCTTGCCTCCCGGCGGCGGTGCCATCCTGGACACCGCGAACACGGCCCGGTCACGGCTGGCGGAAACCACCAGCGTGCCCGCACCGCCCGCCACCTTCACCGAACGCGACCTGGCATCGGGCGCGGCCAGCACCCCCGCCACGTCCTCAGCGTGCCGCTCCGCCTGCGCCGCCCGGTCCACAGCACCCTGCGCACGTTCGTACTGCCACACGGCCGTGCCGCCGAAAGCGGCCGCAGCGGCCACGCAGGCGGCCAGCGCCCACCGTCCCAGAGCCCGCCCGCCCCGCCCTCCCCGGCGCACCCGCTCAAGCACCGCGGCACCGGGCGGCACCTGCCGCACCATGGTGATGCGCTCAAGGACCTGCTCCCGCATGGCGGGGCGCGTGCGCACCGTGGAAGCCAGGGCCAGACGCCCGACAGTGGCCGTGAACTCCGCGACCTCCTGTCCGCAGGCATCGCACGAGGCCAGGTGATGCTCGAAGGCGGCACGTTCGTCGTCGTGCAGTGCGTGCAGTGCATAGGCGCCGGTCAGCGCGTGCAGATCGGTCGCAATCATGCGGTCACCCCCAGGCAGTCACGGAGCCGGATCAGCCCATCGCGCAGACGCGTCTTGACCGTCCCGACCGGCAACGCCAGCGCCTCGGCGACCTCCCGGTAGGTCAGCCCGCGGTAGTACGCGAGAGTGACCGACTGCCGCTGCAATTCGGTCAAGGTACGCAGGCAGCGCCGCACCTGCTCCTGCTCCAGCCGGGTCTCGACCTCCTCAGTCACCTGATCGTACGCAGGCTGGTGATCGAGCAGAGCGGCTTTGGTGTCACGGGCCGCAGCCGCCTCCACCGACCGCACCCGGTCCACAGCCCGCCGGTGGGCGAGGGTGAGAATCCAGTTGATCGCCGTGCCCCGCTCGGGCCGGTAGCGCGGAGCCGTGCGCCACACCTCCACCAGCACGTCCTGCGCCACCTCCTCAGACTGCGCCTGATCACGCAGAACGGCCCGGGCCACCCCGAGAACGGAACCGGCCACAGCGTCATAGACCGCGGCGAACGCCTCCTGATCACCCAGCGCCACCTCGTGCAGCAGACGCTGCAGGTCAGGTTTCACAGACGGCCTCGCACCGATGCGTACTGGTTCCTTCACAATGGTTCTCCTGTGTACGTGACAGGGCGGAACGTCCCTGTGTAATCCGGGGCCGCACGGACTGCGGATTGGTCGCATGCGAAAAGCAGCCAGCGTGCGACATTTCTCCTGACCCGGAAGATGTACGCGGCTGATGGCGGAGCCTCCGCCTACGGCGCCCAGGTCAGGCCGCCGAACGCTCCGCACTCAGTCCCAACGCAGATCCATCGCACCTGGCATCGGCACATCCGATTCGAAATCGCGCTCGATCCAACCTGAGAGTGACAGGTCGCCCAGACTGCCGCAGTAAATACCGGATTTACTGTGATAGAGGCCCTGTCTCGGTCGCTGCCACCTGCTGTGAGGTTCCCGGCCACCGGGGTGGGTGTCCTGTCCCAGATAACTGTGGGCAGAGTGAGGCTCTGACCTGGGGTGCCTACAGTTGAGTGGGACGGGGGGCGGGCGGTGTCCCGCTCAACTGTAGGTAGCCGCCTCTAGGGTGTTGATCGCGGAAGTCCACCGATCGGCCCGGAGGCGCCATGTCCCTGCAGATGAAGCTGGTTGCGATAACGCTCGACTGCCCTGATCCGCCGGCTTTGGCGGCGTTCTATCAGCAGGCCACCGACCTTGAACTGCACCCGAAGTCGGACGCCGACTTCGCGGGCCTCAACGGTGAGCACGGACTCTTGATCGGGTTTCAGCGGGTCGACGACTACCGGCCTCCGAGTTGGCCCGACCAGATCGTTCCCCAGCAGCTTCACATCTGCTTCAAGGTCGACGAGGACTTGGACGTGGCGGAGACCCGGTTGCTGGAACTGGGTGCGGGCAAGCCGGATCACCAGCCGCATGGGGACAAGGCGCGGGTCCTCACCGATCCGGTTGGGCATCCGTTCTGCATCAGCCTGCGCTGATTGGCGTCCTGCCTGGAACGCGTTGGCCGGGGTCGTCCCGCTGGGGCGCCCTACCTACACAAGACCGGAACTCTCCGGAACTTGCCTACACATGACCGAGACGGAGTTGAGCACGCCTACAGAAGAGCGGGACTGCCTACACATCGCGGAGACAGGACAGTGGGTGCACGCATTCACCCCGCCCCCGACACCTCCGGCACCAGGCGATCGTCTTCGCCGACGCGACGAGCAACTCCCTGGCCATACTGCCCTGACGTATGTCTGGAAGTCGCCGTGGCCGTCGTTGTCACCCAGCCCCTTGTCGAAGTGCTTGGCATGGCCGCCTACGTCCGCCCTCTTCCCCGGCTAGCCCTGGAGCGGGTCGCAGCCGAGCCTTCCGCGCACTGACGGACCACGCCACAGTCGCACTCATCGCCATGGCTTTGGTCACGAGAACAAAGATCAGGCGCAAATTCCGTGAGAGCGATCGGCGGGGTTCCGTCTCGGCGGCATAACCTCATCTGAGACCGTGGTGCGGTGTGATGAGCTTGCCGGTGACCTGTTTCCGCACCTCAGCAAGGTGTTGGTGGAGCGCGTGTTCTTCGAGGGCGAAGCGATTCGCCTGGCGGCGAGAACCCGGGAGGCCGAGACGGCTTGCCCGGGGTGCGCGGTGGTGTCCAACCGGGTGCACAGCACGTACGGAAGAAGCCTTGCCGACACGCTGGTCGGAAATCGGCCGGTACTGATCGAGCTGACGGTGCGGCGGCTGTACTGCGAGAATGTTCGTTGTTCGCGGCGTACTTTCGCCGAACAGGTCGACGGCCTGACCGCTCGCTATAGCCGCCGCACGCCCGGCGCCCGGCGGGTTCCGAAGGATGTCGCCGTCGCGCCTGCGGGCCGAGCTGGGAGCCGTCTTGCCGCTGCCCTGCATACACGGGTGAGCCAGTCGACACCGTTACGGGCGATTATGGCCCTGCCGATCCTGCCTGGACCGTCCCGAGGGTGCTGGGCGTCGATGACTTCGCCACCCGCCGTGGACAGCACTACGTCACCGTGCTCATCGACTGCGAGACCGGCCAGTCCCTCGACCTGCTGCCCGGCCGCAACGCTGCGACCCTGGCCGGCTGGCTGCGTGAACATCCCGGTCCCGAGATCATCTGCCGTGACCGTGGCGGTTCTTGCGCCGACAGCACCCGCACCGGTGCCCCGAACGCGATTCAGGTTGCCGACCGCTTCCATCTCTGGCAGAACCTCGCCACCGCCGTCGAACGCAGCGTGCGACGGCACAATGAATACCTGAAGGAGGTCGCCGTCAGGGATGATGGCCTGACGAACGATGCGATCGCCGGCCATGCGAATACAGAGAAGGAAATGTCGCCGATCGAGGCCCGCATCTGCGAACGGCACGCAACCGTCCTTGCTTTGCCGGCCCAGAAACACGGCATCCGCGAGGTCGCCCGGGAACTGCACACGGGCGGCAACACCGTCCGCCGCACCGCACGAGCTGCGGGCCCCGAAGAATTGCTCAGCGGGCGTCGCCAGCCCAGGCCCAGCCAGCTCGATCCCTACAAGCCCCACCTGGACAAACACTGGGCAGCAGGATTCACCAACGCGATCCATCTCCACGCCGAGCTCCAGGAGCTCGGCCACCGTGGCAGCCACCAGACGATCAGTGAGCCTCCGCCAACTTGAAACTGCACTTCAAGGGGCTGGTGTGACCCGTTCTCGGGATGCTCACGCTGGTCGTCGGCGGCAGTCTGCGCAGTAGATCATCCGTCAAGCCGTGCTTTCGGCGGCACTCGGAGCGGATTTGCTTACAGCGGCAGGTGGGCCTCGTCCGCCCGGTCGAAGATGTCTCTGCACGTGGGGATAGCACCGACTCGCGGGGGGCGAGGACGGTCAGCGTATGACGCACTTCCGTGCCCAGCCGAAAGAGCTGAAGACTGGTCTGGCCGCCCTTAGGGGTCCTAACAGAAGCTGTTGATCATGTGACTTTCGGCTTGGGTGGTCGTTGGTCCGAGTGTGGGAACACGTCAGTCGCGGCCGTGGATCGTGTCGGATGAACTGTGGTCGCTCATCGAGCCGTTGCTGCCCGAGCCGGCACCGAAGCTGGTCGAGGGCAGACCGCGGGTGCCGGACCGGCAGGCCTTGTGCGGGATCCTGTTCGTGCTGCATACCGGCATTCAGTGGGAGTACCTGCCGCAGGAGTTGGGCTTCGGCTCGGGCATGACCTGCTGGCGGCGCCTGGCCGCGTGGAACGAGGCCGGCGTGTGGGATCAACTGCATCTGGTGCTGCTGAGGAAGTTGCGGGCCGCGAAGCGGCTGGACTGGTCTCGGGCGGTGATCGACTCCTCCCACGTGCGAGCGGCCCGGCGGGGCCCAAAAGCGGACCCAGCCCCGTCGACCGCGCGCGGCCGGGCAGCAAGCACCATGTCGTCACCGACGCCCAGGGCATCCCGCTTGCGGTGTCGCTGACCGGCGGGAACCGCAACGATGTCACGCAGTTGCTGCCGCTGCTGGACAAGATTCCGGCGGTAGCAGGCGTCGTCGGCCGACCCAGACGCAGACCCGATGCCTTGCTCGCCGACCGCGCCTACGACCACGACAAGTACCGCCGCCTGCTCTGGGACCGCGGCATCCGCCCGGTCATCGCCGAACGAGGCGTGGAACACGGCTCCGGCCTGGGCGTTTTCCGCTGGGTGGTAGAGCGCACGATCGCCTGGCTGCACGGGTTCCGACGACTGCGGATCCGTTGGGAGCGACGCGACGACATCCACGAGGCCTTCCTCGGCCTCGCCACCTGCCTGATCACCCACCGGCACGTCCAACGCCTTTGTTAGGACCTCTTAGGGCTCGCAGAGAATTAACATGCGGGTTTGATCTTCTTCGGGGGGGTCCGTACTGGTCGAGGTGGGCGGCCACCTCTGTCGGATTGCGGAATCTGGCGGTTGAGGGGTGGATCGCGTGACCGCGCTCGGCCAGGAGGGGACGTGCTGCCTGGACGGCTCGTGTGAGGGTGCTTCCGGTGACGCCAAAGAGCTGGGCGAGTAGGTCGTGGGTGCCGATCTTGCGGAGGCAGAGCACGGTGGCCAGGATCCGGTCTGCGTCGGAGAGCTTGTCTTTGGCGCCCGCGCCTCGTGTCCGTCGGCGCTTGCCACCCCGACGCTCGTGGCGGATCTGCTCACGTCGCTGCGCGAGCGCCGGGATCAACACACTTACCAGAGCGTCGAGTTGGGCAACGGTCATGCCGGTCAGCTCCGGATCGCGCAGAGCGTGGGCGTCAACGCCGTCCGGGGATGGAGTCGGCCGGGCGGTTGCGGCGGCGGCTTCGGTTTCCGTCCCAGGACGTGGGGCCGGATGGGGATCGCCGGGGTGGAGCGTGTAGTTCCAGTCGCCGTGGAAGCGGTGCCTGCTCATGGCCAGTGCGTCGATCTCGGCATCGGTGACCTTCACCCCGGTGCCGTAGGTGCGGGTGTCGAGCTCGGCTTCTACTTTCAGCCCGGTGCGGGTGGTGGTCGCTGCGATGCTGTCCACGATGACTTCATGGCTGGTCAGGGGCCTGCCGCGCCAGTTCATGGAGATGTGGGAGAACAGTCGGTGCTCGATTTTGTTCCACTTCGAAGTCCCTGGCGTTAGGTGACAAACGGTGATCTCCAGGCCCATCTCTGCGGCGAGGGAGGCGAGTTCACTCTTCCAGGCTCGGGTGCGGTAGCCGTTGGAGCCGCCCGCGTCCGCGGTGATCAGCAGACGGGCGGCGTGCGGGTAGTCGTGCCGGCCGCGGGCCTTCCACCAGCGACGGATCGAAGCGACAGCGAACTCGGCGGTGTCGTGGTCGGTGCCGACGCTGACCCAGTCGGTGTTCGCCGCGAGGTCGTAAATGCCATACTGGATCGCCTTGCCCGGCCCCTGCCGGTCCAGGAAATCATGCGTCTTGACCAGCACCGGTTCGCCCGACGGCTGCCACTCACGCCCGGCGTTCTTCTAGTGGCCGGCCAACTCCTTCTTCTTGGTGTCCACGCTGATCACCGGGTCCCCGGCACCGATATGGTCCTTCGCCTGGTCGTTGATGTAGCGGAACTGGGCATCGCGGTCCGGATGCTGTGCACCCTCGATGGTCTTCGCGTTGGCCTGCAGGCTGAAGCCCTCCTCCCGCAACAGGTCCCCGACCGTGTCCGCGCTCACCTTGTGCCCTTGGCGGGTGAGTTCGGCGGCGAGCTTCCTCGTCGACTTGGTCGTCCAGCGCAGCGGCGATATCGGATCCCCGCGTATGTCCGGCTCGACCAGTGCCAGCAACGCCGGACGCAGCCCCAAGTCCGCCTCGGCGGCCTTTTTGCGTCCGCCGCCAGGTCGGCGCGAACCGTGGTCTCGCTGACTTGAGCCGCCTGTGCGACCACGCGGACGCCGCCGTGTCCCAGGACCCGGACCTCGGCTCCCATCAACAGCCGACGCTGCCGCTCGTCCAGGTGCGGGAACAACACCATCAACTTCACAGCCAGTTAATCGCGAGTCGTGTCAGGGATGCCCATACCAGGTGAACGAGCCAGGATCCGGGAAGCAACACGTTAATTCTCTGCGAGCCCTAAACAACCTCACCTGGACAGAACGCTCTTTTATGTGCTGCCGCCATGGGCCAGCCGCCGCAGCTTGCTCTGGTCGACGACACAGGCAGCGTGACTGAGGCTGGCGGGGTGCAGCAAGGCATACGCGTGCGTGGTCGGTCGGCGAGCCCGCCATCGTGGCTGACTGTCATCAGCTGAGGTTCAGACGGGGGGGTACTAAGGGTGCCGGCCGTCGGTCGAGCGCGCTGAAGCCGGGCCGCCCCTGGGCCGTCCGAGGTTGGCCGAGGACGGCTGACGGCAACCGACAGTGACAGGCGAGCCACAGATGTCGGCGGCAGAACCCCAAGTCGGGGGCCCCGGCCGAACGGGTTTCCCCGAGGGGTAGCCATCAGGCAAGAGATGAGAGTCATCTTTCCAGGTGCCGGGAGGTGCGGCGTGTTGACGTCGACCGTGTCCTTGCAGCTGAGGGAAGCGTTGAGACGGCGATGCGTGCACCGGTCATGAGCCTTCACGGCCTGTGCGGTCCGCGGCCTCGATGCCCGCCCGGCGTCGGGGCCGCGTCAGCTTCCCAGAGGGGAACGAAGGTCCCGATCTCCCCGAGCGGTCGGGGCCTTCGCCGTGCCAGTGCCCGTTGGGGCAGAGGCCGACGAGCTGCTGCTCTGGCGCATCGGGCGGTGTCAGGGGGGAGGGAGGCTATCGAGTTGGGCGGCGAGGTCGGGGTGGGCGGCGGCCAGGTGGGGGCGGGCGGCGGCCAGGGGGGCGATGAGGTCGGCGGGGTCGTCGTGGGCGAGGGCCGCGTGGAGCTCGCTGAGCGGGCGGCGG
>NZ_KZ626968.1 GCF_002911015.1 Streptomyces populi
CGCCGCCGGGGAAGAGGCAGTCGCCCGTGAACACGTGCGGGTGACCGTGCGGGTCGTCGTAGACGAGGGCGACCGAGCCCGGCGTGTGCCCGACCAGGTGGCGCGCGGTGAGTTCCACGGTCCCCACCCTGACCGTGTCGCCGTCCCGCAGGGGGACGTCGGTCGGCACCGGGATGCCGTCGGCGTCGTCCGCGCCCGCGTAGGTGCGCGCGCCCGTGGCGGCCACGACCTCGGCGAGCGCCTGCCAGTGGTCGCCGTGCCGATGGGTGGTCACGACGGACGCGATGCCGTCGTCACCGATCAGGGTGAGCAGCGTCGAGGCCTCGTTCGCCGCGTCGATCAGGAGCTGCTCGTCGGTGGCCCGGCAGCGCAGCAGATACGCGTTGTTGTCCATGGGGCCGACCGCGACCTTGGAGATCATCAGGTCCGGCAGCTCGTGCACGTCGGCAGGCCCGCCGACCGTCACCGCTCCGCTGTAGGTCATGACGGCAGCCTATAGCGGAGGCAGGGCCGGGAGCGGACCGCCGCGAAGCGTCAGACCGGCGCCGTCGCGGCGGCCGCAGAGCCAGCCCAGCAGATCGGCCGTGCCGCCCCGGACCTCGACGGGACCGCCCTCGGCGCCGCCGCCCGTGGTCCACGTCCGGCCGTCGCCGGCGACCAGCGTCGTGGCGGGCACGTCCTGGTGGCCGGCGAACCGCTCCGCGAGGAAGTCGATCTCCCGGGTCACGAACTCCTCCGGCAGGTCCTCCAGCTCGTACCCGATGCCCAGGTCCACGTGGTGCAGGTCGACCTCGACCCAGCGCCGGAACGGCACCCGGGCCGCGGAGTCGGTGACCCCGTTGCGCAGCTCCACCGTGCGGGACCAGTCCGCGGGAGCGGCTCCCGTCTCCAGGAAGCGGGCCCCGCTCTCCCGCAGGTCCTCCAGCTGTGTCTCCAGGGGGCGCGGCGCGTCCCGCTCGATGTCGGCGTCCCGGGTGCTCGCGGAGGCGTACATGGGGCGTCCCTCCAGGACGTTCACCAGAGCGTCCGCGTTGCGGGACAGGTGGGCGAGCACGTGTCCGCGGCTCCAGCCGGGAAGCCGTGACGGCCCGGCCACGGCCGCGTCGTCCAGTTTGGTGACCGCGGTGAGCAGTCGTTCCGTCGCGTCACGTACAGACGCCAGGTCGCGCACATGATCCATCATGAGGTCGACCCTAGCCCCGCCACACGTTCGGGTGAAGCTGGTCGACCACCCCCGTAAATCGAATGCGCGTGCTATACGCTCGAAGGCGGCGTCGGGCATGCTGGATGGCCCGGGATTGTTGTGAACCAGCGAAAGCAACCGGCGCTGTCAGTGGCTCGCCCTAGT
This sequence comes from Streptomyces populi, assembly GCF_002911015.1. GTDB lineage: Bacteria > Actinomycetota > Actinomycetes > Streptomycetales > Streptomycetaceae > Streptomyces > Streptomyces populi. The sequence goes on from NZ_KZ626968.1 coordinate 1,349, forward strand.
CTGGGAAGACGGGGGCCCGCGGCCCCTGTCACTTCTCTCAAGAAAGGTACGGACCGGCGTGGCCGACCGTCTCATCGTCCGTGGAGCGCGCGAGCACAACCTGAAGAATGTCTCGCTCGACCTCCCGCGCGACTCGCTCATCGTCTTCACGGGCCTGTCGGGGTCGGGCAAGTCCTCCCTCGCCTTCGACACGATCTTCGCCGAGGGCCAGCGGCGGTACGTGGAGTCCCTGTCCTCGTACGCCCGGCAGTTCCTCGGCCAGATGGACAAGCCGGACGTGGACTTCATCGAGGGTCTCTCCCCGGCCGTCTCCATCGACCAGAAGTCGACCTCGCGCAACCCGCGCTCGACGGTCGGCACCATCACCGAGGTCTACGACTACCTGCGCCTGCTCTTCGCGCGCATCGGCAAGCCGCACTGTCCCGAGTGCAGCCGTCCCATCTCGCGCCAGTCGCCGCAGGCCATCGTCGACAAGGTCCTGGAACTCCCGGAGGGGAGCCGCTTCCAGGTCCTGTCGCCGCTGGTGCGCGAGCGCAAGGGAGAGTTCGTCGACCTCTTCGCCGACCTCCAGACCAAGGGGTACAGCCGTGCCCGGGTCGACGGCGAGACGATCCAGCTCACCGAGCCGCCCGCCCTGAAGAAGCAGGAGAAGCACACCATCGAGGTGGTCATCGACCGCCTCACGGTGAAGGACTCCGCCAAGCGCCGTCTCACCGACTCCGTGGAGACCGCCCTCGGCCTGTCCGGCGGCATGGTCGTGCTCGACTTCGTCGACCTCCCCGAGGACGACCCCGAGCGCGAGCGCATGTACTCGGAGCACCTGTACTGCCCGTACGACGACCTGTCCTTCGAGGAGCTGGAGCCCCGCTCCTTCTCCTTCAACTCGCCGTTCGGCGCCTGCCCCGAGTGCACCGGCATCGGCACGCGGATGGAGGTCGACCCCGAGCTGATCGTCCCGGACGAGGACAAGTCCCTCGACGAGGGCGCCATCCACCCCTGGTCGCACGGACACACCAAGGACTACTTCGGCCGGCTGATCGGCGCTCTCGCCGACGCGCTGGGCTTCCGTACCGACATCCCCTTCGCCGGGCTGCCGCAACGTGCCAGGAAGGCCCTGCTCCACGGCCACAAGACGCAGATCGAGGTCCGCTACCGCAACCGGTACGGCCGCGAGCGCGTGTACACCACGCCCTTCGAAGGGGCCGTCCCTTTCATCAAGCGGCGGCACAGCGAGTCCGAGAGCGACGCCAGCCGCGAGCGCTTCGAGGGCTACATGCGTGAGGTGCCCTGCCCCACCTGCCAGGGCACGCGTCTGAAGCCGCTCGTCCTCGCGGTCACGGTCATGGAGAAGTCCATCGCCGAGGTCGCCGCCATGTCCATCAGCGACTGCGCGGACTTCCTGGGGGAGCTGAAGCTCAACGCGCGCGACAAGAAGATCGCCGAGCGCGTCCTGAAGGAGGTCAACGAACGGCTGCGCTTCCTGGTCGACGTGGGCCTCGACTACCTGTCGCTGAACCGCGCGGCCGGCACCCTCTCCGGCGGCGAGGCCCAGCGCATCCGTCTGGCCACCCAGATCGGTTCCGGGCTCGTCGGCGTCCTGTACGTCCTGGACGAGCCCTCCATCGGTCTGCACCAGCGTGACAACCACCGGCTGATCGAGACCCTCGTCCGCCTGCGCGACATGGGCAACACGCTCATCGTCGTCGAGCACGACGAGGACACCATCAAGGTCGCCGACTGGGTCGTCGACATCGGTCCCGGCGCGGGCGAGCACGGCGGCAAGGTCGTGCACAGCGGTCCCCTGAAGGAACTCCTCGGCAACGCCGAGTCGATGACCGGGCAGTACCTGTCGCGCAAGCGGCAGATCCCGACCCCGGACGTCCGCCGCCCCGCCGACCCCGGCCGCAGGCTCACCGTGCACGGTGCCCGCGAGAACAACCTCCGGGACATCGACGTGTCCTTCCCGCTGGGCGTCCTCACCGCCGTCACCGGAGTGTCGGGTTCCGGCAAGTCGACACTGGTCAACGACATCCTGTACACGCACCTGGCCCGCGAACTGAACGGCGCGAGGAACGTGCCGGGGCGCCACACGCGCGTGGACGGCGACGACCTCGTCGACAAGGTCGTGCACGTCGACCAGTCGCCCATCGGCCGTACGCCCCGCTCCAACCCGGCGACGTACACCGGAGTCTTCGACCACGTCCGCAAGCTGTTCGCCGAGACCACCGAGGCGAAGGTGCGGGGTTACCTGCCCGGCCGCTTCTCCTTCAACGTCAAGGGCGGCCGCTGCGAGAACTGCTCGGGCGACGGCACCATCAAGATCGAGATGAACTTCCTGCCGGACGTGTACGTCCCCTGCGAGGTCTGCCACGGGGCGCGCTACAACCGGGAGACCCTGGAGGTCCACTACAAGGGCAAGTCCATCTCCGAGGTCCTGGACATGCCCATCGAGGAGGCGCTCGGCTTCTTCGAGGCGGTACCGGCGATCGCCCGTCACCTCAGGACGCTCAACGACGTCGGCCTCGGCTACGTCAGGCTCGGCCAGTCCGCGCCGACGCTGTCCGGCGGTGAGGCGCAGCGGGTCAAGCTCGCCAGCGAGCTCCAGAAGCGTTCCACCGGCCGCACCGTGTACGTCCTCGACGAGCCGACCACCGGTCTGCACTTCGAGGACATCAGCAAGCTCATCACGGTGCTGTCCGGCCTGGTCGACAAGGGCAACACGGTCATCGTCATCGAGCACAACCTTGACGTCATCAAGACCGCGGACTGGGTCGTCGACATGGGCCCCGAGGGCGGCAGCGGCGGCGGTCTCGTGATCGCCGAGGGCACGCCCGAGGAGGTCGCCGGCGTTCCGGCCAGCCACACCGGCAAGTTTCTGCGCGAGATCCTCGGCGCCGACCGGATCAGCGACGCCGCTCCCGTGAAGGCCCCCCGCAAGACGGCCGCCAGGAAGACGGTCGCCGCGGGGGCGACGGCGAGGAAGACGGCCACGAAGACCGTCAACAACACGGCCGCCAAGAAGGAGGCCGCGGCGAAGTCGGCCGCCAAGAAGGTGACCCCCGCGAAGAAGACCGCGCGGGCCCGGAAGGCCTGACCGGACCGGACGTGCCGGAGACGACGGCGCCCCGCGGGAGCTTCCCGCGGGGCGCCGTCCGTGGGGGATCCGGCAACCCCGACCGCCGTGGTTCGAGGACCGAGGGACGCGTGTCCGGCGTCCCTACAGGTCACCCAGTTCGCGGGCGTACGGCGGTTCGGCTCCGGCGCGGGAGCAGGTGACGGCCGCCGCGCGGGCCGCGAAGCGCAGAAGCCCGGTCCAGCCCCGGGGTCCCAGTTCCGCCAGCGCGGCCGGGGACAGGGCGTTCCGGGCGGCCAGACCGTGCAGCAGGGCCGCGTTCACGGTGTCGCCGGCACCGATGGTGTCCACCACGTCCACCGGTTCGCCGGGCACGGAGTGCACCGAGCCGTCCCGGGTGAACGCGGTCAGACCGTCGCCGCCCCGGGTGATCACCACCGCCGAGGGGCCGGCGGCCAGCCACTCGCGCGGCGTGCCGCCGAGCCAGCGGGCGTCCTCCTCGGACAGCTTGAGCAGGGACACCGACGGCAGCCAGCCCTTGAACCGGGCGCGATAGGCGTCCGGGTCGGGGATCAGACCGGTGCGGACGTTCGGGTCCAGGGCCGTGAACACGCCCTGCCCGGCGGCGGCCCGCAGCAGCTCCTCGTACGCGCTCGCGCCCGGTTCCAGGACGAGCGAACAGGTGCCGAAGGACACCGCCCGCGTTCCGTCGGGGAGCCGGTCGGGGGCGGTGAAGAGACGGTCCGCCGTGCCCTCCACGTAGAAGGAGTACGCGGCCGAGCCGTCCGCGCCGATCGTGGCGACGGCCAGGGTCGTCGGTTCGCCGCCACGCTGCACGGACGACACGTCGACGCCGGCGTCGGCCAGCCCGTCCAGGAGGGCCTCGCCGAACGCGTCGCGTGAGACGCGGGAGCAGAAGACGGTGGGGGAGCCGAGGCGGCCGAGCGCCACCGCCGTGTTGTAGGGGCCGCCACCCGGCCGGGGCGTCAGCCCCGCCAGGGCGCCGGAACCCTGCGGCACCAGATCGATCAGAGCCTCACCGGCGACGACGATCACGACGCGGGTCCTTTCCTCGGTGTCCCGGTCCCGGGGCTGTGACCCGGATGCCGGTCCGCGGGCGGAACCGGGTCGTTCGCGGGCGAACGTATCCCACCCGGAGAACCGGCGTAAACGCCGGAGCGGGCGTTCACGCTCCCGGTGCGGGGATCAGCCCCGCACCGGACGGAATGATCTGTACCGGTATGGTCGACGTGCGGCACCCCTTGCCGCGCCCGGCCTCGGACCGGCCAGCCGTGCCGTGTCCAACCCTGTCCCGCCCGGCGGAGCGTCCGTCGGCACCCTCGACCGGTGGAGGTGTCATGTCCGGCAGTCCGTCCGCGAGCCGTCGTACCGTCCTGCGGGGAGCGGCGCTCACCCCGGTCGCCGGGCTCGGCCTCGCCGCGTGCTCCGGCGGCAGCGGCGGCGGAGCGCCGGCCACACCGACCGCTCCCGTCGTCCTCGGCGCGGGGAGCGAGGTCTCCAGGGGCGGTGCTCAGCTGTACCAGGACCAGAACGTCGTGGTCAGCCGTGCCGAGGACGGTTCGCTCAAGGCGTTCAGCTCGATCTGCACCCACGCCGGGTGCGCCATCAACAAGCTGCGGGGCACGACCCTCGTGTGCCCCTGTCACGGCAGCGAGTTCGACGCCAAGACCGGCAAGGTGCTGCGGGCGCCGGCCACCGTGCCGCTCCACGGACTGTCCGTCGAGGAGAAGGACGGGAAGATCGTCGCGGGGCCGGGCGCCTGAGTCCGGTGCGGTCCCCCGGCCGGCACCGGCGCACCGCACCCGGGCGGGCGGTCACTCCCAGTCCCATCCGATCCCGACGATCCCCGACCGCACGCGCGGCTCGACCAGGTGCACCGAGTGGTGACGGCCGCTCAGCGGCAGTTCCTGGCGGCCGCTGCGCGGCGCGGCGGCGGAGTGCTGCGTGAAGCGGTGACAGCGCACGGGCAGCGCGTTCTCCGCGAAGTGCACCTGGAGCGCGTACTGTCCGCCCGCGAAGCCGAACCCGCGGACGTACTCGCTGGACGCCCCGGCCGTGCCGTCCTCGAAGGCGTAGCGGAAGAGGAACGTCTCGCCCGCCCGCAGCCGGGTGTCGAAGAGCAGTTCGGCGACGAGCACCCCGGTGTCGCGGTGCCAGCGCACCCGGCCGGTACGGCAGTTCTCCAGAGCCCGGACCCTCGTCCGCTCCGGCGCGCATCCGGGGTCGCCGTGATGGATGGCCACGTAGCGGTCCACGCCGTCCTTGTGCGCGCGCACTATGTGGTGCGACTCGCGGCCCAGCAGTTCGCGCCGGGCGCCTATGCGCACCCGTTCGTGATGGCCGAGCGTGTGCAGACCACCGTCGAGCGGGGACCCCAGGTCGATCAGGAGCCGTTCCAGGACACCGGAGGCCTCCACCAGGGACCGGTACGAACGTCCCGTGGGGCGCTCCGGATCCGAGCGGGCCTCGGCCTCGGCCAGCAGTCTGATCAGGGACTCGTCGGGCAGCTGGAGTATCTCCTCCAGGGCGCGGACGGCCCGCAGCGACTCGGGGCGCTGGGGTCGGCGGGCGCCCTGCTGCCAGTAGCTCAGGCTCGTCACACCGACTTTGACGCCGTATCGCGAAAGATGGTGCTGAACGCGTTGCAGCGGCAGCCCGCGGGCGGTGATCGCTGCGCGCAGTGCGACATGGAAGGGGCCGCCCCGCAGGGCCGTCTCCAGTTCCGCCGTGGCGACGTCCGCGTGCTGTGTGCCGTGCCGCATGCAGGGGCCTTTCTGTGGATGTTCACGACGGCTGGTCAGACCGTCGGAGCGGTTCATCGGCGCCGCCCGGTGGGCGCGCGGGGGCTGTACACGCGCGGGTTTCGCCGTTCACGCCCCGAGTTCCCCCGCATTGAAGCGTGTTGACCAAGCCCCGACAACACCTGATGCCCAACATGGCTCACCGCAGCCCCCCGGACGCGCTCCGTCCCTCCTCGGCCCCCGTCCGGGAGGGGGCACGAGGCGCCGTGGCCGACGACTCGTGCTCCTCACCGCCGTCCGGGCCGTCCCTGGCGCCGTCCGGGCGACCGCGCCCCTCGTGGGCGCGCGCCCGGCCGCGGGGGCGCGGCCGCGTACGAGGGCGGGCTTTCGGGTTCTTCCTCCACATGATCCGGCGTGGTGACGTGAGCACGACGAAGTGGCCCGGTGGCCGGATACGGCGCCTCCCGGAGCGTCCCGGCCGGAGCCCCGGTTCCGGACGAGTCGGGACGTTCACCCCCGGCACGGGCGGTGCCGGTGCTTCCGGCGCCGTAGCGGCGCGCCCCCGGGCTCTGTCCACAGGCGTGCCGGGAGCCGGCCGTGCTGTCGGCCCGCGCCAGTAGGGTGTGTTGCATGGCCGACCCCTCCAGCTACCGCCCCAAGCCGGGACAGATCCCGGACTCTCCCGGGGTGTACAGATTCCGCGACGAGCACCGCCGGGTGATCTACGTCGGAAAGGCGAAGAGCCTGCGTCAGCGCCTGGCGAGCTACTTCCAGGACCTGGCGAATCTCCACCCGCGCACCCGGACCATGGTCACCACGGCCGCGTCGGTGGAGTGGACGGTCGTGTCCACGGAGGTCGAGGCCCTTCAGCTGGAGTACTCCTGGATCAAGGAGTACGACCCCCGGTTCAACGTCAAGTACCGCGACGACAAGAGCTACCCCCACCTCGCCGTGACGATGAACGAGGAGTTCCCGCGCGTGCAGGTGATGCGCGGTGCCAAGAAGAAGGGCGTGCGCTACTTCGGTCCCTACGGGCACGCGTGGGCCATCCGTGACACCGTCGACCTGCTGCTGCGCGTCTTCCCGGTGCGCACCTGCTCCGCCGGAGTCTTCAAGAACGCCTCCCGCACCGGCAGGCCCTGCCTCCTCGGGTACATCGGCAAATGCTCCGCCCCCTGCGTCGGCCGGGTCTCGCCCGAGGAGCACCGTGAGCTGGCCGAGGAGTTCTGCGATTTCATGGCGGGCCGTACGGGGACGTACATCCGCCGGCAGGAACAGCAGATGGCGGACGCGGCCGAGGAGATGGAGTACGAGCGCGCGGCCCGGCTGCGCGACAACATCGAGGCGCTGAAGAAGGCCATGGAGAAGAGCGCGGTCGTCCTCGCGGACGCGACCGACGCCGACCTCATGGCCGTCGCCGAGGACGAGCTGGAAGCCGCGGTGCAGATCTTCCACGTACGCGGTGGACGTGTGCGTGGCCAGCGGGGCTGGGTCACGGACAAGGTGGAGGCGGTCACCACCGGTGACCTCGTCGAACACGCGCTCCAGCAGCTCTACGGCGAGGAGACGGGCGACTCCGTCCCCCGGGAGGTGCTCGTCCCGGCGCTGCCCGAGCCGGTGGAGCCCGTTCAGGAGTGGCTCACCGCGCGCCGCGGATCGAACGTGTCGCTCCGCATACCGCAGCGCGGGGACAAGAAGGCGCTCATGGAGACCGTGCAGCGCAACGCGCTCCAGGCGCTCGCCCTGCACAAGACCCGGCGCGCCTCCGACCTGACCACCCGCTCACGCGCCCTGGAGGAGATCGCCGAGGCGCTCGGCCTGGACAGCGCGCCGCTGCGGATCGAGTGCTACGACATCTCGCACCTCCAGGGCGACGACGTGGTGGCCTCGATGGTCGTCTTCGAGGACGGACTCCAGCGCAAGGGCGAGTACCGGCGCTTCCAGATCAAGGGCTTCGCCGGTCAGGACGACGTCCGCTCCATGCACGAGGTGATCACCCGGCGCTTCAGGCGCTACCTCGTCGAGAAGGAGCGGACGGGGGAGTGGACGGACGGCGAGGACGCCGCCGCGGGCGCTTCGGAGGCCCTCGTCCCCGGCACCCCGCTCGCGGGAACCGTCGACTCCGGCACCTCGTCCGGCGGGACCGCCGCCACCGGGACCGAAGACTCCGGGACCGCCGGCACCGGGACGGACACCTCCGGGACGGACGGTTCCGGGACGGACGCCTCCGGGGGCGACCTCCCGGCGAGCGCCTTCTCCGAGGACGACGGCAGGCCCAAGCGCTTCGCCTACCCCCCGCAGCTCGTCGTCGTCGACGGCGGCCGGCCGCAGGTCGCCGCCGCGCAGAGGGCCCTCGACGAGCTCGGTATCGACGACATCGCCGTGTGCGGACTCGCCAAGCGCCTGGAGGAGGTGTGGCTGCCCGGCGAGGACGACCCCGTGGTCCTGCCGCGCACCAGCGAGGGCCTGTACCTGCTCCAGCGGGTCCGGGACGAGGCCCACCGCTTCGCGATCACCTACCAGCGCGCCAAGCGGGCCAAACGCTTCAGGTCGGGCCCCCTGGACGACGTGCCGGGCCTGGGCGAGTCCCGCAGGCAGGCGCTGATCAGACACTTCGGTTCCGTGAAGAAGCTCCGGTCCGCGACGATCGACCAGATCTGCGAGGTCCCCGGCGTGGGACGCAAGACGGCGGAGACCATCGCCGCGGCCCTCGCCCGGGCGGCTCCCGCCGCACCGGCCGTGAACACGGCCACCGGAGAGATCATGGAAGACGACGAAGACGCGGCGCCCGGGACGACGGCGGGCCCCGCGGAGGAGCCCGTGACCGCGGGCACCTCGGACGAGCGACGGGGGCAGGAGACATGACCGAGAACGACGCGCACGAAGAGGAACGTCCGGCGGCGCAGGGCCGGGGGACACACGGCGAAGCAGGCGAAGGCAACGCGGGGCGGGAAGCACCACGGGAAGACGGAGCACAGGTGGGTACGGGTAGCGAGACGGCGGGGACGGGAGTCCCCGAGGCCGTCATTCCGGAGTTGGTGATCATCTCCGGCATGTCCGGAGCCGGCCGGTCCACGGCCGCCAAGTGTCTGGAGGACCTCGGCTGGTTCGTCGTCGACAACCTGCCGCCCGCCCTGATCCCCACCATGGTGGAGCTCGGCGCCCGCTCCCAGGGCAACGTGGCGCGGATCGCCGTCGTCGTCGACGTGCGCGGCCGGCGGTTCTTCGACAACCTCCGCGAGTCCCTCGCGGACCTGGAGTCCCGCAACGTCACCCGGCGGATCGTCTTCCTGGAGTCCTCCGACGAGGCCCTGGTGCGCCGCTTCGAGTCGGTGCGCAGGCCGCACCCCCTCCAGGGCGACGGCCGCATCGTGGACGGGATCGACGCCGAGCGCGAGCTGCTGCGCGAGCTGCGCGGCGACGCCGACCTGGTCATCGACACCTCCAGCCTGAACGTGCACGAGCTGCGCGCCAAGATGGACGCCCAGTTCGCGGGCGAGGAGGAGCCCGAGCTGCGGGCCACCGTCATGTCCTTCGGCTTCAAGTACGGCCTCCCGGTCGACGCCGACCTGGTCGTGGACATGCGCTTCCTGCCCAACCCGCACTGGGTCCCCGAGCTGCGCCCCTTCACCGGCCTGAACGAAGAGGTGTCGGCGTACGTCTTCAACCAGCCCGGCGCCAAGGAGTTCCTCGACCGCTACGCCGAACTGCTCCAGCTCGTCGCCGCCGGATACCGGCGCGAGGGCAAGCGCTACGTGACCATCGCGGTCGGCTGCACCGGCGGCAAGCACCGCTCGGTGGCGACCGCCGAGAAGCTCGCCGCCCGCCTCGCCTCCCAGGGCGTGGAGACCGTGCTGGTCCACCGGGACATGGGGCGCGAGTGACCGGACGTACTTCCCTGCGGCTGGGTCGGCTGCGCCGGGAGACCCCCGGGGACCGGACCGGCCGCCAGGCCGCGGCACGCGGCGCCAGGCCGCGCCGTCGCGGTGCCCAGCCCAAGGTCGTCGCCCTCGGCGGCGGCATGGGGCTGTCCGCCTCGCTCGCCGCGCTGCGCCGGATCACCGGCGACCTCACCGCCGTCGTCACCGTGGCCGACGACGGCGGTTCCAGCGGCCGTCTGCGCGACGAGCTGGGCGTCCTGCCACCCGGTGACCTGCGCAAGGCACTGGCGGCGCTGTGCGGCGACGACGACTGGGGCCAGACCTGGGCCCGCGTCATCCAGCACCGCTTCGAGTCCAAGGGCGACCTGCACGAACACGCGGTCGGCAATCTGCTGATCGTCGCCCTGTGGGAACAGCTCGGCGATCACGTACAGGCCCTGGACCTGGTCGGCAAGCTCCTCGGTGCCCATGGGCGGGTGCTGCCCATGTCCGCCGTGCCCCTGGAGTTGCAGGCCCTGGTCAAGGGACACGACCCCGACCGGCCGGACGAGGTCGACACCGTCCGGGGCCAGGCGAACGTGGCGCTCACGCCCGGTGAGGTCCAGTCCGTGCACGTCGTCCCGCACGATCCGCCGGCCGTGCCCGAGGCCGTGGCCGCGGTCCTCGACGCGGACTGGGTGGTTCTCGGTCCCGGCTCCTGGTTCTCGTCGGTGATTCCGCACCTCCTGGTGCCGGAACTCCTGGACGCCCTCAGCCGGACCAGGGCGCGCCGGGTACTCTCCCTGAACCTCGCACCGCAGCCCGGAGAAACCGAAGGCTTCTCCCCGCAGCGTCATTTGGAGGTTTTGGGACGACACGCCCCTAAACTCGCCCTGGACGTGGTGCTGGCCGACGAGGCTGCCGTGCCCGACCGTGAATCTCTCGCCGACGCCGCCAAGCGGTTCGGCGCCGCGGTCGAGCTGGCACCGGTGGCCAGGACCGACGGATCTCCGCGGCACGATCCGGAGCTGTTGGCCGCCGCGTACGACCGTATTTTTCGGATGCATGGAAGGATCGGCCCATGGCGATGACGGCAGCGGTGAAGGACGAGATCTCCCGGCTCCCCGTCACCCGGACCTGCTGCAGGAAGGCGGAGGTCTCCGCCATCCTGCGGTTCGCCGGCGGCCTTCACCTGGTGAGCGGCCGGATCGTGATCGAGGCGGAGCTGGACACCGCGATGGCGGCGCGCCGCCTGAAGCGGGACATTCTGGAGATCTTCGGCCACAGTTCCGAACTGATCGTGATGGCGCCCGGCGGGCTGCGCCGCGGCTCGCGCTACGTGGTGCGCGTCGTCGCGGGCGGTGACCAGCTGGCCCGCCAGACGGGGCTCGTGGACGGGCGGGGACGTCCGATCCGCGGACTGCCGCCGCAGGTGGTCTCGGGGGCCACCTGTGACGCCGAGGCGGCCTGGCGCGGGGCCTTCCTGGCCCACGGCTCGCTCACCGAGCCCGGCCGCTCCTCGTCCCTCGAGGTGACCTGCCCGGGGCCGGAGGCCGCGCTCGCGCTGGTCGGTGCCGCCCGCCGGCTCTCGATCGCGGCGAAGGCCCGTGAGGTGCGCGGTGTGGACCGGGTGGTCGTCCGCGACGGCGACGCGATCGGCGCGCTGCTGACCCGCCTCGGCGCGCACGAGTCGGTGCTGGCCTGGGAGGAGCGGCGGATGCGCCGTGAGGTCCGTGCCACGGCGAACCGGCTCGCCAACTTCGACGACGCCAACCTGCGCCGCTCGGCGCGCGCCGCCGTCGCCGCCGGGGCCCGTGTCCAGCGCGCCCTGGAGATCCTCGCCGACGAGGTGCCGGAGCACCTCGCCGCCGCCGGACGGCTGCGCATGGAGCACAAGCAGGCCTCCCTGGAGGAGCTGGGCGCGCTCGCCGACCCGCCGTTGACCAAGGACGCCGTGGCGGGTCGTATCCGCCGGCTGCTGGCGATGGCCGACAAGCGGGCGCAGGACCTCGGGATCCCCGGGACGGAGTCGAGTCTGTCCGAGGAGATGGCGGACAACCTCGCCGGCTGACCCGGACCCGCGGGGCGACGTGGAAGACGTGCGGGATCATCTGACGGAAGCTCAACACGCCGGTGCCGAAGCCCACTCGGGGTTCGGCACCGGCGCAGGTCGGCCCGCGAGGCACCCTTGACTTGACCATGAAGTGTCATGAGCCTGGCATCTGTTCGCTGCTGTGGCGGACCAGTGCAAGGGGGGCTCATGAGACGAAGAGCGAGCGCGATCCTCGCTGCCGGCGCGCTCCTGCTGGGCGGTGCGGCCGTGGCGCCGGTCGCCCGGGCGCAGGACGGTGGTTCACCCAAGCCCGACGAGAACGCCGTGAAGGTGTTCCGCGCCGAGATCACGAAGCAGCAGGTACCCCTGCTGCTCGCGGCCGGTCAGGACGGTCACGAGCTCGGCGACGCGACCTGGAAGAACGGCAGGAGCACGGTCGAGGTCTACGTCACCGACCGGCAGGCCAGGAAGCTGGAGAAGCAGGGCGTCGACCTCACCGAGCACACGCTCTCCGCCAGGGCGGAGAACCGGGTCGCGGACGCCGCCCAGGGGGTGTTCCGCCCGTACAGCGGGAAGGGCAACCTCGAGGAGGAGATCCTCAGGACCGGTCGGGCCAACCCCGGCCTGACCAAGGTGGTCTCCATCGGCAAGACCCTGAACGGCCAGGACATCCTCGCGCTCAAACTGACCAAGGGCGCGAGGAAGACCAAGGACGGCTCCAAGCCGTCGGTGCTGTACATGTCCAACCAGCACGCGCGCGAGTGGATCACCCCCGAGATGACCCGGCGGCTGATGCACTACTACCTGGACAACTACGCCACGGACAAACGCGTCAGGAAGATCGTCGACTCCACCGAGCTGTGGTTCGTCCTGTCGGCCAACCCCGACGGCTACGACTACACCTTCAAGGACGCCGACACCCGCCAGTGGCGCAAGAACCTGCGGGACGTGAACGGCGACGGCGTCATCTCCACCGGTGACGGCGTCGACCTCAACCGCAACTTCGCCTACAAGTGGGGCTACGACGACGAGGGTTCGTCGCCCAACCCCACCAGCGAGACCTATCGCGGCGCGAGCCCCGGGTCCGAGCCCGAGACCAGGGCGATCGACGCCTTCGAGAAGCGCGTCGGCTTCGCGTACGGGATCAACTACCACTCGGCCGCCGAGCTGCTGCTCTACGGAGTGGGCTGGCAGGTGGCGACGCCGACCCCGGACGACGTGCTCTACAAGGCGCTCGCCGGAACCCCCGAGAACTCCGCGATCCCGGGCTACCACCCGCAGGTCTCCTCGGAGCTCTACACCACCAACGGCGAGGCCGACGGCCACGCGGGCAACGTCAACGGCATCTCGATGTTCACCCCCGAGATGTCGACCTGTCAGACCGCGTCGGACCTCGACCCGAACGACGCCTGGAACGCGGCGGACTGCGCCTCGGTCTTCACCTTCCCGGACGACGAGAAGCTGATCGAGCAGGAGTTCGAGAAGAACGTCCCGTTCGCGCTCTCCGTCGCCGAGACCGCGGCCCACCCCGACCGGCCCTCCTCCTCGGTGGGCATCGACGCGCCCGACTTCACCCCGGCCGCCTTCACGACGTCGTACTCCCGCGGCGCCGACCAGGAGGTCTCCGCCGTCGTCCGCAAGTCCGTGCGCGGCAAGAAGCTCAAGTACCGCGTCGCCGGCGGCCGGACGCACGAGGCGGCCCTCAGGCCCTGGCGGGGCGGCGAGACCTACGGCGGCACGGACAACCTCTACTTCGACGAGTACCGAGCCAAGGTCAGGGGCGGCGCCCCGGGCGACAAGGTCGAGGTCTGGTTCACCGGCGAGACCAGGAGCGGGAAGCCCACCTCCAGCAACCGCTTCACGTACACCGTGGCCCAGCGGCCGCGGGCCGACGTGCTCGTGGTCGCCGAGGAGGGCGCGGCCGCCACACAGGCGGGGACCTACGTCGACGCGCTGAAGGCCGCCGGGAAGAAGGCCCTGGTCTGGGACGTCGCCACCCAGGGCGCGCCGGACGCGCTCGGCGTGCTCGGCCACTTCGGCACGGTCGTCCACTACACCGGCGCCCTGCGGCCGGGGAACGCCACCCAGCTCCAGCTGCGCGCCTTCCTCAACGAGGGCGGCAAGCTGGTCGAGGCGGGCGAGCTGGCCGGCGGCAGCGTCGACCTCGGCGGCGGCACCCTCTCGAACGACTTCAGTCAGTACTACCTGGGCGCCTACTCCCGCACGTCCACACCCGGCGCGAAGGGCTTCGCCGGTTCCGGGAAGCTCGACGGCGCCGCGGGAGCGCTCGGCGACGCGCCCGGCAACCCGCTGAACGCGGCGGGCACCTACGGCGTCACCTCGGACTCGCTCGCCGGGGCGCGGTACCCGCAGTTCGCCTCCAGCGCGGGAGCGGGCCAGTTCGGCGGGACCGTCAACCCGTACGGACCGTACGCGGGTTCCTACATGGCCGCCGCGGTGCACACCGACGACGCCTACAAGCGGCTCACCCGGACCGTCGACCTCACCGGGGTCACCGCCGCCGACAGACCGACGCTCCGCTCCCAGATGCTGTGGGACACCGAGCCCGGCTACGACCACGCGGTCGTCGAGGTCCACACAACCGGGGCCGACGACTGGACCACGCTCCCGGAGGCGGGCGGTGCCACCTCGACCGCGGTCCCGGCCGAGTGCGAGGCCGGCTTCCTCGCCCGGGAGCACCCGTGGATCAAGCACTACCTGACCGTGAGCGCGGCCGGCTGCACCGCCACGGGCTCCAGCGGCGCGTGGAACAGCCTCACCGGCGCCTCCAGCGGCTGGCAGCAGGTCTCCTTCGACCTGAGCGCCTACGCCGGCAGGTCGGTCGAGGTCTCGTTCAGCTACATCAGTGACCCGGGCTCGGGCGGCCACGGCCTCCTCGTGGACGACGCCTCCCTCGTGGTCGCCGGCACCGCCACCGGGACGGAGGGCTTCGAGTCCTCCCTCGGCGCCTGGAGCGTCGCCGGTCCGCCCGCGGGCAGTCCGGCCGTCCTGCGGGACTGGGCGCGCACCGGGGAACTCTTCAAGACGTACGGAGCGGTCACCACGGACGACACGGTGCTGCTGGGCTTCGGCCTGGAGCACGTCGGTACGGCGGCCGACCGCGCGACCCTGATCGGAAAGGCACTTTCGGCGCTCGACGACTGACCGTACGTGACCATCACATGAACAGAACGGGCGATCCGTACCCCTACTGACGGGTACGGATCGCCCTGTCGTGTATGGCCGTGGTCGATGTCACTCAGGGGCCTTGGGGGAGGTAGGGTCGGAGGCGGTCGGGGACATCCCATACAAACTCGCCGACACTTGAGTCGGCGTACCTAACGAGGAGATCGGTTCGTGACGATCCGCGTAGGCATCAACGGCTTTGGCCGCATCGGTCGTAACTACTTCCGCGCGCTGCTGGAGCAGGGTGCTGACATCGAGATCGTGGCTGTCAACGACCTGGGTGACACCGCGACCACCGCCCACCTGCTCAAGTACGACACCATTCTGGGCCGCCTCAAGGCCGAGGTGTCGCACACCGCCGACACGATCACGGTCGACGGCCACACGATCAAGGTCCTGTCCGAGCGCAACCCCGCCGACATCCCGTGGGGCGAGCTGGGCGTCGACATCGTCATCGAGTCGACCGGCATCTTCACGAAGAAGGCCGACGCCGAGAAGCACATCGCCGGCGGCGCCAAGAAGGTCCTCATCTCGGCTCCGGCCAAGGACGAGGACATCACCATCGTGATGGGTGTCAACCAGGGCGACTACGACCCGGCGAACCACCACGTCATCTCCAACGCCTCCTGCACCACCAACTGCGTGGCGCCGATGGCCAAGGTCCTCGACGAGAACTTCGGCATCGTCAAGGGTCTGATGACGACGGTCCACGCGTACACCAACGACCAGCGCATCCTGGACTTCCCGCACTCGGACCTGCGCCGCGCCCGCGCCGCCGCCGAGAACATCATCCCGACCACGACCGGTGCCGCGAAGGCCACCGCCCTGGTCCTCCCGCAGCTCAAGGGCAAGCTGGACGGCATCGCCATGCGCGTCCCGGTCCCGACCGGCTCGGCCACCGACCTGGTCGTCACCCTCCAGCGCGAGGTCACCAAGGACGAGGTCAACGCCGCGTTCAAGAAGGCCTCCGAGGACGGCGACCTCAAGGGCATCCTGTTCTACACCGAGGACCAGATCGTGTCCTCGGACATCGTCAGCGACCCGGCCTCCTGCACCTTCGACTCCTCCCTGACCATGGTCCAGGAGGGCAACACGGTGAAGATCCTCGGCTGGTACGACAACGAGTGGGGTTACTCCAACCGCCTCGTCGACCTCACGGTCTTCGTCGGCGGCCAGCTCTAATTCCCAGAGCAGGCACCTCGATGTGAGCCAGGGCTCGGGCAGCGCGACGCCGCGCTGTCCGGGCCCTGCGCCGCGTAGTGATCGATCGGCGTGACCGATCAGCCCTCTCGGATCCCAAGAGCCTTCCCTAGGAGTTCCTTCATGAAGACGATCGACGAGCTTCTCGCCGAAGGAGTGACCGGCAAGCGGGTCTTCGTCCGCGCCGACCTCAACGTGCCGCTGGCGGGCGGCCTCATCACCGACGACGGCCGCATCCGCGCCGTCCTGCCCACCATCAGGGCGCTGGCCGCGGCGGGCGCCAAGGTCATCGTCGCCTCGCACCTGGGCCGTCCCAAGGGCGCCCCGGACCCGGCCTTCTCGCTGCTGCCCGCCGCCGAGCGGCTCGGTGAACTGCTCGGCGCGCCGGTCGCGTTCGCGCAGGACACGGTCGGCCCCGCCGCCCACGAGGCGGTGGACGGCCTGGAGCCCGGCCAGGTCGCGGTCGTCGAGAACCTGCGCTTCAACGCCGGTGAGACGTCCAAGGACGACACCGAGCGCGGCGAGTTCGCCGACCGGCTCGCGGCCCTGGCCGACGTCTACGTGGGCGACGGCTTCGGCGCCGTGCACCGCAAGCACGCCTCCGTGTACGACCTCCCGGCCCGGCTGCCGCACTACGCCGGCTACCTCATCGCCACCGAGGTCGGCGTCCTGAAGAAGCTCACCGAGGACGTCGCGCGCCCCTACGTCGTCGCGCTCGGCGGCTCCAAGGTCTCCGACAAGCTCGCCGTCATCGACCAGCTCCTCGGCAAGGCCGACCGCATCCTGATCGGCGGCGGCATGGCCTTCACCTTCCTCAAGGCCAAGGGCTACGAGGTCGGCAGTTCCCTCCTGCAGGAGGACCAGATCCCGGCCGTCACCGAGTACATGGAGCGCGCCGTGAAGGAGGGCGTCGAGCTGGTGCTCCCGGTCGACGTCGTGGTCGCCCCCGGATTCCCGGACCTGAAGGCCAAGGCGCCCACCGAGCACAGCGCCGTCGAGGCGCACGCGATGCCCGAGGGGCAGCTGGGCCTGGACATCGGTCCGAAGACCGGTGCCCTGTACGCAGCCAAGCTCTCCGACGCCGAGACCGTTTTCTGGAACGGTCCCATGGGCGTCTTCGAGCACCCCGACTACGCCGAGGGCACCAAGGCGGTCGCCCAGGCCCTGGTCGACTCCAAGGGCTTCACCGTCGTCGGCGGCGGAGACTCCGCCGCCGCGGTGCGCACCCTCGGCTTCAACGAGAACGCATTCGGCCACATCTCGACCGGTGGCGGCGCCTCCCTCGAATACCTCGAGGGCAAGACGCTCCCCGGCCTCGCCGCACTGGAGGACTGACCTTAATGAGCACGCGCACGCCGCTGATGGCGGGCAACTGGAAGATGAACCTCAACCACCTCGAGGCCATCGCGCACGTCCAGAAACTCGCCTTCGCCCTGGCCGACAAGGACTACGAGGCCTGTGAGGTCGCCGTCCTGCCGCCCTTCACCGACCTGCGCTCCGTGCAGACCCTGGTCGACGGCGACAAGCTCAAGATCAAGTACGGGGCCCAGGACCTGTCGGCGCAGGACTCCGGCGCCTACACCGGCGAGATCTCCGGCTCGATGTTGGCGAAGCTGAAGTGCACGTACGTGGCCATCGGCCACTCCGAGCGCCGCCAGTACCACAACGAGACCGACGAGATCGTGAACGCCAAGGTCAAGGCCGCCTACCGGCACGGTCTGACCCCGATCCTGTGCGTAGGCGAGGAGCTGGACGTCCGCGAGGCGGGCAACCACGTCTCCCACACCCTCTCCCAGGTCGAGGGCGGTCTGAAGGACCTCCCGGCCGAGCAGGCCGAGTCCGTCGTGATCGCGTACGAGCCCGTCTGGGCCATCGGCACCGGCAAGGTCTGCGGCGCCGACGACGCGCAGGAGGTCTGCGCCGCGATCCGCGCGAAGCTCGCCGAGCTGTACTCCCAGGAGCTGGCCGACAAGGTCCGCATCCAGTACGGCGGCTCGGTGAAGTCCGGGAACGTCGCCGAGATCATGGCGAAGCCCGACATCGACGGCGCTCTGGTCGGCGGCGCGTCGCTCGACGCCGACGAGTTCGTCAAGATCGTCCGGTTCCGCGACCAGTAAGTATGCGGTAGCGGCGATTCGTCGTACCCTTGCGGGGGTCTGGTGCCGTGGCACCGGACCCCCGTCGTCCATCCAGTTCCGAGGAAGTTGGTCCAGCCGTGGTTTTGGGGTTCTCGATCGCCCTGATCGTCTTCAGCCTGCTGCTGATGCTGCTGGTGCTGATGCACAAGGGGAAGGGCGGCGGTCTGTCCGACATGTTCGGCGGCGGCATGCAGTCGTCCGTCGGCGGCTCCTCGGTCGCCGAGCGCAACCTCGACCGCATCACTCTCCTGATCGGTCTGCTCTGGTTCGCGTGCATTGTCGTGCTCGGTGTTCTGATGAAGATCAACAACTGATCACCGATCGACATCGGTACGGCAGCACAACTGCACATCACGCAAGCACATTCCGCACGTAAGGCCCCATGTCCGGTACGCGCCTCCAAGCGCCGCCTATCATGGGGCTTGCGTCTAGGGGTGGGGATGTAACTCCAATCACTGGACGCGCGTTGGGCCTTACGTAGACTGAGGCGCTCGCGACGAGGCGAAACGCCGACTCGCTTCGCGGCACCATCACGCAGGGAGTTACGACCGTGGCAAGTGGCAACGCGATCCGAGGAAGCCGGGTCGGGGCGGGGCCGATGGGCGAGGCCGAGCGCGGCGAGTCCGCGCCGCGGCTGCGCATCTCCTTCTGGTGCTCCAACGGGCATGAGACGCAGCCCAGCTTCGCCAGCGACGCGCAGGTCCCCGACACCTGGGACTGTCCGCGCTGCGGCTTCCCCGCAGGACAGGACCGGGACAACCCGCCGGACCCGCCGCGCACCGAGCCCTACAAGACGCACCTCGCGTACGTGCGGGAGCGGCGCAGCGACGCGGACGGCGAGGCGATCCTCGCCGAGGCGCTCGCCAAACTGCGGGGCGAGATCTAGGAGTTGAGAACCGGCCGGGCATCCACGGATGCCTGGCCGGAACCGTTTCGCGGCGACTTCACGGCCGCGGTCCCGCCCGCCGCAGGGTCCGCCGTGCCCGGGTGCCCGCACCGCGCGCCGACCTACGGACGCCCGCCCCGCGGACCGGTCCGTCCGTCGTGCCCGGACGGGGAACGGCGGACGGGTCACGCCGATGCAGCAGCGCGGGCCGGAATTCGTACCGGGCACGCGGGCCCGGTGTTCCGCGCGGTCCCGGCCCCGGCGTCCTGCCCGGTGGGACGGGCACCGCGGCCCGCGAGCCGGACGGACCGGCGCCGTCCCGGGGCGCCTCCCCGCCTCCCTCCCGCCGTCACCGAGCTGACACCTGCGGGCCGTCGGGACGTATCTGTTGTTGAGCCGGTGGACGCACTACGACAGCTCGTGTCCAGCCCTGATCAATTAGGTTGGGACCGGCAGCGGGGCAAGGTACGCAGCAGTACAGGCAGGAAAGAAGGCGGAAGTCCGAGATGAACGCAGAAAGCCGTACCAGGCTCAACCAGACGCCCGAGTGGACCGCCCTGGCCAAGCACCGCGAGGAGCTCGCCGGCACCCATCTGCGCGACCTGTTCGCGGCCGACCCCGGGCGCGGCTCCGGCTACTCGCTCCAGGTCGGCGATCTGCACGTCGACTACTCCAAGCACCTGGTCACCGACGAGACGCTGCGGCTGCTGCGCGAGCTGGCCGCCGCCACGGACGTGTTCGGGTTGCGGGACGCGATGTTCCGGGGCGAGAAGATCAATGTGACCGAGGACCGGGCGGTGCTGCACACCGCGCTGCGGGCGCCGCGGGAGGCGGTGGTCGAGGTCGACGGCGAGAACGTGGTCCCGGCCGTGCACGCGGTCCTGGACAAGATGGCGGACTTCGCCGGCCGGGTCCGCTCGGGCGAGTGGACCGGGCACACCGGCAGGCGGATCAAGAACGTCGTCAACGTCGGCATCGGCGGCTCGGACCTGGGCCCGGCGATGGCTTACGAGGTGCTGCGCTCCTTCACCGACCGCTCGCTGACCGTGCGGTTCGTCTCGAACGTGGACGGCGCGGACCTGCACGAGGCCGTCCGTGACCTGGACCCGGCGGAGACGCTGTTCGTCATCGCCTCCAAGACGTTCACCACGATCGAGACCATCACCAACGCCACCTCGGCGCGCGAGTGGCTGCTGTCCGGTCTGAAGGCCGGTCAGGAGGCGGTGGCCAAGCACTTCGTGGCGCTGTCGACGAACGCGGAGAAGGTCGCGGACTTCGGCATCGACACGGCGAACATGTTCGAGTTCTGGGACTGGGTCGGCGGGCGTTACTCCTACGACTCGGCGATCGGTCT
>NZ_KZ626969.1 GCF_002911015.1 Streptomyces populi
GCGCGGTGATCTGCTCGCCGGCGGCGGCCAGGATCTTCTTACGGTGCCCCGCATGCGAGCCCAGCGATCCGGCACCGTCGTCAACGTCACCTCGATGGGCGGCAAGATCTGCACCCCGCTCGGCGGCTGGTACCACGGCACCAAGTTCGCCCTGGAAGCCCTCAGCGACTGCCTGCGGCTGGAGGCCAAGCCCTTCGGCGTCGACGTCGTCGTGATCGAACCCGGCGGCATCGCCACCGAGTGGGGCGGTATCGCCGCCGACAAGCTGGAGAAGTCCTCCGCCGACGGCGCCTACGCCGCGCAGGCCGCCGCCGTGGCCTCCTCCCTGCGCTCCGAGGCCAACGCCAAGCGCAACTCCCCGCCCTCCGTCATCGCCGACGCCATCGGCAAAGCCGTCACCGCCCGCCGCCCCAAGACCCGCTACGCCACCGGCTTCGGAGCCCGCCCTCTCATCGCCCTGCGCCGCATCCTGCCCGACCGCGCCTTCGACACCGTCATCTCCCGCGCCGTCGGCATGCCCCGCTGAACCCTCCGGCAGCCATTCGCGACGCACAGGACGCCGACGGATCTCGTGAACAGTTCGATTCGCCGCAACCGCCCAGGCGCCTCCCGAACTCGCCTGCCGGTGCTGTCGCAACTCGTGAACGAAGCCAGGTGGGCGTTGATGCGGCGGCAGTGGTGGTTCACCAGCGCCGGCAGCTGCGGGGCACCTCCTCGCCCACCGGGCGCGGGGCGGACGCGGGCGGCAGGGTGCCGCGGATCTGCTGCAGGCCGCGGGGGACGTCGCTGCGCCGCTGCGGTCGCCTGCGCGGGTGGGTGGAGGTCATGGCCGTGCCGTCCTTACGGGCCGGTCCCACGATCCGGCGCCTGACGGGTGGCGTGGCCACGCGCGGGGCGCTGTGAAATGACGCGGCGCGTCTGGGGCCTGCCTGTCCGCGTCAGTCGTGGGCTGATGCGCCGGGGGTGTCGGTGTCGGCCGGAGAACCGGTGTGCTCCCCGGCCGGGGTGCACTGACGGGCGCTGCCGAGCGGGACTCAGCCGCCCAGGTGGGCGAGGATGAGGTTGGGGTCCTTCGCGGTGAGGTAGGCGGCGCTCATGACGTGGACGGTGTTGCCGCGCAGCGCGATGGAGGTCGGGCCCTGGAGGCCGTCGGCGGCGGTCAGGACGGTGGTGCGGGTGCCGTCGGGCCGGATCAGGGCGACCTGGTTGACGGTGTTGAGGGCGGCGATGATCTGGTCGCCGTGACCGGTGAAGGCGAAGTCGTCGATCCCGGTCAGGCCGGTGGCACCGACCCGGGCGGTGCCGGCGCGCCCGTCGGCCAGGATCGGGATGCGGATGATGGTGCCCTTGTCGAGGTCGGTGGCCCAGAGCGCCCCGTTGTGGATCTTCAGGCCGTTGGCGCCGAGGAACCCGGCGGGGGCCAGCGCCGGGTCGGTGGACCAGGCGCTGGCGGTGCCGCCGGAGGCGGGTACACGCCAGACGGTGCCCAGGGTGGAGTCGGTGACGTACAGGGTGCGGGTGCGGGCGTCCAGGGCCAGGCCGTTGGGCAGGCCGGTGGCGGGCAGTGCGGCGATGCGCTGCGGCCGGCCGCCCGGGCGCAGACGCCATACGCCGGTCAGGTCCGCGGTGCCGGTGGCGTACAGGAAGTACAAGGTGCCGTCCTGGGCCCGGACGACGCCGGTGGTCAGCGGGAAGCCCAGCGCCGGGGTGTGGATGCCGCCGTCGACGGGTTCGGGCAGGGTGGCCAGGATCCGGATGCTGCCGCTGCGGGAGACAGCGGCGACCTGGCGGGCCTTGGCGAGGGTGACGTACGCGGTGCCGTCCGGGCCCAGGGCGATGTTCTCCGGCGTCTGGCCCTTGGCCAGGTCGAAGTGTACGGCGGTACGCGCGCACCTGAGCGGGTCGGAGGCAGCCGACGCCGGGGCCGGAGCGGCTGTCGCAACCGCGGCGGCCAGGACGACGGCCGACACGGCGGCCTTGGAGAGCTTGGTGAACACGGGGCTCCTTCACTGCTTTCGGGCATGCGGCAGCGGCACGCTGCCGCATGAGGGCGGAGGGATGCCCGGCCGGGACCAACATGCGCGGATGCCGACCGGAAGGAGGGGTACGAGGTCAGCCGGTGCTGAGCCGGCTGTCCGAACGGGCAGGGACGGTACGGGCGGTGGCCTGGGCGAGAAGTTCCAGGGCAGCTCGCGAGGGCGAGCCCGCAACGGTGGTGGCGACGACGACGCTGGGGCCCGGCCCCTGGCTCAGGGTCTGCTGCTTCACGGTCAGTGGGCCGACCAGGGGGTGCCGCATCTCGTACTCGGCTACCGCGCAGGCCCTGACCCGGTGGTCGGCCCACATCGAGGCGAAGTCCCCGCTCTTCGTGCTCAGTTCACCCAGCAGCAGGTGGAGTGCGGCGTCCTGCGGGTACTGGCCCGCCACCAGGCGCAGATTCCCCACCACCGCCCTGGCCTTGCCCGGCCAGTCCGCGTACAGGTCTCGGGTATGAGTGTCGAGGAATACCAGCCTGGCCATGTTGGGGCGCTGCGCCGGTACGTCCGGGGCAGCGGGGTCGAGGTGCCCGGCGAACAGCGCATGGCCCAGCCGGTTCCACGCCAGGACGTCACTGCGCCGACCGATCACTATCGCGGGAGCGTCCCCGAGTGCGTCCAGCAGTTGGGCGGTCGCCTCTGTCACGCGCTCGGGCGCGGGACGCCGCCCGCCGCGGGACTTGGGCGGTCGGGCCAGGTCGTGCAGGTGACGGTGCTCGGACTCGTCCAGGCGCAGGGCCCGGGCGATCGCGTCCAGCACCTCCGGCGAGGCGCCCAGCGAGTGCCCCTGCTCCAGGCGGGCGTAGTAGGAGGCGCTCACCCCCGCCAGCAGCGCCAGCTCCTCGCGGCGAAGACCCGGCACCCGTCGACGCTCCCCGTAGGTAGGCACGCCGGCCTCTTCGGGTCGCAGCTGGGAGCGCCGCGTCCGCAGGAAGTCCCCGAGCTGTGATGTCCCGTTCATGGCACCGAGTATGTGCCGACCCGCGGCACACAGCCTCTCCCCGCCGGGGATAGGCACCGCCGGGACTGGTTCCCCGGCCCGGGAGCGTGTTTCCAAAAGAGCGTCCGAAAAGCCTGTCAGCGGGCTGGCCTTGCGAGGCGCCGCACGAGGAGCATGGCCGTGGTGAGGCGGATGGCGTTCTCCGAGCGGACGCGCAGCTACTCGTAGTGCTTCGACAGGCGGCTCAGACGCCTTCCAGGACGGCCTCGGCGGCCAGGCGGAGATTCCTGATCATCGGATTCGGGTCGCCCCTGCGGCTGACCAGCACGACCTGGCTGGGGGGAGCGCCCTCGATCGGGACGGTGACGAGGTCGGGGCGCAGTGAGCTGCGCCGATCGCCGACCGGTAGCACGGCGATCGCCCTGCCACTCGCGACGAGTTCGAGCTTGTCCTCGTAGCTCTCGATCGGCGGCACGCCCGCCCCGAGGATCCGGTAGGAAGTCCAGTCCGCGGTCTGGAACGCGCACGGTGCCGCCTCTTGGCCGGCCAGTTCTTCCGCGGTCACCGACGCGCGGCCGGCCAGGGGATGGCCGCGCGGGACCACGAGCATCCGGGGCTCCTCGTACAGCGGGGTGGTGAACACGTCGTCGTCGGCGAGCGGCAGCGGGGCCCGCGCGATCAGGGCGTCGACGCGTTTGTCGGACAGTGATCCGACGTCGCGGCAGCTCAGATGCCGGGTGCTGATCTCCGCGTCAGGGTAATGGCGGCGCAGTTCCCGTACGGCGGCAGTGATCACCAGGTCTTCGACGTAGCCGATGGCGATCCGTTCGGTCCGGGTCTGTTCACGCACGGCCAGCTCGGCCTGGCGGGCGGCCTGCAGCAGGGCTTGGGCCCGGGGGAGGAATGTCTGGCCGGCCGAAGTGAGCCGGGTGCCCCGGGGGGTGCGGTCCAGCAGTCGTACGCCGAGATATTTCTCGAGCCGTTGGATCTGGCGGCTCAGCGCCGGCTGGGCCACGTGCAGTTCGGCGGCGGCCCGGCCGAAGTGCTGGTGCGCCGCCACCACGGTGAAGTAGCGCACCAGCCGCAGTTCCAGGTCCTGTCCGGGATCGTTCACCTTTGCAGCGTACGCGTCATGCCGTTTCGGAATGACCAGTTGCCGAACCGGTCTTGGACGGCCGGGCCGGCCCGGGCCTTGACTGAAGGAGCAACGTTTCCCCGAGAAGGCGACAGGCGTGATGAAGGCGATCCAGTTCCACGAGGCGGGCGGGCCGGAAGTTCTGCGGTACGGCGAGGTGCCGGTTCCCGGGATCGGCCCGGGCGAGGTGCTCGTCCGGGTGCACGCGGTGGGCATCAACCCGCCGGACCGGTACCTGCGTGAGGGGATGAAGGTCATGCCGGCCGGGATGAGGCCGGCGATGGAGTTCCCCCTGATCCCCGGAACGGACATGTCGGGGGTGGTCCAGGCGGCCGCTCCGGACGTGGTGGGGTTCGCCGTCGGTGACGAGGTCTTCGGCATGCTGCGGTTCCCGGGATTCGACGGCCGGGCGTACGCCGAGTACGTGGCCGCGCCGGCTTCGGAGCTGGCTCACAAGCCGGCCGGTATCGACCACGTGCAGGCGGCCGGGGCGCCGATGGCCGTGCTGACGGCCTGGCAGTACCTGGTCGATCTCGGCCACGACGTGCCGTCTCCTTTCACCGGCCGGGTGCACCGGCCGGTGCCGATCACGCCGGGGATGACCGTGCTGGTCAACGGGGCCGCCGGTGGAGTGGGCCACTTCGCGGTGCAGCTGGCGAAGTGGAAGGGGGCACACGTCATCGCGGTGGCCTCGGGCCGGCACGAGCGGTTCCTGCGCAAGCTCGGCGCCGATGAGTTCATCGACTACACCAGGACGCGGGCCGCGGACGTGGTCAGCGGTGCCGACCTGGTGGTCGACACCGTCGGCGGCCCGGACAGCTCACGCTTTCTGACCGTGCTCAGGCGCGGCGGCACCATGCTTCCGGTGTTCTTCGCCGAGTACGACCCGGAAGAGACGGCGCGTCTGG
Source organism: Streptomyces populi (assembly GCF_002911015.1). GTDB lineage: Bacteria > Actinomycetota > Actinomycetes > Streptomycetales > Streptomycetaceae > Streptomyces > Streptomyces populi. The sequence goes on from NZ_KZ626969.1 coordinate 5,020, forward strand.
GCATCACCGTCTCGACCATTCAGGTGCGTTCCAACGGCCCCCAGCTCGCCGGGATCGGGCGCCTGTTCGACGAGGGCGGGCTCCAGGTCGGGGTGGACAGCACCTACCCGCTGTCCGAGGCGGGCCGCGCACACGCGCGAGCCGCACAGGGCCACATCCAAGGCAAGATCGTGCTGACGGTGGTCTCGTGATCGCCGGACTCCGGCAGGCGGTGGCGCGCCACGCCCACGCCCTGGACGAGCTGAATGTGCCCGAGCCGGAAGCGGTCCTGGCCGAGGGCACCGCCTGGACCTTTCGGCCTGCGTCGGTCCGGTGCCGTTCGCGAGGGCCGCCGCCACGGCGGCGGCCCTCGCGATCATCGGCGATGTCTTCGTGCAGGCCCGGTCAGGCGCGGGTCCAGCGCTGGTTGTTGCCGTTCGAGCAGGAGTAGAGCTGGACCAGGGTGCCGTCGGCGGTGCCGCCCCCGACGGCGTCGAGGCAGAGGCCGGACTGGACGCCGACAACGGATCCGTCGGAGTTGAGGCGCCACTTCTGGTTGTCGCCGCCCCAGCAGCCGTAGATCTGGACCTTGGCGCCGCTGCCGGTGCCGGCGGCGTCCAGGCACTTGTTGCCGTAGACCCTGAGCTCACCGGCGTCGGTGTACGTCCACTGCTGGTTGGTGCCGTTGTGACAGTCCCACAGCTGGACCTGGGTGCCGTCGGTGGTGCTGCTGCCGGGCACGTCCAGGCAGCGGCCCGAACCGACGCCCTTGACCGTTCCGCCGTCCGCGGGCGGTGTGGTGGAGCCGCCGTTGAGTGCGTTGAGGACGGCGGTGTAGGCGGGCTTCTTGCTGCCGTCGTTGTTGAACAGCAGCGGCGTCTGCTCCGATCGCCAGGAGTCGCTGTCGCGCACGCCCCAGACGGTGACGCCGAGGCAGCGCGAGACGGCCAGGCAGTCGTTGACCACGCCTGCGTAGGTCGAGGCCGGGGCACCCTGGATGTCGAGTTCGGTGACGGCCACGTCGACGCCGAGGGCGGCGAAGTTCTGCAGGGTGGTGCGGAAGTTGCTGTTGTAGGGGCTGCCGCTGTTGAAGTGTGACTGGAAGCCGACGCAGTCGATCGGCACGCCGCGCTGCTTGAAGTCCCGCACCATGGCGTACACGGCCTGGGTCTTGGCCCAGGTCCAGTCCTCGACGTTGTAGTCGTTGTAGCAGAGCTTGGCGGACGGGTCGGCGGCGCGCGCGGTGCGGAAGGCGACCTCGATCCAGTCGTTGCCGGTGCGCTGCAGGTTGGAGTCGCGCCGGGCTCCCGAACTTCCGTCGGCGAAAGCCTCGTTCACGACGTCCCACTGCGTGATCTTGCCCTTGTAGTGGCTCATCACGCCGTTGATGTGGTCGATCATCGCCTGGCGCAGCGCGCTGCCGTTGAGGCTCTGCATCCAGCCGGGCTGCTGGGAGTGCCAGGCCAGGGTGTGGCCGCGCACCTTCTTGCCGTTCTGTACCGCCCAGTTGTAGACGCGGTCGGCGGCGGTGAAGCTGAACTGGCCCCGCTGCGGTTCGGTGGCGTCGATCTTCATCTCGTTCTCGGCCGTCACCGAGTTGAACTCACGGGCCGCGATCGTCGCGTAGGTCGAGTCGCTCAGCCTGTTCGCGGCGACGGCGACGCCGAAGTAGCGGCCGCTCTGCGCCGCCGCGGCGCCGAGCGTGCTCTCGGCGGCCTGAGCGGGCGGCGGCGCGACCAGTGCGGCGACCACACCCAGGACACCGGCGACCAGCGCCGGCAGCAGAACGCGGATCTTTTGCCGGACAACGGGTCCGGGAGGGGCATATGAGCCCATGGCTGTGCCTCCAAGGCAGGAATGACGGGATCACCTGGCACCGCGGTCATGGGACCCGGGAGGGTCCGAACCGGCGCGGACGGGCCCGGTCGGCCGCCGAGTGACGTACGCCGGGCGGCAGCGGTCTTTCGGCACGGGCACGGGGGTACTCCATCGCGGCTCAGCCGGGAGGCCGTCACGCGGCGTCGCCTCCCTCTCCGACTGCGCGGAGAGCCGGGACGTGTCGGTGCGAGCCTCACCGGGACGAAAAGCGGGGTGGCGCAGGTGCTTTGGCGCGCGGATCCGTCGGGCAGCCGTGCGCGGCTCTGCAGTGCGGCACGGTCTGTCCAGAACCCGTATTGTTCGATATTTCGGCCAACGGTCGGTTTGCCAGACAGATGATTGAGGGTTGACGGTGACTCGTCAATCCTTGCGGCGGAAAAGTTTCCGCTTTCATCTCGAAACTTTCGGAACTCCGTCAAGGCGGGCGGACCCCTGGACCGGCGAGCCGCTATCGCGAACCACCTGGGGTTCTCCAGTCGACGCCAGGGCTTTTCACGCCCCGGGAGGAGGAATTGTTTGCGGACAGATCGGCGACAGACCTTGACCGGAGGGCCCCGTCTTCCTAGCTTGTGGCGTCACAGATCCGAGATCACCGCGAAACTTTCGAACCCCCTGCCCCCGGCACGGCACCGCTCCGCGGTTCATCGGCGGTACCCCACCCCAAGGAGGCCCTCTGATGTGGCTTCGCCACCCGTCCCCGGTCCGCCCAAGACGCTTACTCGGCGTCCTTGCGCCCTTGCTGCTGCTGGCCGCCTTCCTCGGCGCCCAGCCCGCCGAGGCCGCGACCGTAGACCCCAACGCCTCGTACGTGCTGGTCAACCGCAACAGCGGCAAAGCCCTGGACGTCTACAACATGGCGACCAACGACGGCGCCCGCATCACCCAGTGGACCAGGAACGACCAGAACCAGCAGCAGTGGCAGTTCGTCGATTCCGGAGACGGCTACTACCGCATCAAGTCCCGTCACTCGGGCAAGGTGCTGGACGTCTACAACCGGTCCACCGCGAACGGCGGCTCGATCGTCCAGTGGACCGACCTGAACGGCACCAACCAGCAGTGGCGGCCGGCCGACAGCTCGGACGGCTACGTGAGGCTCATCTCGCGCCACAGCAACAAGGCCCTCGAAGTGCAGGGCGCCTCCACCGCCGACAACGCGAACATCGTCCAGTACGACGACTGGGGCGGCACCAACCAGCAGTGGCAGCTCGTCAAGGTCGGCGCCGACACCCCCGGCTCGTGTGATCTCCCGTCGGCCTACCGCTGGACGTCGACGGGCGCGCTGGCGCAGCCCAGGCAGGGGTGGGTCTCGCTCAAGGACTTCACGGTCGTCCCCTACAACGGCAGACAACTCGTCTACGCCACCACGCACGACACGGGGACGAGGTGGGGCTCGATGAACTTCGGCCTGTTCACCAACTGGTCGGAGATGGCCTCGGCCGGCCAGAACACGATGTCCGACTCGACCGTCGCACCCACGCTCTTCTACTTCGCGCCGAAGAACATCTGGGTGCTCGCCTACCAGTGGGGCGGGACCGCCTTCTCCTACCGGACGTCGAGCGACCCCACCAACCCGAACGGCTGGTCGTCCGAGCAGGTGCTCTTCTCCGGAAGCATCTCCGGCTCCGGAACGGGTCCCATCGACCAGACACTCATCGGTGACGGCACGAACATGTACCTGTTCTTCGCCGGCGACAACGGCAAGATCTACCGGGCCGGCATGCCGATCGGGAACTTCCCGGGCAGCTTCGGCTCGACCTCGGCAGTGATCATGAGCGATACGACGAACAACCTGTTCGAAGCCCCGCAGGTCTACAAACTGCAGGGCCAGAACCGCTACCTCATGATCGTCGAGGCGATCGGCTCACAGGGCCGGTACTTCCGCTCGTTCACGGCCACCAGCCTGAACGGCTCCTGGACACCTCAGGCCGCGACCGAGAGCAATCCCTTCGCCGGCAAGGCCAACAGCGGCGCCACCTGGACCAACGACATCAGCCACGGCGAACTGATCCGCACCGGCCCCGATCAGACCATGACCGTCGATCCCTGCAATCTGCAGTTGCTCCACCAGGGACGCAGCCCCAACTCCGGCGGTGACTACGGCCTCCTGCCCTACCGTCCGGGTCTGCTGACCCTGCAGCGCTGACGGCAGGACGCGGGTCCGGCTCACCCTCTTTCGAAGGTCCTGACGTCCATGCCGGGAGTCGGCGTCAGGACCGGAGCCCGGATCCTGATCGAGGTCGGCGACGGCAGCACCTTCCCAGCATCCGGCCACCTGGCCGCCTATGCCGATCTCGCCCCGGCGACCCGGAACTCGGGCTCCTCGATCCGCGGCGAACAGCCCTCCCGACGGGGGAACAAGCAGCTCAAGAGGGCCTTTCCCTCTCCGCGTTCGCCGCCCCGGCGAACACCCGGCCCGGCCTCTTCAGCCACGCACGGGGCCATCTCCTGGCGCAGTCGGTTCGCTCCACCCGACGGAGCGGGGAGACGCAAGGGCGCCCGGGCGCAACAGACATGAGCAGAAACCGTCCGCTCTCCCTCTCTTCATCTCAAGTGATTACGAAACGGACGCCCGCCGACCACGCCGAAGCCCTGGTCCTCGCCCTGGAGGGACAACGCTGAAGACCCTCATTATTTCGAGTTAACCGTCACTGCCTTCGACCGCGTTATCCGTGGTGACCGCAGGTCTCACCCTATGGTTCCGGCATATTGACCTCGACCCCTACGAGGCGGTTGGTACGGGAGACTTGCATGAGTTCAGTTGAAGCCGTCCCTGCGGCACGGTCGGCCGCACAAAACCGACAGGCCCTTGAGCGACATCCCTGCGGATCGAGCAACTCGGGCCTGCTGCCGGCACCGCCGTCGGATTTCGAGAAGTATTCCTATGTCGGCCGCCGCCTACGGGTGTTGACAGTTGCGTCGCTGGTGAGCATCAGCTGCCTCGCCTTGAGCCAGTTCCGACTCTTCTCCTCGACGCCACCGCTGCGGTTCTTCTATCCGCTTCTGGCATTTACAGTCTTCTACTATTTGATCTCGCTTTGGGTGAACCTGTTCAGCCGTGATTTCGACCTCTCACGCCACCAAAAGCTCGTGGGTGCCTGGCGCCCCGATGCCTACCCGTCGGTCGATGTCTTCCTGCCGGTGTGCGGCGAGCCGGTCGAGATCCTGCACAACACCTGGACCCATGTCCGCGCGCTGGCAGCCCACTACCCCGGGGTCTGCGAGCCGTTCGTCCTGGATGACTCGGCCAGCCCTGAACTGCAGTCCATGGCTGATGAGTTCGGATTCCGCTATGCCACCCGCAGCAACCTGGGCTGGTTCAAGAAGGCAGGCAATCTGCACTTCGGGTTCGAGCGGACCCACGGCACGTACATCCTTATTCTCGACGCCGATTTCGCCCCGCGCGCGGATCTGCTCCACGAACTTCTTCCGTATCTGGCGGAAGACGAGCGTCTCGCCATCGTCCAGTCCCCTCAGTACTTCCGTGTGCTGGACGCCCAGAACTGGATCGAACGGGGTGCCGGCGCCGTCCAGGAGCTTTTCTACCGGGCTGTCCAAGTCTCCCGGCAGAGCAACGACGGGGCTATCTGCGTCGGAAGCTGCGCCGTCTATCGACGGGCGGCACTGCATGAAAACGGCGGCACTACGCTCATCGAGCACTCGGAGGACGTCCACACAGGCTTCGACCTGCGGAGTCTCGGGTGGGATCTGCGCTACGTCCCGATCGCACTGTCGGCAGGCGTATGCCCCGACAACGCGGATTCCTTCTTCCGTCAGCAATACCGCTGGTGCGCCGGCTCGATGAGCATGCTGTGCAGCCCCAAGTTCTGGCGGGCAAAGATGCGGATCTCAAGCAGGCTCTGCTACCTGTCGGGCTTCCTCTACTATATCCACACGGCCCTGTTCACATTCGCCGCTCCCCTCATTCCGATTCTGCTCCTGCTGGCGTTCCCGGAGAAACCCACCGCGGAGACCCTGTGGCTGGTCTTGCCCAGCGTCTTGTACACGACCACTGTTTTCCCCCTGTGGCACAAGGTTCCCTACCGCCTCGAGGCCTGGGCCGCGCGGATGATGTACGGCTGGGCTCACACCTTCGCGATCTGGGACATCCTGCGTGGGCGGCATGTGGGCTGGCAGGCGACCGGTTCTTGCAGCGCGAAGCCCAGCGGCACCAAGCGGCATCGGATCGGCATGTGGTCGTGGGGCGGCGGGAGCGCCCTGCTGTGGGTCGGATCCGCCGCATGGCGCACACTCACCCTCGACCCCGTCGATTTCGTCGTCCTCCTCTCGTCCGGACTCTTCTACGCTGTGGTCGTCGCGAGAGCCCTGCTGCAGCCTCGTGCGATGGGAACCCCATGACACGCACCCTTGCCGTCGTCGCGCTGATGTCTCTCACAGCCTTCATGCCCGCAGCATCCGTCTGCGCCCCAACCGCAGCAGGCCGCCACGGCGGTGCCGTGGCGGCTGCCGATGCCTCGCCCTACAACGTAGGCCCGCTGTTGCACCCGTCGAAGAAGTACTTCGGAGTGTCCCGGCCCAAGGCCCCACATTCCATGGAGCCGGTGCTCGACTGGGCTCAAAAGGTCGGCAAACAGCCAAACTTGATCGTCTATTACGCGGGCTGGGGCGACGGTTTCGATGCCTCGGGCACGCGCAACGCCTGGAACTCGGGGGCGATGACGGTCGTCTCCTGGGAGCCGCGCGGCACGACGCTCACCCGCATCGCCGACGGTGCGTCCGACAGCTATCTCCGGGAATACGCGAAGGCGGTCCGGAGACTGAACATCCCGATCGCAATCAGCTTCGCGGACGAGATGAACGGCGACTGGGAGGAGTGGGGGACCACCGAAACCACCCCGCAGGAGTACGTCAGGGCCTGGCGTCACGTCCACGATGTCTTCGAGGCTGCCGGGGCCACCAACGTGATCTGGACCTGGTCACCGAACATCGTTCGGCCAGGCACACACAACGATTTGAGCCCCCTTTACCCCGGCGACGCGTACGTCGACTGGGTCGGTCTGATCGGCTACTTCACCGACTGGGACCCTCACTCCTTCGACGGCCTGTTCGGAACGACCCTGACGGAGATCGCACGCTTCAGCCGAAAGCCGTTGCTCCTCCTGGAGACCGCCGCCATGCCTGGCCGACACCGCGCTCAAGACGTGCGTGCCCTGTTCCACGGAGTCACCGCCTCCCCCGACCTCGTCGGGTTCGCCTGGTTCGACCACAAGGCGCGCGCCGACTGGCGGCTGGACGCGAGCCCGGAGGGCGCCGCAGAGTTCCGGCGTCTGAGCGCCGATGACCTCTACGGGTTCGACGTGCGGAGGGTCCGATGACACCCACGCAGCACGGTTCCCAGACCTTCTCCCCCATCCCCGCACAGGCCGACGACCACCACGCGCCGGCTCACCACCTGCCGAAGGCGCCCACGGTCGCATGGAGCTCGGCCGGATGCCGACGGCGCACCTGGATCAGCCGGGCCGTCCTGCTGACGATCCTGGCTTTCCAAGCCGCGCTCTCACTGAGGCTGTCGAACACGGCGTTCCAGGACGAGGCTCTCTACCTCACAGCCGGTCGTGCCGAAGTGAGCCACCTGCTCCACGGGACAGCGGTGCAGACCGACTACGCCGCGTACTTCTCCGGCTCGCCATATCTGTACCCGGTACTGGCGGCCGTCGTGGACAGCCGATTCGGACTGTCCGGCGCGCGCATGCTCAGCCTGTTCTTCATGCTGGGCACCACTGCGCTGCTGTACTCGTTCACGCGGCGGCTCTTCAATGAGCGGGCGGGACTGGCCGCCGCAGGCCTGTTCTCCGTGGTGCAGTCGACCATCGTCATGGGGCACCTCGCCACCTACGACGCACCCGCCGTGTTCCTCCTGGCATCGGCCACCTGGATCGTCGTGCGCACCGCTGGGATGTCCGCTCCGAGTGTGCTCCTGGCCGCGCCCGTCGCCGTCCTGGCCGCCGGTGTGAAGTATGCGGCCGGCCTCTACCTGCCCACCATCGTCGCACTGGCCCTGCTCACCGCACTGCCGCATCGGCGCCGCAGCGCGTTCCTTCGGGCTTTGCTGCTTGTCCTCGGTATGAGTGCTCTGCTTGTGCTCGGCATGTACAGCACCGATCTGTCGGCAGGAGTGCGCCAGACCACGACCAACCGTGAACATGGTTCCGACGGGGCCATGTTCCTGCTTGAGCAGTCGATCGCGTGGGGCGGACTGCTGTTCCTCGCGGCAGTCGCGGGCGGGATCTCGTACGCCCGGCGCCATCGCTTGCACGAGTCACCGCTCGCTCCTGGGTCGAGCGGCCCGGGACGCGTACAGCGGTCGTTGCTCGGGGCGCTGATGTGCGCCACAGCGCTGCTCGCGCCCGCGTATCAAATGCACCTGGGGACGGTCGTGTCGCTGTTCAAGCATGTCGGCTTCGGTCTCCTCTTCGCCGCCCCGATGGCGGGCGTGGGCCTGACGCGACTGGTGGGCGCGCACTTTCGCCACACCCACCTCGGCATTGCTCTGTGGACGGCAACGCTGTGCATCGGTATCTCGCAGGCGGACTGGCGCTTCGCGAGCTGGCCCGACTCCTCGACGATGATCCGAACGATCTCCTCCCACGTGAACCGCAAGGGCCACTACCTCAGCTCAACGCCCGAGGTAGCCGTCTACTACCTGCGTGACAGGACGGCTCACCGCCAGTGGCAGAGCGTCTTCGGCATGGAGTACACGGACGGGCACGGCGTCCGCCGCACCGGCACCGATGCCTACTGGAAGGCGCTGCGAAACGGCGAATTCGACCTGGTCGTCCTCGACGGGTTCACCAACCCACGGGTGAACGGCGTCATCACGGACGCGCTGAAAGGGAATCCGCACTACCGTCCTCTCGCCGCCCTGCCCTTCCACAACGCCAGTAACGACGTCCGGCCTCACCTGCTGCGAACCATGCCTTTCGCCGAGCACAACGGCCACTACCGGATCTGGTTGAAGCGATGAGTCACCTGACCTGGCACGGAAGGGCCGGGTCCGGCGACAGCACTCCCGGCCATGGCAGTGAACGCAACGGCACACTCGGCCTGGTCCTGGCCGTCCTGGTCACCGCCGCGAACGTGCACGACACCGCCGGCGGCAAGCACCTGCTCGACGGCCTGGCGGCAGCCCACCCCAACGTGTCCAAGGTCTGGGCCGACGGCGGATACCGGAGCAGCATCCTCAACCACGGCGCCCGGCTCGGCATCGACGTGGAAGTGGTCCAGCGGCCACGGGCGACATGACCATCACCGCCGACGGCAGTGCCCCCGCCTTCCTCGCCATCTCCCCCGACGGCACCCTGTGCGCCGCCCTGTCCGACCGCACCGCCCACCTCGGCGCCGCTCAACGCCCGCGGGCACTGAGCGATCTCGGTGACGCGGGACACCCGCGTCCCGTGGCCTTCTCCACGGCGGCTCAGCGCCGGGCGTTGCCGGGCGCGAGCAGGCGCCCGGCTCACCCAGGTGAGTCGGGCCGGAGCGCCGGTACTCGTGCAGGTCCCAGCCGGTGCCCGGACCGGCGAGCGCGGTGTGCCGGCCGGGCAGGGCGTGGGCCTGGCCGTAGGGGAGCCGGGCCAGGCCGGTGTCCGGACAGACGTCCCGGTGTGACTGAGCGTCGTGGTTGGCCGGTTGAGCGTGTGGGGCCGCAGGGCGGTCTCCGGTGATCTCGCCGGGGCACTGGTCCGCCGGCCGTCCGGGAGCCTTGCGAGTCGCCGGCCGTGGACGTGCGGGGGGGGTGACGCGTCACCGGCCGGCGGACCGTCAGAAGTCGTACGGCTTCTTGGCGTTCCAGTTCAGCACGTCGGCCTCGTTCCAGGTGAACTTCTGGTTCTGCCCCTTGCCGACGACGGAGTAGAAGGGGCCGGGGCGACCGTCCTCGCCGCGCAGCGCGAAGGCGAGTGACTGCGCCGTGTGGTTCTTGGAGCCGTAGGCGAAGAGGTTCACCGCGCTGTACACCTTGCCTCCGGGCTGGAGCGTGATGTGCTTGTCGCCGCCCGGGGCGTCCTTCTTGGAGTGCGGCAGCGCGACGTCGTCGGTGTTCGAGTCGAGTACCACGGCCGGGTAGGAGGTGACCCAGCAGGGCTTGGTGCCCTCGTTCACCGCGGTGAGCAGCAGGTGGTCGCCCTGCTGGCCGGCGAACCGGTGCACCGCGGTGACCAGCATCCCGTCTCCGCGGCACTGCTGGGCGCCGGCCGGTGTGCTCTTGCTCGCGCTCTTCTGCGTCCCACCCGCGGCGGTCGCCGAGGGCGCCTCTTCCTTGGTGTCACCACTGCTGTTGGCCTGCGCCGCGCCGCCCTTGGCGTCCTGGTCGGACGCGGACCGGCTCCGGGCGGTCCCCGCGCTGCGGTCGCCCCCCGCCGCCTTCGAGCCGCCGTCGGCGCCGCCACAGGCGGTCAGGCCCAGCGCCAGCGCGGCGGTGACGGTGGCCAGAGCGGCGGTACGGGCGGTACGGCGGGCACGGTACGTGGTCATGATGAAAGCTCCCCCATGGTCTGTCAGGACACGGCGCCTTCCCTTGCTTTCGCAGGCGGCCGGCCGCATCGGCTGTTTCGTTGCACACCATGAGATGACGCCGGGACGAGCATTGTTCACTCGGCTTTGTCCGCATTCGGTAACAGGACAATTGGGCCCAGACACGCCGGTGTTCACGCCGTGCCCGTCGGTGGTGCAGCGCCTTCGGCCGCTGCGGCACAGGGCGGGGCCACCAGGCGCCCCCGCCCGTCCGCGAAACGGTTCACCAGCGGTCCACCGCGCACGTGCCCCCCGCGGCACCCGGCCCCAGCACCCTCAGCACCGCCCCGGCCGGCGCCGGTGATGTCACGCCCAAGCCCGGCCACCAGTACCGGACCATCCAGCCGCACCTCCCCCGGCGTCCCCCGGGTTGAAGCGGCCCGGCCGGCCCGGAGGCCAGCGGCCGACAGTGCTCCAGTCGGCGGGGGCGGGCGGCACCGTACGGCCGGCGGCGTGTTCGTGGAGGCGCCGGGTCAGTTCCGGCAGGTCGTAGGCGGGGAAGCTCACCTGGAGGAGACGCAGGCCGAAGTGCGACGGCTGGTCCTCCCGGAACATCGCCGCGTCCATCGGCTTGATCTTCACATCCCAGGCGTCCGGGGCGGCCCAGTGGGTCATCCGCACGTAGAAGGCGTCTCGCGGGCCGGCGTTGGCCGCGGCCGAGAGGAAGGCGAGGCCGCTGTCGACCGGGAAATCGATGAGCATCCAGCCGCGGCGGGACTCCACCCACTCCGCCATGACCTGCATCAGGCCCCATCGACACGCCGGCACGCGTGGTCCGAAGTCGGGGTGCGACCTGACGAACCGGCCCCGGCGCGTCCTCGAAGGGGCGCGTCGGGGCCGGTTCCGGTTTCGGGTCGCCGCCACCCCTACGGGCGGATGCCGGCGTCGGCCACGGGGTCAGCGGTGGTGACACTCCCGGTGGGCGGGGACCCAGACACGGGTCCACTGGCCGGGGTGCCAGCGGTGGTGCCGGTCCCGGAACGCCGGGCGCCACTGCCGCGCCCAGTGGCCCGCCACCTTCACGCAGTGGTGCGGCGCCGCCGACGATCGATGGTGCTGGTCCTGCGGGGCGGCCGACGCGGTACCGACCGTACCGACGACCGCGCCCGTGGCCAGGGCCACCGTCGCCGCCCCCAGGACCGCGGCCCTCTTCAACCCGTTGATCATGTTCAGACCTTTCCGTGCGAACCGGGGCCGACGCCCCGTCACCGCCCGGACCGTCCGGCCGGGCACGCACTGATCCTCAACGCCAGACACGGCCAAATCGCCACAGAACACAGCCTCTTAAGAAATGTAAATCAATTTCTCATTCGGCATAAATTGTCATACACGCGCACCAATGACGTAGCCGTCGCACGCCGACGTCCTGCCCACGCGGCGCCGCCGGCGGGTCGCGGCGCAGACGCCTGGCCTCGATGCGGTCGGTCACCTGCTCGCGGCAGAGCGAGCCGGCGAGGTGACCGGCCCGTCGGCACACGGCAGCGCCTCGGTGAGCTCGAACGACTCGTCCCGCCGGGCCGCCGGACGGCGTCGGGCAGCAGACTCACCCTCACGGTCTTCGTCGTGGTCACGGGCACCTTGGCCGGAGCGCACGGCCAAACGGAGGCCGCCCCCGCGTCCGGCGAATCCCCTTGCGGGCGAATCCGTTGGAGACGCCGTTCGAGGCCGTGGCACCATGTGCCGCATGACGACGAACCGAAAGGTCCATGCCGCGTAGACGGCCAGGACAGATCCGTGCCGGTGCCCCCGGCAGCCACCGGACAACAGGTGCAAGGCCAGTCGTCGACGGCCTGTCCTCGCGTGCACTGTCCGAGATCATCCGTCTCGAGCGCACCCGCAACTATCTGCGGCCGGGCGACGTCAGCGCGGCCGTGGGCCTGTGGAAGGACTACGGCCACCGGCCCGAGCGTGATCTGTGGCACGACTACGAGTGGGGCGACGTGCACTGGTACTGCTGCGGCAACCCCCTCGAGGCCCGGGCCCTCCTCGACACCGTGATGCAGGCCCTGTCGCCACGAAGCACCCGCGAACTCCGAAAGATCGTCAGCCGGTCCGACGCCGTCTGGAACCTTCCGTCCCCGCCCTACGACGCGGGCGGAGGACGAAGAACAAGGTAAGCGGGCATTCGGTTCTCCGGTGCCTGTCTCATTCGGTTCAGCAGCCCGTCGTGGCCCTTGCGCGACGGTGACGCGGGACGCCGGGGTGATCCGGCTGCGGATCACGGGCGGGCGGTGAGCCGCTGATCGACCCCTCCGGCTGCCGTTCGGTCCGGCGTCCGCCGGCGCTCGGCCGAACGGCACAGCCGGTCGACACCCGGCTTCAGCCCACAGCCTTCTCGACCAGCGCGCTGATGCGCTCCTCGTCGGCCGCGGTCAGCTCCCTCACGGCGTAGGCGGTCGGCCACATGGTGCCGTCGTCGAGGGCGGCCTGGTCGCTGAAGCCGAGCGTGGCGTACCGCGACTTGAACTTCTCCGCGCTCTGGAATTGACATCCTCCCCGCCCTAAAGGACGGGGATTCCTGGCTCACGTCGGCCGGGGACCAGCGGTCTACCGGTTCTTACACGATCAGCACCAGCCGGGTCGAGACCAGCCCGGACCAGCATCACGCGGGCGGAGTTCTTGTCCCGGGGAGACACGGCTCCGCACGCGGTGCAGGTATAGGTACGTTCAGAGAGGGGAAGTGCGTGCTTGGTTCTCGCTCCGCACGTCGCGCAGTCCATGGTGGTGTGCGCGGGGTTGACCAGGCGGATGTCCCGCCCGTGCTTGCGGCCTATCTCGATCAGGGCCGTCTTGGTGGCGCCGATGGCGGCGTCGGCTGCTTTGCGGGCCATGGTGGACTTCGCGAGGAACTTGGGGCGGAAGTCCTCCACGGCGATCACGTCGAAGTCGCGGACGACGGTCTTGGCCCACTTGCGGCCGGTGTCCTGGCGTTGCCGGGCGACCTTCCTGGAGACCTTCGCGCGCTGATACCGGGTCAGCTTCGTGGCGGCGGTCCTGCCGTGCTGCGGGTGGGGGAGGTCGTGGGCGTCGGAGGTGGTGGTCGCCGTCTCACGAACGCCCCAGTCGATACCGATGGCGCGGCCGGTGGCGGGCAGCGGCTCGGGGGCGGTGGCCACGACGAACGAGGCGTACCAGTGGCCCAGGCTGTCACGGTGGACGCGAACCGAGGTGGGGTCGGCGGGTAGGTCGCGGGACCACACCACCGTCAGCACGATCCCGCCCGCCAGATGGAGGCGGCCGTCCTTGAGGCGGAAGCCTCGGCGGGTGTAGTTCAGCGACGGGGCGGCCTCGCGCTTGCGCTTGATCCGGGGCATCCCGGCGCGCTGCCGCATCGGCAGCCCGGTCTTGATGTCCTTCAACGCCTTGGCGCGGGACTTCGCGAAGTCCCGGATGATCTGCTGCTGCGGAACCGAACTGCCCTCACGCAGCCAGGCCATCGCGGTCCTGGCCTCGGTCAGCATCCTGTCGAGCTGGGCCGGGCCGCACGTCGTCTTCTCGACAGCGTCCCGGTTGGCGGCGTGGACCTTGCGGGACATGGCCACGCACTCGTTCCACACCCACCGGCAGCGCGCCCACTCGGCTTCCAGGCCGGCGAGCGCGGTGGACGACACGCGCAGGCGGTAGGCGTACCGGGCGTGCCGGGCGTGCCCGGTCTCCTCCCCCACCACCGGTGTCTTCATGGTGTCAATTTAGCACTACGATCAGTGTCGTGGACCATGAATCACGCATCACACTCCGTCTCCCATCCGACCTTCACGCGTGGCTAGTCGCACAGGCGAAAGCCGCTCACCGGTCACTCAACTCCGAGATCGTCCACCGCCTCGAGGGCGAGCGCACCGCCGCCCAGGCCGACGCCGAATCGCCCTGACGGCGATTCGGCTTTCCCTGCCCTGCTCCGCAGGAGTCCGATTCCTCCCCGGCCTGAAGGCCGGGGCATCCTCGGAGGAAACCGGTGAATCCGTCGTACTTGTCGGTGGTCGTGCCGGAGTCCTCGACGGGCGGCTTCGTGGACGGCATGGCGGGTTTCCTCTCGTACGGGGTCGGGCGGGGGGCGGGGCCGGGAGTCAGGACGGCGCGAGGCGGGCTATGCGGCGGCCTCCCAGGCGAACCCGTCCGGGTCGGTGAAGGTGTCGGCGGTGCTGCCGAGGACGATGCGGTGCGAGCCGGTGCCGTCGGCGGGGACGCCGAGGTCCTTGGCCAGGCCGCGGCGCTTGTACAGCGCCAGCTTGACGGGGCTGGACTGACCGGGGGCGAACTCGGCGTACTTGCCGCCGAAGCTCTTGGCCACGGTCAGGCCCCGGCCGACGTAGAACTGCTTGGTGGCCTTCACGTCCTCGACGCCGAGCAGCAGGACGACCTCGTCGATCTCGCGGGTGGCGGGGCCGGTGTCCTTCTTCTCCGAGGTCGCGATCTTCCAGATCGTCCCGTCCGGGGCCTCGACGACACCGCCGTAGCCCCACAGCGACCTCGCGGCAGGCTTCAGCACCGTGGCGCCGGCGTCCACGGCGGCGCCGACGAAGCCGTCGACGGTGGCCGGCCCGGACACCGTGAGCGCCAGGGTGAAGCTGCGGAATCCGGTGGAGTGCGTCTCGGACGCCCGCAGGCGTACGTACGTGTCCACGCCGAAGGCGCTGTAGAAGCGGCGGGCGGACTCGAGGTCGGCCACCTCAAGGGTGACGGACGCGAGGGAGGTGTCGGCTGCGGTGGAAGCGGTGGTTGCCATGACCATCACGCTAGGGGCTGTGCGGCGGCCGGGGCTTCTCGATTCCTGACCGGTCTGGAGACCTGCTTCGCCACGCACGCCGGCATCCCCTCCACCTTGATCGCCGGCCCCGCGTCGCGGGCCGTATCCGTGGCGTCGGCGGGGCCGGCCGCCGCGTCCGCCGCCTGGCGCCGAAAGGCCCCGGGCGGCATGCCGACCAGCTCGGTGAAGCGGGTGGTGAACGTGCCCAGCGACGCGCAGCCGACCGCGAAGCAGACCTCGGTGACGCTGAGATCGCCCCGCCGCAGCAGCGCGGTCGCCCGCTCGATGCGACGTGTCATCAGGTACGAGTAGGGCGACTCGCCGTAGGCGGCCCGGAACTGCCGGCTCAGGTGCCCGGCGGACATGTTCACATCGCGGGCGAGTGCCTCCACGTTCAGTGGCTGCGCGTATTCCCTGTCGATCCGGTCGCGGACGCGGCGCAGCCGCGCGAGATCGTCCAGGCGTTGCGCCTGGACGCGTGCGCGCCGCCATTCAGGCTTGCACATGAGGACCTCCTTCGTCTTTCGTCTTCCGTTTCCATCGGCTTCCACCGACGCCGTCGGGCGTCCGGGGTGCCCGCCTCGGCGGGCACCCCGGATACTCGGTGGTGTCGGCACCCGCACGGCTCAGCGCAGTTCCTGGATGCGGACCAGGTTGCCCGCGGGGTCGCGGAACGCGCAGTCGCGGACGCCGTACGGCTGCTCGGTCGGCTCCTGGACGACCTCGGTGTCACCGGCCTGCACCTTCTCGAACGTGGCGTCGAGGTCCGGGGTGGCCAGCAGGATCCAGCCGTAGGTGCCCTTGGCCATCATCTCGGTGATCGTGCGGCGCTCGTCCTCGGTGATGCCGGGGTCGGCGGCAGGCGGTGACAGAAGGATCGACGTGCCCGGCCGGCCGGGCCCACCAGGATCCAGCGCATCCTGCCCTGCCCGACATCGCTGCGGACCTCGAAGCCGAGGACGTCGCGGTAGAAGGCGAGCGACGCGTCCGGGTCGTCATGCGGAAGGGAAGTCGTATGAATGGTGATGTCCATGACGAGCAGGCTAGAGGCGACTGCGTGAACCGTGCTTCTCGATTCCTGATCGATCCGGACATGCCGGGACGTTCACGGGCATGTCACGCGGAGCGCGCTCGCTTCCCGCGACAGTGCACCCGACGCCCCGTCAGCCGTCCTCCGGGGGCGACGGAGGCTTGACGCCGGTCTTCCGTTCCGGTGTACCGCCCTCCCCCGCGGACTCGACCGAACCCCAGCCCCGTCCGCAGGCGGGGTTCACACGCTGAGCGCCGTTCGTACGGTCTGTTCGGCGGCTGTTCCGCCCTCGCCCGAGGATGTCACCCGGCCGGCCTCCAGTACGTAGTAGTGCTGGGCGGCGCGCATGGCGAAGCCGACGTGCTGTTCGACGAGGAGGACGCCAAGGCCGCCGCGCCGGGTGAGGGCGAGGACCGTCTCCTCGATCTCGGTGACGACCGACGGCTGGATGCCCTCCGTCGGCTCGTCGAGCAGCAGGAGCTTCGGGCGGGTGATCAGTGCGCGGGCGATGGCGAGTTGCTGGCGCTGGCCGCCGGAGAGCAGGCCGGCGCGGCGGCCGGACACCTCGCGCAGGACGGGAAAGAGGTCCAGTGCCTCGGCGGTCGCCGCTCTGCCGCCGGGGCGTCCGTCGGCGACGAGCTGGAGGTTCTCGGCGGTGG
>NZ_KZ626970.1 GCF_002911015.1 Streptomyces populi
CGAGGCGTCCTCGGTCCTCGGCGGCGAGGAGTCGGCGTACCTGCGTCCGCTCATGGAGGCGTTCTGGCAGGCTCGGACGACCACGGACCGGGCCGCCCTCGA
The DNA here is from genome assembly GCF_002911015.1 of Streptomyces populi. Taxonomy (GTDB): domain Bacteria; phylum Actinomycetota; class Actinomycetes; order Streptomycetales; family Streptomycetaceae; genus Streptomyces; species Streptomyces populi. Next base: position 103 of record NZ_KZ626970.1, read on the forward strand.
CCGTGCGGCCGGGCGGCTGCGCGCGGCGTTCTCGGTGATGCGCGAGACGCCCGAGCGGCTGGCGGGCCGCCCGATCGCCACCGAGGTGCGGCCCTGGACCGAGCAGCTGGCGCGCTACGGCGAGGCCGGTGAGACGGCCGTCGCACTGCTGGAGGCCCAGTCGAAGGGCGACGCGACGGCGGCCTGGACGGCCTACCGCGCGCTGGACCGGCTGCGCGCCGGGCTCGCGGCGAGCGAGGTGAAGGTCGGCACGGGCGTGCTCGACCCGTTCCTGACGCGGGCCCGCACGGCGTACGAGAAGTGGGCGGGCCTCGGCAACGAGTCCTCCACCGGCGACGAGGCCCCGAAGGACCCGGGGACGGCGGAGGACGGCGGGACGGGCCCCGGCGACGGCCCGACGGCGGGCACGGGCGGGGGCACCGGAGGCGCGGACGGCGGGACCGCGCAGGACGGCCCCGCCCCGGGGGACGGCACCTGGCAGGACGGCCGTCTCGTCCTGCTCCCGCGCCCCCGCGTCCTCACCGACGTGAGCGTGCTCACCGACCCCGGCACGACGGGGTACGTCGAGGCGTACCTCCCAGGTGGGGGCTGGCGGTACCTCGGTGCCCTCGACACCGGGGGCGCGACGGAGCTCGGCCCGGCGGAGATCGGTACGGCGGGCGTGCGCGTGAGCGCGCTGCGGGTCGTCGGCCCCGAGCGCTCCCAGGTCCGCCATCTGGTGCCGTGGTTCGCCGACACCCCCGCCGTCGCGCTGGAGCTGGGCCGTTCCACGGCGGACGTGGAGATCGGCGGCACGGAGCGGATCACGGCCCGGCTGACGTCACAGCGTCCGACCGGCGTCAGCGGGGAACTGACCGCACGGGCCCCGAAGGACATCAGGGTCAAGGTCTCGCAGCCGTCGCCGACCCTGTCGCGCGGCGCCGTCGTCGACAGCACCGTGGAGGTCACGGTGCCGCCGGGGACGCCGTCGGGCACGTACGAGGTGACGGTCGCCTTCGGCTCGCAGACCCGTACCCTGACCGTCCGCGCCTTCCCGCGCACGGCGGGCCCCGACCTCGCCCGCACCGGCACGGCCTCCTCGTCCGCCGACGAGACCCCCGACTTCCCGGCCGCGGCGGCCAACGACGGCGACCCGGCCACGCGCTGGTCCTCCCCCGTGGACGACGGCGCCTGGTGGCAGGTGCAGCTCGCCGAGCCGGTGCGCCTCGGGCGGCTCGTGCTGACCTGGCAGGACGCGCACCCGTCCGCGTACCGCGTCCAGGTCTCCGCCGACGGACGCGTGTGGCGCACCGCGACCACCGTGGACGACAGCCGCGGCGGCCAGGAGTCCCTCCGCTTCGACGAGCGCGACGTCCGCTACGTGCGCGTCCAGGGGATGCGGCGGGCCACGGCGTACGGCTACTCGCTGTGGTCGGTGGAGGCGTACGCGGTCGCGGAGGCGGCCGACGGACAGGAGTCCGCCGCGCCGTGAACCGGCGGGCACGGAGCCGTCGATAGACGGGGTGTGAGACTGTTCCGCCCCCGAGGGGGCCACCGGGAGGACGATTCGGACGCGGCGCTGCTGCGGGCCGTCTCGGACGGGGACTCCGCGGCGATGGCCGCGCTGTACGACCGGCACGCGGGCTGGCTGCACGCGCGGCTGACCCGGCGCTGCGCCGACCCCGAGACCGTGCGCGAGGTGTTGCAGGACACCTTCGTGACGGTGTGGCGGTCGGCGGGCGGCCACCGGGGCACGGAGGCCGGCGGCTGGCTGTGGACGATCGCCGCACGGCGTCTGGTGGACGCGCGACGGGTCCAGGAGCGGGCGGACCGTGTGGAGTACACGGCGCCGGCCCCCGCGCCGTCCGCCGAGGACCGCGTACTGGCGCGGCTCGAGTACGGCGACGTGGGCACAGCGCTGGACCGCCTCTCCCCCGAGCTGCGCGAGGTGCTGAGGGCGACGGTCGTCGACGGGCTGACCACCCGTGAGGCCGCCCGCCTCCTCGGCATACCCGAGGGCACGGTCAAGACCCGTGCCCTGCGCGCCCGCGCCGAGCTCCGCAAGGCCCTGGCCCAGTTGAACCCGCCCCAGGGCGCCCACGCGCGCCCGGCCCTGGCCCCGTCCCCGCTGGGAGGCCCGGCATGACCGGTTGGCACGCCCCCGACGACCTCGTCACCCGCTACGCGGACGGTTCCCTCGCGGAGACGGACGCCTGGTCCCTGGAGAAGCACCTGGAGCGCTGCGGCCGGTGCGCCGCGCGCGTCTCGCACGCGGTGCGGGCGGGCGCGGCGGGACCGGCGCTGGCGGAGGTCCGCGACGCGGTCCTGGCGACGGTGCCCGAAGCGGCACAGTCCACCACGACCACCCCGGCCCGCACGACCCCCGCAACCGCCGCCGGCCCGGCCCGTACAACTCCCGCAACCGCCGCCGCCGACCAGGTCCGCACGGCTGCTGCGGCCGTGCCCGTGCCGGACCTCGCTCCGGCGGTGGCGCCGCGGCCCTCGCGGGCCTTCGGCGGACGGCTCGCCCGGATCCTCTGGGCCGCGGGGCCCGCCGTCCGCGGGACCTGGGCCGGGGCCGTGCTGCTCGTCGCCCTGGGCGCCGTCGCCCTCGCGTACGGAGGCGGATGGGCGGGCGCACGGCCCCTGCTGCTGGCCCTCGCCCCCGTCGTCCCGGTGGCCGGGGTCGCCCTCTCCTACGGGCGGCACGCCGACCCGCTCCACGAGATCGCCGCGTCGGCCCCCTCGGGCGGACTGCGCCTCCTGCTGACGCGGACGGCCGCCGTGCTGGCGGTCAGCGCGCCCTCGCTGACGGTGGCGGGGCTGCTCCTGCCGTCCTCCGGCCCGCAGCTGCCCGCGGGACCCGCGACGGCCGGCTGGCTGCTGCCGGGGCTGGCCCTGACCCTGGCCTCGCTCGTCCTCTCGGGATACCTGGGCTGCCGTACCGCGACGGCGGTGGTCGGCGGCGGATGGCTGCTCGCCGTCGCGGCCCCCCTCCTCGTGTCCACCGGCACCGGTCTGACGGCCGGTCTCACCGAGCAGCTCTCCCTCTACTTCACCGGCGCCTCCTCCCAGGGCGGCTGGGCGGCGGCGACCGTGCTGTGCGCCCTGCTCCTCGCCGCGCGCCGCACCGCGTACGACCGTCTGGAGACGATGTGAACAGGCCCGACACGACCGCCGTACCGCCCTTCGGCGGTGCCGAGCACCACTCGGCCGCCCCGGCCGGGCGCGGCCGGGACGGCTCGGACGACACCGCCGTGCGGGTCTCCGGGCTGACGGTCCGACACCGCAGGACCACCGCCCTGGACGGTGTCGACCTCGACTTCGGGCTCGGCGTCCACGGTCTGCTCGGGCCCAACGGCGCGGGCAAGACCTCCCTCGTCCGTGTCCTCGCCACGGTCGCCGAGCCCACCGCGGGCCGGGTCGAGCTGCTCGGGAACGACCTTCGCGGCCATCGGGAACGCGGCGCGGTCCGCCGCGAACTGGGCTATCTCCCGCAGGACTTCGGGTACTACCCGGGCTTCACGGTGCGGGAGTTCGTCGCCTACGTGGCCTGGCTGAAGGAACTGCCGGGGGCCGGCACCGACGCCGCGGTCGAGCGGGCCGTGGCCCGGGTCGGCCTCGCCGACCGCATCGACGCCAAGGTCAAGACCCTGTCGGGCGGCATGATCCGGCGCGTCGGCATCGCGCAGGCCATCGTGAACGACCCCCGCCTGCTGCTGCTCGACGAGCCCACCGCGGGTCTCGACCCCGAGCAGCGCGTCGAGTTCCGCGCGCTGCTGCGGGAACTGGGCCGCACCGCCACGGTGATCGTCTCCACCCATCTCGTCGAGGACGTGGCCGCGGCCTGCACGGAGGTGACGCTGCTCGAAGCCGGGCAGGTCGCCTACCGCGGCACGCCCGGCTCGCTCGCCGCACTCGGCGCGGACGGCCACGAGTCCGACGGCAACGCCGTCGAACGCGGTTACATCACGGCCCTGCGCGGCCACCGCACGGCGACGGGGGCCGGCCGATGAGCACCCGCGTCCAGCCGGGCGGGGACGGCCCGGCCCACACCCCCGTCCGGACCGGCGCGGACCTCGGCCCGGGCCGCAGGAGCGGCGTCGGCCCCGACGCCGACCTCGACACCAGCACCAGCACCAGCACCGGCACCGGCACCGGCCACGAGAACGGCACCGCCCCGGCGGCCGGGCCCGGTCGGGACGGCCGGCGCCGGATCCCGCGGCCGGGTGACGGGAGCGCTCGCGCACGCCGTTCCGCGCCGCACCCCCTGCGGGCCGAGTGGCTGCGCGGTTTCGCGCCCTGGGCGGGCGCCGGGCTGCTGCTCGCCCTCGCCTGGCCGATGGCCGCAAGGGCGGACCAGTGGCAGGGGAGCTGGGGGGCGACGACGGAACTGCTGAGCACCGCCGCCGCCATGATCGGTGTCCCGTTCGCGCTCGCCGCGGGCGGTTGGCAGGGCGGCAGGGAACGCAGGCGCCGGACGGCGGAGCTGCGCTCCTCCACCGCGCGTACGCCGCTGGTCCAGCTCCTGGCGGCCGCCCTGCCGCTCGCCTGCTGGCTGACCGCGGCCCACCTGCTGGTGGTGGCCGGGGCGCTGGCGGCCTGCGCGCCGTACGCCTCGGCGGGCGGACCCGCGTACACCGTGTTCGCCGGGAACGCCCTCACGCTCGCCGCCTGCACGGTCCTCGGTCACACGGCCGGGCGGGCCATCCCTTTCCGGCTGACCGCCCCGCTGCTCGCGATCGGCGGCTACGTCGTCGTCGGCGCCCTCGGCACCCGGCAGTCCGACGTCCGCCACCTCGCGTTCTGCATGGCCCACGTCCTCGGTGACAACGACCTCGCCGTCCGGTGGTACCCGCTGGTGTCGGCCCTGTGGGCGGCCGGGCTCGCCGCCGCGGCGGCCCTGGCCCTCACCGCGTACCGCCGTGCCACCGCGCTGCTGCCGCTCGCGGCCGCTCTCGGCGCGGCCGTCCTCCTCGTCTCGACGGGCGACGGTCTGCTGCGTGACAACCCGCTCGCCCACCGCCAGGTGTGCGACACCTCGACCACCCCTGACGTCTGCGTCAACGCCACCTATCCGGGCATGCTGCCGGAGGTGACCCGGGCCCTGTCCGGTCTGACCGGACGACTGGAGGGGGTCCGGAACCTGCCGGTCCGCTACGAGGACCTGTGGCGGTCCCCGCACCCGGGCGAGGCGCAGCTGCCGAACCTCAGCCCCCTCGGCTGGAGCGTCGTCCGCGGCAAGGTGACCGACCCCCGGCGGTACGCGTGGGAGGCGGCCCACATGCTGGTCCGCCCGGACTGCGAGCAGGCGCCGACCGCGGACCGGATCACGGTCACCGACGAGGCCGTGCTGCGCTGGCTGGCGCCTGAGCCCGGGTTCGCGGAGCTGCGTGAGTTCTCCGTGACGAGGGCCCGGCAGGAGGGGGACACGAAGAGACTCGCGTGGTACCGGGCGGAGGACGAGGCGTACGCGCGCCTGACCTCGATGAGCGAGGGCGAACGCCGCTCCTGGCTCGGCCGCTACTTCGCCACGGCCGCCGAGTGCGGCCCGAAGCCGAGCGAGGTCCCGTCACTGTGAACACCCGACAGAGTTCCCTGCCGGCGCGGTCCGCGCCCGGACACCGGTTCCGCTCCCTGGCCCTGTACTCCCGCTCCCGGGGCATCCCGACGGCCCTCGCGGCCCTGGTCTGCGCCGCGCTGCTCACCGCGTGGACGGCGAGCCGCCCGGACGCCTACCTCGACCCGTACCGCAGGGTCCCGCTGGTCGCGCTCGCCCCGCTGCTGGCCGCGGCGGCGACCGGCGCGAGCCTGCACGCGTACACCCGTGAGCTGGACGACACCGCGGTACGCCGCTGGTGGCCCCGGCGCCTGGCCCACCTGTTGGTCCTCAGCGTCCTCGCGTCCGCGCTGCTGGCCCTCGCCGTGCCCGGGCACGCGCAGGAGTTCGGCGCGGTGGCGATGGTCCGCAACACGCTGGGGGCCATCGGCGTCACGGCCGGTGGGGCGGTGCTGGTCGGCGCCCGGCTCAGCTGGATGCCGACGACGCTGTACTTCAGCGCCGTGTACCTCTCGGCCGCCTCTCCCCGTGTGAACAACGCGACAGTCGTGAGCTGGCTCGTGCAGCCGGGTCCGCAGCACGGCGCCTGGGCGGCCGGTCTCGCACTCTTCGTGACCGGCACGGCACTCTGCGCGGCCCGTGGGGCCCGTCCCGAAGGACCCCGCGTCTGACACGGGGTCGCACGGGCCGGGCCCCACGGGCCAACGCAAAGGCCCGGATCGTCAGGCCGATATGCCGTCGATCCGGGCCATGGCGTCGTCCGCGCCGTACGGTTGCAGGTAGGGCATCCAGCGCGGGTCCCTGTGCCCGGTTCCGATGATGCGCCACGCGAGCCCCGTCGGCGGGGCGGGTTTGTGGCGCAGGCGCCAGCCGATCTCGACCAGGTGGCGGTCGGCCTTGGTGTGGTTGCAGCGGCGGCAGGACGCCACCACATTGTCCCAGGCGTGCTGACCTCCGCGGGAACGCGGGATGACGTGGTCGACGCTGGTTGCGACGCCACCGCAGTACATGCACCGGCCGCCGTCGCGGGCGAACAGGGCTCGCCTGGTCAGCGGGACGGGCCCTCGGTAGGGGACCCGTACGAACCTCTTCAGCCGGACCACGCTGGGTGCGGGGACAGTAACGGTCGCGCTGTGCATGAAGGCGCCGGATTCCTCGAGGCAGACTGCCTTGTTCTCGAGGACGAGGACGAGCGCGCGGTGGAGCGGTACGACGCCGAGCGGCTCGTACGACGCGTTGAGGACCAGGACGTGCGGCACGGATGCCTCCTTGTACGCCGGCGGCGCGTGGCTCGCGCCGGGACGATCTGCAGTCAGTCTCCCCTCATGCCTGGTGACGGCGCCACCATGTCCCGGTAACGGGCTGGGAGTGTTTTCGACCACATCCCCTACATCCCCAGGTGAGCACGGTCTCTCCCCTCCGCATGACAACGATCCACACACGATGCCCCGTTAGTGTGGTGGTTCTGCCCGGACGGCATTCCTCTCTTGTCCCCCGCCGCGGGCAGACCGCTACGCCTGGAGGTACCTGCCGTGTCCCTGCCCGTCCTATCGGCCCTGGCCGCCGGACCGGCCCCGTCGCCGTCCCCCTCGACGTCGACCGGTCCGCTTCCGGTGACCCCCACGCTCCAGGACGCCCAGGAGAGCGCGACCCACGCGGCGAGCTGGGTCGAGGAGAACTGGTCGACCTGGCTGGCCATAGGTCTGCGCGTCCTGCTGATCCTGGTGATCGCCGCCGCACTGAGGGTGTTCGTGCGCCGGGCGATCACCAAGCTCATCGACCGGATGAGCCGCACCGCCGAGGCCGTCGACGGCACGGCGCTCGGTGGTCTGCTGGTCAACGCGGAGCGCCGCCGGCAGCGCTCCCAGGCCATCGGGTCGGTACTGCGCTCGGTCGCGTCCTTCCTGATCATGGGCACGGCCGCACTGATGATCCTCGGCACGTTCGAGATCAATCTGGCCCCGCTGCTCGCCTCGGCGGGTGTGGCCGGTGTCGCGATCGGTTTCGGTGCCCGCAACCTGGTCACCGACTTCCTCTCCGGCGTCTTCATGATCCTGGAGGACCAGTACGGCGTCGGTGACACGATCGACGCGGGCGTGGCCTCCGGCGAGGTCATAGAGGTGGGCCTGCGCGTGACCAAGCTGCGCGGCGACAACGGCGCGATCTGGTACGTCCGCAACGGCGAGGTCAAGCGCATCGGCAACCTCTCCCAGGGCTGGGCCACCGCCGGTGTGGACGTCACGGTCCGCGCCTCGGAGGACCTGGACCGCGTCCGGTCCGTCATCGCCGACGTGGCCGAGACCATCAGCAAGGAAGAGCCCTGGAACGAGCGCCTGTGGGGCCCGGTCGAGATCCTGGGCCTGGACAGCGTCCTGCTCGACTCCATGGTGGTCCACGTCTCGGCCAAGACCATGCCCGGCAAGGCCGTCTCCGTGGAACGCGAACTGCGCTGGCGCATCAAGCGCGCCTTCGACGCCGCCGACATCCGCATCGTGGACGGACCGGCCGCGCCCGTGGAGGAGGAGGAGCCCCTCGACCCGACCGCCGCGGTGGCGGCCCCGTCGGCCCTGAACAACCCGGCCTCCCCGCAGTCGGCGGCGACCGCCCCCATCCCGTCCCCGGCTCCGTCGGGCGTGCCGAAGTAGGCCCGCGACGCCATGCACGAGGGGCGGCACCCGGACACCCCGGTGCCGCCCCTTCGTCGTCGCACTGCCCGCGCGTGTCAGCCGGGCCGCGTCTTCGCCGTCACACGACCCGCGAACGTCAGCCGGGCCGCCGCATCGTCACCGCTCGGCCCGCCGCACGTCAGCCGGGCCGCCCCTTCGTCGGCGGGCGGTCCGCCCCGCTTCCGTCCGCCGGCCCGTCGCCCGCCGGCCCTCAGCCCGTCCGCCCCTCGCCCGTCGGCGGAGGAGGTTCCGTCGCGAGCCCCTCCGGTCCCGGCCCCTCCGGGTGGTCCTTCCCCTCCGGGTGGTCCTTCGCCTGCCGGACCGCCTCCAGCCCGGTCGCCGCGGCCAGCTGGCACACGGCGACGAGCGCCGATCCCTTGCCCAGCCCGGCCACGCCCCGGAGCCCCTCGCCGTCGTGGACGTCGATGACGACCTCCCCCGGGGACGCGCCGAAGGACAGCGAGCCCCAGACCGACTCCTCCCCGCGCCAGGGACGCCATCGGAAGTGGAGCTCCTCGCGGCCCTTCTCGGCGACGAGGAACGCCCGCTCCGAGGCCACCAGCCGCTCACGGACCCGCTCCTGCCGGCCGTCCTGGGCCGACGCCGGGCGCAGCACCCACGTCTGCCGCTCGTCCAGCGCGCCGCCGGTGAGCACGATGCCGGCCTTCCGGGCCCGGCGTCGCAGCGCCCGCACTCCGAGGGCCGCCCAGCCGAGTGTCATGACACCCCAGCACAGGGGCCTGAAGAGCAGCCCGCGGGCCGCGGAATCCCAGGTGAACCCGTCGCTCACGAATTCGGTGACCATCAGGACGAACGCCACGGGCACGCTCTTGGCCACGGCCGCGCGCCATGCGGCCGTCAGCGGCTTCACGGCCGGCCTCCCGGCCGGTCCTGCGCGGCCCACGCCACACGGTTCACCTTCATGCGGCGGATCATAGGAACGGGACCCTGTGCACCAGGCATGAGAACGAACCGGCCACCGTCTTCCGCACGGCGAAGACCCCCTCCCCAAGAGGTGCGCACCGGCACAAATCCGCGCAACCCGACCTGGCCGCGCGGAACCGATCGTGACGAAGCCGTAATGCCCCCGGGCCGTCACGCTCCTGACGCACCGACAGGGCATTCCTACCCCCGGCACCCCGCCTCCCACACGGGGACGGAGCCGTTCCTCTTCACAGGACCCCCGCATCCCCTCCACCTTGATCAACCGTCTACTGTCGCTCCGACAGCGGGCCCTTGTTCTGGAGCTCAACGCCCGGGGGCCCGCCTCGAATGGGGAACCCATGCGCAAATACGCCATCGGCGCCGTCGTCTCCGGCGCCCTGGCCCTGTCCGCCCTGGCCGTGCCGTCCGCTTCGGCCGCCACGCCGGACCTCTCCTTCTCGGGTGTGGTGGTCAACAACGGCAAGGCGATCGTCGTCGGCACCACGAACCTCGTGAAGGTCCCGGTCACCTACACCTTCGTCCGCCCCGCCGGCCTCGTCATCGACGGCGAGAAGAACGGCGCGGGCGTCCTGCTGTACCGCGGTCCGTCGCTCGCGCGACAGGAGAACGAGCTGGAACCGGACGACGCCCCGGTCTGCACCACGAAGGCCACGACCGCCACGACGGTCACGCAGTCCTGCAAGGAGGTCATCGAGGTCGACCCGCAGGAGTACCTGTACGAGGCGGCGGACGCCGGCACCTGGAAGGTGGCCGGCTTCTACGGCGACACCACCGTGGACGACGACGACTCCGACAACCACATCAGCATGCGGTTCGGCTACGACATGTGGGGCGTCCCCGGCACGGCCCAGGTCAAGCGCGCCGCCAGGCTCACCGCCGACGCCACCCCGGAGCCGGTGAAGAAGGGCGCCACGCTCACCGTCAAGGGCGCGCTGACCCGCGCCGACTGGAAGAACGGCAAGTACACCGGCTACAAGGGCCAGTCGGTCGTCCTCCAGTTCAAGGCCAAGGGCGCCACCGCCTACAAGGCCGTCAAGACGGTGACCTCCGGCACCGCGGGCGCCCTGAGCACCACGGTCAAGGCTTCGGCCGACGGCACCTACCGCTACGCGTTCGCGGGCACCGCCACCACGGGCACCGCCACGGCCGCGGGCGACTACGTCGACGTGAAGTAACCGGAGCCGGGCCCTCCTCCGGCCCGCCACGAAGCCGCCCCCGCGGCGGACGAGTTCGTCCGCCGCGGGGGCGGCTTCGTGCGTTCCGGCGACGACCGCGCCGCCCGGGCGGTGGTTTCCCTTGACGCCCGCGCCCCGTCCGGCCTACTTTCCTCGCATCAGCAATAGGAAACTTTCCTAACAGTGATCTCCCGGTGGACTTCCCGAAGGCTCCCCTGGGAAGCTGGTCGGCCTAGAAGGGCAGGTGGCGACAGACATGGCAGGATCCGCCGGCACGCCGGGCACCCCGCGCGTCCTGCGCGCGATGAACGACCGCGCCGCCCTCGATCTGCTGCTCGAGCACGGACCGCTCTCGCGGACCCGGATCGGGAAGCTCACCGGACTGTCCAAGCCCACCGCCTCACAGCTCCTCGCACGCCTGGAAGCCGCCGGGCTCGTCCTGGCCACCGGCACCAGCGAGGGCCGGCCGGGCCCCAGCGCCCAGCTGTACGAGGTCAACCCCGGCGCCGCGTACGCGGCGGGTCTCGACGTCACCCCCGAGCGCGTCCTCGCCGCCGTCGCCGACATCACCGGCCGGACGGTCGGCTCGTACGAACTGCCCACCCCCGGCCGCCGCCCGGCCCGGCCCGTCGTGCGCCAGGTCACCGACGCCCTCGACGGCGCGGTGAAGGCCGCCGGGCTCGCCCGGGACGACGTCCGCCGCCTGGTCATCGCCACCCCCGGCGCCTTCGACCCCAACACGGGCCGGCTGCGCTACGCCTCCCACCTGCCCGGCTGGCACTCGCCCACCCTCCTCGACGAACTGGCCGCGGCCCTGCCGATGCCCGTCGAGTACGAGAACGACGTCAACCTCGTCGCCATCGCGGAGCAGCGCCTCGGCGCCGCCCGGGGGCACGAGGACTTCGTCCTGCTGTGGAACGAGGGCGGTCTCGGCGCGGCCCTCGTCCTCGGCGGCCGGCTGCACCGCGGCTGGACCGGCGGCGCGGGCGAGGTCGGCTTCCTGCCGGTGCCCGGCGCGCCCCTGGTGCGCCAGGTGACCCGGGCCAACAGCGGCGGCTACCAGGAGCTGGCCGGCTCCCAGGCCATCCCCCAACTGGCCCGCGAACTCGGCGTCCAGGACCTGCCGACGGGTCCGTACACCGAGGTCGCGGCCACCCTCGTCGAGCGGGCCGCCGCCGTCGACGCGGGCCCCTACCGGCGGCTCCTCGAGAGGTACGCGACCGGACTCGCCACCGGTCTGGCCTCCCTCGTCTCCGTGCTCGACCCCGAACTGGTCGTCCTCAGCGGAGCCTCGCTCACCGCGGGCGGCGAACCGCTGCGCGCCCTGGTCCAGGCCGAACTGGAGGAGCTGGCCGCGTCCCGGCCGCGGCTCGTCGTCGGCGACGTCCACGAACACCCCGTGCTGCGCGGCGCGTTGGAGAGCGCCCTGGCAGCCACCCGCGACGAGGTCTTCGACACCTCCCGCTGAGTCCGTACCGCTCCGCCGCTCCACTCGCCCGTCCCGCAACTCCCCGTCCCGCCAAGTCCCTCACAGGGAGATCTCGCCATGCCCGGAATATCCCGAAAGACAGCCGTCGCGCTCGCCGCCTCCGCCTCGATGGCCCTCCTCGCCACCGCCTGTACCGGCCAGTCCGGCGGCGGCGGAGGCGACGACGCGTCCAAGGAGCAGACGATCAACTTCTGGCACGGCTGGAGTGCGCCGAACGAGGTCAAGGCCGTGAAGTCGCTGGTCGCGGGCTTCGAGAAGGCGCACCCCAACATCCACGTGAACATCGTCGGCAACATGACCGACGACAAGATCAACCAGGCGCTGCGCGCGGGCGGCGACAAGGCCCCCGACGTCGTCTCGTCCTTCACCACCAACAACGTGGGCAAGTTCTGCTCGTCCGGCGCCTTCGTCGACCTCAACCCCTTGTTCGAGAAGGCGCACATCGATCCGGAGACGACCTTCCCGAAGGCGATGAACGAGTACACCCAGTTCGAGGGTGACCGCTGCACGGTGCCCCTCCTCGGTGACGCCTACGGGCTCTACTACAACAAGACCGCGTTCGAGAAGGCCGGGATCGCCTCCCCGCCGAAGACCTGGTCCGAGTTCGAGAAGGACGCGAAGAAGCTCACGATCACCAAGGGCGACTCCTACTCCCAGCTCGGCTTCATGCCGAACTACCACGGCTGGGAGTCCACCACCGAGCACTACTTCGGGCAGTTCTCGCCGACGTACTTCGACAGCAGCGGCAAGTCGAACATCGCCAAGGACCCCGCCTTCACGGCCGGGTTCACCCTCCAGAAGAAGCTGGTCGACGAACTCGGCGGCTTCAGGAAGCTGGAGACGTACCGTTCCAAGCTCGGTGACGAGTGGGGCCCCAAGCACCCCTTCCACACCGGCCAGGTGGCCATGCAGCTCGACGGCGAGTGGCGGCTCGGCATGGCCGAGGAGGCCAAGCCCGGCTTCGAGATCGGCGTCGCCCCGCTGCCCGTCCCCGACGACCGGGCCGACCAGTACGGCAAGGGCTACATCACCGGCACGATCGCGGGCATCGCGTCCACCAGCCGCAAGCAGAACGCGGCCTGGGAACTGGTGAAGTACATGACCACGGACACCGACGCGGTGGTCGGCTTCGCCAACGGCATCCACAACGTGCCCTCGACGCTCGCGGCCCTCAAGTCGCCGAAGCTGAAGTACGACCCGCGCTTCAAGACGTTCCTGGACATCGCCTCGAACCCGGACTCGACGACGACTCCGCCGTCCGTCAACGGAGGCACCTACCTCGTGACGATCCAGCAGTTCGGATACGACTACGAGAGCGGCAAGACGAAGGATCTGAAGGCGGGCCTCGCGGCCACCGCCCGGCAGATCGACACGGACATCGCGCAGGCGAAGTAGCGGCACGCACATGACCACTGTCACGCTCGCCTCGAAACGCCGGCGCTCGGCGCTGGTGACCCTGGCCTTCATGTCGCCCTGGCTGATCGGCTTCGCGGTCTTCTTCGCCTACCCGCTGATCTCGACCGTCTACTTCTCCTTCATGCACTACGACGGCTTCAGGCCGCCGACGTGGAGCGGGACGAAGAACTGGACCTACGTCTTCGAGAACTACCCGCTGTTCTGGCCCGCGTTGCGCAACACCCTGTGGCTGGTCCTCGTCACGGTGACCCTGCGGGTGGCGTTCGGGCTCGGCGTGGGCCTGCTGATCACGAAGATCAAGACGGGCACGGGTGTCTTCCGCACCCTCTTCTACCTGCCCTACCTCGCCCCGCCGGTGGCCGCCACCATGGCCTTCGCCTTCCTCCTCAACCCCGGTACGGGACCGGTCAACTCGATCCTGGAGAAGGCCGGCGTCTCCGCCCCCGGCTGGTTCAACGACCCCGCCTGGTCCAAGCCCGCCCTGACCCTGCTGGCCCTGTGGGGCATCGGCGACCTCATGGTCATCTTCATGGCCGCGCTGCTCGACGTGCCCACCGAGCAGTACGAGGCCGCCGAACTGGACGGCGCCTCGGCCTGGCAGCGCTTCCGGTACGTCACGCTGCCGAACATCTCGCCCATCGTGATGTTCGCCGTGGTCACCGGGGTCATCCAGGCCATGCAGTACTACACGCAGCCGCTGATCGCCGGGAAGGTCGCCTCGGGCGTCATCCAGGGCGCCGGCACGCAGTTCGAGCCCGGCTACCCCGACAAGTCGACGCTCACCCTGCCCCAGCTCGTCTACAACCTCGGCTTCCAGCGCTTCGACTACGGCTCCGCCTGTGTGGTCGCGCTCGTGCTGTTCGCCCTGTCCATGGTGTTCACCGCGTTCCTCATGCGGCGCCGGGGCGGTCTCATCCAGGCAGGTGACTGACCGATGACCCAAGTACTCGACAAGCCCGTGGAGCTGACCGCCCCGGTCTCCCCCGCCGAGCGCACCGCGCGCCGCCGGGCCCTGCTGGAGTGGGTCGCGGTCCACTCCCTCGGCGTCGCGGCCGCCCTCTTCTTCGTGCTGCCCTTCGTGTTCGTGTTCCTGACCTCGCTGATGAGCGACAGCCAGGCGCTGAGCCGCGACCTGGTCCCGCACACCTGGGAATGGGGCAACTACAGGAAGGTCTTCGACACCCCGGGCTTCCTCACCTGGTGGAGGAACACGCTGCTGTACGCCGGCCTCGGCACGGCGCTCACCGTCGTCTCGTCGGTCCCCGTCGCCTACGCGCTCGCCAAGTTCCGCTTCCGGGGCCGCAACCTGTCGCTGATGCTCGTCGTCTCGATGATGATGCTGCCGCCGCAGGTCGTGATCATCCCGATGTACCTGTTCTGGGCGAAGCAGCTCGACCTGTCCGGCACCCTGTGGCCGCTGATCATCCCGATGGCGTTCGGGGACGCGTTCTCCATCTTCCTGCTGCGCCAGTTCCTGATGACCATCCCGAACGAGTACCTGGACGCCGCCAGGGTCGACGGCTGCGGGGAGCTGCGGACCCTGCTGAGGGTCGTCCTGCCGATGGCGAAGCCGGGCATCGCGGCCGTCGCGCTCTTCCAGTTCTTCTACGCCTGGAACGACTACTTCGGCCCCCAGATCTACGCGTCCGAGAACCCGGGTGCCTGGACGCTGAGTTACGGCCTGGAGTCGTTCAAGGGCGCGCACCACACCGACTGGAATCTCACCATGGCCGCGACCGTCCTGGTCATGGCCCCCGTGATCCTCGTGTTCTTCTTCGCGCAGAAGGCGTTCGTCGAAGGCGTCACGCTCACCGGAGTGAAGGGTTAACCATGAAACTCACCGTGGTCGGCGGAGGGTCGACCTACACCCCCGAACTCATCGACGGATTCGCCCGGCTCAGGGACACCCTGCCCGTCGAGGAACTGGTCCTCGTCGACCCCGCCGCCGAACGCCTGGAGCTGGTCGGCGGCCTGGCCCACCGGATCTTCGCCCGGCAGGGCCACCCCGGCCGGATCGTCACCACCTCCGACCTGGACGCGGGGGTCGAGGGCGCCGACGCCGTGCTGCTCCAGCTGCGCGTCGGCGGCCAGGCCGCCCGCGAGCAGGACGAGACCTGGCCGCTGGAGTGCGGCTGCGTCGGCCAGGAGACGACCGGCGCGGGCGGACTGGCCAAGGCGCTGCGCACGGTTCCGGTGGTGCTGGACATCGCCGAGCGGGTCCGCCGCACCAACCCGGACGCGTGGATCATCGACTTCACCAACCCGGTCGGCATCGTGACGCGCGCCCTGCTCCAAGCGGGCCACAAGGCGGTCGGCCTGTGCAACGTGGCGATCGGCTTCCAGCGGAAGTTCGCCGGACTGCTCGGGGTCTCCCCCGCCGATGTGCATCTCGACCATGTGGGCCTCAACCACCTCACCTGGGAGACCGGTGTGCGGCTGGGCGGCCCCACGGGCGAGGACGTACTGCCGAGGCTGCTCGCCGAGCACGGCGGCACCGTCGCCGAGGACCTGCGGCTGCCCCGGACCCTGGTCGAGCGCCTCGGCGTGGTCCCCTCGTACTACCTGCGCTACTTCTACGCGCACGACGAGGTCGTCCGGGAGCTGCGCACCAAGCCGTCCCGCGCCGCCGAGGTCGCGGAGATGGAGCGGCGGCTGCTGGCCATGTACGGCGACCCCGCCCTCGACGAGAAGCCGGAGCTGCTGGCGAAGCGGGGCGGCGCCTACTACTCCGAGGCGGCCGTCGACCTCGCCGCCGCGCTGCTCGGCGGGGGCGGCAGCCCCTACCAGGTGGTGAACACCCACAACCGGGGAACCCTGCCGTTCCTGCCGGACGACGCGGTGATCGAGGTACAGGCCGCGGTCGGCGCCAAGGGGCCCGCCCCGCTGCCGGTGCCGTCCGTCGACCCGCTCCACGCGGGCCTCGTGGCGAACGTGACCGCGTACGAGGACCTCGCCCTGGACGCGGCCCTGCGCGGCGGGCGCGACCGGGTCTTCCGGGCGCTGCTCGCCCACCCCCTGGTCGGCCAGTACGCCCTGGCCGACGCCCTGACCGACCAGCTGATCGCGCACAACCGGGAGCACCTCGCGTGGGCATGACGTCGGCGGAGACCGGTGCCGGTACGGCCGCCGGGTCCCGCCCCGCGGGCCTCGTGCTGGCCATCGACGCGGGGAACAGCAAGACCGACGTGGCCGTGGTGGCCCCGGACGGCCGCGTGACCGGCACCGCGCGCGGGGGCGGGTTCCGGCCCCCGGCCGTCGGCGTCGAGACGGCGGTGGACGCGCTCGCCGACGCCGTGCGGCGGGCCTTCGCCGAGGCGGGCGTCGCCTCGGTCGGCCATGTCTCGGCCTGTCTCGCCAACGCCGATCTGCCCGTGGAGGAGGAGCAGTTGGCGGCCGCGCTGCGGGCGCGCGCCTGGGGCGCGGAGGTGGAGGTGCGCAACGACACCTTCGCGATCCTGCGGGCCGGGATCGCCGAACCGCGCGGAGTCGCCGTGGTCTGCGGGGCCGGCATCAACTGCGTGGGCATGCGGCCCGACGGCCGCACCGCGCGTTTCCCCGCCATCGGCCGCATCTCCGGTGACTGGGGCGGCGGCTGGGGTCTGGCGGAGGAGGCCCTGTGGCACGCGGCACGGGCCGAGGACGGCCGGGGCGGCGCGACCGCGCTGGCCCGCACCCTGCCCGCGCACTTCGGCCTGGACTCCATGTACGCGCTCATCGAGGCGCTCCACCTGGAGCACGTCCCCGGCGCGCGCCGCCACGAGCTGACCCCGGTCCTGTTCGCCACGGCGGCGGACGGCGACCCGGTGGCCCGGGCGATCGTCGACCGGCTCGCGGACGAGGTGGTCACGATGGCCACGGTGGCCCTCGGCCGCCTGGGCCTGCTCGCCGAGGAGACCCCGGTGCTGCTCGGCGGCGGCATCCTCGCCGCCCGCCATCCCCGGCTCGACGACCGCGTCCACGAACTCCTGGCCGCCCGCGCGCCCAAGGCGGTCCCCCGGGTGGTCACCGCCCCGCCGGTCCTGGGCGCGGCGCTCCTGGGCCTGGACCGCGTACGGGCCCCGGGCGAGATCCACGCGCGGGTACGGGCGTACTACGAGGGGGGCTGAGGAAGCCCGGCGGAACGGACCGCGGCCGTGCCGGCGTCCACGGCCGCGGGACCGTCGATGACCTGGAGTGAAGGGGCGGGAACCAAACGGATGCGGAACACGTGTTCATGAGAAGGGGGGTGG
Organism: Streptomyces populi; assembly: GCF_002911015.1. Lineage (GTDB taxonomy): Bacteria > Actinomycetota > Actinomycetes > Streptomycetales > Streptomycetaceae > Streptomyces > Streptomyces populi. Next base: position 17,562 of record NZ_KZ626970.1, read on the forward strand.
CGCGGGGGAATCGTGCTGCGCCGTGATCCGAACAAGATCCAGGCAAGGCCTGTGCGGATGCCGGTACGGGCGGCGATACTTGCCGCCGTGCACGTACGCCGGCCGGCCGCGCCCACCGCGTCCGCGGCGGGCGTGACCGACCGGATGACCATGGGGGAGGTCGACAGTGACACACCCGCCGAAGGGCGGCTCGGCGCCACCGGGTCGGGGCACGCCCACGGTGCCGTCCGTGCCGGCGCAGCCCGGCCCTCCCCTGCCGCCGGGCGGATCCCCCGTGCACCGGGGCGGATCCGGCGCCGGACCGAGCGCTCCCCCGGTTCCCGGCGCGGCGCCCCGGCGCACGGCGTGGGCGGAAGGTACGGACCGGCTGCGCGCCGCGGCGACGACGGAGCCGGGGCGGCTGCGGATCATCGGCGCCGTCCTCGCCCTGCTGGTCGTCGCGTTCGGCGCGGTCACCGCCTGGCAGATGACGGAACGTTCGGCCGCCGCGGACAACGTGCTGCACAGCAGCCAGCCGCTGAGCGCGAGCGCCGCGGACATCTACCGCTCGCTCGCCGACGCCAACACCGCCGCCTCCAGCGGCTTCCTGGCGGGCGGTCAGGAGTCGCAGGAGACCCGCGACCGCTACGAGCGCGACATCCGGACGGCGGCCGCCAAGCTGATCACCGCGGCCAACAGCTCCGAGGCCGGCTCCTCCGCGGCCACCACCATCTCCCAGCTCAACGAACTGCTGCCCCAGTACAAGGGCCTGATCGAGCGGGCCCGCGCCAACAACCGGCAGGGCTACCCGCTGGGCGGCGCGTACCTGCGCTACGCGAACGACAAGATGCAGAACGAGATGCTGCCGAAGGCCCAGCAGCTCTACAAGAACGAGAACCAGCGGCTGAACGCCGACTACGCCGACGCGAAGCCCTACCCGTGGGCCGCGATCGCCCTCGGTCTCGTCGCGCTCGCCGCCCTGGCCTGGGCCCAGCGCCGCAACTACCGGCGTACGAACCGGGTGCTGAACCAGGGCATGGCCGCCGCCACCGCCGCGTCCCTGGTCGTACTGCTGTGGCTCACCGTCGGGCACACCTTCGCCCGGTCCGGACTGGACGAGTCCTACGACCACGGGGTCCGCTCCCTGAACGTGCTGCACGACGCCCAGATCGCGTCCCTGAAGGCGCGGGGCAACGAGAACCTCACCCTGGTCAGCCGGGGCGCGGAGACCAAGACCCTGCCCGACAAGACGACCATGGACCTGTACGACTACAACTTCGACCGGGACATGAAGTCGCTCACCCGGGGCCTCGCCGTCGCGGCGGGTCTCGCGGACGACAGCGCGGGCGAGAAGCCCGTGCAGGCCGCGACCGCCGGCATGGAGGTCTGGAAGCAGCGTCACAAGGAGGCCCGCAAGGCCGACAACGCCGGCGACTACCAACTCGCGCTGGACCGGGTCATCGGCTCCCCCGACAAGAAGCCCACGGGCGAGTGCTTCGACGTCGTGGACAAGAACCTGGGGATCGCGCTGACGCACGAGCAGGACGAGTTCCAGCGGGCGGCGGGCGACGGCCTGGGCGCCATGACCGGCCTCCCGGCCGGCGCCGCGGTCCTGGCCGTGCTGGCCGCCGCGGGCGCGGTGCTCGGCATCGGCCGCAGGCTTTCGGAGTACCGGTGAGAGGAGGAGCGGCGATGAACGCACGGCGCCTGAGGGCGAGCCTGAGGGGCTGGGGCGGCGTGGGCGCGATGGCGCTCGCCTGCGTGACAGCCCTGGTCCTCGCCCTGATGCTGCCGGACTCCGCGCGCGGTGACGGCAGCACCGGTGTCGGCGGGCCCGGCCTGGCCCGGGGCACCCAGGCCAGGGCCGAGGACTGCACCGACCCGCAGAACCAGAGCCTCGCCCCGTCGGGCGCGGACGGGACGACGATCGACGCCATCAAGAACCGCAAGGACCGGCGGCTGATCGTCGGCGTCGACCAGAACAGCTACCACTGGGGCTACCGCGACCCGAACAACCCGAAGGCCGGCGGCGACCTCGAGGGCTTCGACATCGACCTGGTCCACGCGATCGCCAAGGACATCCTGGGCGACGAGAACGCCGTCCAGTTCCGCGCGATCCCCACCAGCCAGCGCATCCCCGCGATCCAGAGCGGCCAGGTCGACATGGTGGTGCGCACCATGACGATCACCTGTGACCGTCTCCAGCAGGTCGCGTTCTCCGCGCCCTACTTCAAGACCGGCCAGCAGGTACTGGCCCCGGTGAGCTCCGGCATCACGGGGTACGACAAGAGCCTGGCCGGCAAGAGGATCTGCTCGGCGGCCAAGTCCACCGCGAACGACCGTCTGACGGCCGACCGGAAGACAGGCAAGCCCGCCCCCTCCTCTGTCGTCCTGCCGCCCGTGCCCAACCAGCTGGACTGCCTGGTGCGCCTCCAGCTCGGCGAGGCCGACGCGGTGGTGACCGACGGCGCGCTCGCGGCGAGCCAGGCCGCCCAGGACCCCACGGTCGAACTCAAGGGCGACACCTTCACCACCGAGTACTACGGCGTGGCGATGAAACGGGGCGCCGAGGATCTGGTACGCCGGGTCAACCACGTCCTCGCGGACTACCGCAAGGACGGCTGGCGGCAGTCGTACGACAAGTGGCTCGCTCCGACCCTCGGGCCCGACTCCCCCTCGGAGGACCCGCCCCCCGCCGTGTACGGGCGGACGGCCTGACACAACCGCAGAATCGACCGGCCGCGCACCCGCGCGCGCCGGAACCGCACGAGAACGAGAGGTGATCGATGGGCGTCACGGGACCCCCCGGGCCGGTGATGGACCGGGACGAGGCGGACCGTGCGCTGGCGCGCCTCGGCGCGGAGCACGAGGCCATCGAGACCTCGCTCCTCGCCCTGCAGGACCACGCGGGCCGCAGACTCCTGGAGGGCGCCGAACTCACCGGCTCGACCAAGGAGCGCTGGGCGTCCGCGGAGGCGTCGATCACCCTGTTGTGGGCGTACTTCGACGCGTACACGGACGCGCTGCGCTCCGCGCGAGAGATCCGCTCCCGCAGACGCTGGTCCAGCCGTGAGGACCTGGTCGAACTGACCGAGCTGCTGCGCGGCTCGGGCATCACGGTCGCCGGTTCCACCACGGCCACCGCGAACGCGCCGACCCTGGCCGGCACCGGCAAGCTCAGCGAGCGGTTCTCGCTGGCCGCCCTGGTGGACCGGATGAACGGGCTGTACGCGGCCTCGCTCGACATGGTCGTCACCGCGGACGCCGTGTGGTCCGCGCTGCCCGCCCGCATAGATTTACTGGCCGCGGAGCTCCAGCGCACCCGGGCGCTCGCGCACTCCGTGGGCGTGCGCCCCGGCGAGCACCCCTCGGGCGACGACCTGGAGCGGATCACCCGGACCCTGACCGCCCTGCGCGAGCGCGTGGTCTCCGACCCGCTCGCCTTCTGGGTTCCCGCGCGGGGGAGTTCGGCCCCCGGCGGCGGACGCCCGGACACGACGGCGTACGACCGTGAGGCGCGCGCCCTGGAGGAGGTCCGCCGGGAGATCGACGCGGTCCTGACGGTGCGCCAGGACGCCGAGGCGCGGCTGGTGAAGCTGCGGGACGTGCTCAGCCGCGCGGACCGCACCCTCGCCGAGGCCCGCAGTGCCCGGGGCGAGGTCCTCGCGAAGATCGCCGCGTCCGAGGTGCCGGCCGTCAGCGGTCCGCCGACGGCGTTGCAGGAGCAGCTGGCGACGGCCGCGGAGTACCGCAGGCACGCGCAGTGGCACCGCCTCTCGCCGCTCCTGGAGGCGCTGGAGGAGAAGGCGGAGGACGAGCTCCTGCGCGCCCGGGAGTCGTTGACGGCGGTCACCCAGCCGCTGGCGGTCCGCGCCGAGCTGCGCGGCCGTCTCGACGCGTACAAGGCCAAGGTCGCCCGGCACGGCTTCGCCGAGGACCCGTTCCTCGTGGAGCGCTACGACGCGGCCCGCCGCATGCTGTGGAGCGCTCCCTGCGATCTGCGGGTGGCCGAGGAGGCGGTGCTGCGCTACCAGCGGGCGGCGGCCGAGCTGCTGAACCCGCCGGTGCCCGAGCAGGGCGGGCCTCATGACCGTGCGGACCGGAGGGGGACCGACGCGTGAGCGGTGAGGGGATGCGGTGTGAGCGAGCAGCCGGTGAGTGAGCAGCGGTGCGGCCGGCCCGGCTGCGAGGGCTCGTACGAGGACATGGGCGGCGGCGAACTGTACTGCGACACCTGCGGACTCGCCCCCGCCGAACCGGCCCCGAGGTCCTCCCGGTCCGGAGGCG
>NZ_KZ626971.1 GCF_002911015.1 Streptomyces populi
TGGTCATAGCGTGAGGGAAACGCCCGGTTACATTCCGAACCCGGAAGCTAAGCCTCACAGCGCCGATGGTACTGCAGGGGGGACCCTGTGGGAGAGTAGGACGCCGCCGAACAAATTTTAGAGAGCTGGTCCCTGAACTTCGGTTCGGGGACCAGCTCTTTTTTGTTTTGCTTTACTTGAAGTTCACGTTGTGCGACCAGTATCCGCGCCATGAGTACTGCTGCAATGCTCAGGGCCGCGGGCGTCGGAGCCGGTGACGAGGTCGTCGTTCCGGCCTTCGGGAACGTGGAGGTGGCCGACGCCGTGACCGAGGCCGGCGCCACGGTCGTCTTCGCCGACATAGACCCGGCTACGTACTGCCTGGACCCGCAGGCGGTGGAGGCGGTCATAACTCCCCGGACGGCGGCGCTCGTTGTCATACACCGCTTCGGGCGGACGGCCGACATGGCGCGGCTGCGGGGCCTGGGGCAGCGGCACGCGCTGCTGCTGCTGGAGCAGGGCGAGTCCGAGGCGCCGTACGACGAGATCGCGCAGCGCAGGGAGCGGGCCGCCTATCTCGACGGCCGCCTCAACGGGGTGCGCACGCCGGCCGGCGGCGATGGCCACACCTATCAGCAGTACGTCGTCCGGGTGCCCGGCAACGGACGTCCGGACCGGGACGCCTTCGCACGGGCCGTACGGGCCAGGGGAGTCGAGTGCAGGGTGCCCGTGAAGACACCGGTGCACCGCCTGCCCGGGTTCCGTCGCGACGTACAGCTTCCCGAGACCGAGCGGGCCGCCGACGAGACCCTTTCGCTGCCGGTGGACGGGACGTTGACCAAGCGCGAGATGCAGCGGATCGTCTCCGCCTGCAACGCGCTCGGCGGACTGCTGCAACCGGCCTTCTGATCAGGGCCGGACTGGTTGGGAGCACGGTCCGGTTCGGGGTATGATCTCTCTTGTCGCCGCGAGGGAAACCTCGAGAACGACAGGCCCCCCTAGCTCAGTCGGCAGAGCGTCTCCATGGTAAGGAGAAGGTCAACGGTTCGATTCCGTTGGGGGGCTCAGAAAGAAAAGGCCTCCGCCCTTGTGGGCGGGGGCCTTTCGTATGTCCTGGACCGGCGGAACCCGACCCGGCTCCGGGGACCGAAGTCCCGGGAGCGTCGGTCCGTCGGGTCTCAGTCCGCAGGGAGGCCGGGAACGCGCATCGCCAGGATCGCCATGTCGTCCGACGGGGCGTCGGAGGCGAAGCGTTCGACCGCGCGCATGATGCGTGCGGCGACAGCGCCGGCCGTCAGCCCCGTGCACGTGGTGAGGACGTCCGCGAGACCGTCGTCGCCGAGCATGCGGGTACCCTCGCGGCGCTCCGTGACGCCGTCCGTGACGCACAGCAGGACATCGCCCGGATCGAGCGTGACCCTCTGCTCGTACAGCTCCAGGTCCTCCATGACACCGAGGAGCGGCTGCGGTTCGGCGGCCGGTTCGACCGTGCCGTCCTGACGCAGGCGCAGCGGGAGCGGGTGGCCGGCACAGACGACCTTCAGGACGGCGCTGCCGTCCTCCTGGGGCCACAGTTCGCCGTAGAGGAGGGTCAGGAAGCGGCTGCGGGCGCCCTCGTCGAGGATCGCGGAGTTCAGCCGCTCCAGGACCGCGGGACCGCCGTAGCCCTCCCGGGCCAGCAGGCGCAGTGCGTGCCGGGCGAGGCCGGTGACCGCCGCCGCCTCCGGGCCCGTACCGCAGACGTCGCCGATGGCGAAGCCGTACGCGCCGTCGCGGATGGGGAAGAGGTCGTAGAAGTCGCCGCCGACCTCGTTGCCCTCGCCGGCCGCCCGGTAGATGACCTCGACCTCGACGCCCTCGATCTGGGGGAGTTCCGGGGGCAGGAGGCTGCGCTGGAGGGACTGGCTGATCGCCGTGCGCTCCGAGTACAGGCGGGCGTTGTCCAGCGCGAGGGCCGCCCGCCGGGAGAGGTCCTCGGCCAACTCCAGGATCTCCTGGCGGAAATGCTCGTCCGACGGCTTGCCGAGGGTCAGCATGCCGATGACACGGTTGCGGGCGACCAGGGGCAGGACGACGGTCTCGCCGCCGACCGCCGCGGCCGTCGCCAGCGTCGGGCCGATACCGGAACGGATCGACGTGTGCTCGCCGAGGCCCAGGCTGCGCATCGAGGTGCGCAGGGCGGCGTCGTGGGCGGACGCGGCCGGCGCCGACCAGACCCGGGCGCCCGGGGTGGGTACCGGGTCCGGCGGGGCGATCTTCGAGAGCAACGCCTTGAGGCCGTCGATGAGTTCCTCGTCCTCGTGGAGGACGTACGAGAGGTAGGGCTCGGAAGCCTGGTCGGCGATCGTGTACACGGCGCACCAGGTGGCGAGGGTCGGGACCGTCATCTGTGCCATGAGCGCGAGCGTCTGGTCGCGGTCCAGGGTGCCTGCGAGGAGGTCGGAGGCCTCGACGAGGAAGGACAGCGAGCCGCGGCGCAGACGTTCCAGCTCGCCGAGGCGGGCCGATTCCACCGCCAGGGCGATGCGGTCGGCGGCGAACTGGAGGCGCAGGGCCTCTTCGTTGGAGTAGCGTCCCGGCGATTCGGCCGCGACGCCGAGGGAGCCGGTGAGGCGGCCCTCGACCTTCAGCGGGACGGTGACGACCGAGCGCATGCCGGTGCCGCCGAGGAGCGGTACGGCGCCGGGGACGAGGGTGAGGTCCTCGTGGACGGCGGGCATCCGGGCCGAGCCGTAGCGGCCGGGTCCCGCCTCGACGGGCACGCGGGCGAAGCGCTGGCGCGCGGACGGCAGGCCGGTGGAGGCGCGTACCTCCAACTCCGTCTCGTCGTCGGTGGCGAGGAGCAGGAAGGCCGAGTCGCCGTCGAGCATGTCGCGGGCGCGTTCCACCGTGCGCTGGAGGAGGCCGTCGAGGTCGTCCGGGGCCGGCGACCCGATGAAGACCTCGAACGGATCCGTGGCCTGGCCCTCCGCGTGGGCGCCCGGGTCGGAGGCGGGTCCGCGCAACGGGGTCTGTAGGACGGCGCGTTCGTGGTCGCGGACGAGGAGACAGACGGTGGAGGGCTCGCCGCTCGTGTCGCGGACCCGCAGGTGCGAGGCGTAGACCGGGGTGACCCGGCCGTCGGCGCAGCGGACGCCGTAACTGCCTTCCCAACGGGAGAGTTGGAGGGCTTCGACGATGCCGGTGCCGGTGCCGGGGGTGTGCGGCCAGGCCGCGAGGTCGGTGAGCGGCTTGCCGGTGACCTGCTCGGCCGCGTACCCGAAGAGCTCCTCGGCGTCCTCGTTCCAGGCGTTGATGGAGCCGGTGCGGTCGATCTGGACGACCGCCACGCGGACGCGCCCGTCGGCCAGGGGGAGGAGGTCGGCGGGGAGCGAGGGGCCGGCGGCGCGGGTGCCGACCGCGCGCTCGGGAAGGTCGAGCCGGAACCAGACCTGCTTGTGGGTGGGCGTGTACTCGACCCCCCAGCGGCGGGCGAGGGCCGCGCACAGCTGGAGGCCGCGGCCGCCCTCGCGGTCGGGGCTGCCCATGTTGACGGCCGTGGCCTGGAGCGGGATCTCGCGTTCCGGGTAGCGGTCCGCCACCTCGATGCGCACGCCGTCGTCGCTGCGCAGGCACAGGACGTCGGCGGAGGTGCCCGCGTGCACGACGGCGTTGGTGACCAGTTCGCTCGTCAGGACGACGGCGTCGTCGACGATGTCGGCGAAGCCCCAGCCCTGGAGCGTGTCCCGGACGAACGAGCGGGCGGTCGCGACGGACCGTCCCACGGGTTCGAAACTGGCGGCCGCGCGCGCGGTGATCACAGAATTCCTCGTCCGGTCGTCGGCATGCGGGGTTCCGTGGCCGACCCGCTCCTGCGTGGGCAGAGCGTGGTGTCCTGTCGGCCGGGGATCCTGGGGTGTCTCCCCGGGATGCAGTCCGGTGGTCATGGTGCGGTGCCCCTCCGATGCCTGCCCGCTCGTGCTCGTGCCACCGTCCAGGCCGGACGGGACCGGCACGGCTGGACAGCCGCTTGCAAGGTTACTTACCTTCGCGGCCCCTGCGGATGCCGGTCACGGGTGTTTCCGTCTTGAAGAGTCCGGTGTTTCCGTTCGGACAGGTGCGTGAGGTCGCCTCCGGCCAGGACCGGAGTTCTGTCCCGAGGGTGTGCGGACGATGTGCGAAGCTGCCGAACTGTTATGGCCTGGTTCGGCCGGGGTGAAACACTGGGCAGGTTCCAGGAGAAGGTCCGGGCAGGTCGCATGCCTCCCGCGCACCACGAACAGAAGTACCCCGGCACCAGCAGAAGTACCGAACAGAAGCAGAAGTACCGAGTAGAAGTACCGAGTAGAAGTACCCGAGTACGCCGAGCAGTATCGGTCGACCCTTGCGGGAGGGACACAGTGGAGTCTGGCGCAGCGACGCGGGGCGGTAGGACGCGCGCGGAAGGCGGACAGTCCCTGAAGAGCGGGCGCGCACCGCGCACCGGCACCACCGAGGTGGACACGGCGGCCCTGAACCGGTTGCTGGCGGCCCTGGTGTCGATGCGGGACGGCAACTTCCGCAAGCGGCTCACTGTTTCCGGTGACGGCGTGATGTCCGAGATCTCGGCCGTCTTCAACGAGGTCGCCGACCGCAATCTGCATCTGACGGGCGAGCTGTCGCGGGTCCGGCGTGTGGTGGGCCGTGAGGGCAAGCTCACGGAGCGGCTGGAGGCGGGCTCCGGCGAGGGGGCCTGGGCGGCCGCGATCGACGCGTCGAACGCGCTGGTGGACGATCTCGTACGGCCCGTCTCCGAGGTCGGCCGGGTACTGTCCGCGGTCGCGGAGGGCGATCTGTCGCCGCGCATGGACCTGCGGGCGCAGGCGGCGGACGGGAACGGGCATCCGCTGCGCGGTGAGTTCCTGAAGGTCGGCCGGACCGTCAACAACCTGGTGGACCAGTTGTCGACGTTCACCGACGAGGTGACGCGGGTGGCCAGCGAGGTGGGCACCGAGGGCAAGCTGGGCGGTCAGGCCCGGGTGCGCGGCATGTCCGGTTCGTGGAAGGACCTCACGGACTCGGTCAACACGATGGCGTACCGGCTCACCGCCCAGGTGCGCGACATCGCTCTCGTGACCACGGCGGTCGCCAAGGGTGACCTGTCACGCAAGGTCACCGTCCATGTGGCCGGCGAGATGCTGGAGCTGAAGAACACCGTCAACACGATGGTGGACCAGCTGTCCTCCTTCTCGTCCGAGGTGACACGCGTCGCCCGCGAGGTGGGTACGGAGGGCGAGCTGGGCGGTCAGGCGCAGGTGCCCGGTGTGGCCGGTGTGTGGAAGGACCTCACCGATTCGGTGAACCTCATGGCCGGCAACCTGACGGCCCAGGTGCGCGGGATCGCGCAGGTGACCACGGCGGTCGCGAGCGGTGACCTGTCGCAGAAGGTGACCGTCTCGGCACGTGGCGAGGTCGCTCAGCTCGCCGAGACGATCAATCAGATGACCGAGACGCTGCGGACGTTCGCCGACGAGGTCACCCGGGTCGCCAACGAGGTCGGCGGCGAGGGACGGCTCGGCGGCCAGGCGAACGTGCCGGGGGCGGCGGGAACGTGGAAGGACCTCACGGACTCGGTCAACACGGTCTTCCGGAACCTCACGACCCAGGTGCGGGACATCGCCGCGGTGACGACCGCCGTGGCCAGCGGCGACCTGTCGCAGAAGGTCAGTGTCCAGGTCGCCGGCGAGATGCTGGAGCTGAAGAACACCGTCAACACGATGGTCGACCAGCTCTCGTCGTTCGGTGTCGAGGTCACGCGCGTGGCGCGCGAGGTCGGCGTCGAGGGCGAGCTGGGCGGCCAGGCGCAGGTGCCCGGCGTGGCCGGCACCTGGAAGGACCTCACGGACTCCGTCAACACGGCGTTCCAGAACCTGACCGGTCAGGTGCGCAACATCGCCCAGGTGACCACGGCGGTCGCCAACGGTGACCTGTCGCAGAAGGTCACCGTCGAGGTCGCCGGCGAGATGCTGGAGCTGAAGGTCACCGTGAACACCATGGTGGACCAGCTGTCGAGCTTCGCCGACCAGGTGACGCGGATGGCCCGTGACGTGGGTACGGAGGGCCGGCTGGGCGGTCAGGCCCGGGTGGACGGCGTGTCCGGTACCTGGAAGGAGCTCACGGACTCCGTCAACTTCATGGCCGGGAACCTCACCTCGCAGGTGCGCCAGATCGCGCAGGTGACCACGGCGGTGGCCCGGGGTGACCTGTCGCAGAAGATCGACGTGGACGCGCGCGGCGAGATCCTGGAGCTGAAGAACACCATCAACACGATGGTGGACCAGCTCTCCGCGTTCGCCGACCAGGTGACGCGGGTGGCCCGTGACGTGGGTACGGAGGGCCGGCTGGGCGGTCAGGCGCAGGTGCCCGGCGTCGCCGGTGTGTGGCGCGACCTGACCGATTCGGTGAACGGCATGGCCGGGAACCTCACCGCCCAGGTGCGCAACATCGCGCAGGTCGCGACCGCGGTGGCCCGCGGTGACCTGTCGCAGAAGATCGACGTGGACGCGCGCGGCGAGATCCTGGAGCTGAAGAACACCCTCAACACGATGGTGGACCAGCTCTCGAACTTCGCCGAGCAGGTGACGCGGGTGGCCCGCGAGGTGGGTACCGAGGGCATCCTCGGCGGGCAGGCCGAGGTGCAGGGCGTCTCGGGCACCTGGAAGGACCTCACCCAGTCCGTGAACTTCATGGCCAACAACCTGACCAGCCAGGTGCGCAACATCGCCGAGGTCACGACCGCGGTCGCCATGGGAGACCTGTCCAAGAAGATCACCGTCGACGCCAAGGGAGAGATCCTCGAACTGGTCACCACCGTCAACACGATGGTCGACCAGTTGTCGTCGTTCGCCGAGCAGGTGACCCGGGTGGCCCGTGAGGTGGGCACCGAGGGGCAGTTGGGCGGTCAGGCGCGGGTGCCCGGGGTCACGGGCATCTGGAAGGACCTGAGCGACAACGTCAACCTGATGGCCTACAACCTGACCATGCAGGTGCGGAACATCTCGCAGGTGGCGGCGGCCGTCGCCAACGGCGACCTGACCCGCACGGTGACGATCGAGGCGCGCGGTGAGGTCGCGCAGCTCGCCGACACCTTCAACACCATGGTGAAGACGCTGAGTTCGTTCGCCGAGCAGGTCACCAAGGTGGCCCGCGAGGTGGGTACGGACGGCATCCTCGGCGGACAGGCGCACGTTCCGGGAGTCGCGGGGACGTGGAAGGACCTCACCGAGTCGGTGAACGGGATGGCGTCCAACCTGACCGGCCAGGTGCGCAACATCGCGATGGTCACCACGGCCATCGCCAAGGGTGATCTGACCAAGAAGATCGACATCGACGCGCGCGGCGAGATCCTGGAGCTCAAGACCACCATCAACACGATGGTCGACCAGCTCTCGTCCTTCGCGGAGGAGGTCACCCGGGTCGCTCGTGAGGTGGGCACGGAGGGGCAGTTGGGCGGTCAGGCGCGCGTCCGTGACGTCGACGGCACCTGGCGCGACCTCACCGAGTCGGTGAACGAGATGGCCGGGAACCTGACCCGGCAGGTGCGTGCCATCGCGCGCGTGGCGACCGCGGTGACCCGCGGTGACCTGAACCTGAAGATCGACGTGGACGCCTCCGGCGAGATCCAGGAACTCCAGGACTACATCAACAAGATGATCGCCAACCTGCGCGACACCACCATCGCCAACAAGGAGCAGGACTGGCTGAAGGGCAACCTCGCCCGGATCTCCGCCCTGATGCAGGGCCGCCGCGACCTCGACGACGTGGCCTCGCTGATCATGAGCGAGCTGACCCCGGTCGTCTCGGCCCAGCACGGCGCGTTCTTCCTCTCGATGCCGCTGGTCGACGGCAAGGACGCGGGCGCCGAGGACGAGGAGGCGTACGAGCTGCGCATGCTCGGGTCGTACGGCTACTCCATGGGCTCCATGCCCACCTCGTTCCGACCCGGTGAGGCGCTGATCGGGACGGCCGCGCAGGAGAAGCGCACGATCCTCGTGGAGAACGCGCCGAGCGGCTACCTGAAGATCTCCTCCGGACTCGGCGAGGCGCCTCCGGCCCAGGTCATCGTGCTTCCGGTGCTCTTCGAGGGGACCGTGCTCGGTGTCATCGAGCTGGCGTCGTTCACGCCCTTCACGCAGATCCAGAAGGACTTCCTGAACCAGATCGCGGAGATGATCGCGACGAGCGTCAACACCATCTCGGTCAACACCAAGACGGAGGTGCTGCTGCGGCAGTCGCAGGAGCTCACCGAGCAACTGCGGGAGCGTTCGGCGGAGTTGGAGAACCGGCAGAAGGCGCTCCAGGACTCGAACGCGGAACTGGAGGACAAGGCCGAGCTGCTGGCCCAGCAGAACCGCGACATCGAGGTCAAGAACACCGAGATCGAGGAGGCCCGGCAGGTCCTGGAGGAGCGCGCCGAGCAGCTCGCGGTCTCCATGCGCTACAAGAGCGAGTTCCTGGCGAACATGTCGCACGAGCTGCGGACGCCGCTCAACTCGCTGCTGATCCTGGCCAAGCTGCTCGCCGACAACGCGGACACGAACCTCACGCCGAAGCAGGTCGAGTTCGCCGAGACGATCCACGGCGCCGGCTCCGACCTGCTCCAGCTGATCAACGACATCCTCGACCTGTCGAAGGTCGAGGCGGGCAAGATGGACGTGTCGCCGACCCGGATCGCGCTCGTCCAGCTCGTCGACTACGTGGAGGCGACGTTCCGTCCGCTGACCGCGGAGAAGGGGCTCGACTTCTCCGTACGGGTCTCGCCGGAGCTGCCCGCCACGCTGCACACCGACGAGCAGCGCCTCCTCCAGGTGCTGCGCAACCTGCTCTCCAACGCGGTGAAGTTCACCGATTCCGGAGCGGTCGAGCTGGTGATCCGGCCCGCCGGGACGGACGTGCCGGTGGCCATCAGGGAGCAGCTGCTGGAGTCGGGGTCGCTGCGGGACGCGGACGCCGATCTGATCGCGTTCTCCGTGACCGACACCGGCATCGGGATCGCGGCGAGCAAGATGCGGGTGATCTTCGAGGCGTTCAAGCAGGCGGACGGCACGACGAGCCGCAAGTACGGCGGTACGGGGCTCGGGCTCTCCATCTCGCGGGAGATCGCGCGGCTGCTCGGCGGCGAGATCTACGCCCAGAGCGAGCCGGGGCGCGGCTCCACCTTCACCCTGTACCTGCCGCTGCACCCGAGCGAACTGCCGCCGCAGGGCTACGGGCAGCTCGTGCCGGCGCTGGAGGCGGGGGAGCTGCTGGCCTCCGAGGCCGACCTGCACGCCATCGGGACGCCGGCCGAGGTGAAGTCGTACCAGGAGGCCCAGAACGGGCCCGCCGCGCTGTTCAGGAGGCGTCGCAGGACGCTGCCGACGGCCGAACAGCGCGCGGACGTCTCCGGGCAGCAGGACGGCGGCGCGGGCGCCGCTCAGGAGTCGTGGGCGGCCGCGGGACAGCAGGACGCGGGACCGCAGCAGGGCCGGGGCATCCGTTTCGAGGGCGAGAAGGTGCTGATCGTCGACGACGACATCCGCAACGTCTTCGCGCTGACCAGCGTCCTCGAGCAGCACGGACTGTCGGTGCTGTACGCGGAGAACGGCCGCGAGGGCATCGAGGTCCTGGAGCAGCACGACGATGTGACGGTCGTTCTGATGGACATCATGATGCCCGAGATGGACGGCTATGCCACGACCACGGCGATCCGGCGGATGCCCCAGTTCGCGGGGCTGCCGATCATCGCGCTGACGGCGAAGGCGATGAAGGGCGACCGGGAGAAGGCGATCGAGTCGGGTGCCTCCGACTACGTGACCAAGCCGGTCGACCCCGATCACCTGCTGTCCGTCATGGCGCAGTGGATGCGCGAGGGGTGACACACTCGTAGGGAGTGACGTGGGTCGTCACGGTGTGCCGCGCACCGGCACACCGTGCGGCACGGTCGTTTCCGGCGGTCCGGCGCCGGACGACCGACTGCGCCCGAAGCCGTGTAGAAGCACGGGATACGGGGAACCTTCTGGTCCCCTGCCGCGTTTCTGCTACGTGCACAGTGACATCACGGTGACAGGGTGTGGCGACAGGCGGGGTGCGGCTAGCATGACCGGCACAAGGACGGACGGCGCAAGGGAGTCGTCCCCTGGGGCGGCGCCCGGCGCTTCCCCAAGTCCTGCGGACAGGGGAGGCCCCATGCCGGGGCGAGGAGGGCGGGCCATGGTGCAGAAGGCCAAGATCCTCCTGGTCGATGACCGGCCGGAGAATCTGTTGGCGCTGGAGGCGATCCTCTCCGCGCTCGATCAGACACTGGTACGGGCATCGTCCGGGGAGGAAGCGCTCAAAGCGCTGCTCACGGACGACTTCGCGGTCATTCTGCTGGATGTCCAGATGCCGGGCATGGACGGATTCGAGACCGCCGCGCACATCAAGCGGCGTGAGCGGACCCGGGACATCCCGATCATCTTCCTCACCGCCATCAACCACGGTCCGCACCACACCTTCCGGGGGTACGCGGCCGGCGCGGTGGACTACATCTCCAAGCCCTTCGACCCGTGGGTGCTGCGCGCGAAGGTCTCGGTGTTCGTCGAGCTCTACATGAAGAACTGCCAACTCCGTGAGCAGGCGGCCCTGTTGCGGCTCCAGCTGGAGGGTGGGGGCAAGGCGGCGCTCGGCGAGGCCAAGGAGCCCGCCGGACTCCTCGCCGAACTCTCGGCGCGGCTCGCGGCCGTCGAGGAGCAGGCCGAGGCGCTGTCCAAGCAGCTCGACGACGACTCCGCGGACGCGGCGGCCGTGGCCACGGCCGCCCACCTCGAGCGCAAACTCACCGGGCTGCGCAGGGCGCTGGACGCGCTGGAGCCGGGTACGGGCAGCGGGGCCCCCTCGGTGCCGTCGCAGAGCTGAAGCCCGTAGGAGCACCTCGGTGAGGCCGCGCGAGGCCTTGAGGAGGCGTCAGTTCCGCTCCCGGCGAGGGTGACACGACCGGGTGAAGCGGGCTCCCCCCTGTTCGAGCGAAGTCGAGAACTTGGGGGAGGCGCACGTGTCGCTGTCGTCTCCACCGGTAACCTCACACACATGGCCTCACGTCAGTCCGCAGCCAAGAAGCCGCCCGCGAAGAAGGCGTCCGCTCCGACGAAGGCTCCGGCGAAGAAGGCCCCCGCGAAAAAGGCCCCCGCGAAGAAGGCCGCCGGCAAGGCGCCCGCCAAGAGGGCCCCCGCGAAGAAGCCCGCCCCCGCACCCGCGCCGGCGCCCAACCCCACCGCGGGTGTGTACAGGCTCGTGCGCGCCCTGTGGATGGGCGTCGCCCATGCCGTCGGCGCCGCCTTCCGCGGGATAGGACGCGGTGCGAAGGGGCTCGACCCGGCGCACCGCAAGGACGGACTCGCGCTCCTGCTGATCGGTCTCGCGCTGATCGTCGCGGCGGGCACCTGGTCCAATCTGCGCGGTCCCGTCGGCGACCTCGTGGAGATGCTGGTCACCGGCACCTTCGGCCGTCTCGACCTCCTCGTCCCGATACTTCTCGCCGTCATCGCGGCGCGGCTCATCCGGCACCCCGAGCAGCCCGAGGCGAACGGCCGGATCGTGATCGGTCTGTCGGCGCTCGTGATCGGTGTCCTCGGACAGGTGCACATCGCGTGCGGGGCGCCCGCGCGCAGCGACGGGATGCAGGCGATAAGGGACGCCGGCGGGCTCATCGGCTGGGGGGCCTCCACCCCGCTGACGTACACGATGGGTGACGTCCTCGCCGTACCGCTCCTCGTGCTGCTGACGATCTTCGGGCTGCTGGTCGTCACGGCGACCCCGGTCAACGCGATCCCGCAGCGGCTGCGGCTGCTCGGCCAGAAGCTCGGCGTCGTCCAGGCCGACTTCGACGAGGACCTGCTCGGTGAGGACGACGAGCGCTACGACGAGCAGTGGCGCGAGGGGATGACGGGGCGCCCCGGCGGGCGCTCGCGCGCCCCCGAGGCGTACGACCCCGAGGGCGCCGAGCAGGAGGCGCTCACCCGGCGCAGGAGCCGCCCCCGCGGGCCCGGTGCGCAACCGCCCGACATCAACCGGCCCATGGACGCCGTGGACGTCGCCGCGGCCGCCGCCGCGGCGCTGGACGGCGCCGTGCTCCACGGCATGCCGCCCTCGCCCCTGGTCGCCGATCTGACGCAGGGCGTCAGCGTCGAACGCGACGGGTACGAGGAGACGACGCCGGTACCGGCCGCCCGTGCCAAGGCCGTCCCGGGCGCCAAGCGCCCCAGGCAGGAGAGCCTGCCGGTCGAGTCGGTCGTGCCCGACCTGACCAAGGCCGCGCCCGACGCGCCGCGCGAGCTGCCCCCGCGCGCGGAGCAGCTCCAGCTCTCCGGGGACATCACCTACGCGCTGCCCTCCCTCGACCTGCTGGAGCGCGGCGGCCCCGGCAAGACCCGCAGCGCCGCCAACGACAAGGTCGTCGACTCCCTGCGCCAGGTCTTCGCCGAGTTCAAGGTGGACGCCGACGTCACGGGCTTCACCCGCGGGCCGACGGTCACGCGGTACGAGGTCACGCTCGGCCCCGCCGTGAAGGTCGAGCGGATCACCGCCCTCACCAAGAACATCGCGTACGCGGTCGCCAGCCCCGACGTGCGGATCATCAGCCCGATCCCCGGCAAGTCGGCGGTCGGCATCGAGATCCCCAACACCGACCGCGAGATGGTCAACCTCGGTGACGTGCTGCGCCTGGCGGACGCGGCGGAGGACGACCACCCGATGCTGGTCGCGCTCGGCAAGGACGTCGAGGGCGGCTACGTGATGGCCAACCTGGCGAAGATGCCGCACGTCCTCGTCGCCGGAGCCACCGGTTCCGGCAAGTCGTCCTGCATCAACTGCCTGATCACCTCGATCATGGTCCGCGCGACCCCCGAGGACGTGCGGATGGTCCTGGTCGACCCCAAGCGTGTCGAGCTGACCGCGTACGAGGGCATCCCGCACCTGATCACACCGATCATCACCAACCCGAAGCGGGCCGCCGAGGCGCTGCAGTGGGTCGTGCGGGAGATGGACCTGCGCTACGACGACCTCGCGGCGTTCGGGTTCCGGCACATCGACGACTTCAACGAGGCCATCAGGAACGGCAAGGTCAAGCTGCCCGAGGGCAGCGAGCGCGAGCTGACCCCGTACCCCTACCTCCTGGTGATCGTCGACGAGCTCGCCGACCTGATGATGGTCGCGCCGCGCGACGTCGAGGACTCGATCGTGCGCATCACCCAGCTCGCGCGCGCCGCCGGCATCCATCTGGTGCTCGCCACGCAGCGGCCGTCCGTCGACGTCGTCACCGGTCTGATCAAGGCGAACGTGCCCTCCCGGCTCGCCTTCGCCACCTCGTCCCTCGCGGACTCGCGGGTCATCCTCGACCAGCCCGGTGCCGAGAAGCTCATCGGCAAGGGCGACGGGCTCTTCCTGCCGATGGGGGCCAACAAGCCCACGCGCATGCAGGGCGCCTTCGTGACCGAGGACGAGGTCGCGGCGATCGTGCGGCACTGCAAGGACCAGATGACGCCCGTCTTCCGGGACGACGTCACCGTGGAGACCAAGCAGAAGAAGGAGATCGACGAGGACATCGGCGACGACCTCGACCTGCTGTGCGCCGCCGCCGAACTGGTCGTCTCCACGCAGTTCGGGTCCACCTCGATGCTCCAGCGCAAGCTGCGCGTCGGCTTCGCCAAGGCCGGCCGGCTCATGGACCTCATGGAGTCGCGCGGGATCGTCGGACCCAGCGAGGGTTCCAAGGCGCGTGACGTCCTGGTGAAGGCCGACGAGCTGGACGGGGTGTTGGCCGTGATGCGCGGGGAAGCAGAGGCGTAGAACCCCGACGAGGGGGAACAGGACGACCGGTGACGGCGTGGTGAGCGCACGACGGTCGCTCGGGGAGCGGCCGGACTGTCGGGCGAATGGCGGAACATCAGGTTCCGCACTCGGCTGATATGTGAATGTGACTCACCCGTAAGGAGTCGGTGAGCAACCGTTTCGCCTTGTCGCACGTCAAGTTGAGCGAAGGGGCGTCACCATGTCCCTATATCAGGATGACCGGCCATTCTGATGGCGTACAAAGTCCCACCGCCCGGTTGCCCCACCCTTTCGTACCCCCCCTAGACTGAACTTCCAGCACAGGTGGCTACACGCTCGAAAGGCGCCCCCGTGTCCATCGTCAACTCACCTGACGGCAACTCCCCCGAAGACGAGCGTCCGTTCGAAGACGACCCTACGGCTGAGCGGCCCTCGATCGGCCGTGCCCTTCAGAAGGCACGCATCGAGGCCCATCTGACCGTCGACGACGTCAGCAACGCCACCCGCGTCCGTATCACGATCATCCATGCCATCGAACAGAACGACTTCGCCCCCTGCGGGGGTGACGTCTACGCGCGCGGGCACATCCGGACCCTGGCCCGCGCCGTCCGGCTCGATCCGGCTCCGCTGCTCGCGCAGTACGACGCCGAGCACGGAGGACGTCCCGCGCCGACGCCCGCCGCCCCGCTCTTCGAGGCCGAACGCATCCGCCCCGAGCGCCGGGGGCCGAACTGGACGGCCGCCATGGTCGCCGCGATCGTCGCGGTGATCGGCTTCGTCGGGTTCACCATGGTCAAGGGCGGTGGCAACGGCGACGACTCGAAGACCCAGGTCGCCGAGGGGTCCACGCCGACCGTCAAGAAGTCCGCCGCTCCGTCGGCGACCGCCACCAAGCCCGTCGAGCCGAAGTCCGATCCCTCCGACAGCGCCATCGCGGCCGCTCCGCAGGACAAGGTGACCGTCCAGGTCAGCGCCGCGGACGGGCGCAGCTGGATCTCCGCCAAGGACCACAACGGGCGGATGCTCTTCGACGGGCTGCTCAAGCAGGGCGAGTCGAAGACCTTCCAGGACAGTTCCAAGATCAACCTCATCCTCGGCGACGCCGGAGCCATCCAGCTGTTCGTCAACGGCAAGAAGATCGAGGACCAGTTCCGGCCGGGCGCGGTGGAGCGTCTGACGTACACGAAGGGTGACCCCCAGGTCGGATAGGGGTCCCGAGCAGCACACCGTCGACGGGGGCGGTCAAGATCGGCCAACCCCGTCGACAAGGGCTGTCGGTGAGACAAAGTAGTCTTGAGCCCATGCCTGAACGCCGTACCGTCGCACTCGTCACCCTTGGCTGCGCCCGTAACGAGGTGGACTCGGAGGAGCTCGCAGGCCGCTTGGAGGCGGACGGCTGGCAACTCGTGGAGGACGCCGAGGAAGCGGACGTCGCCGTCGTCAACACCTGCGGATTCGTCGAGGCCGCCAAGAAGGACTCCGTCGACGCCCTCCTCGAAGCCAATGACCTCAAGGGGCACGGCAGAACCCAGGCCGTGGTCGCGGTGGGCTGCATGGCCGAGCGCTACGGCAAGGAACTCGCCGAGGCGCTCCCCGAGGCCGACGGGGTACTCGGCTTCGACGACTACGCCGACATCTCCGACCGCCTCCAGACCATCCTGAACGGCGGCATCCACGCCTCCCACACCCCGCGCGACCGGCGCAAGCTGCTGCCGATCAGCCCCGCCGAGCGGCAGAGCGCCGGCGAGGAAGTGGCCCTTCCCGGCCACGGCGCACCCACCGACCTCCCCGAGGGCGTCGCTCCGGTCTCCGGCCCCCGTGCGCCCCTGCGCCGCCGTCTGGACGGGTCCCCGGTCGCCTCGGTGAAGCTGGCCTCCGGCTGCGACCGCCGCTGTACGTTCTGCGCCATCCCCTCCTTCCGCGGTTCGTTCATCTCGCGCCGCCCCAGCGACGTCCTGAACGAGGCCCGCTGGCTCGCCGAGCAGGGCGTCAAGGAGGTGATGCTCGTCTCCGAGAACAACACCTCGTACGGCAAGGACCTGGGTGACATCCGTCTCCTGGAGACGATGCTCCCCGAGCTGGCCGAGATCGACGGCATCGAGCGCGTGCGGGTCAGCTACCTCCAGCCCGCCGAGATGCGCCCCGGGCTCATCGACGTCCTGACCTCGACCCCGAACGTCGCCCCGTACTTCGACCTCTCCTTCCAGCACTCCGCGCCCGACGTGCTGCGCTCCATGCGCCGCTTCGGCGACACCGACCGGTTCCTGGAACTGCTCGACACCATCCGGGCCAAGGCCCCGGCGGCCGGCGTGCGCTCCAACTTCATCGTGGGCTTCCCCGGCGAGAGCGAGGCCGACCTCGCGGAGCTGGAGCGCTTCCTCACCGGAGCCCGCCTCGACGCGATCGGCGTCTTCGGGTACTCCGACGAGGAGGGCACCGAAGCGGCGACGTACGAGAACAAGCTGGACGAGGACGTCGTCGCCGAGCGCCTCGCGCGAGTGTCCCGGCTCGCCGAGGAACTGGTCGCCCAGCGTGCCGAGGAGCGCGTGGGCGAGACCGTGCACGTGCTGGTCGAGGGCATCGACGACGAGGACGGCGCGTACGGCCGCGCCGCGCACCAGGCGCCGGAGACGGACGGCCAGGTGCTGTTCACGAGCGGCGAGGGTCTGACCGTCGGTCGTATCGTCGAGGCCAAGGTGGTCGGTACGGAAGGTGTCGACCTGGTGGCCGAGCCGCTCCTGGGCTCGCTCGTGAGCGCTGAGGAGGCGGCCAGATGAGCGGAGCCCCGGCATCCGCGGCAGGCGGCTCCCCGGGCGCCAAAGGTGCGACGGGCGCTCCCGGCGCATCCGGTGCTCCCGGCGCATCCGGCGCATCCGGCGCATCCGGCGCATCCGGCGCATCCGGTGGTCCGGGAGCATCCGGTGGTCCGGGAGCGGCAGGCGCTCCGGACGGTGCGAAGACGCCTCGTGGCGGGAAACTGGGCGCCGCGGCCGTCAACCAGGCCAGCCTCTGGAACATCGCCAACATCCTGACCATGATCCGGCTCGTCCTCGTGCCCGGCTTCGTGGTGCTGATGCTGGCCGACGGGGGATACGACCCCGCCATGCGGGCCTGGGCCTGGGCGGCCTTCGCCGTCGCCATGATCACCGACATCTTCGACGGTCACCTGGCGCGCACGTACAACCTCGTCACCGATTTCGGGAAGATCGCCGACCCCATCGCCGACAAGGCGATCATGGGGGCGGCGCTCATCTGCCTGTCCGGTCTCGGGGATCTGCCCTGGTGGGTCACCATCGTGATCCTCGGGCGTGAACTCGGCGTCACCCTGCTGCGCTTCGTCGTGATCCGCTACGGGGTCATCCCGGCGAGCCGCGGCGGCAAGCTGAAGACGCTGGCCCAGGGCACGGCGGTCGGCATGTACATCCTGCCGCTGACCGGGCTGCTGGCCTCCCTGAGGTTCTGGGTGATGGGCGTCGCGATCATCCTGACCGTGGTCACCGGGCTCGACTACGTGAGACAGGCCGTCGTGCTGCGCCGCCGCGGAATCGCCGAGCGGCGGGCGGCCGCCGCTGAGGCCGAGCGGTGAGGTCCGCGGCCGCCGAGGTGGTGCGACTACTCACGGTGAGGGGCGAGACGGTCGCCGTCGCCGAGTCGCTCACCGGTGGTCTGGTGGCGGCCGAGATCACCGCGGTGCCGGGTGCCTCGAAGGCGTTCCGGGGCTCCGTGACCGCGTACGCCACCGAACTGAAGCACGGACTGCTCGGTGTCGATCTCACTCTTCTGGCCGAACGCGGAGCGGTGGACCCGCAGGTCGCGGCACAGATGGCGGCCGGGGTGCGCGAGGCGCTCGGTGCCGACTGGGGGATCGCGACCACCGGCGTCGCCGGTCCCGAACCTCAGGACGGACAGCCGGTCGGTACGGTCTACGTAGCCGTCGACGGGCCCCCCGAGGCGCTGCCCGGCACCCCCCGCGACGGGAAAGTGGTGCCGTTGCGGTTGAACGGCGACCGGGCGGAAATCCGTATGGAGAGTGTACGCAGCGTACTCGCGCTGCTTCTCCGGGAGCTCGCGGGCGAACAGACCGGGAATGAGCGGGCACAGGATACGGAACAGAACGGGGGGTTTTGATGTTTGCAGCCCTGAGTGAACACGACATCGCTCCCCGCACGGCCGCGGCGCAAGGCGGTACGGTGGGGCGTGAAGGATGCGGCTACGCGGTCCGAGGAGGGAGCCACCGATGATTCTGCTCCGTCGCCTGCTGGGTGACGTGCTGCGTCGGCAGCGCCAGCGCCAGGGCCGTACTCTGCGCGAAGTCTCCTCGTCCGCCCGAGTTTCACTCGGCTATCTCTCCGAGGTGGAGCGGGGGCAGAAGGAGGCGTCCTCCGAACTGCTCTCCGCGATCTGCGACGCGCTGGACGTACGGATGTCCGAGCTCATGCGGGAAGTGAGCGACGAGCTCGCCCTCGCCGAGCTGGCACAGTCGGCTGCGGCCACCGAACCGGTGTCCGCACCGGTGCGTCGCCCGATGCTCAATTCCGTATCGGTGACCGGAGTGCCACCGGAACGGGTCACGATCAAGGCGCCTGCGGAAGCGGTCGACGTCGTCGCCGCCTGACGCTCACCAGTTCGCGTTTCCTGAGCTGAAAGACGTACGAGCGAAGCCCCGGCCGGGGCTTCTCCGGGGAGACCCGGAGGGCCCGGCCGGGGCTTTCGCGTTCCGCGAGGTCTCCCGTGGGCCCATTTGCCGGTATCCCGCACGGACTCCATGGTGGAGAGGACCCGGTGGAGCCGATGCCGTCCGCCGGCCGGTGCCGCCGTCGGGGCCGGGGGCCACGAGGCGGGTCGCCGGGACCGTCGTGAATCGGAGGATGCGGATGTACGTCGTGAAGAGCTCCCTGTCCGACGCGGACCTGAAGACCGTCGCCGAAGCGCTCCAGGGTGCCCTGGTCGATCTGGTGGACCTCTCCCTCGTGGCGAAGCAGGTCCACTGGAACGTGGTGGGGCCCCGCTTCCGTTCCGTCCACCTCCAGCTCGACGAGGTCGTGGACGTCGCACGGCTGCACTCCGACACCGTGGCGGAGCGTGCCTCGACCCTGGGCGTCCCGCCGGACGGGCGGGCCGCGACGGTGGCGTCGAGCAGCGGCGTCGGGCACGCGCCCGAGGGCTGGATCAAGGACGCCGACGCCGTGCGCACGCTCGTCGAAGCGCTCGGCGCGGTGATCGCGCGGATGCGGGAGCGGGTGGCCGCCACCGCGGACCCGGATCCGGTGAGCCAGGACATCCTCATCGGGATCACGGCCGACCTGGAGAAACACCACTGGATGTTCCAGGCGGAGAACGGATGAGCGTCCGGGAGCCGCTTCGCCCCGGCCGGTGCCGTGTGCCGCCGGTGCGCCCCGCTCGCGCGTGAGATCGGCGGCCCGGTGCCGCGCCGGAGGAGGGTGCCATGACGGGGCGAACAGCGCGCAGGGGGGCGTGCCTGGCCCTCGGCGCGCTGTGGTGGTTCAGCGTGCTCCGGCTCGTTCTGGTGCCCGGTGCCGGGGTGCTCGAAGGAACGGTCGCCGCGGGCGGGTGGGGGCTCAGCCTGCTGCCGGTCCACTGCGTGCCGAAGTCCCGGGCGGTCGGCGCCGTGGGGCCGGACCGGTGGCGGGCCCACTGGCGGGAGGCCCGGCGCCGGCGCGGTGGCGGACGGACTACCAGGGCATGGCGACGCCGCCGTTGGGGCGGAGGATCTGACCCGTGGTGAACGCCGAGGCGTCCGAGGCCAGGTACAGCACGGCGTGGGCGATGTCCTCGGGTTCCCCGACGCGGCCCAGGGGTGACAGGCGTGCCATGAACGCCTCGGTGTGGGCCTGCCGCTCGCCGTGGCGGTCGGTCATGGGGGTGCGGATCCAGCCGGGCGCCACGGCGTTGACGCGGATGCCGTGCGGGCCGGCCTCGGTCGCCAGTGTCTTCGTCAGCTGGACGACGGCCGCCTTGGCCGCGCTGTAGCAGAGCAGGCCGGGACCGCCGGAGTCGATGGCGCCCGACGCCATGGTGACGACGCTGCCGCGGACGCCGTTCTCGATCATGGAGCGTGCGGCCTCCTGGCAGGCGTACAGCACCCCCTTGAAGTTGACGTTCAGCACCCGGTCCAGATCCTCGTCCAGGGTCTCCAGGACCGGGCTGCTGTGCATGATCCCGGCGACCGCCGCCATGACGTCGAGCCGGCCGCACGACGCGACGGCCTGCTGGAGCCGGGCCCGGTCGGTGACGTCGAGCGGGTGGCCGAGGGCGGTACCGCCCTGGTCCTTGATCAGCGTCGCCGTCTCGTGCAGGCCCTGCTCGTCGACGTCCGCGCAGTGCACGGTGGCGCCCGCCTCCGCGAGCAGGACCGCCGTCGCGCGGCCGATGCCGCTGCCCGCGCCGGTGACGAAGGCGGTGCGTCCGGTGAGGTCGTACGCGGGGAGGCCCATGGAGGGACGGTACGAAGAGATCTGACGGATCGTCAATTGTTTGCGCGCGACTTGGTGCACGGGCGGACCGGCGGACCGGGACCCGGCACGGTGTTCGGACCGGGGCCCGGCACGGCGCCAGGCCCGGGGTGCCGTGCCGGGAGCCGCCGGCCACGGCTCAGCGGTGCCGTCGGCCGGGGTCGGGGGACCCGTACCCGGTGGGGTGGTGCGCCGTGCCGGAGCGGCCGCCGGTCTCCGGCGGCGGGGTGGGGCCCGCCTGGCAGCGGGGGCACCAGTACGTGGGGCGCGCCCGGGACCCGTCGCCCTGGTTCCCCGAGCGGACCGGCGTCGCGCAGCGCAGACACGGGCGAAGGGCGCGCCCGTACACGAACAGGTCCTGTTCACGGAGCCCGGTGGTGACGCGGACCGGACGGTCGCGGTTGAACTCCAGCAGCTTCTTGGCGAGGACCGGCAGCCGGGCGGCGCGGTCGGCGGGCAGCGCGCCGACGGGGAGCCAGGGGGTGACGCCGAGCAGGAAGCACAGCTCGCTCTTGTACACGTTCCCGATGCCCGCGAGATTGCGTTGGTCCAGGAGGGCCTCGCCCAGGGCGCGGCCGGGGTCGCGGAGGAGGTTCTCCAGGGCTCTGTCCGGGTCCCAGTCCGGCCCCAGGAGGTCCGGGCCTAGGTGGCCGACCGCGCGGGCCTCGTCGGTGGTGCGGAGCAGTTCCAGCACGGGCAGGCGGTAGCCGACCGCCGTGCGGTCCGCCGTGCCGAGGACGGCCCGGATCTGGTGCGCGGGACCTCCGCTCCAGCGCCGGCCCGCCTCGTACACCTTCCAGGAGCCGTCCATCCGCAGATGCGAGTGCAGGGTCAGACCGCCCTCGATCCGGGTAAGGAGGTGCTTGCCGCGCGGGGTGACGTCCAGGACGGCACGACCGGTGAGGTCGGCCGTGGCGAACCGGGGCACCCGCAGGTCGGAGCGGATCAGGACCTTGCCCGCGAGGGCGACGTGCAGGCGCCTCGCGGCCTGCCAGACGGTGTCTCCTTCGGGCATGGCTCCAGGGTGGCACGGGTGGGGGCGGACGGTCAGGCGCGAAGACGTAGTCCGCGCGGGGTGGCGATGAAGCCCGCTCCTTCCAGGAGAGTGCCCACCGGCGAGGTGAGGGCCGGGACGCCGTTGACGCGTTCGACGGTGACCGTGCCGAGCGAGCCCGAGCGGGCGGACGCGGCGAGGGCCTCCGCAGCCGGAGCCAGGCGGGCGTCCTGCGCGAGGGGCCCGTCCGGATCGGCCGGCCAGGCCAGCAGCGTCTTGCCACCGCGCTCCATGTAGAGGGCCAGTTCACCGTCGACCAGGACGACCAGGGAACCCGCCTTGCGGCCCGGTTTGTGGCCCGCCTCCGTCGGTGACTCGGGCCAGGGGAGAGCCGCGCCATAGGCGTTGGCCGGGTCGGCCGCGGCCAGCACGACGGCCGGGGAGGCGGTACGGGAACGGGCGCCCGGGTGGGCGGAGCCGTTCGCCGGGTACGGCGGGCCGCCGCGACGGGACGGGGTGCTGCGGCGCTGGGCCGCGTCCGGGTGCGGCGAACCGGCCGGGA
>NZ_KZ626972.1 GCF_002911015.1 Streptomyces populi
CGGTCTGGCGGCTGTGGCCGATGATCTGGGACCTCGGCGGCGAGGTGATCGCCGCCGACGGCAAGCGGATCGGCTTCGCCGCACAGGGCACCCGGGCCCTCGAGACCCTCGCCCGGCTCGCCCGCGACAAGAGCGTGTACGTGGACCCGAAGCCCGGCAGCGAGCAGATGTACCAGGTCTTCCTGGGCGGCCGGATGGCGATGGTGGCGACCGGCCCCTGGCAGCTTCCGGACGTCGTCACCGCGAAGGTCGACTACGGCGTCGTCCCGCTCCCGACGTACAGCGGCAGGCCGATGACCATATCCGGGCCGGACACCTGGACCGTGTTCGACAACGGCCCCGCCCGCTCCCGGGCGGCCGTCGAGTTCGTGCGCTGGATGAACCGGCCCGCCCAGGACGCCCGATGGGACCTCTCGGCGGGCAGCCTCCCGCTGAGCTCGGCCACCGCCCGCCGTCCCGAGTGGCGCGAGCACTCCGCGACGACCACCGGGCTCGGGGTGTTCACCGACACGCTGGCCTCCGCCCGGGTCCGGCCCGTGCACGCGGCCTACCCGCAGATCTCCCAGGCCCTCGGCCAGGCGATCGTCTCGGTCCTGCTCGGCAAGGACTCCCCCGCCCACGCCGTCCGCCGCTGCGCCGGCACGGCCGACGCGGCCCTGCTCATCCCCCGGTGACCCCGGCTCGTCCCCGGTGACCTCGACGTCAGACGTTCCCAGCCGACTTCCGGCTGAAGGAGGCCGTCATGTCCACCCTTCCCCGCGCCCTCACCGTCGTCCCCGGACCCACGGTGACACCGGCCGCCGGGCGCCGCGCCGCCCGCCGCCGCGGCCGCCGCGAGAGCGCCACCGCCTGGGCCTTCATCAGCCCGGCGGTCGTCGTGATCCTCGGTCTGAGCATCGTGCCCGTCGTCTGGTCGCTGCTGCTCTCCTTCCGCGCCGACGACCTCGTCACCCCGGGCCGCTGGGTCGGCCTCGACAACTACCGGGCGCTGGCCCGGGATCCCAACTTCCGTACGGCCGTGGGCAATACGCTGCTGTACAGCGCCCTGTACGTGCCGCTCAGCCTGGCCGGCGGGCTGGTGCTCGCCCTGGCGCTGAACCGCCGCATCCGGTTCATCGGCCTGTACCGCACGCTCGTCTTCGTCCCGTTCGTGGTGTCGGCGACCGCGCAGGGCGTGCTGTTCTCGTTCATCCTCGACCCAGAGTTCGGGGTCGCGAACTCCCTGCTGCACCACCTCGGGATCTCCCCGCAGGGCTTCCTCACCGATCCCGACCAGGCGATCTATCTGCTCGTGCTGATCTCGCTGTGGAGCGGGGTCGGATTCTGCGTCGTCGTCTACCTGGCCGCGCTCCAGGACGTCCCGCCCGAACTCGTCGAGGCCGCGCGGATCGACGGGGCGGGCCGCGCCCGGGTGCTGCGCCACATCGTCCTGCCGACCCTCACCCCGGTCACCGTGTTCCTGCTGCTGTGGCAGCTGATCACGGCGCTCCAGGTCTTCGACCTGATCTACGTGACGACCAAGGGCGGCCCCCTCGGCTCGACCGGCGTGGTCGTCTACTTCGTCTGGCAGCAGGCGTTCCAGATGTTCACGGCGGGCTACGGGGCCGCGGCGGCGTACGTCCTCGCGGTCGCCCTGCTGGTGGCGGGCGGGGCACTGCGGCTCGTACGGCGCCGGCAGGAACGTACCGAAGGAGCGGTCCGATGAGTTCACCCGTCACCTCCCGCAGGCCGAGCGGCCGGCACCTGCTGCTGGCGCCGCTGACGCTGTGCTTCGCGCTGCCGCTGGTGTGGCTGGTGCTCAGCTCGGTGATGTCCGACGCGGAGATCAACCGGTTCCCGCCCGCGCTGTGGCCGAAGGGGATCGACCTGGGCGGTTACCGGTACGTGCTCGGGAACGCGATGTTCCCCCGCTGGTTCGCCAATTCACTGGTCGTCGCCCTCGCGGCCGTCCTGTCGAACCTGCTCCTCGGCGCGCTCGGCGGCTACGCGTTCGCGCGGATGCGGTTCGCCGGGTCGCGGGCCCTGCTCGCCCTGATGCTGGCGACGATGGTGATCCCCTTCCAGCTCACGATGATCCCGACCTTCCTGGTGATGAAGGAGCTGGGTCTCATCGACACGCTCGGCGCGCTGATCGTGCCGTCGCTCGTCACCCCGTTCGCGGTCTTCCTGTTCCGGCAGTTCTTCCTCGGTCTGCCCCGGGAGATGGAGGAGGCGGCCTGGATCGACGGGTGTTCGCGGCTGCGGGTGCTGTTCTCGATCGTCATGCCGCTGGCCCGGCCCGCGCTGGCCACGGTCGCCGTGCTGACGTTCCTGAGCACCTGGAACGACCTGTCCTGGCCGCTCATCGCGATCAACCACGACACGCAGTACACCTTGCAGCTCGGTCTGACGACGTTCCAGGGACAGCACCACACGCGCTGGTCGGCGGTGATGGCGGGCAACGTGATCACCGTGCTGCCCGTGCTGGTCGCGTTCCTGCTCGCGCAGAAGACCTTCGTCCAGTCGCTCACGTCGAGCGGCCTGAAGGGCTAGGACACGATGACATCCTTCGATCTCCTGGTCGTCGGCGACGCCAATCCGGACGTCGTCGTCGGCCCGCTGCGCGGCCCGCTGGAGTTCGGGCAGCGCGAACAGCTCGTCGAGCACGCCGGGCTGGTGCTCGGCGGCTCCGCGGCGATCATGGCGTGCGGGGCCGCGCGGCTCGGACTGCGGGTCGCCTTCGCGGGCCGGGTGGGCGACGACCCCGCGGGCGCCTTCGTGCGCGAGACCCTCGCCGGGCGCGGTGTGGACGTGGGCTTCCTGACCACCGACCCGGTCCGGCCCACTCCGCTCACGACGGTCGTCATGGCCGGGGACGGGGACCGGGCCGTCCTCACGGCCCAGGGCTGTCTCACCGCCACCGGTCCCGAGGACGTCCCCCGGGATCTGGTACGGGCCTCCCGGCACGTGCACGCGGCCTCGTTCTTCCTGATGCCCCGTCTGGCGCGCTGCCTGGCCGCGGTGTTCGTCCTGGCACGGCAGAACGGCGCGACGACCTCGCTCGACACCAACGACGACCCGGCCGGTCGCTGGGACCCCGAACTCCTCGCCCCGGTCATGAGGTTCACCGACTTCCTGCTGCCCAACGCGGCCGAGGCGGCGGCGCTGTCCGGGGAGGGCGACCTCGTCAGGGCCGCCGCCGTCCTGGCCGGGCGGGGGCCGACGGTCGTGGTCAAGGACGGCCCGAACGGGGCCCTCGCCCACACCGGGACCCGGTTGACGCGCACCCCGGCCGTGGCCGTCGACCCCGTGGACACCGTCGGCGCGGGCGACAGCTTCGACGCCGGGTTCGTCGCCGCGACCCTGCGCGGCCTCGGCCTGCGCTCCGCGCTCACGGTGGCGGCGGCCTGCGGTTCGCTCTCGACACGGGCCCACGGCGGTACGGCGGCCCAGGCCACCTGGGACCAGGCCCTCGCCGCGGCCCACGCCGGCCCCGGGCCGGACGCGGGCGTCCCGCCCGGCACGAACGCCCCGGACACCGCCGCACCACGAACACCCCGCACCCGCGACACCAGGAGCCGTTCATGAACGACGTCACCGCCCCGAAGATCGCCTTCATCGGAGCCGGGAGCGTGGTGTTCACCCAGGGGCTGCTGGCCGACCTGTTCACGTTCCCCGAACTCGCGCACGCGCGGATCGCGTTGCACGACATCGACGCGGAGCGGCTCGACACCGCCGAGGGCGCCGCCCGGTACATCGCCGGCGTACGCGGCGCCAAGCCCGTGATCACCGCGCATCCCGACCGCCGGGCGGCCCTGGAGGACGCCGACTTCGTCATCAACATCATCCAGGTCGGCATGGACGGGGCCACCCGCACCGACTTCGCCGTCCCCGCCCGCCACGGACTGCGCCAGACCATCGGCGACACCCTCGGTGTCGGCGGGATCTTCCGCGCCCTGCGTACCTTCCCGGTGCTGCGCGCGCTCGCCTCCGACATGGCCGAACTCTGCCCGGACGCGCTGCTGTTGAACTACACCAACCCCATGGCGATGAACGTCCTCTACCTGAGCCGCATCGCCCCGGAGCTGCGGGTCACCGGCCTGTGCCACTCGGTCCACTGGACGATGCACGACCTCGCCCAGCTCGTCGGGGTCCCGTTCGAGGAGGTCACGTACCTGGCCGCCGGGGTCAACCACCAGGCGTGGGTGCTGCGTTTCGAGCGCGCGGGCCAGGACCTCCACCCCCTCCTGGACGAGGCCATCGCCCGGGACCCGGAGCTGCTGCGCCGGGTCCGCGTGGACATGTACCGCCGCCTCGGCCACTACCCCACCGAGACGAGCGAGCACTCCTCGGAGTACGTGCCCTGGTACCTCCACCACGACAGCGAGATCGAACGGCTCAGACTGCCGGTGGGCGCCTATCTGGAGATCATCGAGGAGAACGCCGCGAGCTACCGGCGCACCCGCGACGCCCTCGCCGCCGGGGTGCCGCTCCCCGTCGAGGGCACCCTGGAGTACGCCCCACAGATCATCCACAGCACCGTGACCGGCACTCCCCGCAGGATCTACGGCAACGTGCCCAACCGCGGCCTGATCGACAACCTCCCGGCCGACTGCGTCGTCGAAGTCCCCTGCCTGACGGACGCGTCGGGGGTGCAGCCGACCCGGGTCGGCGCGCTGCCCCCGCAGTGCGCCGCGCTGAACAGCGCCTACGTCTCCGTCACCGACCTGGTGGTCCGCGCCGCCACCGACCACGAGCCGCAGCACATCCGGCACGCCGCGATGGCCGACCCCGCGACGGCCGCCGCCCTCCCCGTCGAGCGCATCTGGGACCTGTGCGACGACCTCGTCCGGGCCCACGGGGATCTGCTCCAGCCCGAGCTGAGGGCGCTGCTCGGGAACTGAGGGCTCCGGCGGTCCCCCGG
This sequence comes from Streptomyces populi, assembly GCF_002911015.1. GTDB lineage: Bacteria > Actinomycetota > Actinomycetes > Streptomycetales > Streptomycetaceae > Streptomyces > Streptomyces populi. Next base: position 4,904 of record NZ_KZ626972.1, read on the forward strand.
CGCGGACGGCGGTGCCGCCGCCCGCGCCGGCCCCTCCTCGCCCCCGCGTCCTGCCCGGCCCGGCCCAGACTCCCCGGCGGATGTCCGTTCATCGTCACCCCTAGCGGGTGAGGCCGCGGGCGCCCGGCTGCCGCACGCTCGGTGGTGAGTGGCTGCGGTCGCAGCCCGTGCAACGGAGGTCTCGCCATGGCAACCACCCAGCAGCACACCCACTCGAGGGCCACCATGACGGCGGCCGGCGGCTTGACGATCTTCGCCTCGGTGATGCTGTTCGTCTCCGGCGTCCTGGACATCCTGCGGGGCGTCATGGCGATCGCCCAGGACGACGTGTTCGTCACCAGCCCGAACTACGTCTTCAAGTTCGATCTGACGAGCTGGGGCTGGATCCACCTGGCGCTCGGCGCGGTCGCCGTGGTCGTGAGCCTCGGCCTGTTCACGGCGGCCACCTGGGCACGCGTGATCGGCGTGGGCATCGCGGCGCTGCTGATCATCGCCAACTTCCTCTCCATCCCGTACTACCCCGTCTGGTCGCTGACGCTGATAGCGCTGTACGGATTCGTCATCTGGGCGCTCTGCGTGGCGAGGCCGGACGAGGACGGCATCTAGCCGGGCTCCGGCGGAGCCGGCCCGCGCCCGGCGCGAGGGGTCCGCGGTCTCACAGGAGGTGCAGATCGCGGGCCCTTCGTACGGCCTCGCCCCGGCGGGTGGCGGCGAGTTTGCGGTAGACGCTCTTGAGATGGGTCTTGACCGTGTTGACCGACAGATGCAGGTCGGCGGCGATCTCGTCCCTCGACATCATCTGCGCCAGCCGCTCCAGCACCTCCTGTTCGCGCTCGCTGAGCGGTTCGAGCACCGGCGCGAGCACCGGTTCCTCGCCCGGCCGCGGAGCCGGCGCGGCGCCCCGGACCGCGGCCATCCCGGGAAGCCACTCGTGCCCCTGGGCCAGCACGGGCCGGTGCCGCACGAAGGTCCGCAGCCAGGCCCCCGCCTCGATGAACGGCCGTCGCAGGTGTTCCGGTCTGGCCGTCCGCAGGGCCCGCGCCACCAGTCGCCGGGCGGTGGAGTCGTCGCCCAGCGCGTCCGCGGTCTGCGCCCGCGCGAGCAGCACCCGGACGACGATGCCGGGGCCCTCGTCCAGCTCACCGGGGAGTCCGTCGAGCAGGGCGCGTGCCGCCTCCCGGTCACCGGTGGCGAGCCGGGCGCGGGCGGCGGCCGCCGTGGCCTCGGGCCCGGTCGCCCCCTCCTCCGCGAGGACCTCGACCGCGGCGAGCGGTTCGCCCAGGGCCAGGTACGCGCCGGACATGGCCAGCGCGACCCGGTCGCCGACCCATGGCGAGGGTTCGGCCCCGTGCGGCGGGCGCCCCAGCTCCTGCAGGACGCGCAGCGCCTCCTTCGGATGTCCCTTGGCCAGCAGCAGTCGGGAGCGCACCAGGGCCAGGCCCGCCGTCGCGACGGGATCGTGCGCGGCCGCGCTGGAGGCGGTCGCCTGGTCCAGGTGGGTCTGCGCCGCGGCCAGGTCGTCACGGTCGACGGCGACCGCCGCCAGGACGAGCTGGGCGACCCCCGTCCGGGCGGGGGGCGGCAGACCGGAGCGCTCCGCCCCGGCGACCGCCGCCCGCGCGTGCGACTCCGCGCGGCCCGGCCGCCCGCACAGGAGGTCGATCAGGGCGAGCCGGCCGAGGGATTCGTGCCGGGGTGACGCTGTGGACGGTCCGTCGTCGACCTGCACGGCGGCGGACAGCGAGGTCCGGGCCTCGTCGAACCGGCCCGCCCACAGCTGCGCCGATCCCAGGCCCGTGAACATCAGGGCCGGCAGCTCCGGGTGCCGTTCCAGCCGCTCGGCCGGAAGGGACAGCTGCGCCGCCGTCATCTCGTCGGCCGCCGTCTGCGCCAGGTCGGCCGAGCCGGTCAGCCGGGCGGCGAACACCCGCAGCAGCGCGTGGCTCAGCCGCAGGGCCGCGGTGCCGGCTTCCTCGCCGATCAGGCTCTCCCCGGCCCGGCGCAGATACTCCAGGCCCCGGTCGACGTCGTGGCGGGCGAGCTCGCGGGCGGCGCGCACCAGACACGCGGCCGGTCCGGTCGCGTCGGGGGGCATGGCGGCGAAGAGTCCGTCGAGGCGCTCGGCGTCGAGCCCCGTCAGCAGCTCGCCGATGGCCGGCTCGTCGACGAACCGGTCCGCCGCGAGCTCCCATTCACCCGCCCCCGCCGCGTGCGGCAGGGCCTCCGCCAGCAGTCCCGCCCCGCTCAGCCAGCGGGCGGCCCGCCGGTGCAGTTCCGGCTCCAGGCCCGGAAGCCTGACCCGCAGGTGGACCCGCAGGATCTCCGCGAACAGGGGGTGCAGCCGGTACCACGAATGGCCGATGGCCTCGACGAAGGCGTTGGCGTGCTGGAGCCCGGCCAGGATGGGATCCGCGTCGTCCCGGCCCGTCAGGGCGTTGGCCAGATCGGGGTGGATCTGATCGAGGATGCTCGAACGCAGGAGCAGGTCCTGGGTCTCCTGCGACTGCGCCTCGAGGACCTCGGCCAGCAGGAAGTCCGCGAGGGTGCTCTGACCGGCTTCGAAGTTCTTGATGAAGGTGTCCGGATCGTCGACGTGCTGGGCCGCGAGGATGCACAGGCGCAGTCCGGCCGCCCAGCCCCCGGTCCACTCCGTCAGCGACCGCGCGCCGTCGTCCGACAGCCGGATGTCGTGACGGCCCAGCAGGGCGGCCGTCTCGTCCGGGACGAACGCCAGGTCGGCGCCCCGGACCTCGGCGACCATCCCGGCGGCGCGATAGCGGTGCAGGGGCAGCTGCGGTTCCGTACGGCTGACGACGACCAGGCGCAGTCCGCCGCCCGCGTGGCGCAGCACGAACTGGAGCTCGTCGGCGACCTCCGCGGAGGCTCCCACCCGGTCGAACTCGTCGAGCACGAGGATCACGGGTTCCGCGCGCTCGCTCAGCCAGGCGGCCAGCCTGGTCAGCAGGGAGTGGTCCACGTCGCCGGGGCTGGACGGGCTGCCGATGTCGTCCGGCACGGCCGCTCCGTGCCGCCGCAGCGCTTCCAGGACGTACGTCCAGAAGATGCCGGGGCCGGTGTCCTCGTGCTCCACGGTCAGCCAGGCCACGTCGTCCGGACGGTCCGTCGTGGAGATCCAGTGGGCGACCAGGAGCGTCTTCCCCGCGCCCGCGGGCCCGTTGACCAGGGTCAGGGGGCCCTGGACGCCCTCGTCCAGGCGCGCGACCAGCCGTGGCCTGCGGACGAAGGTCTCCGTCAGGTCCGGGACGGTGAACCGGACGGCGAGCAGGGGGTCGCCACCTGGGGTCAGCAGCCCTGCCATGGGGTCCTGCCTCCGCGTTCTCTCGGCAGCGGCGACGCGTCCGATCCGATGTGATCCGGGTCCACGGTTCCCTCCCCGGTGCAACCCCCGCACACTGATCGTCACCCGCTGTCCCGGATGCCGCAAGGCAGACTCCGGTCCCCCGCGACGGGTGAGGCGCGGGCCCGGCGCTTTTGGTGTCATGGGAACGGCCGCGGGTGTCACGGGAGCGGGTTGCCGCGGGAGCCGGTCGCCCGGGTGGCGCGGGAACGGGGCTCCGGGTGCCATGGATGTGCCGTGGGAGCGGAACCGTGCCGGACGCCCTGTCCGGCCCGGCTGCCCCGCGGGCCGAATCGACGAGGTGGTCACCGGTGAGACAGTGGCGCGCTCTGGCCGTGCTCGGGACGGCCCAGTTCCTGATGGTCCTGGACACCTCCGTCATGAACGTGTCCATCAGCCAGTTGGTGGAGGACTTCGACACCGAGGTGACCGCCATCCAGGCCGTCATCACGCTCTACGCGCTGGTCATGGCGGCGTTCATGGCCACCGGCGGGCGGCTCGGCGACATCCTCGGACGCCGTCGGCTGTTCCTCGTCGGACTCGTCGTCTACGGCGTGGGGTCGGGCCTGACCGCGGTGGCGCCCACCTTGTGGATGCTCGCCCTCGGCTGGTCGGTCGTCGAGGGGCTCGGTGCCGCCCTGGTGCTGCCGGCCATGGCGGCCCTCGTGGCGGAGTCGTACACCGGACGGGACCGGGCCGTCGCCTACGGCGTCATCGGCGGGCTCGCCGGCGCGGGCATCGCGGTCGGACCGCTGCTGGGCGGCTGGGTGACGACGTACCTCACCTGGCGGCTGGTCTTCGCGGGCGAGGTCGTCGTCGTGATCGCGATGCTCTGCTTCCGCGGGGCGATCCCCGAGTCGCCCCGGCCGGAGCGCCGCCCCCGGCTCGACGGCGTGGGCGCCTTCCTGTCGGCGGCCGGCCTGGGGCTGGGCGTGCTGGGTGTCCTCCAGAGCGGTACCTGGGGATGGGTGCAGCCCCAGAACCCTCCCTTCACCGTCCTCGGCTTCGCCCCGACCCTGTTCGTGGTCGCGGCCGGGGTGCTCGTCCTCGCCGCGTTCGCCAAGTGGGAACGCCGCAGGGAGGCGCACGGCACCGACCCCCTGATCCACCTGTCGCTGCTGCACCGGCTGCCCCTGCGCTCGGGCCTGCTGACCCTGGTCAGCCAGAACCTCATCCTGCTGGGCCTGTTCTTCGCCATCCCGCTGTACCTCCAGGTGGTGCAGGGGTTCGACGCGTTCGAGACGGGTCTGCGGCTGCTCCCGGTGTCCGTCACGATGCTGGTGGCCTCCGTGCTGGCCTCCAGGCTGGGGCGGGTGATGGGGCCGCGCCGCGTGGTCAGACTGGCCCTGCTGACGCTGCTCGGAGCCATCACCTGGCTGCTGGCGACCATCGAGCCGGTCATCGACGACGCCCAGTTCGCCGGGGCCATGGCCCTGCTGGGCGTCGGCATGGGGCTGCTCGCCTCGCAGCTGGGCAACGTGGTGCAGTCCAGTGCCGGCGAGGAGGAGCGCAGCGAGGTCGGCGGGCTCCAGTTCACCGCGCAGAACCTGGGCTCCGCGCTGGGTACCGCGCTGATCGGGTCGATCCTCGTCGGCGCGCTGGCGCACGCCTTCACCACCCAGGTGGCGAAGAACCCGGACGTGTCGCAGGAGGCGCGGCAGCAGACGAGCGTCGCGCTCGAGGCCGGCATCAGCTTCGTCCCCACCGAGCAGGTGCGTTCGGCGGCCGAACGGGCCGGGCTGCCGGCGGCCGAGGTCGACGCCGTCACGGACTCCTACGCGACGGCGCAGCTGAACGGTCTGAAGGCGGCGATCCTCGCGGCCGGCGGCATCACGCTCGCCAGCCTGCTGGTCACGACCCATCTGCCCACCGGTCGGGCGGGCCGCGGGAAGGACCCGGGAACGGGTGCCCCGGGCGTCCCCCTCGAACAGGCGTGACCGCGCGGGGCGTGCCCGGCTCCCCGGGCTCCTCGCCCCCTCGGCCCCCGGATCCACCTCCAGGTTCACCTCCTGCGGGTGAGGGCGGGCGGGGCGGGATGCCGGATGATCGTGGGGAAGGGCGCCGTCCGCCCGCCCCAGGCCGCCCGCCGGGGGGAGCCCGCATGCAGTACGAGATCCGCGTCGAGGGACATCTGTCGGAGACGCTTTCCGAGGCGTTCCCGGAGATGGACCACGTGCTGATCTCGGGCCAGACCATCATGTTCGGCCCGGTCGTCGACGAGGCACACCTGTACGGGCTGCTGGCCCGCTGCCGCTCGCTCGGACTGCGGGTCGTGGAGATGCGCCAACTGCCCGGGTGACGGCGAGCATCCGGGTGCCCGCGAGGATCACCCGCCGGGGGTGAGCCGCCGGACCCCGGCGCACGGGACCGTGGATGCCGGGAATCCACCCACCGTCCCGTCGGCGGTCCGCGACCGGTCCGCTCGACCGCGTGAGGAGGAACCATGACGGAATCGCATGGTTCGGCACCGCCCACCGGCCCCGAACCCGGGCCCGGGGGCCGGGCCTACGCGCCCCCGGGTGACCCGGCGGTGCTGCTGGACCGCGTCGGCGCCTCCTGGACCTGGCTCCTCGGCTCGGCCGTCGCGACACTGGTCCCCGGCATCCTGATCCTGGTCTGGCCGGACGAGACCCTGCACGTCCTCGCGGTCCTCCTCGGCCTCTACCTGCTGGTGATCGGCGTCTTCCGGTTCGTGTCGGTCTTCGGCCACCGGGAGCAGGGCAACCGGTTCGCGACGCTGCTGATCGCGGTGCTCTACGTCCTGGCCGGTGTCCTGTGTCTGCGCCACCCGATGCAGACCATCGCCGCGCTCTCCCTGATCCTCGGCATCGTCTGGCTCGTGTCCGGCGTGCTGACCGCGTACACCGCCCTCGCCTCCAGGGACCTGCCGCACCGCGGCTTCGTCCTGTGCGGGGCGGCGATCGGCATCATCGCGGGCATCGTCGTCCTGGCGCTGCCGACCGAGTCGGCCCGTGCCCTGACCCGGCTGCTCGGTCTGTGGATGGTGCTGATCGGCCTGGTCGAGCTGGCCGTGGCCTTCGCCTGGCGGGCCGCCCTGCGCCGGGCGGTCGCCCTCACGCCGCGCGACCCGGCCTCCCCCTACTGAGGCGAGGCCGGGACGGAGAGCCCAGGTGCACCCGGCCCCGCGCACACCGCCGCCCGCGATTCCTTCGTGCGCGGGGCCGGGCATGCCCGTGCCTCCCCTGCCGGGCGCCGGCCGGGTCGTCCGGCCGGCGCCCCGGCGCGCGCCCGGATCCGTGGGCCGTCCGACGAACAGGCCCGTACGGAGCGGACGTGACAAGGGGCAGGCCTGCGTTCCCGTCCGGCGGGCACGATGAACGTGTGCCGGTGAACAGCGCGGTGACGACGCCGCCCACGCTCCTCCAACGGCTGCGGCGGCACGGACGGGCCGTGTTCGTCGCGGCCGTGGCCCTGCTGCTGGCCCAGATGGCCGTCGCCATGGTCAGCACGGCCGTGGAGCAGACCCCGACGATCGACGAGCCCGTGTACGTGGGCACCGCGACGGTCTACCTCCAGCAGCACGACCTGCGGTACAACCCCGAGCATCCGCCGCTGGGCAAACTGGTCATCGCGGCCGGCCTGCTGTTCGCGCACCCGCACCTCGACCCCGCGTTCGAGGGCGACCAGACGGAGCTCGGGCGGCACGTGCTGTACGAGTCCGGCGACGATCCCTGGCGGGTGATGCTGTGGGCGCGGTTGCCGGTGATCGTCCTGACCCTGCTGTTCGGCCTGGTCGTCCTCGCGTTCGCGCGTGAACTCGCGGGCCGTACGGGCGCGTTGGTGGCCCTCGCGCTCTACGCGTTCTCGCCCGACGTGATCGCGCACGGCTCGCTGGCCACGTTCGACGTGCCGGCGTCGGGCTTCCTGCTGACGTCGGTGTGGCTGATGTGGCGGGCCGGACGACGGCCGTCGCTGTACCTGCCGCTCTCGGCGACGGCGCTCGGCGCGGCGGTGGCGACGAAGACGAGCATGCTGCCGGCCGTTCCGGTGGTGCTGCTCCTCGCGGTCGTGTCCGTGTGGCGCGCGGGCGGCCCCGGCCGTGGCACGGCGCCGGGGAGCGGCACACGGGCGAGGGTCCGGCTGCTCGGACTCGCCGCCGCGGCCGCCGCCGGGACGGCCGTGACGGCCGTGGCCGTGGTGTGGGCGACGTATCTGGCCGTCGATCCCCGGCTGCGCTGGACGGCGCCCGCGGACCTCCCGGCCGTGCACGGGCCGCGCGCGCTGCTCATCGGCCACCTGCCCCTGCCCCAGCCCTACCGGGACGGGATGAGGATCCAGTTCGGCTTCGAGGACGCGACCTGGCAGGGCTTCCTCTTCGGCCGGCTCTACCGGGGTTCGCTCTGGTACTACCTGCCGGCCGCGCTGCTGGTGAAGACCCCGATCGGCACGGCGGCACTGTGGGCGGCAGGTTCGTCCGCCCTCCTGTCCGTACGCCGGCTGCGCCCCGCGGTCCCGTACCTCCTCCTCCCCCCGGCACTGCTGCTGGCCTCGGCGATGACCGGCTCCCGTGATCTCGGCGTGCGCTACGCCCTGTTCGTGCCGGTGTTCCTCGCGGTCGTGGCGGGCTGCGCCGTCGTCGCCGTGCGCGGGCGCCGGCCGGCACGGACGGGGGGCGTGCGGTGGCGGCCGGCACGGACGGGGGGCGTGCGGTGGCGGCCGGGGTGGGCGGGAGCCGCGACGGCGGCGCTGGTCCTGTTCGCCGCCGTCAGTTCAGTGCTCACGTACCCGTACTACCTGACCTACTCGAACGAGGCGTTCGGCGGCCCGGAGAAGACCTACCTGCGTCTGCACGACTCGAACGTCGACTGGGGCCAGGACCTCGGCCGCCTCGCCGACCGGCTGGAGGGGCGCCATCCGCACGAGAAGGTGTGGTTCGTCTACAAGGGCGCCGGTGTGCCGTCCGCCTACGGCATCCACGCGGCCGATCCGCTCACGGTGCCGGCGGACCGGGTGCACGGGCTGCTCGTCGTGTCCGACACCTCGATCGACAAGGCCGGCACCCGGCTGAAGGCCCTGCTCGCCACGAGCAGGCGGATCGACGAGGTCGGCCACTCGATCACGCTCTTCCGGAGACCTTGACCGGCGGCCGGCCGGGCCCGCCTACGCCCGCTCCATGACGTAGGCGCTGCGGGAGTCGGGGTCGCCGAAGAAGAAGTACAGCAGCAGCCGCTTCTTGTCGTCGCGCCGCAGCTCGAAGGTCCACGTGTAGGTGTCGGGTGCCGGCTCGTGCCCGTCCGGGGGGTCGGGGCGCTCGCCGGGACCGGGAGCGCGCGTGGCCGATGCCGTGCGCGAGGTGAGGGTCAGCCGGACGTGCCGGCCGTCGTTCCACCCGGCGCGCTCGTCGGTCAGCTCCCACGCCCCCGTCCCCGACACCCTCCACCTGTCGTCGTAGTCGAACTCCTGCCCGTCCAGGAGGCGGACGCCGGCCGTTCCGTCAGCGCGGAGAGCGACTTCCGTGCCGTCGAGGCAACGCCATGTGCCCACGATCTCCGCCCGCTTCGCGTCACGCACCGCGGGCACCTCGTCGTACATGTGCGGATCGCATCCCACCAGCACGAACAGGCAGACGACGAGGGCCGCGACCCGCCGTACCGGGCCGGGCGGTTCGGTCTTCACGGTCCGGCCCTCCGTCGCGGTGCCACGCATGACTGCGGTTCGGCCGGGGGCCGATCACGCGCCCGCCATCCTGCCAGCAGATTTGAACATGTTCAACTCCTTCGCCGGACCACGCGCGGCAACGCGAGCGCCGGACCGGGCTCACGCCCCGGGGGTCAGCAGGTCCAGCACCCGTTCCCAGTGGAAATCCCCCCGTTCCCCGCCCTGCCGGTCGTCACCGGTGTACGGGTCGCCGAAGCGGACGCCCATTCCGCGGAGGCGCTCGACGCCGGCGCGGTAGGCGGGATGAGCCGCCAACGCCTCGTTCACACAAGGGAGTACGGCGATCGGGACGCCGAGTCCGTAGGCCTCGCACAGCGTTCCGAGGGCGAGGGTGTCGGATATCCCGGCCGCCCACTTGTTGACGGTGTTGAAGGTGGCCGGCGCGAGGGCCACCGCGTCCGGCGCGGGGAAGGGACGCGGGTCGCCCGGGGCCCGCCAGGCGGAGCGGACCGGACGGCCGGTCCGCTCCTCGACCGCCGCCGCGTCGATGAAGCCGAGGCCCTGGGGCGTCGCGATGACACCGACCTCCCAGCCCCGCTCCTGCGCCGCGCCGATCAACGTGCCGACGTCCTCGGCGACGCCGGCCGCACAGACGACGACGTAGAGGAAAGGTTTCCCGGTGGGTTCGCTCACGTGCGAACCCTAGTCAGGATCCGGTCCCGCCGGTGGCGGTCGCCTCCCCGCCGGAGAGGGAGGTCCCCCTAACGGAGCGGAAAGCTCCGCCCGTGCTCCGACTCCGGGCGCGGCCCGCGGATCCGGCGCTCCGTCTCCTCGATCGGCACGTCGTCGATGGAGGCCTCGCGCCGGGTCATCAGACCGTGCTCGTCGAACTCCCACAGTTCGTTGCCGTACGAGCGCCACCACCGGCCGTCGGCGTCCCTCGACTCGTACTGGAAACGGACGGCGATGCGGTTGCCGTCGAAGGCCCACAGGTCCTTGCGCAGGGCGTACTCGTGCTCCCGGGCCCACTTGCCGGTGAGGAACTCGACGATCTCCGCGCGGCCCCTGACGAAGGTGTCCCGGTTGCGCCAGACCGAGTCCTCGGAATAGGCGAGCGAGACCTTGTGCGGGTCACGGGTGTTCCAGGCGTCCTCGGCGGCCTGGACCTTCTGGAGGGCGGTCTCGCGGGTGAAGGGCGGCAGGGGCGGACGGTCGGGCATGGGGGCTCCTCGGCACACGGACACGAACGCGGGTACGAACGGAACACTAGGCGACGCAGGCGCACCCGGAGCGGCATGACGTCCGCGGGCGGACCCGCCCGGCCGAACACGCCGGAGGGCGGCGGGAACCCGGGCGGAGAACCACGGCCGCCGTCGACCGGCGGGGCCGCGGATCGCCGGGCCGGGGTCCCGCGCGGCCCGCCGACGGTTCAGGTCGCGTGTTCCGTCACCGTGACCGCCCCCACCGGACAGGCCCGTGCCGCCACCCGCAGCATCGGGTCGTCGCCGCCGCGCGCGTGGTCCGGCAGCAACGTGCCGTACCCGTCGTCGTCCTGGGTGAAGACCCCCGGAGCGGCGAGGGCGCACTGACCCGCGCCGATGCAGACGTCCCTGTCGATCGCGATGCCGATGTCCATGGTCACGCGGCCCCTCACCAGGTCACGGGGAGTTCCAGCATCCCCTGGATCGTGTCCCCGGGCTTGAACGGCACGGTGTCGGCGGGGACCGCGAGCCGCAGGCCGGGGAACCGGTCGAAGAGCGAGCGCAGCGCGATCTCCATCTCGGCCCGCGCCAGGTTCTGGCCGAGGCACTGGTGGATGCCGAAACCGAACGCGACATGGTGCCGGACCGGGCGCCGCCAGTCCAGGGTGTCGGGCTCGGGGAAGGCCCGTTCGTCACGGTTGATGACCGATGTGGAGAAGACGACGCCCTCGCCTTCGCGGATCGTCGTTCCGGCGATCTCGACGTCCTGGACCGCGACCCGGAGCAGCCCGTCCGCGATGGACAGGAACCGCAGCAGCTCCTCCACGGCGGCCGGCATCAGAGCCGGCTCGGCCCGCAGTTCCGCGAGCCGTTCCGGATGCCCGAGCAGGGTGAACGCGCCCAGCGAGATCATGTTCGCCGTCGTCTCGTGCCCGGCGACGAGCAGGATCGTCGCCAGCGAGACCAGCTCCTCGCGGTCCACCCTTCCCTCGCGCAGCTGGTCGCGGACGAGTTCGCCGAGGAGCCCGTCGCCGGGATGCTTCTCCTCGCGTTCGATCAACGAGCCGAAGTAGGAGTCCAGCCGGTCGCGTGCGTCCTCGATGTCGGCGGCGTCCGGGCCCCGCAGCAGCCGGCGGGACTGCGCCTCGAAGAAGTCGTGGTCGCCGTAAGGGACTCCGAGGAGCGCGCAGATCACCATGGAGGGCACGGGAAGCGCGAAGTCGTTGACCAGCTCGGCGGGCGGGCCCTGCCGGGCCATGCGGTCGAGCAGCCGGTCGACGGTCTCCTGGATGCCGGGGCGCAGCGCGGCGATCCGTTTGAGGGTGAAACTCGGTACCAGCATGCGGCGTTGGACGTGGTGCTCGGGGTCGTCGAGCCCCAGCAGCGCGACCCTGCGGTTGCGTGTCGCCGCGAACCGCTCGGTGGTCGACGGGAACGCGGGCAGCGTGCGGTCCGAGGACAGCCGCGGGTCGGCGAGGAGTTCACGGGCGGCGCCCTGGCCGGTGACCACCCAGACGTCACGCCCGTCGAAGAGGGAGATCCGTGCGAGCGGACGCCCCTCGCGCAGTGGCGCGTAGGCGGCGGGCGGATGGTAGGGACAGGTCCGGTCCTGCGGAAAGGCGATCGCGGGGACGGCCGGAGCGACGGGTGGAGCGACGGACGGCGGAACGACCGGAGACGCGGCCGGCGGCGGCCCGGACGCCGTGAGCCCGGACGCCGGAGGTTCGGGCGCCGAGCCCGTGGACGCCGGACGCTCCGGCGCCGGAAGCCCGGGTCCCGGACGCCGGAACGCCGAGCGCCCGGACTCCGGAGGCCGGTCCGCGGGGGATCGGGTCAGGGGAGTTTCTGTCATGAGTGACCTCGCAAGCGACGGTTCCCTCTTTCCGATCTTCATTAGATGCCCCAGGCATCTATGCGGCCACGCGAAGTTCGGCCAGATGAGCCGCTCGCGCGATCTGGCCGAAGGGCGGCGGGCACGGTTCCGTTTCCTGCGGGCTCCCGGCCCCGCCGGCGCCCCGCCTGCCCGCTCCTGGCTCGAAGTCCCCGGGACCCCCTTCCGAAAACGGGTTGCGCGGGTGCGTCCGGCGGCCCGAACATCTGCCCATGTCCACGAACGAAGCCTTCCTGCCGCCGACCTCCGCCACCGTCCGTCCGGTGCGGGTCCAGCAGCAGCCCGGCCGACCCCGGAGGCCCGAGCTTCCCCGGTCGTGACGGCCGCGCTCGTCGCGGGGCTCCTCGCGGGCTACGGCATCGCCATGCCCGTAGGAGCGGTCGCGACCTATCTCGTCTCCCTCACCGCCCGTACGTCCCTGCGGATCGGCGCCTCGGCCGCGCTGGGCGTCGCGACGGCCGACGGACTGTACGCCCTGGCCGCAGCTCTCGGCGGTACGGTGCTCGCCGCCGCGCTCCAGCCGGTGATGCTCCCGCTGAGCCGGGTCTCCGCGCTGGTGCTGGCCGCGCTGGCGGTCCACGGTGCGATCGGCGCGGTCCGCCGGTACCGCGAACGCCGGCTCGCCGAGCGGACCGGTCAGGACCCCCCGCGTCCCGGCCGCGCCTACCTCGCGCTGCTGGGGATCACCCTCCTCAACCCCACCACCGTCGTCTACTTCGCCGCGCTGGTGCTCGGCAGCCGGACGGCCGAGGCGGTCCGTCCGCTGGAGCAGGGGGTGTTCGTCCTCGCCGCGTTCGCCGCGTCCGCGAGCTGGCAGCTCCTGATCGCCGGGGGCGGCGCCCTGCTCGGCCGGACCCTGACGGGGCACCGGGGGCGGCTGGTGACGGGGCTCGTGTCGAGCGGCGTGATCATGCTGCTGGCCGTACGCGTCCTGGTGTCCTCGTCATGAGGGCCGGGGCGCGGGCCCGGGACGGCCCCGTACACCCCACCGGGGGATCGGCCCGACGCGAGGAACCGCGCGGGCCGCGGTGCGGAGGATCCACGTCCGTGCTGGTGTTGAATCGAGCCGGGACACGACCGGTCCGACACGACGACAGGACGGAAGTCATGCCACTCGAGGGCGAGTACGAACCCAGCCCCACCCAGTGGGTCCGGGACCAGGTGGAGTTGTACGAGAGTTCCGGCGGGACCAAGGGGACGACCCTGGCGGACACCGGCCTGCCCGTCATCATCCTCACGACACGCGGCGCGAAGAGCGGCAAGATCCGCAAGACCCCGCTCATGCGCGTCGAGCACGACGGACGGTACGCCGTGGTCGCCTCGCTCGGCGGTGCCCCCAAGCACCCGGTCTGGTACCACAACGTCACCTCGGACCCCCGTGTCGAGCTCCAGGACGGGCCCGAGCGCAAGGAGTTCACGGCCCGGGAGATCACCGGCGGGGAGAAGGCCGAGTGGTGGGAGCGCGCGGTCGCCGCGTACCCCCCGTACGCCGACTACCAGAAGAAGACCGACCGGGTGATCCCCGTCTTCGTGCTGGAGCCGGCCGGCTGACTCCGGCGCACCACGGGGAACGGCACTCCGGAACTCCCGGATCCCACCGGACCGGCGTGCATGAACCGAAGGACGCCGGGCACCCGTCCGTCAGGCCCCGCCGCGCTCCCCCGTCGCGGCGGGGCTTCCCGTCGTCGCGGAGCCCGACACGGCCGGGTCTCCCGCCGCCGTGCCGCCGGTACGGGACCGGTCGCCCGCCCCTCCGCGGCCCGCGGCCGCTCGCGCCGCTCCGGCGTCGGTCACGTCGAGGAAGATCTGGTCGGCCCCGGGGAAGGTGTGGGCGACCGAGCGCTTGATACGGACGGCGACCTCCTCGACCTCCTCGCTGTCGAGCCCGGGTACCAGGTCGATCCGGGCGGCCACCAGGGTCGAGTCGAGGCCGAGTTCCATGGTCAGCAGCGCCTCGACGCTGTCGATCTCGGGCTGCGCCTTCAGCAGTTCCCGGATCCGGCCGCTCTGCTCCTCGTCGACGGCGCGTCCGATGAGCTGTTCACGGGCGTCGCTGCCGAGCCAGAAGGCGATGCACACGAGCAGCAGCCCGATGGCGAAGGAGGCGCAGGCCTCCCACACGACCTGGCCCGTGACCATGTGGAGCACCATGCCGACGATCGCGAGGCTCACGCCCAGTACCGCGGTGCCGTCCTCGGCGACGACCGTCCGCAGGGCCGGGTCGCGCATGCCGTCGCCCGCCTTGCCCCGCACCTGGAAGACGGCGCGCAGCAGCGAGGCGCCCTCAGCGAGCAGGGCCACGACGAGCACCGCGATACCCGTCATGTAACCGCCGAAGGATTCCTCGGCGCCGTTGCGGAGCGCCTCGAAGCCCTGGAAGAAGGAGAAGCAGCCGCCCATGACGAAGATGCCGACGGCCGCGAGCAGCGACCAGAAGAACCGTTCCTTGCCGTAACCGAACGGGTGCCGTCGGTCGGCGGGGCGGCGGCTGCGGCGCAGCGCCGCCAGCAGGAACACCTCGTTCATGCTGTCCGCCACGGAGTGCGCGGCTTCCGAGAGGAGCGCGGGAGACCCGGAGATCAGGCCGCCCACCGCCTTGGCCACGGCGATCAGCAGATTGGCGCCCAGCGCCACGATCACGGTGACCTTGGTCCTGCTGTCGGCGCCGTCCTCCTTCCGTCCCCGCCGCCCCGACGGGGCGTGCCCCGTCCCTTCCACCGGTCCTGTCGTCTCTTCGCCGCTCACACCGGCCGGTTTCCCTCGGCACCCTGCCTCACACCGGGCGGGCCGGGAGAATCGGCCGGGGGAATCGGACCGGGTACGAAGGCCGCGTACAGGGCACTCGTACCCGGTGGCAGGAGGCCGGCGTACGTGGCGGCCTCGGGAGTGGAGAAGGAGCCTCGGTGTCCAAGAAGCAGAAGAAACGCAAACTGTCCCTGACCTACAAGCCGGTCGGCTTCGTGCTGAGCTGGGCCGGAGGCGCTCTCGCCGGTCTCGCCTTCCAGAAGACCTGGATGGCGATACGTCACGAGGAGAACGCCCCCGACGCCCTGGACCGGGACCGCGGCTGGGGCGAGGTGCTGTTCGCCGCCGCCCTCCAGGGCGCGATCTTCGCCGTCGTGCGCAGCGCGGTGGACCGCTCGGGCGCGAAGGCCATCGAGCGGTCCACGGGCGTGTGGCCCTCCCCCGACGCGTCCGGCCGCGACTGAGCGGCGCGTGCGCGGGAGGGCCCGGCCGGTCAGCCCTGCTTCGGGGCTGTCGACCGCGCGCTGCGCAGGGTGAAGGAGTGTCCGGCCGGGTCGGCGTAGCCGCGTTCCTCGTACGGGCCCGGCTCGCCCTTCGTCTCCAGCGGGCGCCCGCCCAGGCCGATCACCCTGAGTTCCGCCTCGTCGAGGTCGTCGACGTGGAAGTCGAGGTGGACCTGGAAGGCGTTCTCGGGACGTGGCCAGCTGGGCGGCGTGACGTTCGCGTCACGGCGGAAGGCCATCCGCATTCCGTCGGCGCCCTTGATCTCGACGCGGTTGCTGCCGACGTCGGTCTGCCGCGCGTCGAGCAGTTCCATGTAGAAGGCGGCGAGCTTCTCGGGCTCGGCGCAGTCGAGCACCACGACGGCTGCCGTGACCAGTGCCATGTTTCCTCCCTGAGGGGGTTCCGGGACGACGGGGCGGCGTCCGGCCGCCACTGCCCTGCCGTCCCGGGTTGCCCCGTCCGGGGATTTCAGTCGGCCACCGGCCACGTGCCGTCCCGCACGCGACCACGTCCGGAGGGCTCGTGCGGGACGGCACCGGAACCGCGGTGCGCGGGCGGCGTGCCCGCGGCGGCGGGCAGGCGCTCCGCGGGCGCGACGGTGGAACGGGCCTCAGTGTGACGGGCCGGGCGGATGCGGTCCGGATCCCGCCGCGCGGCCGTCCGCGGGCCCGGTCTCCGGCGCGCGACCGCCCCCGTGCCCGGATCCGGCCGCGCGCTCGCCCCCGGTGATCTCCGCGAGCCGGGCCGCCGCCGCGCCCAGCAGCATGTCGAGCGCCGTCGGATAGGCGCTGCGCCGCATGTCGTGCACGAGGTGGCGGGCCGTCGCCGCGATGTTCGGGTGGCTGTCGGCGGGCAGCCGGGCGTACATCGCCCGCCACACGCCGGCCTCGGCGTCACGGGCGGCGGGGGGCAGGGCGGCGCTCGCGGCGTCCAGGGCCGCGAAGGCGAGGGCCTGGTCGACGAAGGCGTGGTAGATCCGTACGGCCTCGGCGT
The DNA here is from genome assembly GCF_002911015.1 of Streptomyces populi. Classification (GTDB taxonomy): domain Bacteria; phylum Actinomycetota; class Actinomycetes; order Streptomycetales; family Streptomycetaceae; genus Streptomyces; species Streptomyces populi. The sequence goes on from NZ_KZ626972.1 coordinate 21,216, forward strand.
CGGGGAATCCGGCGCCGCGGAGCACACCGAGGATCGTCTCCACCGCCTGGATCTCGTGGGCCCGGCCGGTCACCCGGTAGGAGCTGAGCACGGCGGCCTGCGGGTGGGCGAGGGACCCGGAGTGCACGCGCAGGCCGAGGTCCCGGAGGTCGGCGCGCCAGTCCCCCGTGGGGCGCCAGTCGCGCAGGGTCCGGCCGATCAGTTCGTCGGCGATGGCGAGCAGCAGGTCGTCGGTGTCGCGGA